>JAJZXB010000015.1 GCA_021846395.1 Thermoplasmata archaeon | reverse complement strand
TGGGGCTGGCCGGGTTTGAACCGACGACCACCTGGTTATGAGCCAGGCGCTCTACCTAGCTGAGCTACAACCCCAGACGCCGTCAGTCGGGCTTGAACCGACGACCGCTCGGTTAACAGCCGAGTGCTCTACCAACTGAGCTATGGCGGCATTTCAGTCAGGATATTGCTTCTTTATTTTTAAGACTTTCCTTTCCTATATTTATTTATTTTAATATATTTTTATGTGGAATTGGGTAAAGATGTTAATACTAAATCAAATAAATATTTTGTCGTTAAGTATTATATCTATGATGAAAATAATTTATATAGAATAACATAATTGAATTTTATGTGTATTTTCTGTGACATCGTAAATGGAAAAGAAAAATCATATAAAATATATGAAAATAAAAAAACCTTGGCATTTCTGGACATTTTTCCTATTTCTAAAGGTCATATATTGGTAATTCCAAAAACGCATTATGAAAATATTTATGATATTGATGAGGAAACATTGCAGGAGGTCTTTAAAACTGTTAAAAAAATTACACATATTCTTAAAGAAAAAATGGAAATAAATGGAGTGAACCTAATAAATTCCAATACAAAAATAGCAAATCAAAGTGTTTTTCATTATCATGTTCACGTGATTCCCAGAAGGGAAAGAGACAACCTAAATTTCATTGGTGAATGGTGGGTTAAAAAAATAATAAAATTCAATGGTGTAGAATTAGATGAGATAAAAAATAAATTGATAAAATAATTTTTTTAAAATATTATTGATGCATTGGACTATGATGAGGCTCTGTTAAACTTAATATAGATTCAAGTGCCTGTATTAATGCTCTTTCCCCATTCTTTTAAGACATCTATTTCTTTTCCACTAAAAAATCCATATCTGATTATAGGTTAAAAATAAAAATTATAGTAATTCGTCAAATATTTATAAATTGGGAGTCCATCAGCTATTAATATAGATATTCCATCATAATTTCACCCTTTCCGCTTTCAAAGTGCCCAGTAATTTTTTAATGCTATCAATGGAGTCTTTATCATTTGTAAATGCACCGTTAATTATTCTAGCAACAATTTTCATATCCTCTTCTGTAGCACCCATTTGTGTCAATTCAGTAACTCCCAGACGCAATACATTGCTGTATTTAGCCTCTTTTGGCAATGGAAAGGGCGTTGTAATAATATTTTTCATTGATAGGCGTTTGGCAGCCATTTCGGATGACATATCACCTGGAGCCACCAGTCCAATCTGATGCGTGGATGTATATCCCCTTTCCTCAAGAATAACTCTCATTCCGCAGTTCACCAATTCTTCCGCTAGAGTTTTGGCATTTTCTGTAATATTTTTAGCAAGTGAATTTCCCGAACTTTTCCAGTTTAATAGAACCTTGCTTAGCATAACATATCTGCTGTAATCTGGTGTTGCCATATCATTGGATGTTGCCTTAACAATAGTTTTATACATATTTTCATTATTTGTCAATATAACTCCACCAAGTGGTCCTGCCATGGTTTTTTGAGTGGATCCACTCAGTGCATTAATTCCATAATTTAACGGGTTTGGAAACTTATTCCCAATAATCAGGCCAAGAATGTGAGCTCCGTCATACCATATTGGAATGCCGTTGGATGCTTCTTTTAATTTTTTAAAGTCCGGGGGGAAAAGTATTAGAGATGATCCTTCTATTATTAATTTCATATTATTATCAGAGGTAAATTCTTCAAGTTTCTTGTAATCTGGTTCCAGATTATTCCAGTCATATGGTGTATCATACAATTTTAACCCTCTAAAGCCCGCATATCCATTTTCATGCCAGGTAGGATGCCCCAGTGGGGTTGGGGTTGCCAAAACTGGGTCTGAAACTGAGGTCAATGCGTGAATTAATACTCCGTCGGCTATTGAGCCAGAAATAGGCCTCCATTCAGCAAAGGAAGCTTTAAATGACTCCTTTAGCAGTTTTTCTGTAATGTTTTCTATTATATCAATATACTTTCCGCCCTCGCTGTAACGCTCATTCGGTATTCCAAGAATAGCCCTCCTTGTAAGATCTACGTAATCTGCTAAGCTGGTGGAGTCCCATAAAATTGATTCCGAGGCTATGAGATTTAGGCTATCTGATCTGAGTTTATTATGGTTTAAAACTGCGTTATTCAACTCGTTTAGTATGTGTTCTGTATTGTTTTCAAGTTCCATCTGTATCACCTAAAGCGTAAATTTCCCAATTTCTTCAATGTTTGTTTTCTTATTAATAACCAGCACTATATATAATATGCATATAACTGTCCAGACAATTAGCAACACCGGTGCAATAAAATATGGATATATAGGTGGCCATATAGAAGCGTATAAAGCATATAAAATCAGTATTGTTCCCAGTACTGGGAGCAAACCTGTTATAAAAACCTTAAAATCTTTATTTTTCAGTGAATAGGGTATGAGAGATATATTTGTAATGCTGTGAACCATTATTGTACCAACGGTTGCCATTGTAGCCAGCAGAAAAACCGCCTCGATTGCTGGAGTTACCAGCAGGAATACAATTACCATAATAACCGTGCTGATTAATGTAAGGGCAATTAGGGAAATATACGGTGTCTGATATCTTGGGTGTGCCTTTCCCAAACTTTTTGGCAGGATGCCGTCCCTTGACATCCTATATGCAACTCTTGAAAGGTTCACCATCTGACCATTTACTGCATTAAGATTTGAGCTCAATACAATAATGCCTAGTATTATTGTTGGTATAATTCCAATCTTTGCCTTAACAACTGTGAATCCGGGAAGTGGCAAAAGGGCAAAATTAGCCATATTATTGTATCCCCAGCCTATTGTAAGAGCATATGATGTAAGTACAAATATAAATCCAGCAAGGATTATTGTAAATATTATTGCCTTTCCAACATTTTTCTTAGGCTCTTTTGCCTCTTCTGATAATGATACCACTGTGGTATATCCACCGAATGACAGTAATGCTAGAATCATGCCCAATCCAACTCCACCTATTCCAGCAGAACCAGGAGTAAATACGTATGCTGTATTTGAAGAGGGGGACAGTAAAATTATAATTATGGATATAATAACCAGAAATGCAGCTTCTATTAACCCTGTAACAAAGTTAAAGTTAATTGCCTTCTTTATTCCAAAATACTGTATAAGAAAATAGAATGCCACTGTTATAAAGCCGACTAGTAACATAGTATATGAACTGACTCCATTTCCTGTAAAAAATGAATAAATGCTGACCAAAAAATATCCATTCCATAGTGCAAGAAAGGCAACGTTATTAATATTGTAAAATAACTGATAAAAACCGGCCATTATTCCTGTTCTTGGACCTATGCCATGGGATGCATATGTAAAAAAGCCACCAGAACTTGCTATTTTTTTGGAGTACTGTATTGCAGTGTTGGCATTTATTAAAATTGCCACTGTTGCTATTATAAAAACCAAAGGTGTAGCTGATAGTGCAACTCCGGCTATTCCCGTGATCAATATGGCCGCTGTAATGGATGGGCCAATAACAGCCAATCCCTGAACTGCCAGTTTACTTAACGGTATTGTACCTCTTTTTAATTCAACCATTTCTTTTTCACTGATTTCCATGTATGATTGTACTTACAATTATCAATTAAATATTTCTGCAATATGTTGCACTACATATTTTCATATTCCAGAAGTCTGTTAAAAATTCTCGACTCAACATCCCTCACCTTTCTACTCAGTGTAGATGGAGAAATGCCAAGTGTTTTGCTAATCTGTTCAAGATTTGCCGATCTGGGGGATTTAAAAAATCCGCTTTCCATTAAAAATTCTATAAATTTAACCTCGCCCATATTTAAATAAAATTTGTCTGGTGCCCTGTATAAATCCACATTTGATACTTTCTTAACACTGCTATTGTTTATATCAAAATTTGAATCCAGGCTTTTTAAAAGATGGCCAATTTGATATCTTTTCGGGTTTACAAAATAGACATTCCACTGCTCAATTCCATTAAATATATTAACATTGAAGGACAGGGGATTGAAGTTGGATACAGTTGTGGTTATGGTATCACTGTAACTTACTATGAATTCCAGCAATGTATCCACAGTATTCTTATTAAAATTATCATAATATTGTGATGTTGAAATAATTTTTTTTACGTTAACTGAATTTTTTAATTTGGTAAGAAAGGTTTTCACATCTGATTTCATCCCGTATATTGATGCAACTGTATACAGATCTGTTTTTCCTATTACTGGATAGGAAGTTAGAAGGTGAATTTTAAGGTGGGAAGCATCATATTCTCTTGTTTCTCTGCTCCAGCAATGGTGTTTGGCATTAAAAGAAAGCAAGGTGAAAATGTCTTCATTCATAATCAATTATTAACCCACATGTGTATATATATCTTTCCTTTCCGATTTAAACTATATTTCTCAAATAATTGATAATAACCAAAAATAAATCATTTCATCTTAGTGAATGCCAATGATTTCCAGTATAGATGCGGTATAATAATTTTAAACCGCATATGGATGATAAGAGTTGAGCTGCCATTATCATATTTAAATACTCATAGTCCATTATGAAAAAATTTCGTGAATTAACATGCAAATAAAGAAAAATTTAATAAATTCTAAAATATATTCATTTCAATGTACATAAACAATTTAAAGAATATTGAACTATTTTCAGAAATCAATTTTGTATATGGGGAATTATAATGAAAGCCGACACCATTGATGTTAACAAAAATGTCCTTATATGGATAAGAAAAACCTCTGGTTATAGTGTTGAGGAAATTGCAAATAAATTGAAGACTTCCATAGATTTTATAAATGATGTTGAAAATGGAACTGAAAAATTAACATTAAGTCAGTTGAAAAAATTATCAAGTATTTATAAAAAACCGGTTGCATTATTCTTCTTATCAAAGCCCAAAAAAGAATATAATATGCCAAGGGATTTCAGATCAATTCCGGAAAAGAATAACATATTTGATAAAAAAACAATATCAATAATAAATAAAGCAAGAAATATACAGAATATTTTAAAAGATCTTCAAAAAAATATAAATTATAAAAACAGGGAGAAAATAAGAAGGGCAAATATCAATGATAATCCAGAGAATATAGCAAATGAATACCGTCAATTGTTTGAATTTGATGAAAATAAACAGATTAATTTTAAAAATTCTTATGATGTATATAAATATTTAAGGCACAGTATAGAAACATTTGATGTTTTTACATTTCAGTTTTCAATTCCCATAGGGGATGCAAGAGGATTTACTCTTAACGACGAAAAGCCAAATATTATGGTCATAAATTCAGCAGATAAAATAGAGGCAAGAATATTCACAATAATGCACGAATTCGGTCATATTATCTTAGGGGAAGGTGGAATTGATTTGCCTGAAGAAAATGATTCCAATCAAAATGATATAGAAAGATGGTGTAACAGATTCGCATCATCATTTTTACTCCCTGAATCTCTGGCTGATGACTTGTTCAAAAACGTTGATAATATTACAATGGATAAAACATTAGTTAGACTGTCAAATAAATACAGTATAAGCAGATTGTTCCTTCTGGTTAAAATGCTAAATCTGAATTATATAACAAAAGATGAATTTGATTCGCTGAAATATTCACACAAAAATGAAAAGAAATTAAACAAAAAGGATAAAGATAAATATTCCGTAATTCCACAGGAGAGAACATGCGTATCTCAAATGGGATATAAATTTATATCAATTGTTGAAAGCAATTATCAGGAGGATTTCATAACATACAATGATGTTCTTGATTTATTGTCCATCAAATCAAAAAATTACGATAAGGTCATAGAAAGAGTGATGAAATGATTTCAAACAATTATTATATAATAGATGCCTCATCATTGATTGATCTGAGCAAACACAATCCCATAGATATTTTTCCCACTGTCTGGAAAACACTGGGGAATCTATCCAAACAGCACTATATAATGGCTCCTGCTGAGGTTAAAGATGAAATATCAAAGCATGATGATGCACTTTATTCATGGTGCAAGAAAAATGAGAATATGTTTAAAAAAATTACTGTAAAACAGACAGAAATAGTGAAAAATATATTAATGAAATATCCGTCATTTGTGAAGGATTATGGGAATTGTGATGCGGACCCGTGGATAGTTGCACTTGCCATTGAACAATCTGATTTTTCGATGACCATAAATGGCAGGAAAAACATTGTGGTAATAACTGAGGAAAAACTGGATGGAAATAAAATAAAAATACCGTATATATGCAATGAATACAATATAGGGTATATTAAAAACGTGGAATTTTTCAGAAAAGAAAAAATGCAATTTTAATAAAATATTACTGTCTAAATATTTCCATACCATACTGCTTTAAATTAAATCCTCATGCATACCATAATAGGGTTCTATTATCCATAGATATTCTATGCGTAAAATATTTGGAAATGGGAGGCATTGCTAAAATCCCTGGATTAATGTACGGGTTATTATGGCAATTTTCCACTGGTTTATTTAATGTTTGTTTATTTTTATTTAACGTCACATAATTGATTCCAATCATGTAGTTCATCCATATACCTGTATTCGCCTAACCACTCTTTTACGCAGTTTCTGTTTAAGGATTTTGAAGGTGGTGGATATTTATCCATTGTCTTTTCATTTACCAGATAAATGGGTACCTCATAAAGCCTGTGCAATAAAAACCCACATTATAAACAATAGCATTCACATATAATTTTTCTATTTTAAAACCTGAATCCTGGTCCTTTATATTTATAGAAACCCATATATATCAAAATATCAACATAAGTGTATATAATTAATTTTCTACATTATTATGCAATATTAAGTAATGATACTAATTTAAACTGTTTATAAACAGTGTATCCTTACCCCCAATCTTTTTAAATTCGCATAAAGTGAGGCATAATCATTTTCAAATACAGTCGGATCAAATATTGAATTTGTATTGAAATTCCCGTAGTTTTTCAGGCCCATGACATCAGAGCTCGTTGAGGTATAAATTTTAAGGGCGTTTACAATATCCAGGCATTCATTTTTATCAAAACATTCTTCATTATTTTTTGTTTTTCTGAATAGGGAGGAATAAAGGCCAGTTAAAGGTGAAAAATCTGATACAGGACTGTCAGAACTGTTTGCTATTTTTATTCCAAGGTTTATCATTGTTTTATAAGGAAATAGTTCGATATCCATTTTTCCTTTAAGATTGTTTAGTTCTGCATTTCCAATATGATATATGAATGCAGACTGTGTCTCTATACTCACATTTAAATTTTTTATTCTCTCCATATTTTCTTTTGAAAGTACATCAGCGTGTATAATTGAAAACGTGGAGTTGCATTTTTTTAAACCTGCATATTCAATGGCATTTAAGGCTTCTTCTATTGCCCTATCTCCAATTGCATGTATACTTATATTTGTTTGAATTTTGGATAATTGTTCTATTGCAGTGTTAAAATCACCCATATTCCAGAGATTTATTCCGTAAAAATAATTCTTATTTCCATCCACATACCAGGGCTTTTTCATCCATGCAGTTTTTGCCAGTATGGAGCCATCAAGAAATAGCTTGAACCCCGAAAATTTGATAAAATCATTCTGAACAATTTTTCTGGATAAATTCACCTTATAATCCAGATCATTCAGGGAATAGATGGGGAGTGCTATTCCTATTCTTATTTTTATTTTACCTTCATGTGAAAGTTCATTTAATGCACAAATTCTCATATCTTCATTTATGTCCTTTCCTGTTCCTCCCGTATCCTTTACAAATGACAACCCTGCCTTTCTGTACAGTTTTTGGGAGTATAAAATTGCATCTTTATAATCAATTATATTAAACCCAGGAATTTTATCCTTAACAGGGTCCATTGCAGGTGCTTCATATAAAATGCCATCTGGCTCATTATTATAATATCTAGAAATTTTCCCTCCCTCAGGATCTGGAGTGTTTTTATCTATTCCTGATATTCTCAGAGCCTCAGAATTGCAGATCCCATAATGTTCTGTTGTTTGGGTTATAAATACCGGATTTTGGTCGAATACCCTATCAATTATTTTTTTATCCGGAATATTATTATCACTAAAATTGTATTCATTCAGTTTGTATCCTAAAATCCACCCATGAAAGTCATTATTCTTATTTTTCTTTAAAACATTTACGAAATCCTCAATTGAAAAAACATTTGAAAAGTCTATATAAAATCGTGCTTTCAACGCCGTTAGCATAAAATGATTATGCGCATCTATGAATCCGGGAGTAACAAACTTTTTTCTGTAATCCATTATTTTTATATTTTCACTGCTTATTTTTTTAAGAATATCTTCATTTAAATCTCCCTGACTTACAATTATATCATCTTCTATTTTCAAGTAATGGGGTTTTTGATGCACATTAAAGCCATCAAAAAAATCGTGAAGAAGAACATAAAGGGTTTCGTTCATTTTTTTTAATTGCATTGTTATTTATATTTTTATTGAAAAAAAATTTTAGCTTAATTGCCCAATTTATATATGCCTTTCTGCCAAAAATTTCCCCATACTTTATTCATTATGTTTAAATTTTTTAATACTCATATACTCACATCGATTGTTTTTGCATTTATTTTAATTCAAATTCATTTAACATCTATCTGTTTTTCTATCAGTATGAAGAGTAGCTACGATATAACATGGTAATTTTTATCGCAATATGCTTAAAATTAAAAAAATTCTGGGAAAAAAGCTGCTTTTTAAACTATTTTTGAATTAATCCCTCTACCGTTCCATTTACAGTATTTTCTTTTATAATTTCCTTTAAGATTTCTGCTGAATTTCTTACAGTTCTTTCCTTTGTTTTTTCATCATAAGATGCCAGGCCGAATTTCATTGAAAAGCCGTTTGCCCATTCATAATTGTCAGTCAATGCCCAGTGCAGATATCCCTCTATTTTGGCTCCGTCATTATATGCCTTTTCAAGATATTTTAAATGGGAAGCAATATAATATGCCCTGTATTTATCTGATGCATCAGCAAGACCGTTTTCGGTTATCATCATGGGAAGATTCAGATGTTTCTGGTATGACATTACCAGATTGTATATTCCTTCTGGGTATATTTCCCAACCAGTATCACTTACTGGATTGTTGTCCATAGATTTTTCAACGTTTCCGGTTGCGTAGCCATATCCAGTAACTGTTGACCAATAATCCCCCTCCTTTTTCAATACATCCCTGCTGTAATAATTTACTCCAACCCAGTCAAGATGATTTCTTAAATCATCCCTTGAAGAATTGCCATGTTTTTTGTTGTTTTCGTCCATTATACTCGTGTACCATGATACATCTCCCTTTGTTATGGCATCAAAAAATGAATATCTAATTTCATATTCAGCCTTGTTTTTAGCTTCCACATCATCTTCTGTCAGGGCCTGCATATCGCCATTTGCATATACTATTCCAACGGGTTTTTTTGAATATTTTTTTATTGAATCATACGCCCTGCAATGTGCCTCAACAAATAATTTTTTTCTTATTCTTGTTGCTAGGGGCGATAAATCAGTACTTGACTGGCCGTTGAACAGCATGTTCGGTTCATTCATTGTTATCCATTTATCTGTAATATCACCGAATTTATAAGCAATATATGCAGCATATTTTGCAAATTCTCCTATGGATCTTAAACTGAAGCAATTTCCTACAGCATTGTCCTTCTCTATATTTCTTTTTGAAGGGTCATTTATCCATAATGGAGTTGACCAGTGATAGAGATTTATTATTAAATAAAACCCCCTTTTTTTCAGATCCATAAACATGTCCCTGTAATGATCCAAAGCCTTTTTATTTGCTATTTTATCAAGCTCCTCCATCAATTTATCGTCTATTTCTACGCTTAAAATATCATCATCTTTAATTTCCATTCCTGTTTTTATTGACTCCGTTGAATTTGGGAATATTCTTGACCATTCAATTCCTATTCTTGCGGCATTCATTCCAAGGCTCTGTGCTATATCATGGTCCTTTCTATATAAATCCCAGTAGGCTGGACCGTTTTCAGGAAGATCGCCAGAAACAAGCTTATTTTCAACATTATATTTATCGCGAGACCATATATACCAGTCAGTGTTTTTATCAATATCATTCAATCCCATTTCAAATTGAAAACCTGCTTCTGAAAATCCAAATTTAAAACCCTTCGGAAACATAGCAGCAAATTTTGAATCCCTATTTATAACTTTTTGAAATTCCCTTACTTAATCCTATAGTAGATTAAAATTACAAAAAAGCATCTTGATATCTTCCAGGTTGCCTGTTTTCCCTCCAACTGAATATATTTTATTCTTTGTTTCTATGTAAAAGGAATTTCTAACAAATGGTATCCTCTCTGTTTTTATTATTTTTCCCTTTATGGTTCTCAAATCATCGTGATAATATCCCCTAACCTCTCCAGTAATGGAAAAATTATTTGATAAAAAGAAATCAATAAAATCACAGGTAAGCCATATATCACAGAACCGGTAATCTTTTTTTGCTGTAAAATTTTTTAGAATTTTTGCATTTTGCCACAGAGATTGGTTAAAATAATATGAGATAACATGTATGAAATTATCCTCCTCAAAGTATAGTGAGTTTTTCTTATTCTTTGATTTTACCTCGATATTTATAAGCCCGCATTTCCTGTCGCTTACAATCAGTTCAGTCGGTTTACCTTCAATGTTTCTTAAAAGTATATCTCCATCAAAATTTATCTTGCTTTTATTGAAAACCAGTAATGCAACGGTGACCCCTCTCTTATACGCTGATTCAATTGAGCTATTCAGTACATCATATTTATCCCCAGAAATTGATATTATCAATTCTTTATTTGCACTTTCTATCATTGATAATGTCTTGTTAATTATATCTTTTTCACCATCATATAAGGATAAAAAGTTAGTTGGCGCATTTTCATATATTTTCTTATTTTCAACATATTTTTGAATGTTTAGTGAATATGATTCGAGCCATTCCTTTTCACGCTTAAAAATATTCAATACAGGTACGGCCCTGTATTTTTTATGCTTATCGATGCTTTCCTCTATAAATCCTTTTTTTACCAGTGTGCTAAATAAATCATAAATTCTGGGCTGCGGAATTCCGGTGAGCTTAACAACCTCGGTTGAAGTCATTGCCTTGCCAGCAAGTACAAGGGTTTCATATATTTTTATTTCATATGCGGTTAACCCCAGTTTTGATAAGCCATTAAATATATCATCCTTTTCCATTTAAATATTAATTGATTTAAATTATATAAATTTATATTATTTATGATCAATTTCAAGATAAAAATAGGTTATTTTTATGCAGTTGAATGGATTTCCATACTTTAAAATTGTATCAAAATCCATGATTATTTATACATTCTGCTTCCATTCTGGAAATCTTATACATCTGTAATAGTGTTCATTTGAATACTCCCTCAGATCTGGATGTTTTTCGGAGCATTCTCCCTTTGAAAATGGGCATCTTTCATAGAACTGACACCCTGGAAAATTCTCCTTGAAATTTGATGGATTTCCCTTTAGCTTTATTATATTATCCATTTTCACTCCAATTCTTGGAATGTTTTTCAATAATAGAAAATTGTATGGATGTGTTGAATTTTCCAGCATATCATCCCTTGCCCCAAATTCAACTATTTCTCCAGCATAAATCATTGCTATTCTATCTGAAATTTCGTACAGTATTGCAAGATCGTGCGTTATGAATATCATTGTGATTCCATATTTCCTTTGAATATTTTTAAGATCTTTAAGTATTTCATGTTCAACAAGAACGTCCAGGCCAGTTGTTGGCTCATCAAGTATGACCACTTCGGGGTTCAATAAAATTGACATTGCTATAACTGTTCTCTGCCTCATTCCTCCGCTCAGTTCGTGGGGATAGTTATCCAGTACACTTTCATTTAATCTCACCATTTTCAGCACAGCAGATATTTTATCATTATTTTTTTCTGGCAAAATTCCATGCGCGATTAGAAGATCGTAAAACTGGTACCTGATTTTTCTAACAGGGTTCAATGCATTCATTGCTGCCTGTGGAATAAAGGAAAATAAAGTTGCCCTTATTTTTCTGAGATCATTTGCCTCCATTTTCATTATATCTTTATCCTTGAATATTACTTCTCCACTTTCTATTTCTCCAGGGTACTTGACTGACCGGTATATCGCTTGAGCCAGAGTGCTTTTTCCTGAACCTGATTCCCCTGCAATGCCAAATATTTCACCCTTTTTTATTGATAAATTGAAATTCTTAATTATCAATGAAAAGTCAGTTTCAGTATTATAACCCACGTTTAAATTTTTAATTTCTATTGCACTACTATCCATGATTATCACCTATATCCTTTTGTAGGGATCCGATGCAGCTTCAATGAGCGCCTTTGTGTATCCATCTTGTGGAGAGGTCAATATGGTATTTGTATGACCGTCTTCAACAACCTCACCGTTATGCAAAACATATATTCTATCTGTAACCATGCTGACAGTATTCAAGTCATGGGTAATATAAATTATTCCTATGCCAAGCTCGTTTTTTATTTTTAATAATAAATCAAGCACGTCTATTCTCAGTGAAACATCAAGCATTGATACGGGTTCATCTGCGATTAAAATTTGTGGGTTAAGTGCAAGAACTCGGGCAATGTAAACCCTCTGCCTCTGTCCGCCCGAAACCTGATGTGGAAATTTATTCTTATAGGATTCGGGGGGTGTGAGCTTGACCATATTCATCAACTCATCTATCCTGTCATCAATATTACCTGAATAATGGGAGATCAATAATGGCCTTTTTATATGCCATTCTATTGAATGATATGGGTCAAGTGATGCATATGGATCCTGAAAAACCATCTGTATTTCCTTTCTGTATTTTTTTAGGGATTTTCCATGTATTTTTGTAATATCCTCGTCTTTAAAATATATTTTTCCGGATGTTGATTTGTATAGAAATACAAGTATTTTAGCCAGAGTGCTTTTTCCTGAACCACTGGCTCCAACTATGCCCACTATTTCATTTGGATAAAGTGATATATTTACATTATCCAATGCCTTTATTTTTGTAATTCCTGTAAACCCTTTGCGCGTTTCAAATTCCTTAGTTAAATTTTCTGTTCTGATTAATTCATTCATTTTTATCTCTCTTTTTCTTTTTAAATACCCTCAATGAGGGGTTTGCCATTTCATCAAGACCAAAATTCAGGAGTATCAATGAAAACATTAGTAATGAAATCATTATGCTTGGAGGTAGTATCCACCACCATGTTCCGGTTAAATATGCCTCATAGTTTATTGCCCAGTAAAGCATTGTCCCCCAGTTTACCTGCTGGATATTGCCCACACCAAGATATTCAATGAAGGTTAATCCCATTGCACCATACATTGATGTGAAGAAAAAATTGGAAACAATAATCGGCATGATTGCCCTCATAATCTGTCTGACTATTATGCTTATTTTTGATTCCCCGATCAATATTGATGAAAGCACAAAATCACGTTTTACAATTGATAATGTTATAGAACGGAAGGTTCTGGCACCGAATGCCCATCCAGTAATAACAAGTATAATTATTGTTGGTAAATAACCAAGATTCTGGCGTATTCCCATAAAATATGTACCAAAAAGCATGATTAACAGTACTCCAGGTATAACAAGAAAGATGTTTATAAATATGTTAATAACGGCATTTGTTGTTTTTGAGGTGAAACCTGCAAATATTCCAACAAGAACGGCTATTAATGTTCCCAGCAATCCCACTGTAAATGCAATCATCAAGGTTGGTGCTGCACCTCTTAGCAATTCTGAGAAAACATCCTGCCCATACCCTGTAGTGCCAAGTAAATTTACGGAATTGGGTGGTTGGGCAATTTTAAATAGGTACGCATTTGGATTATAAGGGGAATAAAAAATTCCTATAATTGAAAATGTAATAATGGATAAAAGCATAATAAATCCGGTCTTTGATTTATTGTTTTTAAGCAAAGTGCCCAAAGTTGATTTTATCACAGATGTACGCACTTTTGATTTTGTGGATTTATTATATATATTCTTTTCATTCAAATTCGATTTTTCTTCCAATTCAATCTCCCTCCTGCCTTATTCTGGGATCCAAGAACCCATATAATATATCAACAGCAAAGTTTCCAATAAGAACAGCAATTACAACCATTAAAAATATGCCCTGTATTAAAGGGTAATCAAGAGAATTAATTGCATTAATCATATACATGCCAACACCCGGATAGGAGAAAATTGATTCCTCTATTATAACGCCACTTGTGGACAAACCAATGGACATGGCAAATCCAGTCATGTTTGGCAGTATTGCATTTCTGTATGCTATGCTCTTTATCTGATATTTTTTGAAACCAAGATTTTCACTATAATTTATGAAGTCACTGTTAAGGCTTGGAATTATGTTATTTCTCATGCCAAGTACCCATCCGCCGAGTGAAATAAGGATTATAGTAAGAGCTGGTAAAAATGCATGATAAAGAACACTTAAAATGAACGGCACATTTAAACCTTCATTAACACTTATTCCATATGCGCCACCAATTGGAAACAAATTGCCATAAACTGCGAATATATCAAGAATAATAAAAGCAAGAACAAATGCAGGAAATGCTGCCATAAACATTGAAAATAAATCTATTGCAAGATCCTTTCCGGTATTTCTATTTGTACCTGCGTATCTGCCAAGATGATTTCCTATAAAAAAAGAAATTGTAATGGAGGATATTACAAGAAATAATGTCCATGGAAGTGCCTGCGCAAGTATTGTCGATACTGGCTCTGGAAAATAAGATATAGAAACTCCCAAATTACCATGAAATAGGTTATCTAAATATTGAAAATATTGGATATAAAGAGGGGCTTTTGATAAGCCATATTCAACTTCTAACTGATTCAGGTATACTGGACTTACTCCACTGCCTCCTGCTCTTAATATTTGACTGTAAACAACCTGTGCCGGATTTCCTGGCATCATTCTGGGCAAAGCAAAATTTACCGTAATGGCTCCCATAAAAACCACAAAAAATAAAGAAATTTTTTTAATTATATATTTTATCGGTATTCTCATTTATTAGCACCTTGACATTTGTCTTATTCCTCCCCTCTTATTTTTTTCTTTCTTAAATACATTGCTGCTCCTGATCCTGCTATCGCTGCAACGACAACTCCCCCTACTATATAGTATTCATAAGCACTAAGCCCGGTATTGCTTACAGGATGCTTAATGTATAGGTGAAGCATTACAACCTCATTTGGTCCAGGATACCATGGCATGGGAAGCCAGTATGGATTTTTAGCACTGGGCCATCCACCTATTGAAGAGTTCACATATTCATACCAGTTTGCTGAGTTCATAACATAAACAACTGGCATCTGATTAAGCATTATTGAAGCCATATGATTTATATAGGATCCCTGAGTTGAGGTATTTGTTGTATTCGTGAAGTTGTTGAAATAGTGCATAAACCCAGTTCCTGTGGTATTCCATCTTTCCGGATTTGTGGTTGCATTTGATCCTATGTGTACTGGTCCTGTAAGACTGCTGTAATCATACCATGCATTTGGACCTATTCCCGTAGAAACATAAAGAGCCATCTGATAATTTCCAGTTATAATATCGTTTGATACTGTACTCTGTGATGGTGTCTGTAATATAACTTTTATTCCAAGTTGATTTAGATCCTGGGCTATTATTGATATATCTGTATCCCAATCAGTATAGCCTGCAACTGACATAAGATTGATAGGAGGCAATACTGTGCCATTAGGTTCGACCAGCTGTCCTTTGCTATTTATTGTGAAACCGTGTGATTTAAGTATTTTTTTGGCATAAGATATATTAAATTCTGAAAGCTTTTTCGCCAGTGCGGTATTTGTTGAATTCAATTCACCTAACTGCTGAGATAGTAATCCTGCTGCATTTGCTGGCTTTTCGTAACCATACTCGCCCACATTCTGTATCTGCGTTCTATTTATTGCCACGCTGATTGCCTGTCTGAAATATGACGTGTTAAATGGATAGGAAGCGTCATTTGTCAACAGTGTCACAGGCTGGCCTTGTGGAAACCAGAAATGATTATATTTTGGATTGTGCGAAACAAACAGAGATGTTATGTTTGGTGCGAAAGCCGAAGTCCAATCTACCTGTCCTCTCTGCATTGCCAATGTCAATGCGCTGGCACTTACGTAATCTCTATATACCACATACTTTATTTTAGGTTCACCTTTCTGCCAGTAATTTGGATTTGCCTTTAGAACTATTTTCTGTGGTGAAAAACTATCAAGCATGTATGGACCTGTGCCCACTGGGTTTTTAACTATCATTGTCTTTAAAAGTGATTGATTTGTTGTGTTTGAAAACATAGCTTTTGGTATAATAAAGTTAGAGCCTATATAAAACAGATCCTGAGAGCTTGGGGATTTAAATGTAAACTGAACTTCATATTGATTTACGGCATCTATACCTTTCAAAAAGGTCCATTGTCCTGATACGTTTTTCTGTACCTTAAATGTATATACAACATCTGAAGCGTTGAATTTCATCCCATTGCTGAACGTAACATTCTGTCTTAGATGCATTGTTAATACAGTTGCACCTGAATTCCATGAGTAATTGGTAGCAAGCCATGGGATAACAGTTCCATTATAGGTATTGATCTGGAACAAGGGTTCATACATTAAACCCATTATACCTACTGGTCCATTCCACGGACCGATGAAAGGATTGAAATTGTTGGTAAATGCAGGTGATGGACCGGGAGAAATATATATTGTGCTATTATTTGAGGTGCTTGATGACGTGGCTGCTTTAATATTAAAAGCGTTTTGTGTGCTCGACTGATACAGGCTTACAATGGATAGCGAAACCATTATAATAACAACTGCTACGACTAACGATCTCTTTAAAATCAAATGATTTTTCTTCATGCCTTTTCATAAACTTCTATTATTTAAATATTGCTTGAATATTGATACTTAAAAATATAGTATGTGTAGTATATCTATAAAATCAAGAATTATTACAATTTTGGATGCAGTAAATGCTTTAAATCACAATTCCATAGGATAACTGGGTGGTGAATCACAGATGTTTAATGTGTGTTTATATTTTAACTGTTTGTCTGTTTTTATTAAATTATTAAAATAGAATTACATAATATATAAATTTTGAGTGGGACAGGATGAAATACAATAAAATTTTTCTGATAAAATACCGATATTTATCTAAATTCAGAATATTTTATATATTTTCAATGTTGCAAATTTATTTACAGGCATGCATTATTGAGCGCATTTCATATAAAGTTTTATCTGTTATATCATCATGATAGTTATGTTTGAATATCGTTATTTATGATATCTGCGATAAGTATTACTGACTGTGGATTTAATACAAAGATGATGGCCAGTCACTGGTTCAGTAATTAGGACTATCCTGAAAAATTTCAACATGCCATTGTAGAACTTGATTAATGAATATATTTTTATATGAAATCACAATAAAAGTTCTCTGGATGTTGCTGTTCCAGCATATGCCCAGATGAGTGGGATATATATTTTTAACCGGCATATTTGCGTTTTTTGCTCAGATGCAAGATGGTATATGCAGATTTTCCGGGAAAACTGAATCATATTTCCACTAAAATGACAACAGGTGAGGATAAAAGCATGTATAAAAATGAAGATTTTGATCCGGAACTGAGAAAAGCGGTTGAAGAGGGGAGCAAAGATACCAAAAGAATTCTTGATTTAATTGATAACTATAAAGATATAAACTCAAAGGTATTTTGTTTGAAGAATGTCCTTAGAGAGTATGACCACCCAGATGGATATATTAAGCAAACAGTAATGCATGAACAGATAATGATTCCACGAAGTAATGGTGATGGTTTCATAAGATTGTTGATTTATAGGCCACGGTTACAACACAGTCCATTGCCATGCATTTATCAAATTCATGGTGGGGGAATGATCTCCGGGGATATAGATAATGAAATGGAAGAGCTATCAAAATTATCAAACATGTTTCAGGCTATAGTTGTGGATGTGGATTACAGGCTTGCACCAGAATACCCCTATCCTGCCGGCATGGAGGATTGCTATGACGGCCTGAAGTGGATATCGGACCATGTAAAGGATCTCAATATAGATTCATCCAGAATAGGGCTTATGGGTGAAAGCGCGGGGGGTGGACTTGCTGCATCCATTGCAATCAAATCAAGGGATTCAGGTGGACCCAGAATACTATTTCAGGCTCTTATAGCCCCAATGTTAGATGACAGAAACATTACATCCTCCAGCCTATTATGCTCAGGAGCGTGGCCTTCCTGGCCAAGAGAGATGAATTTGCTTGGATGGCATGCCCTGCTTGGCGATCTGGCAGGAACTTCAGATGTTTCGCAATATGCTGCCCCATCACGTGCAAAATACCTTGGAAATTTGCCTCCATCGTATATCGAAGTTGGAGGGATGGAAGTTTTCAGGGATGAAGATATAGATTATGCATCAAGGATGATGGCAGATAATGTGCCGGTGGAACTACATGTATATCCGGGCACGTTTCATAGCTGGCATTCACAGGCACCTGAGGCGAGTGTTACAAAACGTGCAATCTCCAACAGAATTGAATGGATTAGAAACCACCTGCGGCCATAGGTTATCACCAGTGACTTTGAATCACGTGATATTTTCTATTTATTGTGCCTTCGCTTTCTTTCTTGAAGTGGGCACAACTGTATGAAGAAT
The DNA here is from genome assembly GCA_021846395.1 of Thermoplasmata archaeon. GTDB lineage: Archaea > Thermoplasmatota > Thermoplasmata > Thermoplasmatales > Thermoplasmataceae > Acidiplasma. The sequence continues at coordinate 15,252 of JAJZXB010000015.1, read as the reverse complement.
GAACCACATAAAAATGTATTGAATAATTATGCCAGTTAATTATTCATTCGATTGCATACACAATAATTGGTTTTATAATAATAATTCCTCTGATCTTTTTAATTCCTGAAACTCGTGGCCTTGAATTTCCTGAAAAATTGCTTTCAGCTGGCGGTTCGAAAAAATAAAAATTTTTTAAATAACATTACCGCCATATTATTTTATTAACAGCTGCAAAACCTGAAATTTTATTATAAATTGTATGCCCTAATTGACATTTTTGTGAATTGTATTTTTTTGGATTAATGTAAAAAAAACTTTTATTGTGCCATAATAAAACAGAGAGCGTGAATGTTTAAGTTTTGAAATTAAAGTCAAATTTAAATAGATACAAGAATTACGACTTTAATGAATGATGTTTACTATGAAGATATAAAAATTGGAGGCGTATATTTAAGCGAAATTGGAAGAACCATAACGGACAATGATAATATATGGTTCACACTTCTGACAAACAATAACAATCAAATTCATTTCAATAGTGATTACACTCAGAAAAATTATTCCGGGAATCCATTCAATGGAAGGCTTGTTGTGAATGGCATGTTTACCATGGCAATTGTGGTGGGCTTATCTGTTGAATATACAAGCAAAAATGGCTTCATGCTTGGAATAGAAAATGTAAAATTCAAGGCGCCTGTATTTTCTGGGGATACATTATATGCCAAGGTTGAGGTTTTAGATAAGAGAGAATCAAAAACACATGAAGGATTTGGGGTTGTGAAAATTAAGACAACAGGATTAAACCAGAAATCTGAAGAGGTTATGGAAATGGTAAGAACCTTTATGATTCCTGTTAAAAATAAAAAATGGTGATAATAATGATAAGATCCCAACTATATGTGCCTTCTAACAATAAAAAAATGGTGAACAAAAGTTCTGACATGGATGAAGACATGATTATATTTGATCTTGAAGACTCAGTTCCTGACAGTGAAAAAGATTCTGCACGTGAGTTTATTCTAGAATTTATTCAAAATAGTACGGCAAGGAAAAAAATAGCCATAAGAATAAACGCCATGGATACGGGATATTTCTACCATGATATTATAGCCATTGACAGGGCAGAAAAAAAGCCGGATTATCTTGTGGTTCCAAAATCAGAATTGGGGCTGAGCCATATCTACAGACATCTTGGCATACCAGTAATAGCCCTGATTGAAACAGCAAGGGGCATGAATAAGCTGGATGATGTAATATCCCAGGAGGGCATTGAAATGGTTTCATGGGCGGCAGGCGATCTATCATTTTCGGCAGGCGGCAATATTCAGGGTTATTCATCAAACCTGTATCTGAAAACCAAAGTTGCCATTTCCTCAAGATCCTTTGGTGTTAAAGCTATGGACAAAGTTTACTTTGACCTCAACAATTCTGATGGCTTTGCCGAGGAGTGCAGGGAAGCGAAGTCTCTTGGGTATGAGGGGAAGCAGGTCATACATCCATCGCAAGTTGCAATTGCCAACCAGATTTTTTCACCGACCAGAGAGGAGATTGAATGGGCCAAAAAAATAATAAGGGCATACAGGGAATCATCCTCAATGGGAAAAGGTGCTCTAAACGTCGATGGGCAGTTGGTTGACTCGGTGCATATAAGAATGGCGGAAAGCATAATTAAGAATAGTGGTGAAAATCCGTAAACAATGGGTGTGTATTAATGGAAAGAATAACTGGATCCTTTAGGGAAAAAGTCATCAGCGTGGATGAAGCTGCAAGAATGCTTACGAATGCAAACTCAATAGCCTTTGGTGGCATGGGTGGACAGTCCATTCCCAAGGAGATCCCTTCAGAACTTTCAATAAATGCAAAGGGTAAAAATATCACTCTATATACTGGTGGTGGAACAACTGATACATTTGAGGATGAAATGTCCAAACTGGAAATAAAAAGGAGGTTCTATTATTTAAGCGGAAATAAAAGCAGATTATCTGTAAACAACGGGAAAACCATGATGATGGATTATTTTGTTTCCAGGTATTCACGGCTCATGGGATATGAAATGAGAAATAAAATAGACTTTTTAATTTTTGAGGCAACAGCCATAGGTGAAAATGGGATTGTGCCGTCACTTTCCATTGATGCTGTTCCTGCTCTTGAATATGCGGCAAAAAATATTTTGATAGAAATAAATACAGACAAGCCCGATCTGGATGGTCTTCATGATATTATACCACTAAAAAGCAGAAAAACGGCAGGTATAAAACATGTTTATGACAGGCCAGGAAGCCGGTACTTAAAAATTAAAAAAGACAAAATAAAGGGCATAATTTTTACGGATAGGAAAGAAGAATCCGGAAGTTCCTATGGAAGACCCCCAAAAAATATTGACATAATTTCAAACAATATCTGGAAAATTCTTACAGAATTCATTGCATTTAAAAATGTGGAGCCATTGCAGGTGGGTGCAGGATCAATTGCCACATCCCTTATAGATGCATCACCATATGATAATTTGAAGATATGGTGCGAAATTGCCCCATCAAAATGGATCGAAAAGATAGGGGACAAGATAGACAAAATAAGTGCTTCAGCTTTATACACACTCCCTGGAGATGAAAAATACACAGCAAAATTTCTAAATTCATATGCTGATTACATTAACTCGCTGGTTTTGAGACCAAATTACATAACAAACAACCAGGAAATTATAGGAAGATTGAATGCAATAGTTATCCAGCAGGCACTTGAAGCCGACATATATGGATCCGTAAATGTTTCCCATATAAATGGAAATATCTACAACGGTGTTGGTGGCTCTGGTGATTTTGCCTCTTCAGGAAAGTATGTTATAGTTGCCCTGACTTCGCTTTCCAGAGATTCGAGAACATCCAAGATAGTGCCCTTGCTTTCAAATGTTGATATACCAAAGCAGATGGTAGATTTTATAGTTACTGAAAATGGAATAGCAGATCTCAGATGGAAGGATCCGCGGGAGAAGGCGATTGAAATCATAAACAACTGTGCCAGTCCTCCTTACAGGGATTCCCTGATAAAATACCTTAACGGATGCAAAAATAAACACATTCCGTATGATATTCATCTTGCAGCTGAATGGTTTGAAAATCAGTAGGATTTTGGCATGTTCAAAACATTGTGGCACATATATGAAAGTACAATTTTCTTTATATCTCCTCCATTATCGTACATGGTGGTTGCATCCCATCTCAATGATGCCACTGAGAGCATTTTTGCATATATGTCAGCAATAGGAACTGAATTCCCTGATTCTGGCCTATTGGCCTGCTGAATACTATTCTGCTTGACGCATATTCTGATGACTTTTCAATAAACCATCTCATATCTCCTATGCTTTCAGATGCTATCAAAATCCTCTCGGGATTGAGAACGTGCATTAAATATGAAAACCCCTCATTTTCCCTTCCGATAATATTTTCTGCTGGAACTTGGACATCCCTTAAAAATACCTGATATGTCTGGCTATTGAACATTGTTTTAATCCTTGTAAACTCAATCTGTTTCTTTTCCTCAGGACCCAACAAAAAAAGGCTAATTCCGTCTGTTTTCTTTGAAACCTTCTCATATTTTTTTGTTCTGGTCACAATCAAAACCCAGCATGGTTCCTCAATCCTGGATGTGAATATTTTCTAACCGTTCTATATATTTGCCATTTGATTTTGTGGCAAATGTATTGACAATTGGAGTGTTTGATCCAGCATCAGGTTCGGTAAGCCCCATACTCTGCATTCTAATTTTTCCACTTCCAAGATCAGGGAACAAAGCATTTTTTTGTTTCTCACTTGCAAATTTTGACAGAAACCATGTCATGTAATACTGTCCGTGGAAAGGTTGGGAATTGCCACCGGATACATTGATCTCCTCAAGAATTAGTGATCCCTCTTTTATCCCAAGACCTCCTCCACCATATTTTTCAGGTATTGGTATTTTAAATAAATCCTGTTTTGTGAACTCCCCTGACAAAATCATTTGGATATAAATGCCTTTCTTCAAACTTTTTCCAGTAATTTTTCCCAAAATTCCGTGTTATTTCCCCTACTATTTTAATTAAAAGTTCATCATTTTCATTAACATTTCCTGGATATTCTATGGCCATGCAAAAAAATAATAATAAAAATATATAAATATTTTTTAACTCACTATGCCGAAATTGATTCCAGCTGCTTTCCTGTGGCCATGGAACCCCAAACAACAAGTATTATTCCGGCTATTAGTGTGGTAAACCCAATAAAGGCAAATCCTCCGAAAAATCCAATTTCTGTCACCCAGACAGGCAGTAGAAGTGCCCCTATGGCTCCTCCTATATGGCCAAGTCCATCCCCCATTGCAAATCCAGATGTTCTTGCCCTTGTTGGATAGCTTTCAGAGGTATACAGATAGGCAATTCCAAGAGTGAAGGCAAGGGCATAGGAAGCTATGAAACTTCCTATTATCAAGGTTATATCATTATATTTGCTCCCAAATATAAGCATACCAATAAGCCACATTATGGAGCCTCCAAATATAATAATTTTTCTTTCTATTTTATCTGATATAAACCAGGAAGATATTGCTCCAACTGGATACCCTATCGCCCCTATGGCTATGTAAAGGATAGAACTTGCCACGGAAACACCAGATGAGGAGAGAATGGTTGCCGCATCTCCAAGGAAGGCATAATTCCCAATGTACCAGAGTCCCCACCACAGGCCAAATATAAGCATTCTCAATCTGTATGGTTTTTGCCATAGGTATTTGAAGGGAATCCGGCTAGTTTCATCCTCTAAATTTATTTTATTTATATCTTCATCCTTTATTTTGCGTAAGGAGAGCCCTTTATCTTTTAGATATTTCTCAAATTTGGAAACAACTCCGTCGGCTTCCTTAACTCTTCCGTGTGAAACGAGCCATCTTGGGGACCTTGGAAGTTCAGTTCTCAATATAACTGCTATTACAGCGATTAACCCTCCTATGAAAAACAGCACTCTCCACCCATAGTAAAAGGGCGGTACAAGTGCCAGGGCAACGAATGGCGTCACTGCCTGCCCCAGTATGCCCAGGAAGAATGTTATCTGTGCAAGGTGCCCTCTCCTTTCAGCTGGTGCAAATTCACCTATATACGCAGGAATAAGGTTCAAATCTGCACCCAATCCAAGACCGGTGATGAATCTAAATATGACGAGCATATCAAGGTTCACTGATGCTGCATCTCCAAATGACCCAAGAGCCATCAATGCCATGGTAATAATTAGCATTGGATATCGTCCATACCTGTCCGATAAACCCCCTATGATAAACGAACCAAATACATATCCTATAAGCCCTATTGATAAGGCCAGAAATAAAATCTCCGATCCCACTAAGTTAAATTGGGGTGCAATGGCAGGCATTGCAAAGCCTATATCAGTAACATCGTAGAATGTAAAAAAATACCCAAGTGCTATTATTGCTAAAAAGGACTTTGGAAGTGGCCATTCGTCTATTCGTTGCATTCTTGCAATTATGGATTTTTTTTCATAACTTGAACCAGTACCATTACCGTTCATGAAAATATAACAGTTTATAGTATTTAGTTATATTTATTATTACCTAATTCGATATTTTAATTTGTGCTAATGGATTACTAATAAAGTGAGTGACTTCGCATCAAAGCTGCGGGATTCTTATGTACATAGACATGAATTTTCTGTATTTCTCAGGTTTATGATGCAGGTAACCATACAATAGGTGCCCCTCGGAATGATAGTTTTCATCTTTGCTGATCATATCAGTATAGTTAATTGATTACACAACCATCTCTAATGGAGATTCTCCCCACAATTAATATCATCTATGGAGAATGGGAATTACTTCCTTGAACTCCTATAAAAAATGTGTATACCGTGGCATAATTTTAAAATTTAAGATTAAAATGATGGTTTTTAAAAAATATCAATCATATTTATATTCCTCAAGTAAAAGAAACTTATAAACTGGAATAATTTTTATATTTTCCGATATGGACTCATCATTTAATGTTATCATCAATGAATGCATAACCTTATCACTATAGTGTTTTAGGAAATTGTTAATTTGCTTTATAGATTTGTATGATTTTTTAACTTCTATGGGTATTATTTTACTATCCTTTTTTAAAATAAAATCTACTTCAAAGTTATTTTTATAAAAATAATTACAGTTGGTATGCATTAAGACTAAATTTTCAAGTATATATGGAAGTTTTTCATCAAAATTGGCTGACATGGCAAAAATGAGATTTGGGGTTGATAAATAACATTTCTTTAATTTTCTCATGCTTATAACCTCATTTGGCCTATAATTGTATACTATTTTAGTTAAGAGCCCAAATTGTAAATACTCAAAATAATTGGATATTGTTCTTTGGTCCCTACCATAATTTTCTGATAGAGATTTAAAATTTAATATCATACCTGGTCTTTCTATCACGGTTTTTAATAATATTTTTAAAAGATTGGTATCATTAACATGAAACTCATCAGATATATCTTTATAAATTATTCTATCAATAACGGTCCCAAATATGTATTCCCTTGCGAATTCATCATCATTATTAAATAAAAGTTCAGGAAAAGTTCCATATTTTATATATTTATAAAATAATGGAATTATTTTATTTTTATATAAATCTATATTATTTATTATGCCATCCAGTTTTAGATTATTCAATTCCAAATATTCACCAAAAGTTAATGGAGGTAAAAAATATGAAAATAGGCGTCCAGCCAAACTTTCATTTGATCCCTTCCTTAAAGATATAGATACTGAACCGGTAATAATAAACTTTATGTTGGGATATAAATCATAATATATTTTTACCCTGTTTTCCCAATCAGGTAATTTTTCTATTTCATCAAGAAATAGGTATATTTTATCTTCAATATCATTAAAACTCTTATTCAATATCTTTTCCTGATATGTTTTTAAAACATCATCCAGATTATATTGAATTTCATCAAATGAAATATAAAATTTTCATTTTGTTTTTATTTTTTAAAAGATGGTCTATTAATTGATAAATAATTGTTGTTTTGCCCATGCGTCTGAGCCCATATATTAAAACTATAAACCTGTTGTCTAGATTTTTTTCAATGCCATAATAAAGTATTCTTTTGTATTTAACCAATAATGATTTTCTTACCTTGCCATTAATCCACCATTCATTGAATTTTTCAAGTTCTGAGATATCCATATATTATAATGTAATTTAAATATATAAATAATTACTTTATAATGTTATTATTTTCTAAATTTAATAACTTAAAAAGGTAATAAATTTAAAAATTATAAAAAAGTTATTTGGCCAACAAATAATAAATTAAAAAAAATTGTTACAGTTTTTGCTGGGGCAGATCAATTTCCATTGAGGACAGGGACACCTGCCACAACTAAAGGACTCATATTTGTGCTATTTATCTCACTGATACTCAGGCTCAGAATCAGGAAGATGATGTCAGAATCAGGATTGAGCAGGAAATACTCCATTGACAAGGCATTCCTTGAACTGGAGAAACTCCAGATGATTGACATTGATGGAAAACTTGTAGAAAGGGAGAGGACAAAAAAGCAGAAAGAAATCCTTGATGCCCTGGAATCTATATCATGTACCTAAATGCAGAGAGTTCAGGTTATAAAATAGAGGAAATGTTCCAGAGGAAGCATCTTTTAATATACACAAGATAAATGACACTATCAACCAGAAACTGTGCATTATAGGGCAGCCAAGAATTAATGAAAAATAGATAAAATTACCAAATTTTTATTTTCTCCTTCTTTTTATCATTTTTTATATATTCCTTGAATGTTTTCTCAAATTCTTCATGATTCCATACCGGTACTTCTCCCCTAAATTTTGAGGGGGCGTGTGGATCGATTGTTATTAATCTTTTTATTTCATTTTCCCTTATTTTTCCTCTCCACACCTGCGACCATGATATGAAAAATCTCTGCTCAGGGGTTAAGTTATCTATTTTTTTGTTCAATTCAGGATGTTTCTTCAGATGATTTTCAAGGGCATTATATGCAATATACACTCCTCCCAAATCCGCTATGTCCTCTCCTAGCGTTAATTTTCCATTGACATGTATTCCTGGAAGGATCTCCAGAGAATCATATAATTTAACAACCTTATCTGCATATTCATCAAACTTTCTTGCATCTTCTTCTGACCACCAATCCACAAGATTGCCGTTTTCATCAAAATGCCTTCCCTCATCATCATAACCATGTGTTATTTCATGTGATATTACTCCTCCTATGCCACCATAATTCACGGCATCATCCATTTCGTTGTCAAAGAATGGTGGCTGCAATATTCCTGCTGGGAATACAATTTCATTCTTTAAAGGGTTGAAGTATGCATTTACGGTCGGAGGTGTCATTTCCCATTCAGTTTTATCCACATTGTTTCCTATTCTGTTCATCTGGCGATTCATTTCAAACAAATCAGCTCGGAGAACATTGCCAAAATAATCATTTTTTTCTATTTTTATCGATGAATAATCCATGAATTTGTCTGGATATCCGATTTTCTCATTGAACTTTGAGAATTTTTTCAATGCCATTTCCTTTGTTTTTGGAGTCATCCATTCAACATTTTTTAGCCTTTCTTTAAAAACATCTTCTATATCTGAGATCATTGCCATCATTCTTTCCTTTGCACCAGGTGGAAAATATCTTTTAACATATAATTCTCCCAGAGCCTCCCCTATGGACGCATCAATAACCTTAACTACAGTTTTCCACCTTTCCTCCTGCTTTTCTTGGCCAAGAAGAACTTTTTTATAAAATCTGAAATCCTCATCTCTGACCTCCTTATGCAAAAGAGATGCAGTTGAATTCAGTATTTTCCAGAATAAATAATTTTTTATATCATCTATATTCAATGTTTCGAAATAATCAATTACATTTTTAAAAAATTCGGGCTGTCCTATGATAACATAATCTGAATGCTTAAAATTTATAATGTTTAAAAATAAAGAGAAATCAAAGTTTTTATAATTTTCAGATAATTCGTTTAAAAGCATTTTATTGTAATTCTTTTCTGGGTCTCTTAAATCGACTCTAGACCTTGAAAATTCTGCTATTTTTTTCTCTATATTTACAATTTTTTTCTCAAATTTTTCAGGGTTTTCATATCCATACAAATCAAGCATTATTTTTATGTGCTTTTCATATTCCTTTAAAATATCTTTAAACTGGTCATTTAAATAATAATCACGATCTGGCAATGATAACCCAGATTGCATCAAATAAAATGCATATATCTCACTGTTCTTTTCGTCTGCTTCTGAACCAAAGCCAAATAAAGTGTCTATTCCATTCATAGAAAGTTTTGATAATACTAATGGCAAATCCGCATGGCTCTTCATATCATCTAAAATACTCACCATATCTTTCAGTGGTTCGAACTTCAATTTTTCTATTAATTCTGTATCCATACCTGATTTATAGAAATCACTTACCATTTTTTCTATTTTATCAGGATTTTCCTTATTTTTTAATTCACCTAAAATTGATTTCAATTTATACAGATTTTTTTCTGCAAGAATTGAAAAAGCTTCGTGCCTTGTTTTATCACCAGGTATTTTGGCTTTTTCAAGCCATTTACCATTTGAAAATTTATAAAAATCTTCAGCAGGGTCATTTTTAAAATCCATATATTCTATTGAAAATTTTAATGGTTCATTCACCGTTTTGCTTTCCATTGTTTATAATTGAAGTATTTTATTTAATATTATTTATCATTCTGTTAAGGAACATTCTTCCCTCTCCCTGAAAGAATTTCTCATCCACAGGAGTTAAATTTTTTCCTGCTTTCTATATCTTATTTATAACTAAAATAATAGATAATGCAATATTATCAATAAATTACCTGTATCTTATAAAACAAATAACATGATTTTGAATTACATGCATATGGGTTAATTGTTACTATTTTTTATAACACCCCAATTGCGTAACATATATTATTTCTTCAATGGCCGCAATGAATTATGCGATATTACCTATAATAATTAATTGTTTTCTGATTTTTGCTAATTTATAACTTCCATTATACTCATACCCTCATCGTCCTAATCATATAAACATCTTCCATCTTCTTCAATTCCAGCCTCCATTTCTTAATGATAGACTGCCTGGATCAATTTTCATTTGGCGTTTACACAGTGCAACTAGCACAATTTACGATATTAACATGTACGACACTGAAAATGGTAAATACAAACTACATACTAACAATAAAAATATAAAAGAATAAAATATATTTTTTAATCCAAAGTTATAATAATGGATGGTTTATGAAATCTTTTTTCCCCATGAAAACCGTTTAGCGTAAAGAAACCATAGAACGGGGAAAACGTCAATAAGGATTGCTCCAGGAATTCCAAATCTGTAAAGGGAAAATTGCCAGTATGAAGCAGGCATCACAATCTGTGGGACTGCATAATGCCACCATGAATATGTTAGGGCGAATGCCGGTGCACCCAGAAATGTAAGACCCAAGAACGCAAGAATTGCCTGTATATTGCCTGATCCCATTCTCCATTCCATACTGTATGTACAGTTGAACGCCAGTCCCATTCCAATGCCAAAAATATATCCACCGATTGACTGGAAACTAATGCTTTCACTTTGGTCAAAGAAGAAATTAACTCTAATTCCAAAACCAAGTATTGCGATCTGCGATAGAATGGCAAATACAAGAAGAGAAATAGAAAGTATTTTTACCATTTCTTTTTTATTTGATCCTGAAATTGTTTCCCTGAATGATGTTTGAAAGCAAAGTGATCCAATGTAACCGGTAACTCCGAATATAATGCCAAAAATGAGCCATAGTTCAACCATATTGCTGTGAAATCCAAGAATAATAAGAATTGCAATTAAAATAATCGAAATTGCCAGGATCATTGTCTGAAATTTTTTTCTGGGCCATATGACATTGCTGGAATATTCTGCAGGAAATGCCTTCCAAACCCTGTGTTTACCCAGTACGGAGACCGTATAAATTCCCAGAATCATTGCCAGAAAAAATGGAAAAGCCCATGCACTTCCAGTTGCAAATCCCGAATAAAAATCTCCTATATTGCAACCGCCAGCCATTCGGGTTCCATACCCTATAAGAAATCCTCCAATTAAGATTTTCAAAGCCATCCATTTGTTTGGTATCTGCCTAATGGAAAATTCTCCCCTTGCTGATGAGATAAAAAATGACCCTAGAATAATACCGAATACAAGAAACCATGTAAAGGCCTGGCTAAATTGAGGAATTTTATAAAGATGGTAATATGCCAATTTACCTACTGGAAAGCCAAAATAACTCCAGAAAACGCCACCAATTTGGCTTTCTGCACCGGTGACTCCCCACCATAGGCCTGTACCAGTGAGTTTATAGGACAATATGGCCAGCATAAAACTGGAAATGGCAAGTACTAGTCCAAACTGATATTTTTTTATAATTTTATATACATCTACCATAGGATGGTATTAGAGCAAACTAAAAAAGTATTTTTTTGTATGCAGGATCTGCATTCAGGGCAAAGTTTAAATAAAGTGATTGAAGTGGGATAATTATAAGTGCCCTTTAGAATCAATAAAGTCCTATGCAAAAATTACCATTCAAGATTGTTCACACATTCTTAACAGAGGGTGAAATTTCACCCGGGAGTGTCTGTTGGTTTTTTCTTCCTATCGCCTGTTTGATGCGTTTTTCTGCTATCTTAACGTATTCACCATCCACCTCATAACCGACATAATGACGGTTGAGGTCAATTGCTGAAACCGCAGTAGTTCCACTGCCAATGAATGGATCAAGTACCACTTCTTCTTCAAAAGTGTATAACTTTATACATCTAGCAGGAAGTTCCACGGGGAATGGAGCAGGATGCCCTATTTTAGTTGCTGATTCAGCATTAAAGGACCAGACGCTCTTCGTAAATTCTATAAACTCGTCTTTTGAGAACGTAGACTTCATATTATCTTTGGCTCCACGTGTGAAAGTATCTTTTGAGAAAATGAGGATATATTCATGTGAGTCCCTGAGAACTGGATTCTTGGCTGAGAGGTAGGTTCCCCATGCAATCGAAGAACTAGCAGTTGCACCTTTATCCCAAATGACCTCCCCTCTCATTAGAAAACCGATGTTGAGAAGGTCCTGAATTATAAAGGTGTGCAATGGAATGTATGGTTTCCTGCCCAGGTTTGCAATGTTTACGCATACTCTCCCTCCCGGGACAAGAACTCTGTATACTTCTTTCCAAATTGATGTCAGAAAGTCTCTGTACTCATCCAGAGACATGTCCTTGTCGTAGAGCCTTCCAACATTGTATTGGGCAATCAGGTACCATTCCGTATCTATTCCTTAACCTCCTTGCGTTGGGCATGCACTTCCAGATTCCCAATAGAATGGGCAGGGAATATGGGGTAAAGGATAAGGGTCTACCGGCCAGCTCAGGCGGAAATAATGAGTGAAATCCCGAAGAAGGCAAAGGAAATCAGGGATGAACTGGGAGTTGATCTTGACATGTTACGTAAAAATTGGTGAATTAAGGTTTAATATGTATTTATTCCCCATACCGATTGGAGATTATACAGGGCAGCAAATATATCAGGTTAAAAGATTTTCTCTCCAGTATGATGAATCAAATCTATCATCGCATAGATATATATTTGCGGAATCTTCGGGTGATCTTGTTGATCTTCCTGCAGCCTGCTTCACCTTTATTAAGGCATATTCATAATATAAAATATTGTACATATTGTTTCCTTCCAGTGTTTTAGTTAAATATTTTATCTTGTTTTTCCGGTAATCATCCATTGGTATCAATGGCAATCCTGCTATTATAACATCACTGATCAGGCTCTTTCTATCCTTTATTATCTGTATTCCTTCCAAGAGTTTTCCGCCATGGACCGAAAATATTATCAATTTTTCCCTATATGCCCTTTTTGCTATACTTGAAAATGATATTTTCTTTGTTTCAAAAACAGCATTTTTTCTCATATCAGATGGTAAAAATGATGCTATTCCAGGAATCTGCTTTTCTGAATCGCCGAATAATATTTTATATGAAGGAACTGCGACCAGAACACTTTTTTCGGACTTATTATATGTTTCTAAAGAAAATTCCATGTAGTGCTTCAGCATACTTGACCAATTGCCAAGATTCTCGCGATACTTTCCCACGGTTGTAAATCCCCTGATTATGTCATATTTCTTTACTCCTCCTGTATTGAAAAATAGTTCATTAACCTTTAAATATAAAACGCTGTCAAAATTCCATACCTTTGATACATGCTCTGCTGAGGGCATTGTTCCGGACATGAATATCACTGCCTTATCCTTTAAAAATGACAGATATTCAGATGTATTGTAGTACATTATTTTTAATTTTATATTTTCCCTTTTTCCTTCCACTGTTAAATATATATCTCCATTTTCCAGATGGTTATATTCATCAAGAAAATTGTATACAGATTCCAGATAATTTCTCTTTCTCTCCCTAAACGATTTTTCTTCATTTATTTTTTCGTATTCTTCCAAAAATTTTCTTAAAGGCCCGATATCATTTAATCTGGACTTTATATCATTGTTGAATTTGAATAGTTTCAATGAGTAATCAGCCTTTTCTGAATTGAAATTGTCCATCAATTTTTCAAGAATCAAATTTGCCTCAATTCTTTCATGGCATCGGTATTTATCAAGAGGAAAGTTATCAACTAGCTGTTTTATTGCACCATCAACATATTTCTGGGAGATGGATCTTCCAAAGTTTTCCAGAACGGAATCAAGGTTATGCGCCTCATCAAATACAACATAATAATCATTCAAATTTATTGATTCCTCATCCCCATAAAATATACTGTATCTTATCGCTGGGTTAAGTAAATAATTATAGGTCATTACAATGATTCTTGCATTCTTCATTGTTGACCTTATTGAATAATATGGACAGTATGAAATGATCTTATCATTTTTCATAACCATTAGATTCCCCTTTGAATCCCTTTCAACGTTTTTATTCTCTATATCTTTTCTTATTTTTTCAGTTGAATCATCCACTAAATACTCAATAAAATCCTCAGGTGATTCGGCAGAATTTAAATTTATTATTGAGATTTTATCCTTCAATATGCAACCCTTGCAAACATTTTTCTGTGATTCCTCATCTGTATCATACCACCTTTCCTTCAATGGGCACAGGCTGCTTTTTCCATATAAATATATAATTGGCAAATTGAAATATTTGTAATTGTCCTCATAAATTCTTGAAAATTCATTGTGGGTTCTTGTCAAATATATTATTTTCTTATTTGTTAAAAATGACAGATATAAAATGAAGCTTGTCTTTCCAGAACCCGTAGGGGCTTCAATCGCCATTGTATTTTTCTCCTCAAGATTTTTTGATATTGTGGTTATCAGCGAATTCTGCCATTCCCTGGGTTCAAATTTTTCCATTGTGTACAGATAATAAAATGATATAATTATTTATTTATTAAAAATTCTTGCTAAATAAATTTTATACTTATTATTTATTTTTCGTTAACCATTTCCCTAAAGGTATGAAATTTGTTGAAAGATCATTAATATTTTTACTACCTTCATAATACCATGTTATTGTAGTTAAATTATCGCAGGACATTTCTTTGCCGTCTTTATTATTCTATTGATTTCCTTGCCTTTTATGCTATTAACCTTAAATGAGTGTGTTACATTTACCAATTCTGTAATTTTGTTTCCCTGCTTTATAACAAAATTAACTTCCGTATTATTATCTTTAAAATAATAAACATTAAAATCCTTTTGAAATTGCTTCTCTTCATAAGTTCTATTGCCCCTGTATTTTCCATGAATTTGCCATTATTGTTGCTAAAGTTAATATCGTTTGAATTTAATATGCCAATGCCAACACAGTAAACCCTTCCTGGGGAAGTTTTTTCTGATTTTTGTTTTAAATGAAAACTGTTGAATGTATACTTAACCCTGAAACTTTAGATGCTGAGTGCCCTGTAATTTCACCTGAAAACGAATCCAAAACATATTATAGAAGATTTTTCAATCCATTAATTTCCCTTATCTTATATCTGCTAACAATATCACGGAATATTATATCATCAACCATTATTGATAAATATGATCTATATTCATAATTTTTCACAACAATTTCTGGGAATCCACCCGATTCAAAATATTTTCTTAAAAGATTTAAAATTAAACCATGAGTTTCACTTAAACCCTTATCC
>JAJZXB010000014.1 GCA_021846395.1 Thermoplasmata archaeon | reverse complement strand
TGAATTCAAACAATATTACAATGCATAAATTCGGTATAGAAAATAATTACATCTCAATGGCAATGAATTCCATGTTGGGTAAAACAAATAATACTGTAAAATCCATGAATATAAGTGAAACGAATGCAATGGTTATAGACAGTACTTTTTGGTGTATAACTGCTATACTGGCCATAGCTATTTTTATTGCTTTACAGTTTATACCGGTTGTAGATATTGCAGCTGATGCTACTATTGCAACAATTTATACAGCTGATTTTCTCATATCTTCCGCCGGTGGGCTGTCAGTAATGGGGGTCACTCATACCTGTTTTGGTACACATTGGAGTTAAGGTGATAATATGAAAAACGATAAAGAAGAACCAATGTTAAAAGGGTTGAAAGGATTAAAAATTGCAATAGCAGTAATGGCATTATATTCTATTAGTATAACAATAGTTGCAATGTTTAATTTAAAATGGGCATATGAAAATAGAGTGAATTTTTTTTATCTCTATTTAATGACTTTACCGTCTTTATTAATATATATATATTTATATATACATAATAAAAAAAAACTTAACCATATAAAAAATATATTATGGTAACCAGATGAAAGCTTTAATAAATTCCATTTATTTATCATCACTGTATTATATGAATTCAAACAATATTACAATGCATAAATTCGGTATAGAAAATAATTACATCTCAATGGCAATGAATTCCATGTTGGGTAAAACAAATAATACTGTAAAGAATGTGAAGATAAATAGTACAAATGCAATGGTAATTGATAACAATTGGGGATGTATATTATCCGTTTTATCGGAAATAGGTGGTTGGATAGCTGTAATAGCAGCTGCAGCCGTATTATTAACAAACCCTGTTGGTTGGGCATTATTAGTTGCAATAGCTACCTTTGGATTTGGAGCATTTAGTGTTGTTAAAAATGTGTTTAGTATGACACATACTTGTCCTTGGCCATATGGGGAAGCGGGAATGCCGTAATTAATAGGTGAATAAAATGTATATTAAAAATATGGATAAAAAAAGGAAAAAATTATTGGTAATGATAACAACTTACTATCTAATTTCCTTTTCCACTTTAGAAATTATTATTGCAATATTATCAAAAAGCAAAATTACGTTTATTATTTATTTAATGGGACTTATACTTGGAATAGTTATGGCAATTTTAATTAAAAATAAGAAGCCCGAGCAATTATTTAGAAAATAATATATTTTCTATATTCCATATTAATTGCATGAAAACCTTAATATATTCAATTGACTTAATATTAATGTATTATATGAATTCAAACAATATTACAATGCATAAATTCGGTATAGAAAATAATTACATCTCAATGGCAATGAATTCAATGTTGGGCAAGACAAATAATACTGCAAAATCTATGAATATAAGTGAAACGAATGCCATGGTAATTGATTCAGAGTTATGGTGCATAATATCGATAATTGCCTTTATATTTGCTATGAGTATTGTCATTGCCAGTGCCGCATTTGTTACAGTTGGAACAGATGGAATAGGTGCTCCTGCCATGATTTGGTTAGTAGGATATTTTGGCACTACGATTTTCGGAATACTTTCCGTGGGTCATGCATGTAATTGGTGATTTAATATGAAAAATAATATAAATAAATTATACAAATTACGTGTTTTTATAGTTCTTTTATTAATAGCTATTTTAATAGAATTATTAATAGAAATTTTCATCTTTTTATATGATAATGGAAAAATAATAACTGAAAGTGCTATCATCTTCTTTTCATTACTTATGATTACGATAATTTTCACATATTACTATGAAAAAAATAAAATCATTAACAACAAGGAGAAAATAATTATTAGAACCGAAGACAAAAAATTATTTTTTGTAATATCAATAATATTTGGAATTATGTTAATAAGTATAACATTGTTAACAATGAATATAATAATATCTGGATTATCAGCTATTATATTTTTAGTTATAATATTATCATATTTTTACTCAATTACTAAAAGGAAATTAAAAAACGACGAATAATAATTTGAATAATGGGTTTTTCTATTGTGTAACATAATTGCTGTAAATTTAATAGGCTCTTCCATATTTGGTTAAGGTGTTAACATGAAAGATAATGGGGATAATGAATTTGCACTATTGAAAAAATTGAAAATTGGAATTGTAGTGTATTCCCTATTTTTAATTTTCCTAACTCTGGCAATATTTATTGATTTAAAAAATGCATATAAAAACATGTTTACAATATTGATTCTATATATTGCATTTTTAATATTATTGGGATCTAATTTGTATCTATACATACATAAAAGAAAACAATTTGCCAACATAAATAATATTTTATGGTAACCAGATGAA
Organism: Thermoplasmata archaeon; assembly: GCA_021846395.1. GTDB lineage: Archaea > Thermoplasmatota > Thermoplasmata > Thermoplasmatales > Thermoplasmataceae > Acidiplasma. The sequence goes on along the minus strand of JAJZXB010000014.1, from coordinate 32,934 downwards.
AACTTTAATAAATTCCATTTATTTATTATCAATGTATTATATGAATTCAAACAATATTACAATGCATAAATTCGGTATAGAAAATAATTACATCTCAATGGCAATGAATTCAATGTTAAGTAAAACAAATAATACTGTAAAGTCCATGAATATAAGTGAAACGAATGCAATGGTGGTAGATTATAATTGGTGGTGCATAATATCAATAATCGCTGTTATCGCAGCGTTTGTTTTAATTCAAGGTATACCGGGGGTAAATGTAACCTTTGATACAATGACCGCTTTCTATGGGTATATGGCACTTACTGATTTTGTGGGTGCAGTGGGTGAACTTGGAATGTTTGATGCTTGTTTCGGGGTCTTTTAATATGGAAAGCAATAAAATAATTGTAAGAGAATTAAAATGGTCTAAAATAAGAATAGCATTTCTTTCAATATTTTTGGCCATGATAATAATATCATTAATATTTGTAAAATCGCCTAATGTAATGAATACGATAATATTTATTCTATTGGCTTTTTCCATAGCGGCTCTTTTAGCATTGCACATATATGGATATAATAAATTAATAAAAAGGAATAAAGAAAATTATTATAAAGATTTAGATCTTAAAAAATACAATAATATAAGGAAGGAAAACATAAAAGTAGGAATAATATCCACAACATACCTTATATCTATTTTAATAATAATACCCTTACTTATTTATAAATTATACATTTATGCATTTATACCAGTTGTGATATTGATAATATTCACGGTTATTTACAGTGAACATATTAGGGCAATCTTTAATAAATACATGTATAGGAAATGATGAAATAATAACAGAAAACAGTAAATTGAAAATCTCTTATAAATGCAACCGTAGATGAATATCTATCAAAAATATGCAATATAGCAATACAAACATTCGTATTTCATACACATCGCAGGCTCAGTGACTTTCCAGTCATAAATTAACAGATCAATAAGACCGTACAGTTTTATGCTTGCATTTCCGGTAATAGCAACAATAATGGATGGCTGGGAAATGGATTCATATGCTTCAGAGGAATCATTTAATAAAAAAATGGCCTGGTACAACAGGAATAATAGGTTTTATTTCCGTTTTTATAATTTATATTGTCACAATGACATTGATGGATGCAGAAACACCAATGGAATTGTTATCAAACAGCATTGACCCTTTGGTCACATGGTCTCAATATATAACACCAAGATATTCTCTTATAATGGATATTGCAGTTATTTCATCAACTGCGAGTTCCTTATGGCTAACAACATATATTCTAAGCAGGGCATGGTATGCAATGTCAAGAGATAAATTATTTCTCAATTTATTTGGATATACGCACAAAAAAACGGAACGCCACGGTCATATTTAATCCTAATAACCATTTCTGCTGAAGCAATAAATTCCTTAATATTATTTTTGCCATCGCTTGAAAGTTTATTTGCTGAATTATTATCCATATCCGGTATATTTTTAATGTTTGAATTTGCCATCGATTCTTTTACCGGTATTTATTTATATATTCATAAGTCAAATAGAAGCCCCTATCTAAGATATTATTATCTTCTTATTGCGATCATTGCATTTGCCGGTTTTTCAACCGTGATTGTCTTTGGCCTGATAACAAATATAGTGTTTATTATACTGATAATAACTTTAATGCTGCCAATAATTTTATTGTTGAAAAAAAAATAATGGACAATCTTGAACCTGTTCAAAAATAAATATATACCAATATGTAATACTTTATAAATGAATAATACCAACACTAAATTATTTTTAATAAATATAATTATATTATTATCTGTTACATTCACAATGCGTGCATCTACCAATATGCTCATGACAGTTGTTCCTGTTTTTTCAAGATACATTCTTTTTGCCAACGTGTTTTATGTAGGGTTAACCGCAACTTTATATGGCATCGGGGCACTTATTTCAAACGTGCTTATAAATGGTAAGGTAAACATCAGCAAAACACCTAAAGTTATCACAATATTTCTTTTTATCATGACAATAGTAATTTTCTTATATATGTTTACTACCAATATATACGAAGTTTTTTTATTATCACTGATAAGCGGGTCCGCAATGGGTATCGTGCAGCCCCTATTGATGACTGTTACAAACTTGATCTCTCCTCCAGATAAAAGGGCAAATTACATTGCCGCGTATACAGCATCCCTGTCACTGAGCTTAATCTTTGGTGTTTTATTGCAGGGTTATATTGTTTCTTTTATAAGTGTAAGATATGCCTTTATTATATTCTTTTTTATATCCCTGATTTCATCCATTTTAATGTATTCTCTTTCAATAAGAATAAAATTGCCAGAGGGAAAGAAGAATCTTAAATTTTCAGAGATTCTGGCAAAAGCATCCTCTTCACTTAAACAGGGAAAGGTATTATTTGCAATGTTAGGCAATATAGCATATGCATTTCCATTTATACTTTTAGTAACATATGGCAGCATTATTGGAACGGGATATAACGGAATAAATCCCGATATATTTTTTTATCTTCTGGCGGCATTTTACTCGGTATCCTTTATCTCAAGGCTAATTTTATCAGTGAAGAATGTTAAGAACAGAGATAGTTTAATGTATGCAGCATTCATATTCAGCGTAATTGGATATATTATGCTTGGATTAAGCAATAATTATATAATATTCCTGATAGCCTTATTAATTCTGGGTATACCACACGGAACAATATATCCAATTTCAAGCTTCTATGTAGTAGCAAGCATAGATATTGAATATCTAAACATAGTTTATTCAGTGTTTACATTCATTTTGAACATAATATTTTTCCTGATACCATTTTTGTTCGGTTTAATATCTCAATATTACACAATAAGATTTGCTATTTATATTACTGCAGTACCCATGACATTGTTGATGATTATCTCTGTTATCTTTAATCTTAGGTCTAAAAATGAGGTGCCAAATACAAATATTACAATAAATAATTGATAATTTCAAGAATTGTTGGTTTTTAGAAAAACTCAATTGAGCCCATATTGTATAATAACAGGCATATAAAAAATAATATATACATTTTATTACTAAAGTGGTAAATGACAGATAAGGTATACAATAGCATTGATACAAATAAATCGATATACGATATAGATAATGAAATTCTGGATTACTGGAAAAAAAACGACATCATAGATAAAATCATTCATAAAAAAAGAGATATGAAAAAATTCATATTTCTTGAAGGCCCTCCCACAGCAAATGGGAAACCTCATGTTGGGCACTTAATGACAAGAACAATGAAGGATACTGTCATGAGATATAAATTCATGGACGGTTATGATATATTCAGAAGAACAGGGGGCTGGGATTGCCATGGTCTTCCAGTAGAACTTGAAGCCGAAAAACATTTTGGTTTTAACAGTAAAACAGAAATAGAGAGTTTTGGCATTGAAAAATTCAATGAATACTGTAAAGAAAGCATATTCAGGTATATAGACGAATGGGACGAAGTTGACAATTTAATTGGTTTCTGGATTGATAGAAAGAATTCATATATAACCTTAAAAAATGATTATATGGAAAGCGAATGGTGGGCATTAAAAACATTGTTCGATAAAAAGATGTTAACAAAGGATTATAAAATTGTGCCATATTGTCCGAGATGTGGAACTTCACTTAGTTCACATGAGATTGCACAGGGATATAAAAATGTTGACGACCCGTCAGTATATGTTAAATTCAGGGAGAAGAATTATAATAACCGTTATTTCATAGCATGGACAACAACCCCATGGACATTGCCATCCAATGAATTTTTGGTTGTTAATCCTGTATTTGAATATTCGTTAATATCAAGTGAGGGAAATGAGTACTATCTTTTATCATCCATTGTTGACCAGTTGTTCAAGGATTATAAATTAATATCAACATTCAAGGGCAAAGACCTTGTGAACCTAGAATATTATCAACTGATGCCATTTATTAAATTACCAGAAAATACCCTCAAGATCGTTTCTGGCGATTTTGTAACATCAGAAGATGGTACCGGCATAGTTCATGCAGCACCCGCATTCGGTATGGATGATTTTGAAATTGCCAAAAAGGAAAAAGCAGGCATAGTCAATCCTGTTTTGCTTGATGGAAAATTCAACGATCTGGTACCCTGGAAAAATACCTTTGTTTCAGATGCCAACATACCAATAATAGATTATTTAAAGAAAAATAAAGTACTTTTCAAGAGCCAGAAAATAAAGCATACATATCCATTCTGTTACCGCTGCAGTACCAGATTGCTGTATTATCCCCTGGATGCATGGTTCATAAAGGTTTCGGAAATAAGAAACCTTCTTGTGGATAATAATGAAAAAATAAACTGGTATCCTGATTATATAAAGGAGGGGAGATTCGGCAATTTTCTGTCAGAAGCAAAGGACTGGGCTTTAAGCAGGGATCGTTACTGGGGAACTCCATTGCCAATATGGAAATGCAAAAGCAACCACTATATTGCAATAGGTGGCAGGGAAGACATAAAAAAATTTGGAGGTACAATACCTGAAGACCTGCACAGGCCATTTATCGATAATGTTAAGCTAAAATGCCCATATTGCTCTGAAACAATGGAAAGAGAGCCCTATGTTATAGATACATGGTTTGATTCGGGAAGTGCAAATTATGCCGCAATGCATTATCCGGCCAATAAAGATTTTAAGCCCATAAACAACATACCTGTTGATTTTATCACTGAAGCCATAGACCAAACAAGGGGATGGTTTTACACTCAGCACGTTATATCCTCGCTTTTATTCGGAACAAATGCATATAAAAACGTTCTTTCAATTGCGTTTATTCTTGATGAACATGGCCAGAAGATGAGCAAGAGCAAGGGTAATTTTGTCACGGCGAGGGAATTCATAGAGACGTACGGAGCAGATGCTGCAAGGTTATTCTTCTTTTCAGGCGCGCCCTGGAATTCGAAGTCCATAGATAAAAAGTTAATAGGAGACCTGTCAAGAAAGACCCTTGGCACACTTGGGAACATATATTCATTTTTTTCCTCCAATGCAAACCTTGATAACTTTGTGTTTGAAAAACTTGAAAAACCAGATAACCTGATTGATAAATGGCTTTTATCAAGGTTAAATTCAACAATAAAAAATGTCAGAAATAATATGGACAACTATAATATGCATATAGCATTAAAAAATCTGGTTGATTTTATTGATGATTTTTCCAACTTCTATTTGAGGCTTTCAAGGAAAAGATTCTGGGAAGGTGAATTAAACAGGCAAAAGAAACTGTCATATGAAGTGCTGTATCATTCTATTTTGACCGTGGTTAAAATGCTGGCACCATTCACCCCATTTTATTCCGAATATATCTACCTGTTGCTTTCTGGTGAGGAAAAAAGTGTACACGAAGAATCATTTCCAAACATGGATGCGGGTTTTGTGAATGCTGATCTCGAAAACCAGTTCAAATATGCAATGAATATACTGGAACTGGCAAGAAGGGCCAGGCAGGATACAGGCATAAAGGGAAGGCAACCAGTAAGTGAAATACTTATTTACAGCGATGTAAGCATGACCAGTGAAATTCTGGACATAATATCTCCAGAGTTGAATTCTGAAAAAATAAAATTGATAAAGGTAAATGAGAAGCCCCTGAATATAATAATTAAGCCAAACTATTCAAAAATAGCCCCGGTATTAAAGTCGCATACTGCAGAATTCGCCGATTATGCATTGCAAAATTCAAAAAGGCTTTATGAGGAATTGATACATAATGGAAATATAAGCTATCAGAATAATAAATTTACAGGAGATATGCTGAATATTGAGGAGATACCTGAACCGGATTATTCGTTTACATCAGACGCAAAACTTGGCATAGCTGTATTCATAAATAAAAATATTGACGAAAATCTTAAGTTAATCGGTTACGCGAGGGAAATAATAAGGAGAATACAGATAATGAGAAAGGATCTGAATCTTGAATACTCCCAGTATATTGCCACATATTTAAACTGTAATAACCAGATAATGGAATCAGTGAAAAAATATGACGAAATGATCAGGAATGAAACATTAACCAGAGATATTATATTTACGGTGGATGAGGATCTAAAGATGTGGGACATTGACAGTGAAAAAATAGGCATAAAAATAGAAAAAGTCAATTGATTTTTTCCATTGCAATAAAAAACCTTGTTAGGGATTTGTGCTGATAGACAGGTATTGTTTTATTTATTTTAAAATATTTTTTTGAATACTCTAGAAAATCAAGATTGTTTATTATTATTGAGCAATGGCCATGCGGCTTTAAAAATTCATTAAATTTTTCGAATGAGTTTTTATAGAGATTCTGTATATCATTTTTATTCAATGTTGAACTCCTGCCATAGGGCATATCAGTAACAATGGCATCAACATTTTTGTCAAGTTTTAAATTATTTATATCCTGATTGTACATAACCGCATTCTTTATATCAAAATATTTGAGGTTCAATTTTGCCCCCATTACCATATTCAGGGAAGCATCATTGCCTATTATTTTTCTGCCGGTTAGAGCTGCTTCTATTAAAATGCCACCAGTGCCACAAAAAGGGTCAAGCAGCGTATCATCTTTTTTTGTATAAGATGTATTGACAATGTACCTTGCATATTTAGGGTGAAGTGATACTGGAGAAAAGAAAGGCCTTAATGGAGCCCTTCGTGATTCGAGGTCTTTTTTGTTTTTTTCATAGGTTTGAATGCACAAATACCACTCATTTACCTTAATGACCCTTATTTTAAAATTCGGGCTTGTGAATGAAATTCTTCCTTTGCCATTGAGAATTTTTCCAATGCTTGACTCTATAAACTCACTCTCATTCTTCCCACATCCGGATGCCCTCACAAAAAATTTTCCATCCGGAATGTCTGCTTTAAGACGTTCAAAATTATCCTTTTTGTCAAGTATCCTGGATATGTAATTAACAAATGCCCCGTCTTTCAGGTTGTCCATATCTCCCCTGACGAGAAAAAATTTTTCATTATTGTATATTATATCAAAATTGTTATACGTATCTTTTATTGATACAATTTCATTTCTGCTTAAATCGGGATTTTCTGCAGACGTTTCTATTATATATCTATTTTGATCCATCTTTTTCAGTATTTTTGCCCAATTTTTCTGTCTCCTTCTGCAAGTCCGCAAATATATTTTCATATGTTTTATTTATTTTTCTGATTGTTCTTTTAATAGCAGACTGTGGTTTACCTGAATTAACCTTCAAATATATTTGGGGGTTATCTATTTCTGGATGCTTTATGTAATAATGAATGTCTTCAACCTTCTCATCCTTTGATATTTCCTCAATCAACGGCCTTAATAAAGTATTGTCATAATTTAACATTTCAAGAGTTATGAAGTCTTTTTCTCGTGTTATAACATTAATTTTTGTATCCATAAATCTATATTATAAATCAGTATATATTAATTATCCACATTGCATGTATATTGTACATCATATGTGAGCATAACAATTTTTTAAATAAAAGCTATGATCGCATTTTTCGTGCATCCTCAATTAAATTTAATTATACAATTGATAATCGTGTTTTATTTATATAAGACACATTAAAAAAAAAAGATATTTAAATATTAAAGTATTATATGGTAAAGAAAGGAAGTTATTCCATTAAAGGTGAAAAAATGGCACAAGAATTACCACATATGAATTTAGTTGTAATAGGGCATGTCGATCACGGAAAATCAACTCTTGTAGGGAGATTGCTATTCGAGCATGGAGAGATTCCACAGCATATTATAGATGAATACAAGAAGGAATCAGAAGAGAAGGGAAAGGCTACGTTTGAATTTGCATGGGTTATGGATAGATTCAAAGAAGAAAGAGAAAGAGGAGTTACAATAGATTTAACACATAGAAAATTTGAAACAGACAAGTATTACTTCACAATCATTGATGCTCCAGGGCACAGGGACTTTGTTAAAAATATGATTACCGGCACAAGCCAGGCCGATGCAGCAGTTTTAGTAGTATCAGCAAGAGAGGGAGAGGGTGTTATGGCTCAGACAAAAGAGCACGCATTCCTGGCAAGAACACTTGGAGTTCCGCAGTTAATTGTAGTTGTTAACAAAATGGATGCAACACAGCCCCCATATAATGAAGCAAGATTCAACGAAGTAAAGGGACAGGTTACAAAACTTTTGACCCCAATAGGCTTTAAAGATGTACCAATAATACCAATCAGTGGATATAAGGGAGACAATATATTAAAAACAGGTTCAAATTTAACATGGTGGAAAGGCCCAACTCTTATGGAATCATTGAATGCACTGAAAGTACCGCAGAAACCAACGGACAAACCTCTTAGAATACCAGTTGAAGATGTATATTCAATTACTGGTATAGGAACAGTTCCTGTTGGCAGGGTTGAAACTGGTGTTATTAAGATAAACGACAAGGTTATTTTCATGCCAGCAAACAAGGCAGGAGAGGTAAAGTCAATAGAGATGCATCATACAACCATGCCAAAAGCTGAACCTGGTGATAATATAGGGTTCAATGTAAGAGGCATAGCGAAAAATGATTTAAAAAGAGGAGATGTATGTGGCCCACAGACAAATCCCCCAACAGTTGTGAAATCTTTCACGGCTCAGATAGTTGTTTTACAGCATCCAAGTGTTATAGCTGCAGGATATAAGCCTGTTTTCCATGTACATACCGCACAGGTTGCATGCAGAATAGAAGAAATAATAAAAACCATAAATCCAAAGGATGGAACAACACTTAAGGACAAGCCGGATTTCATCAAAGCAGGAGATATAGCAGTGGTAAAGGTTGTACCAGATCGTCCTCTTGTGCTGGAAAAGGTTTCAGAATTTGCACAGTTGGGCAGGTTTGCTATACGAGATATGGGTATGACGGTAGCGGCAGGCCAGTGCACAGATCTTGAAAAAGCAACAGCGTGATTACATATGGCATATAAAGCACGCATTTCATTGAGTGGAACCGAAAATCAGGTAGTTGACATTGTCTGTAATGAAATAAAAACAATAGCAAAAAGAACGGGAGTGGAAGTTCACGGTCCCATACCACTGCCCACAAAAAAACTTTCAGTTCCTGTAAGGAAAAGCCCAGATGGTGAGGGATCACCAACATGGGATCGATGGGAAATGAGAGTTCATAAAAGACTCATAGATGTTGATGCAGACGAAAGAACATTGAGGCAATTGATGAGAATTTCAATTCCAGATGGAGTCAGAATAGAAATACAGATAAAAAGTTAATAATTTTTTTTAATTTTAATTAAATAAAATAATAATTAAATAATAATGTACAATATAGTTTTTTATAAGGTGTTATTATGGGGCGAAAAGAAGACAATATTGCAAAAGCAATGAAATTAATTGAAATTCCCGATAGAATCAGAAATATTGATATAGCAGCTCATATAGATCATGGCAAAACCACATTGAGTGATAATCTAATTGCAGGAGCTGGCATGATGAGTGAGGAGCTCGCTGGGAAGCAGTTATTGCTGGATTATGATGAGCAGGAACAGGCAAGAGGCATTACAATAAATGCAGCAAATGCCTCAATGGTTCATGAAGTTGATGGTAAGGAATATCTTATCAATTTAATTGATACCCCTGGCCACGTTGATTTTGGTGGAGATGTAACAAGGGCAATGAGGGCAGTGGATGGCACGGTTATAGTTGTTGATTCTGTAGAAGGCGTTATGCCACAAACCGAAACCGTCGTCAGGCAGGCCCTAAGGGAAAGAGTTAAGCCAGTTTTATTCATAAATAAGGTAGATCGTTTAATCAATGAATTGAAGTTAAATGGAGAGGAAATGCAAAAGCGTTTTATAAAGGTTATAGGGGATGTTAACAACCTGATATCTAAATATTCAGCTGATGAGTTTAGAGGATTGTGGCAGGTTAATGTCCAGGCAGGCACAGTTGCCTTTGGATCGGCATATAATAACTGGGCACTATCCGTACCGGCCATGGGTGTTTTTAAGGTATCCTTTAAGGAAATAGTGGACCTTGTAAGTGCTGGAAAACAGAGGGAACTTGCCAAAAAGGCACCACTGCACAAGGTTGTTCTAGATATGGTTATTAAAAATTTACCGAATCCTGAGGTGGCTCAGAAATACAGAATACCGCAGATATGGCATGGAGAGCCGCAATCTCCCCTTGGAAAGGCAATGATGGAATGCGATGACCATGGGCCTATAACTATGATGATCACAAAAATTTTGATTGATCCACACGCAGGCGAAATAGCAGTGGGAAGAGTTTTCAGTGGAATTATACGAAAAGGGGTTGAATTGTATGTTACCGGTGCAGGAAAATCAAAGGTTCAAATGCTTTCAATGATGGTTGGACCGGATAGAATTACTGTTGACGAAATAGCTGCTGGAAACATAGCCGCCGTTATAGGATTAAAGGGTGCAATAGCAGGTTCTACAATTTCATCCAGCTCAGAAATGGAGGATTTTGAGCCAATGTCACATTATTCGGATCCAGTGGTTACTCTGGCCATAGAAGCAAAACATACAGCGGATTTGCCAAAACTCATAGACGTTTTGAGATCAGTATCAAAGGCTGATCCATCGATACAGGTTGATATTAATCAGGAAACAGGAGAGCATTTAATATCAGGTATGGGTGAACTGCATCTGGAAATTACAATGTACAGAATTAAAAATGATTATCATGTTGATGTAGTAACATCAGAGCCTCTGGTTGTTTACAGGGAAACCGTTGACAAAAAAGGAGGGCCTTTTGAGGGAAAATCACCAAACAAACATAACAGATTCTATTTCAAAGTTGAATCATTGCCTGAAGGCGTGGTTCAGGTCATACTTGATGGAAAGGTACCAGAAGGCTCAAAGTTAAAGGACAAAAAAACAATCATGGCGACACTTGAAGAGGGTGGTTTAGCACATGATGAGGCACGTGGCCTTGTTTCAATTCATGGGGCAAATTTGTTGCTTGATATGACCAAGGGAATACAGTATCTTGATGAAACCATGGAATTATTAATTGAATCATTTAATGAATCACTTGATAAGGGTCCACTGGCAAATGAGAAAGTATACGGCCTTAAGGTCAGTTTAATGGATGCAAAATTGCATGAGGATAGCATTCACAGGGGACCAGCACAGGTTATTCCTGCAGGAAGAAATTCAATTTACGGAGCAATGTGTGAGGCTGGCAGAGTACTTCTGGAGCCAATTCAGAAGGTGTATATCAGTGTTCCACAGGAACTCATGGGGCCTGTCACCAGTGAAATGCAACAGAGGCGTGGTGTTGTTGAGGATATGCAGCAGAATGGTGATGAAATAACTGTTATTGCCAAGGTTCCAGTTTCTGGAATGATAGGTTTTGCATCAGCCATAAGAAGCGCAACCGGTGGAAAAGCAATATGGAGTTCAGAGAATTCTGGCTATCAGAGAGTGCCTTACGAACTTCAGACAAATGTGGTTGCAAAGATAAGGGAAAGGAAAGGGCTTAAACCTGAACCATATAATGAAGAATACTACGCTTCATTATAATTTTATAAAATATTTTATTTTTATTTGAAATTGTAAATTTTAAAATATAGATCAAAAATTGCCCTTGCCATTATAAATTTTATAATTTTTAGTCAATGGAGTGAGCCATTAATTAATTTATATGATGTAATAAATCAGAAATACCAAAAATTATTATATATTTTTTTTATATTTATAAAATGAGTTCTTATAATGAAAATAGAAAAAAGGGCGATATTAAAGACAATGTTTTGGATGTTTTGAATGAACATAATGATATTTTCTGGGTGTTAAAATCTGGTATGGCAAATTACAATTCCATTTCCAGAAAAATACAGGAATATATAAAAAACAACTACAATTATTCACCCAAAATAAATACAATATCAAGCATTCTGAGAAAAATATACAGGAATAATCAAAAAAATTCTGAAAATCCATTTAAAAATTTAAAAATAGATATAATCACGGGTCTATTTCTCATATCATGCAATTTTAATGACAGATACATTCAAGAATATATAAATAATGCAAGAGCCATAAGAATAATGCCGGAAGATGATACCATGTGGATCATACTTTCCTCAACTGATCGAATTCAGAATGAGAATAATATTAAAAAATATGGGGATTATATAGAAATCAATATAAGGTTGGGTAAGGAAGAGGTTAATGACGATACCATACAATCATTTTTAAGAACTGTTGCATTCAATTATATTAAAATATCACAATTTATGATATCCATCGATGGTTTTGAATTATTTATTGAGGCTAAATATCTTGATAACATCATAAAACTCATTGAGAAAATAAGGGCTGGCACATTATTTTAAAAAAACTATATTAAAAATGGAATTCTTTTCTACAATCTTATAATCTTAAATGAGATTAACATTTAAATTAAATCTTAAAAAATATTATATATTTAAATAATATAACATTATTATGTTTTTCATCTATATTGAGTTTATAATTCTGGGAATTATTGTGGGTGCATTAACAGGTATTATGGGGTCCAGCGGTGTTGTTGCTGTTGTCCCATCACTTATAATTATAAATTCAGTTCTTCCCCAGGATGCCATAGGCACCAGTCTTTTGATTGACGTAATAACCTCTATTGTGGTGGCCTATGTTTATTTTATAAATAAGAGAGTTAACCTGAAAAAGGGTTTTCCAATGATAATAGGTGCAATTATTGGTTCTCAAATAGGAGTGAGGATCGCATTCATGATTCCATCAGAATATATAAAAATTGGATTTGCAATTTTTATAATTGCCATGGGTATTTATTCCCTTATGCGCAATAGGTACAATATGGGTGAAAAAAATATCAATATAAAATTGTCAACGATTGAAATAATTTTAATTACCATACCAATTGGATTGGCAACCGGTGTTCTTGGTGCTAGTGGAGGCATTATGTTCCTTATGATATCGATTTTAATTTTGAAACTTGATATTAAAACAGCCGTTGGAACGGCAACTTTCGCAATGATTATTTCCGCATTATCCGGTTCAATTGGTTATTTAGTTGCCGGCCATATAATTCTCATTGCTGCAATAATCATAGGTGGGATTTCCATTTTTTCAGGTTTCCTCTTTTCAAAAATGGGAAATAAAATGAAACCGAAAACAACGTATAATGTGCTTGGTACGGTATTTATATTAATCGGTATAGCACAGATCGTTTTATAGGGGTATAAAAATGTCAAAAATAGAGTATAAATGGATCGTCCTGACTGTGATGAGTGTATCAGAGTTAATGGTTATGAGCCTATGGTTTAGTGCTTCAGTTGTGGCTTCGAATCTTGCACCGTTATGGGGAATACATGGTCTTGGCACACTTATAATAACGATGATGGTACAGTTTGGTTTTGTTGTGGGGTCATTGATAAGCGCATCCATTGGCCTTGCAGATCGGATTAATCCAAGATTTTTATTTACAATATCGGCATTTTCCAGTGGGGCATTCAACCTTCTTTTTGTGTTAATGTATCAACATTTTATGGTTGAATTTATTTTAATGTTCCTTACAGGAATCATGATGGCAGGTGTTTATCCTGTATCTGTGATGATAGTTTCATCATGGTTCCCTTCCAGAAGGGGTTTGGCACTCGGTATAGTTATTGCTGGTTTGACACTTGGGTCGTCATTGCCACATATAATACTGGATTTACCATTTATTAGAATATGGCAATCACTAATGGAATTCTCTTCATTGTTATCATTTTTGGGCGGTTTATTCGTATACATATTCCTGCATAATGATAAGAATATGGTACAATCCAACAGATTTAAATGGGATATGATAGGAAGAATAATTAAAAAAAGATCGGTAATGCTTGCAAACTTTGGATATTTTGGGCATATGTGGGAACTTTATGCTATGTGGACATGGATACCGTTATTTTTGTTTTCAAGCTTTTCCTTTTATTATTCAGGAAATCATCTTCTTATAATTACAGGCATTATTTCATTTGTGGTTATAGGTGTTTCGGGATTAATTGGTTCAATTGCTGGAGGAATAATATCTGATAGGATTGGGAGAACATTTTCAACATCTATATATATGGGAATCAGTGGAAGTTGTGCCATTTTAATAGGTTTTGTATATGGGTATTTACCCTATATTGTAATTATGGTAGCAATTATTTGGGGGATAACCGTAATAGCCGATTCCGCCCAATTTTCCACTGCAGTTACTGAATTAAGCGACGAAAAAATAAGGGGTAGTGCATTAACTTTTCAGATGGCCATTGGTTTTCTCATTACAGTAGGCTCTATATTCATGATCAACGAATTAAAAAATGTTATAGGTTGGCATTGGGCCTTTTCTTTTCTTGCCATAGGGCCTGCGGTGGGAATAATTTCCATGATGAGGTTGCGTTTTATGAGTGAATCAAAGAAAATGTGCCATGGACTAAAATAGGGTTGTTCATTCAATTTTTCCATTAATTACAAATCAGCATATTATTTTTAATCAGATATGTAATTATGATTTGGGAATGGATAACCCTAAGGAGATATATTTAATGTACAAATAGAGGGAAGAGATAGAACATGCATTTGATGCAATGAAGAATAAACCTAAGAATAACAGATCATATTTAGGCAATGACGATTCTATAAGTGAGTGTTTCTCCATATCTTTTATATCGCTTTACCTTAATTACAATATTTTTGTATTGTTGAGCTCAGCAAATTTAACAAGCAAGGTATAGGTGAAGGATACACCGTTGAAATTCTCAAGGGCATTCATCATAAAAAACAAAAAGAGATCATATCAGAGATACCTGCAACAACAGAGAAACTTAATGAGTTGCCTGGAACGAATATATTCCCTAAAAAATTGAGAAGTTAAGGTTTATAACTGAACAGACACAAAGTTAAGGTTATAAAGTTAAAATACAGTTAAGCCATATATTATAGCCCATTTGGGGTAATTTGGATATCCTAAAGGCCTGCGGAGCCTTATATTCGGATTCAAATCCTGGCGCGAGCGTATTTATAAAACCCTTTTAAAAAAGAGTGAATAAGTAAAAGTTATAATATAATATAACAATTACTTATTCAATGGAACCAATTCAATCATTCATAAGTGGTCAAAAATTGAAAATAGCAGAACTTCAAGATTATTTAATTGATATAATATATGATAGAATACAGCCAGACGCACTTTTATATGGTGACACAGCCATATGGAGATGCTTTGGAGGTATGAGATTTTCCGAAGATATTGATATTTATATGAATGATGTGTCTTTTGTTAAACTCCTTAATGCATTGGCAAAATACGGGCTCAAACTTGTCTGGCAGGATCCAGAATATCGATACAGGATACGAATAGCAAGAAATGAAACCGAAATACTTTTGGAATCAAAACCAGGATTTGCTGAAAATGAAATCAGAACATATTTCAGAACAGATGGCACCATGAAAACAATCAGTGTATTCAGCCCGACGGAATTACTTGTGAGGAAGATAGAAGCATATCATGGAAGAAAATATATAAGGGATATTTATGATATTTTTATTCTTACAAAATGGTTGGATAAATTGGATTATCTTGTGAAAACAAGTATTTCTAAATTTCTTTGGGATATTTCTAAACCGTTGGATGAAAATGTTCTTGGTTCATTGCTATACTCTGGAAATAAAAATATAAACTTTGCCAGCATGATAGAGTATATAAAAAGGTGGCTCAATGAAGTATGAAAAAGTCTTTACAGAGTTTTTTTCAAAACAATTTATTTTTGAAATATCAGATGCCAGAAGATTTCTTTTAAAACTCGGTGCAAATGAACCTTACGTAAGGGTAATGCTTCATAATATGGTTGTATCAAAGAAAATATACAGAGTTGGAAATGGAACATATACATTCAATAAAAATGAGGCGGTGATAGGATTTGCTTTTAGGCCCTTCTATTATGGTCTACAGTATGCGCTGACCATCAGAAAAATATGGACACAGCAATCCATTCCAATAATAATAACAAAAACAAAAGCAAATACTGGTTTTAGAAATAGTATGAATACCCGCATACTTGTCCGAAGAATAAATGATAAGGGATTTTTTGGTTTTGATTTTGTGAATTACGGTGGCATATTCGTCCCGGTTTCTGATCCGGAAAAGACATATCTTGATCTTAGTTATTATAAAATAAAAATAGATGATGATACAATGTCGTTGCTTAAAGATAAAATTGATGAATTAAAACTTAAAGAGTATTCAAAAAAATTTTTTACAAATGGTTTGGGGCGCTAAAACCACTGAGCTTACAATATTAACTTTATCAGGGATTATACCTCCCATATAGACGATGACATAGTCCTTAGAAATGGGGATACAGTATCTGATATAGACATGAAGGATTTTATTGAATACTCAAAAAGAAAGGGTTTTGGAATGACAATGTTCATTACAAAAATGAAAAGCCCATATGGAATTGTTGAATTTTCCAGTGATGCGGCCATAAATTTCAAGGAAAAGCCGGAATCAGAGAGTACCTTACGAACTTCAGACAAACGTGGTTGCGAAGATAAGGGAAAGGAAAGGGCTTAAACCTGAACCATATAATGAAGAATACTACGCTTCATTATAATTTTATAAAATATTTTATTTTTATTTGAAATTGTAAATTTTAAAATATAGATCAAAAATTGCCCTGGCAATCTATTAATAAGGTACCCGTAATAGAATAACAGAAAAGGATGCGTGGACATTCTAAATGAGCGTTGATTTTCTCGTTACAGTAGAAACCGTATTTATGTCTCAGCGATGTGACAGTTCTTTCAGTTGCTGATATAATTTTCAGTTTTGCTATAAATAATCTTTTATATAGAAATCTATTTAACATCCATGAAAATAGTATCGTGGAATGTCAATGGTTTAAGGGCTGCCTTAAAAAACGGAATACTTGATTTTATTAATAAAGAATCTCCTGATATGCTTCTATTTCAGGAAATAAAGGCTGATAAAAACAGTATACCAGAGGAATTTCATCATTTAAATTATAAATTATTTATTAACAGCGCAGAAAAAAAGGGATACAGTGGTACAATGGCAATGGTGAAAAGCGATCCATTGGAATATACCACAGGAATAGGAAATATGGAATTTGATTCTGAGGGAAGAATTCAAACGTTGGAATACGATGATTTCTATTTAATTAATTCATATTTCCCAAATTCACAGCATGGTTTGACAAGACTGGATTATAAATTGAAATTTGACGATGAATTGCTGAGATATTTAAATAAACTCAATGAAAAAAAGAATATAATCATAACAGGGGACTTCAACGTAGCACATGAGGAAATTGACATAGCAAGGCCTAAAGATAATGAAAAAAATGCAGGATTTACCAGGGAGGAAAGAAACTTCATGACAAAGTTCCTGAATAATGGGTATATTGATACGTACAGATATTTCCATAGCGATCCAGGGCATTATTCATGGTGGTCATATAGATTCAATGCAAGAGAAAAGAATATAGGATGGAGAATAGACTATTTTGTTGCCTCAGAAAAATTAATAAAAAATATAGAGGATTCCATTATATTTGAAAATATAAAGGGTTCAGACCATGCACCCCTTGAATTGATTATGAAATAATTTATTTTTTTAAAATCTCAGATTTCCTCTTTACATGTTTCCATGAGGATCCCTTGAATCTTTCCTCCTCCTCAACATAACCTCTTTGGTGATAACCATAAGCCTCCCAGAATCCATCCACGTAGCCTTTCATCAATTTAATTTCCATTATCCATTTGGCACTTTTCCAGCCATATAATTCTGGTATGAATGGCCTTGCGGGAAATCCCTGTTTTTGGTTCAGTTTTTCCCCATTTATTGTCAGCGCAAGAATGCTTTTATCTTCAAGTGCATTTTCCATCTGTACAGGGGTATCATAATTATCTGCACATATGAACATTACCCATTCTGCACTCTCATCTGGATCTGAGTCCATAATCAGATTTTTTAATGATGGCCCCTTCCAGATAGCATCCTTTATGCTCCATTTTGTGACACAGTTGAAATCTGAGATATATTCAATGTTTTTCATGTCCTCCAATTCTTTATATGTGTATGTTTTCGGGTTTTTTACCATCCCTGTTATGCTTAAATGCCATTTCTTTTCATCTATTAATGGACCACCGAGGGCATCGTATATAATAAAATTATCAACATATCTCTGGCCTGGGTTTTTTATCTGTATTTTATCCATTATTTTATTATGCCTATAAAATATTTAATAATTTTTCAGAATAATTTTCATATGAAAAAGTTTAGAATATTTTAAAATATTATTGGAAAGTACCTAATTCCGGTAAAAATATAACATTCATCATTTCAGGATAATAATTATTAATTAATATGCAATATACAAAATATGAAGATATATTTTGAATCCTATGGATGCACATTAGAAAAATCAGAATCTTCACTTTATTTAAATAAAATGTTAAGGGATAAAAATAATGTACTGGT
Organism: Thermoplasmata archaeon; assembly: GCA_021846395.1. Lineage (GTDB taxonomy): Archaea > Thermoplasmatota > Thermoplasmata > Thermoplasmatales > Thermoplasmataceae > Acidiplasma. The sequence goes on along the minus strand of JAJZXB010000014.1, from coordinate 14,395 downwards.
GAAAACACCAGAAGAAGCAGATTTGAGCGTTATAGGTACCTGTGTAGTTATAAAACATACAGAAGATAAAATGGTAAGAAGAATCTCAGAACTGTCAAATAAATCAGATAAGGTCAGGGTACTTGGTTGCCTAAGTACAGTCAATGGCAACACTCTTGAATCTGAAAATATAGAGGTTTTAAAACCAAAGGAATTTAGGAATTTCTATACAGGCGATCTTGATGATATCGAGATAAAATCAGATATACATGATGGCATACCGATCAATCAGGGCTGTACTGGAAGCTGCAATTTCTGCATTTCCCATATAGCACGGGGTCGGCTTCTGTCAAGGCCAGTAGAGAAAATAGTAAATCAAGTAAAAATGCAACTTGACCACAGTATAAAAGAGATAAGGATTTCATCTCTGGATACGGCCGCCTATGGAAAGGATATACAGACTGACCTTGCCAATTTAATCAGTAAAATAACATCAATAGATAGTGAATTCAGGTTGCGGGTTGGAATGATGGAACCAAGGAATGCGTATGATATCCTTTCAGAGTTGTTGAATTCTTATAAAAATAATAAGGTCTATAAATTTCTTCATCTTCCAGTTCAGAGTGCAGATAATGCCGTTCTGGATGCCATGAACAGAGAGTACACATACGGGGAAGCGATGAACGTTTTAAATGCCTTTAAGGATAATTTTATGGGCATGTCAATTGCAACAGACATTATACTTGGATATTACAACGATAGTTCGGAAGGTTTTGAAAAAACACATAAATTCATAGAAGAATTAAAACCTGATATAGTAAATATAACGAGATTCTCACCAAGGCCCTATACTAAGGATTTCAATAAAAAGCCCCTGAATTCAAACCTATTGAAGAACTGGTCAAATTCTCTCATAGAATTGCACAATGACATCATGAATAAAAAACTGGATGGATACATTGGGAAAATTGAGGATGTAATGATTACCGAAACAGGAAAAAATGGTACATGTGTTGGCAGGGATGATAATTATAGGCCAGTGGTATTGAAGGGCAAATACGATATATATGAAAATGTAAACTGCCTGATAACATCACATGGGAATAATTATTTAATCGGGGAATAATCCACTGAAACAATTTCATCCATCACATATTTTTTATTTCTATTAAAGCCAAAAAGCATATTGAATTCCACAGGAGTGAGCACCGGCATTTTGAATTTGTCCTCATCATCTATGGAGACCCTCGGGCATCCAGTAAAAACAACAGCATCGCACATAAAATTTTCAAAATCCAGCGGGTTTGCGTTATCAGTAGTAACCAGTATTGCATCTTTTCCCATGGAAATAATTTTTGAATGTATATTTTCAGCCAGTTTTTTCCTGTATTGCCCAATTTTTGTATCCATTACAACGCAGAATTTTTTTGCATCCATGGCCCTTTCAATCTTTGCGTATCTTTTCCTCAGGAATTTATCAGTATTGTCCTTGATGTTATTGACTGATTTCTCATTAAGGTCAAGAATGTACACACTTTTATCTGATGAAAGCTGAGCCCCAATTCCGTGGAACATTCCTGTGCTTACAAGTAAATATGCATCCACAAACAGTGATATTGAATGAGCGGAACTGAAATTGCAGCCCAACACCTGGCCGGGATATTTCAATCTTTTATCATTTTTCCCAATAATAACATTAAAACCAAGCTTTTCAAGTTTTGTTTTGACATAGTTCATCTCATTATAATACTGCACGGATGACAGCAATCCCACGTTTTTTATTTTATCATTTTTAAGAATATCAAAAATGGAATCGTCCAGATCAATATTTTTATAAAAGTATTCTATAAAAAATACAGGTATAGGATATTTTATATTTGGTATTTCAGAATGCCCGAATTGCACTATTGCATCAACCTTCCCGTAAACTTCCTGATTCCCAATATCACAGGCACCATAAAAAGATGTGGAACTTATAATAACACTGTATAGGCCAGAAAAATAATTGAACAGGTCAAATGCATCGGGCTTTAGACCATCCGGTATTTGCAGTAAAATCTTTTTTGCATTTATTTTTTTTAACTCAATTAACACTTCTTCCTTATCCATTTTCTCGCCTTTTCTGGACTCCCGCTGTTAACATTAGGAGTTATTATTTTGCTTCATTAAGAATTTTGCATTCCTCAGTACCATATATCATTTTATTATTTATGGTTCTTCATCCTTTTGTGTGGGTACCTAAATTCAAATTATTATGGAAACCCTTTCAATGAAACTATCAGGGTGAAATAGCACCATCTTTAAGGAAACTTTACAGGGAATGAGTATCTGTATTGAGAAATATTCAATCTTTCCCTTGGCGTCTATTGCATTTTACCCACATGAAAATCCGATGGGCCATAATGGTTCATCTTATATTTGCGTGGCTATTTTGATAAATCCGTAAATTTTTGCAATGGAAATATATTTCGATCCTAAAGTGTTGTCCATTCCGGATACAATATGGAAACTTCTCTTATTATGCAGCTCAAGCAGTATGAATAAAAATATAAAATTTATATTTTAAGGTTGGAACTATGCCCACCAAATAAGGAAGCTGTTGGGGCAACATATTTTTTTATTATATTAATGGCCCTGTAAGCATCTCCCCCAGCCACAGCTATTAATGGATGTGCGGGCTCTCCTGCTATTGCTGCAATATCTCCAACTGCGTATATGCCTGGAACATTGGTTTCAAAATTATTATTTACCATTATATTCCTGCCATTCGGAGATGTTTCTATATTTACCGATTTAAATAAGTTTGCCTTGCCCACATGGCCTATTGCAACAACAATATTATCAATTTTTAATGTTGTTTCCTTATTTGTCTGCACATTTAATAAATTAATATTTTTAACCTGTAAATCTCCTGAAACCTTTGAAACGGATGTATTCATTAAGAATTCTATCTTATTGTTGTTTCTCGCATTTGCCAGTGTTTTTTCCGCTGCCTTGAATGATGCACTATGATGAATAACATATACCTTTTCAGCAGTTGCCGCAAGTTCATTGGCATAGTCTATTGCAGTGTCACCGCCTCCAACAATGGCAACAATTTTCCCACTGAATTTATCAATATCCTTCACGGAGTAGCTTAATCCCTTATCTACATATTCCTTTTCGCCTGGGCATCCTATCTTTCTGGGTGTAAAATCGCCTATTCCCGTGCATATAAGAACGGTCTTTGTAGAATATCTCGTTGATTCATTTACCTCAACAATAATCTCTTCACCATTTCTAATAATATCGGTTACCTTCGAGCTGAATAGGATTTCATTGCCAAAGGTTCTTGCCTGTTCCTCCATTCTGTCCCTTAATTCTATAGCATTTATTTTTGGTATACCCTGTACATCATATACAGTTTTTTCCGGATATAATTCAGGGATTTGCCCTCCGCTGAAATCTAAAGCCTCAAGTGTCAGGCTTTTTATATCTCTTAAACCTGCTAAAAATGTTGCGAATAGCCCTGTTGGGCCTGCTCCTATAATAATCACTTCGTACTCTTCCATATCGGTTAATAAATACTAACTACAAAAATATTGGTATTAAAACTAAAACTCGTATGTGGAACTGCCATAATATTGTGATGCACATTCTATAGACTTGTATTTTCTGTTTCTATTGTCAAGATGGGATTTTACATGATTAAAAGCTATATCAGGCGTATTGTTATTTTCGCTTAAATGCGTTAATATAATATTTGTACTTTCATTTATTGTTTCTGATAGGACTTCCGATGTCTGATCATTTGATAGATGCCCATACTCGCTTAATATTCTCTTTTTTAAATGCTCAGGATATTTTCCATGAGTGAGCATTTCACCATCATAATTCGATTCAAGTGCAAGTATATCTGAGTTTTTTATATAATATAGCAAATCATCCGAAACAATTCCAAGATCGGAAACCACGGATATTTTTATCCCTCGATTTTTAATCACGTATGCAACCGGATCAACAGCATCATGGCTTACGCTCACAGGAACTATTTCAAAATTTCCAATAGCTACACTGTCATTTACGGAATACCCCTCTAAATTGAGTTTTTCAAGCGTATTTTTTCTGGAATAAACATCCATCTTTAATTTTTTTTGGATTGACTTTGCTCCTGAAGAGTGGTCTGAATGTTCATGGCTGATAAATAATGATTTTTCCCTGCCATTAAAATCAAATTTTTCAGTCTTTTCTTGAAATCTTCTGACACTTATCCCTGCATCAATCATTATGATATCATTTTCATCCCATATAATGGTTGAATTGCCCTTGCTTCCAGATATAAGCATATAGAAATTAAGCATATTACCTAATATTATGTGATGTTATAAATGCTTTATTAAATAAGGCACAGCTATGACTTCCTTCTCCATCTGGATTCCTGCTTCTAAGGTTACTATCAAAACCCACAACAGGTATGAATTCTTCTCGGGTGGGGTTACTTTGCCTTCCCCGTTCAACCCCTTGACTTTACAGGCACCAGCACGCATTGAGCCAGAATGTTGCTATCCATCTTCCATTCCCGCTGTTGATTGGCAAACTATTATTTTTTAATGACCGTAAATTTTGGCTTTCATACTCTACCTTTCAGAAAAGAATTTTTTCCCATATATTAAAATAATTTGCAGATATAAATAATCTATATAAAAATATTTATATATTTATCATAAATATATCTGTCAGGTAGCTATGGACAATTTATCTAACAACGCTCAGAAAGTATACGAGGCAATGAAAAAACTGGGTGCTATTTCGGATAATAAACTTAAAACGTCAGACGATATTATGAAGGCAGCAGGCCTTGGAAAATCCATGATCAATGCAGCTCTTCAGGAGTTGATGGATAAAAAATATGTTAAGAGAGTTGCAAGACAAAAGAGTGCGGGATATTACATTTTTAAATAATTTCTATGTTTCTTCACAAATAAATATTTAAATACTCTCATATATTTATTATATTATAACATGAAAACCTTGATTTTAAATATAGACAGGGATAACGACTTCGGTATTAAGGTCGGGATTACCGGACCGGTTATAGGATACACTCAGTGTTATAACACTGCAAGCAAATTAATAGCGAGTGATCCAGAGGATTCTGATTCCAACGCTTTATTTGGTGCTTTAAAACACTATAATGAATTGAAGAAAAAAAACGAAAATGTTGAAATTGCCCTGATAACGGGAGATGATAATGTCGGTGAAAAATCTGACGAAAAATTGAGCCTGCAGCTTGATGAAATATTATCTATGGATCATTATGATAATTTAATTCTCATATCTGACGGTGCAGAAGATGATTATATTACGCCCATAATTGCCTCAAGAATAAAAATAAGGTATATCAAGCACATACTTGTAAGGCATAATGAAAACATAGAGTCGATGTATTACTACATTGTCAAGGCATTCCAGGATAAAAAAATTGCACGAAAGTTTACCATTCCTGTTGGACTTCTTCTCCTCAGTTATGGAATGTCATTGCTGATTTTCACGGTGTATTCCATAGTAATTTCACGATCGTATGCAATTATTCCATCTTCTGGTGCCATAATGCTTGTTACAATTGTCATAGGAACATATTTTATCGGCAAGGGTTCAGATATTAAAAATAAAACTGTTACCCTGCTTGTTGGTTTAAAGGAGTATTCACAGGAAACAAAAATATCACTTCTTTCCTACGTTGTTTCCTTTTTTATTATTGTAATAGGAATTACATATACTTACGAAATAACCATTAAAACATCCCCTATTTTAAATAAAATTCTCGTATTTCTGACAATTTTTGTCTGGTTTGTCTATGCATCATATTTATCAAAAGCATTATTCGATGCCTTCGAAGAATTTTTCATATTTAAAAATCACAGCATATCCAAGATATGGTACGGTATTTCATTCTCTCTCGCACTGATACTCATTTCGTACGGTATGATAAATTATATTAGATTCATAATAGGCTTTATTCCATTTTCCGCAGTATTCATTTACAGCATACTTTTAATTGCAGGCATAATCATGGCTTTATTAAGTGCAGTACTGCACAAATACAGATCAACTCTCAAATCAAAAGGCAAAAATTTATTTGGTGTAAAATGAAACTGTCTGAATGGATAAATATCTACATTAAAATAACAGATTCACTAAATATAGATAGAAATATTGATTTGTATTCTTCTTTCATATTATCACAGTATATTAACAATAAAGATGATATAATAAAAACTTACAGTAATAAAAATTTCTATGTAATAGGCAACGGCATAAACTTGAAGGAATATTTGCCATCCATATCTAGAGGAGTTATTATAGTTGCAGATTCCGCATTATCAATATTTCTGGAAAATTTTAATAGAAATCCAGATATAATCGTTTCTGACCTTGATGGCAGCATAGACCTTTTGAAATATCAGTATGATATTGGCACAAAGCTCATCATTCACTCACACGGCGATAACATTGATAAAATTATTAAATATGCCGATTATTTTAAGAACAGCGCAATAGGAACAACACAGAATATACCGATAAAAAATATATATAATTTTTTTGGATTCACTGATGGCGATAGATCGGCTTATCTGGCAAATTATTTAAATGCAGCATCAATCTCCCTTATAGGCTTTGATTTTAATAATATATCTTTAAAAAATTATTATGATGAAAATTCAATATTATTTAAGAAAAAAAAGCTCATTTGGGCAAAAAAACTTCTAACAATTCTGGGAAATGAAAGGGGGAAAAATTTTAAGGAGGGGGGAATAATTGAAATATGACCATGATATCCACAGTCAAACATTATCCTGCCTGTATAGAAATTTACAACTCGTTTATTTTAAACTGTTATTATTTTTTCATCCTTATACATGACCCTGTGATTGTAAATATCAAGTGTAAGTGAGGATTCAATATCGTGTGAAGCCCCCATAATTTTCAATCTCTTTGCTCCGTGGCTTTCCCTTATTCTATCCATATATTCCTCTATGTTGACATCCCTCCCTTCAAGTTTTTCCTTAAACATATCTGCAAAAATATAATCCTCATCAGATTTTCCATCAGGCCTATTGGATACTATAAGTGAAACATTATCTAGATTTTTCACGGCTTCATAAGTTGCAGTAAAGTTGATAAAGGAAGATATATAGATATCTCCAGGATATTCTCTTATCTTGAACAGGACCTTGATGCCATTTGTTGAAGTAAACAGCAATATTTTATCCTTCAAATTTGAGTTCATAATTGAATATGGCGAATTCTCATAATTGAATCCTGGTATTCTTATTCCAAACCGTTCCCCACTTGTAAGGTATTCTGGATTTTTATTTTTCAACCTTCTCGTTTCGGTAACTGTTCTGACAGGAATAACATATTTTGCTTCCTTATACAAAATCAACGGTATGGTGCTCGTTGATCTGAAAATATCTATAAGAATCTTTGTTGATCCATCAAAGTTTTTCTCTTTTCTACCATCAATTATTTTTACATTCATTCTTCTATAATATCTTATATATATAAGTTATTTTTTATTTTGCCATTTAAAAATGAAAAATATTAAAAATAAGATTATAATATGGTATAATTAAAAGGTGTATGATAAATGGTTGCAGTTAAAACTATGGTAGAAGGCGGAAAGGCAACAACAGGGCCACCATTGGGTCCAGCTCTTGGCCCATTGGGTTTAAATCTTGGTCAGGTAATTAAGGACATAAATGAGAAGACCAAATCCTTTGTTGGCATGCAGGTTCCGGTAACAGTAAACGTTACAGATCCATCTACTAAAAAATATGAGATAATTATTGGTGTACCGCCAACCTCGGCTCTATTAAAAAAGGAAGTTGGGGTTGAAAAGGGATCCGGAAACAATAAGGAGAATATTGTGGGAAATGCAACAATGGAACAGGTTAAAAGGGTTGCTGAAACAAAAAAACCTTCATTACTTTCATATAATATGAAAGGAGCTGTACTTGAGGTTTTGGGAACTGCACTTTCACTCGGAATAACCGTAGATGGTGAAAATGCGAGGGTTGTCCAGAACAAAATCAAGAATGGCGAAATAGAAATAGGTGAATGAGAATGGCCAGTAAATTGATAGAAAGTATTCAGGAAGCAAAGAAAGGTAAGGAAAGAAAATTCAATGAAAGTCTGGAAGTGGCTTTCAATCTTAAGGATATAGATATGGCTGATCCAAAAAACAGGATCAATGAGGAGATAGTTCTTCCAAATGGCAGAGGTAAGGAAATAAAGGTTGCACTTTTTTCAAGTGATGAAATGAAACAGAAGGTGAAAAATGCCGATTATCTTTACAGTCTGGAGGATCTTAATAATTTTATTGATGATAAAAAGGCATTTAAAAAACTGGTAAACAATATAGATTTTTTTGTAGCTGAAGCAACAATGATGGGCAACATTGGAAAAAATCTCGGTATAATACTTGGCCCCAGAGGTAAAATGCCCAAACCCGTTCCAGCTGGACAGGATCCCACAGCCATGATAGATAATCTGAAAAAAAGCGTCAGGGCCAGAAGCAGAGACAAAAAAACATTCCACGTTCCGATTGGCGTAAAGACAATGGATGATCAGACTTTACTGCAGAACTTCAATGCTGTTATCAAAAGGATCGTTTCCCACATGGAAAAGGGCAAGGGGAACATAACATCATTATACATAAAATCGACAATGGGAAAGGCCGTAAATGTTAATCTGGGTGATATTGAATGAGCGAACCCGCAAAATGGAAGATAGAACTTGTAAATGAACTTACAAACGAAATAAACAACAGTGAAGTGGCAGCAATAGTGAGTATTAGCGGACTTCGAAACAAGGAATTTCAGAAAATAAGAAATGATCTAAGATCTGATGTAAAAATACAGGTATTGAGGACAAGACTTTTGAAAAGAGCCATAGCCAATAGCAATAAAACAAACATAGGCAAACTGATAGATTTAACGTCTGGACAGATTGCATTATTAACCACTAAGGAGAGCCCAAAAAGCGTATACGATAAACTGGAGTCGGGAAGGACAAAGGCCGCTGCCAGAGGTGGCGAGATTGCAGAGGAGGATATAGTCATTGAGCCAAAGGAAACAAATTTCCCACCCGGCCCAATGATAACTGTATTTCAGAAAGTCGGCATATCAGCAGGAATAGAAAAGGGAAAAATAGTTATAAAGAACGAGGTTACGCTTGTAAAGAAGGGTGAAGTTATTAGGAAGGATAAGGCTCAGGTACTTGAAAAACTTGAAATCCTGCCTGTTACAGTAGGCCTTGATTTAATATCAGCATATCAGGATGGTATTGTATTCAACAGGGATGTTTTATCAATAACTCTTAATAGCCTGATAAATGATCTTAGCAACGCCTTTTTCAAGGCAAAGCATCTTGCACTTGACATAACATATTTGGTGCCGGAAATAGTTCCGGAACTGATGCAAAAAGCGTTCATTCAGGCACAGGCATTATCTCTTGATGCAAACTTTGTTGATGAGAAATACCTTGATCTGTATTTAAGAAAAGCTGCTGTAAATGCAAGTACATTAAACGCTATAACAAATAAAGATTTAAATAATGAAACTATAGAGGATAAACCAGAAGAGAAGAAAGAAGATAAAAAAGAGGAGAGCTCTGAGGATGATGCTGCTTCGGGTCTTGGATCTCTGTTTGGATAAGGAGGTAATATAAATGGAATATATATATGGAGCACTGTTGCTTCACACAACAGGTAAAGAAATAGACGAAGGAAATTTGAAGAAAGTGCTAAACGGTGCAGGAATAGAAGCTGATGAAGCAAGATTAAAATCTTTGTTAGAAAGCATGAAAAATGTCAACATAGATGAAGTCTTAAAGAATGCTTCCGCAGCTCCAGTTGCAGCAGCACCAGCGAAGGAAGAAAAGAAAGAAGAGAAGAAGGAGGAGAAAAAGAAGGAAGAAAAGAAAGAAGAAAACGATTCCGACGCAATGGCTGGACTTAGCTCATTATTTGGATAATTATAATTTTTGAAATTTTATGAATTTTAATAAATATTTTTGGTTAATAATAGAATATCTTTTTCCAGGTGCGGTTTTTATCTATTCAGTAATACGTTTCAATCCATTATTGATAATGATTTCACTGATATGGATATTGGCATCACTTGCAGTTACCGTTTTAAATGCGGATATTAAATTGGTTAATTAATCAGATTTAATTCCTTTATTTTTTCAAAAACCTCTTTTGCATGGTCTTTTGGAGTTACTTTTTCAAAAACATATACTATTTTTCCATTTTTGATTATATAAGTCACTCTTTTTGCAACAGACAGACCAAGCACTCCGTAATCTCTTGTGATTTTTTTCTCCCTGTCAGAGAGAAGGGTAAAATTAAGGTCAAATTTTCCCTGAAATTTTTTATGGGATTCATGTGAATCAACACTCATTCCAAATACATTTATCCCATTTTTCTTGAATATGTCTATATTGTCTCTGAAATTTTTTGCCTCTACTGTGCACCCCGGAGTATTGTCCTTTGGATAAAAATACAGTACAATTGCCTCTTCTTTATAATCGCTAAGCTTGATTTTTTTACCATCCTGATCAACAGTTTCAAAATCAGGAGCATTATCTCCAACCTTCAGTAGTTCCATAAATATATATAATGTTTGAATAATTAATTCTTTTGTATTTCAAAAGTTAAAAATCATTCATAATTCTGTCATTCATGTAATGTATTACCTTTGCTGCCTCGCCCTTTTTATCCGACATTATATCAACTCCATCACGTGTTGATATTCCTACAGCAATAAAATAACCCTCTTTATTTTTAATATATACGGTATCATCCTTTCTTATATTTATGTCCATGCCTATTATTCCAGGGGCAAAAAGTGAGGACCCATTGTTGATATGGGGAACAGCACCATCATCCACAGTTATGGTTCTATCCTTGAGTTTCAGGTAATTAAGAAGGTAAATTGTTGGAATATTATTGAATATGATAGGTTTGCCAGAATAATAATATATTTTGTCCTTCTTTTTCTCCTCAATTTCCACAGGATTCAATGAAGATATATCAATGCCTATATTACTCATTTTTTCAGTCAATATTTTTAAATCCTTTTTTGATAATACATGTTTTGACATAATTAACCAATAATCATTTTAATTTTATTTAACTCTTCGTTAACATCATGGCCATCTATTATATTTTTCATGTATGGGTAAATCTTGTTGCCAAGTAGTTTCTCATTTTCTGAGAAAAGCCATTCCTCATTTTCATTCAGCACCTTTAAAAACGAGTAATATATAGCTTTTTCATATATGTTATTTTTGAGATTTTTTCTTCCATTTTTTATTGCTTCGGTTTTGTCATAATTAAAATAATCCACCAGCAAATTAATTAAATATTTTGAATTTACCGACCAGGGCTCAATGATCTTTTCCTTAATTTTATTCTTGCTTTTTAAATCACCTGCGGCATTTATTATTTCTATTGGGTTGCCCTTAAGCGACTTGATCTCTGCATCATCCAGATTAAACAAAATTTTAATTATATCATGCTTGTATTTAGGAAACAATTGTTCATATATCTTTCTCTGGCTTGATGTTTCAAGATAAATTCCCCTGCTTTCCTCCAGAAGCTTCTCCTTGATGAATGGTTTAATGGAATTATCAAATTCAAGCTTGTCAAGAAAATCATCGATGCTGTAATTCATATTTTCAATTATGTAATATTTATTTTTTATGGCATATGAAATTTTATATTTCCTCATTTTACTGAGAAATTCCTTTGTATTGATTCCGTTTGCCATGTATGCCTTCACCATGGTTTTATCATCGTGGATAAATGCCATAAAATCAGTTGTTATGTTTATATCAATTAAAGGAATCAATATATGCTTGTAAAGAGTGAATATTATATTTGGCTCATAATCCTCATATATTTCGAAGGTTATATTGTATAAATCAAATGTCATCTTATTTCCCGATTTACCAAACACTATTTTTGAACTATCAGCGTTGTACGCGATATTTTCCTCATCAAATACATCCTTAAGAAATTCCATATTGATATTATTTTTGCATGTTGCTGTGAAATAATTCTTAGATGAAAAAATATTTATTTTTTTATTTTTTACCACATTTGTAAAGGCCAGCAAACGATAAACATCATTTTTATAATTCTGAACGCCTGCTATTATTGATTCATCTGTTTTGCCTCTTTTACAGAAAGTTACGCTTCCGTAATTGGTTTTTATCACTCCCAGAATGGGTGCCTTTTCATTATTCAAAATTTTATACGTTTCCGAAATTGAACTTAAAAGCTGATCAGCTGAATTGTAATATTTGTCATAATTATTCTTCTGGGCCATGCCTTCAATTTTCTTTCTGTATGATTTTATGGGGCACAAAAAGCAACTACCAGTACATTCAGGCAATATAACATTGGGATTTTCAAAAAATTCTCTGACATTTGCAATAAAAATTTTTTCGTTTTCCCTGGAATTTGTCTTAATTTTCATGCTTTATCCAGATTTCTAATGGATTCTGCCTTTACTGTTACTGGTATGGGAACCATTGATTCAATTAACTGAACAGTAACCTCTTCCCTGGTTGCATCGATGGATGTAATTTTAGCTCTCTCGCCCTTGAATGGCCCCTCAACTATTTCCACAAGTGCACCCATTTCAAGACCTGACACAGCTGGTTTTGGAGTGAGATATTTTTCAATTTCAGAAATATTTATATTTCCAGTCACAAGGCCTTTAAATCCCCTTACCTCTCTGGCAAGTACCTCTATCCTATCAACATGCATTGTTTCAATAAAGAAATAACCCTTTATTTCATATGGTGACATTACTGCCATAACCTCGTTTTCAGCGAACTTATTTATATCCTTTCTCTCCTCCCTGTTTTTCTCTCCATGGTTTGATATATCTATTGCAATATCGAGTTCCTTTCCTATTGTGCATTTAGCTATAACTATTACCGGTATGAGCCTTACTGAAAATTTTTTCACCAAATTATGTATCCCATCCTCTGAATTAATGTTCAAATAAACATTTAATTGATCGTTCATGTATCCGCCCATAGGGGTATCAATTTCTAAATTGAGGTCTCTTGATTTCTCTCCATCAAGTTCAAAATCCTCATTTATTGTTTTATTATCATTTGGAGATACATTATAGGAGTTTTTTAATTTAATTTTCCACTCTATAAAATCGTCTTTCTGTTCAAAACTAAATTTCAAGCTTACATTGAACTTTCTTTTTGAATTTTGAATATTTTTTACAGATATATTCAACGGTATTATATTTGTGTCTATATCCTTCTCTTCTCTTTTTTTAATTTTTTTATTGCATCCTGCCTCTATCTCATCAGTTAAATTCGAAGTTATCCAATCATAATTCTCCATCATTTTAATTCACCTAAAATACAATCGTCATTATGTAATATATTGCGAAACCCAACATTCCAAGTAAAATTATACCCACGCCGGCAATCATGACGACCTTTGTATATTCATTGCCATCTGGTTTCTTTGCCATTTTAAGTATTCTAGCATATTTTCCTTTGCCAATACCCTGAAATTTTCTTTCGATTTTTTCCTGTTGTTCAATCAGTTTACCCTGAACACCTTTATCCATTATATAGTTAAGACAAACATAAAATAAAATCTTTTCTAAATAAAACACTGGTGTTAAAATAAAAATAAAAAATAAGGCAAAGCTGCCTTTCGTGGAGGTGATCCATCCGCAGGTTCCCCTACGGATACCTTGTTACGACTTAACCCTCCTCACCGACATCAGATTTGACTTAACCCTCTCGAATTAGGCCTCATCCAACACCAACTCGGATGGTTTGACGGGCGGTGTGTGCAAGGAGCAGGGGCATGTTCACCGCGGGTTGTTGACCCGCGATTACTACGGAATCCAGATTCATGAGGGCGAGTTACAGCCCTCAATCCTAACTATGGACGGGTTTCGCGATTAGCTCCCTCTTTCGAGGTTGCAACGTATTGTCCCGTTCTTTGTAATGCGCGTGTAGCCCGGGAAATTCGGGGCGTACTGACCTGCCGTCGACCGCTCCTTCCTCCAGCTTAGCGCTGGCGGTCTTTCTAAAGTGCTTGTATATTCACATATACACTAGCAATTAGAAATGTGGGTCTCGCTCGTTATCACACTTAAGTGAACGCCCTACGGTACGAGCTGACGACGGCCATGCACCACCTCTCCTGCTATCGAGTAAACTCGTCAGGTTGACTCTCATCCACAGGTCGTTCCCGGTGAGTTTTCCGGCGTTGAATCCAATTAAACCGCACATTCCTCCCGTTGCGGTGCTCCCCCGCCAATTCCTTTAAGTTTCAGTCTTGCGACCATACTTCCCAAGCGACCCACTTAACACCTTCGCT
>JAJZXB010000006.1 GCA_021846395.1 Thermoplasmata archaeon | reverse complement strand
ATGAAACCATTATAAACATTGCTATAATTATTATTGTTATTATGGCAAGGTATTCCTTTTTCATAATATAATAATGTATAGTAATATATATTACTTTCCATATATATGTATATATATTTACAATAAATTATACAGTATATTGAAATTTCTAATAATTTATAATATTATACAGATGTAAAAGTTACTTTTTTCCATAACCTCCACCGCCAGGGGTTTCTATGATTGCCTCGTCATTTTCATTTAGAACAGAAGAAAATTTACTATTCATTTTTTTCTTTTTCCCTGATAGCACTAAATATAACGATCCTGTTTTCCCTGGATTTCCACCGTGTATTCCATATGGGCGTATAATGAATCTTTCAGCTATAACAGATATATATGTTTTATTTAAAACCTTAAATGATCTTATAATTCCATTGCCGCCTTTATATTTTCCAGAACCACCGGAATTTTGCCTTAATTTATATGCAGTGAAAAACATTGGGTATTCCTTTTCCGCTATTTCTACCGGTGTATTCAAGGTGTTTGTCATGTTAGAATGTATGCCAGATTCACCATTTGAATTATATCTTGCTCCATTCCCGCCTCCAATTGTTTCATAGTATGACCAATATTTATTGTTATTTTTTCCACCCAGCATTATATTCATCATTGTTCCTGATGATCCTGCGGGTATTTCATTTATAAATAAACTCAAAGCCTTTAAAGTAACATCTGAAACTCTTTGTGTTGTTTCAACATTTCCTCCTGATACGGGATGTGGGCTTTCTGGATTTAAAATTGATTTATATGGCGCTATTAAATCTATAATTGAATAAAAGCCATCATTTGTTGGTATATCATAGTTCATTGCACTTCTAATTGCAAAAGATACAGAAGAAAATGTTACGCCAAGAACAGCATTTAAAGGATAATCTATTTCATTATCTGTTCCTGTGAAATCCGCTATAATTTTATCACCTTTAACGGTTAATTTTAATTTAATTTTTATTTTATCATTGCCCTTTTCCAGATAATCGAGGCTTTCATATGATCCTTCGGGCCATTCTGATATTCTTTTTATTGATAATTCCCTTGAATGCTTAATAAGTTCATCCCATGCTTCCAGTAAATCCTTTTCACCATATTTATCTATCATTTCTTTAATTCTTTTTATTCCCATGCGGTTTGCGGCCATCTGTGCATTTAAATCTCCCGATGCTGTATCAGGATCCTTAAAATTTGATAATATGATTGATATAATATCGTCTGTAACCTTAACTGGAGGTATTACCATCCCCTCCTGATATAGATTTATTGCCTCAGGATTTAAGCTGCCAAAAACAGGACCGCCAACATCAACATTGTGAGCCTTATTTATAACATAGCATATCAATTTATTTGCATAATAAACTGGAGCTATAAAGGTAATATCATTTAAATGGGTACCAGAAATATATGGGTCATTTGTAATTATTGTTTCATTTTCATTCAATGTTATATTGTTCTTTTCCATATAATTTAATATGTTTTTTGAGCCTATTTTAAATGAGCCTAAATGAACCGGTATGTGTTCAGCCTGAGCTATAATTCTTCCATTTATATCCAAAATGGCACAGCTGTGGTCCATTCTTTCCCTTATATTAGGGGATAAGGCAGATCTTTTAAGTGCAACTCCCATCTCCTCTGCTATAAATTGAGTTCCCTTTCCTATAATTTCCCAGTTCATTTTATCACCACTATTTCATCATTTTCTCCCAGTCTAGCAGACCACGTTTGAGGAATAAAAGTACTGCTTCCATTCTCTTCTATTATGCATGGTCCTTTTATAGTTTCATCCTTTACCAGAGAATCTCTGGAATAAACATTTATTTCAAGCCATTTACTTTCAATGTATACTTTTCTTTTGTATGATGATGATTTTTTACTTTCAGAACTTTTTATTTTTGGTTTATTTCTTTTTTCTATTGCAAATAGCTTTATTGTGAATATTTCTATATCTTTATTGAGTTTAAAACCAAATGTTTTTTCATGAATTTCCTCAAAATCTTTATATATTTTATTTTTGTTTATTTCCGTTACTGGAACTGTAAGCTCTGAACCCTGCCCCACATAACGGCAATCGGCATATTTTAAAAATTCTGGGTTTCTAAGTTTTGTTTTTATTTTGCTTTCCAGTTTCCTATAATCATTTTCAAGGTCTTCAGGATATGATTTCCTTGCTTCATATCTCATATCTGAATACATTAAACCCAGAGCACTGAAAACACCAGGGCCTGGAGGAATTATAACCTTTTTCATATTCAGTTCTTCTGCTATTCTAACAACGAATTGTGGACCTGCACCACCAAAACCAAATAATGTGAAATTCTCAGGATCTATGCCTCTTTCAACAGTCACCAATCTTATGCCTCTTGCCATTTCCAGCACCGCAAGTTTTATTGCTTTCTCTGCAATTTCATAGGGATTTCCAAGTTTTTCCAGGGCCTTGGTAGATAAATCCTTTCTCAATTCAAAATCCGAACCGGACATTTTATCATTTATTATTCCTAAAATAAGATTCGAGTCTGTTAATGTTGGATATTTTCCTCCCTTATTGTAGCATACAGGTCCCGGATCTGAACCAGAACTTTTTGGGCCTATGTTTAAACCTCCAGCTTCATCTTTCCATATTATTGTACCTCCGCCTGCGGAAACTTCAGATAAATCAATAAAGGGGAATCTCACAGGATAACCTGAACCCTTTACCAATCTGCCATGATGGGATGAGCCACCGACTTCATATTCAGATGTAATTTCAAAATTGCCATCCAGTATTGTTCCAGCCTTTGCGGTTGTGCCGCCCATATCAAAGGCTATGACATTATTAATATTCATGATTTTTGCAAATTCAGATGCTGCTATAACACCGGCTGCAGGCCCGGATTCAATGATATTCACTGGTCTTTTAGAAGCTTCATCACCAAATATTAAACCTCCTGCATTTGACATTATTCTTATATCATTTGTCCCAAAAACCTTTAAACCTGATTCAAGTTTTCTTATATATTCAGATGTTACTGGAGCGAGTGCAGCGTTTACAATTGTTGTTGACATTCTCTCATATTCCCTTGGTTCTGGAGAAATTTCATATGAAATTGAAATGTTTTTAATGTATTTTTCAAAGAATTTTTTTGCCTTTAATTCATTTTCAGGATTTTTATATGAATGTAAAAAACATATTCCTATCGATTTTATATTATTTTTTTCAAGATTTTTTACTATTCCTTTTAAATCTTCTACATTTAAATCCTTAATTATGTCCCCTGAAACATCTGTTCTTTCATCGACCTCATATCTGAATCTTTCAGGAACAAGTATTTTTGGCCTGTGAAAATTTAAATTGTAAAGTTCAGGTCTGTTCTGTCTTCCAATTTCTATTACATCTTTAAAACCTTTAGTTGTTATCAATGCTATTTTAGGCAATTCAAGGCCATACTGACCTAAAAGAGAGTTTGTTGCTATTGTTGTTGCGTGCAGAAATTCATCTATTTTTTTGCCGTCTAAATATTTACTCATACCCAACATAACCCCAATTTCTGGATTTTTAGGAGTTGTTGGAACTTTATAATAGCTTATTTCTCCATTTTCTATTGACACTATATCTGTGAAAGTGCCACCTATATCAACAGAAACTAATACCATGAATGGTAAAGATGAAATATATTATTAATTTTCCTATTAAAACAGTTTTCATTGCAGTTTTATCTATTTATTCAATATTTTGTGACAAAAATTTAAATAAATATGAATAATTAAACATAATGGAAAAATCAAGAGACATTATTTTGGCATCAATGATGGGAACAATAATAGAATGGTATGGAATTTTTATTTTCTCTTCAGGAGCGATATATATTGCTGATGTTTTTTATCCGTTTGTGAATCCTTCAATAGCAATACTATTAACCCTGTTGACCTTTGCCCTGGGCTTCATTACAAGGCCTATAGGGGCTTTTGTTTTCGGGCATTATGGTGATAGAATTGGAAGAAAGAAAATGTTGTTATTGACTCTTTTAATTTCCGGAATTGCAACTGGTTTAACGGGATTAATCCCCGGGGAAAAATCAATTGGTTTTGCCGCAGTTGCAATTCTTATAATATTAAGATTAATACTTGGCTTTGGCCTTGGCGGTGAGTGGGGAGGTGCAATGCTACTTAATCTTGAAAATTTCCAGAAAAAAAGGGGGTTTTATTCTTCATTTGTTCAGGCGACTGTTGGCATAGGCTTATTGATAGGAATTTTTATATTCATGCCACTGGTTTATTATTTGCCGCATAGTTTAATGGTATCATATGGGTGGAGAATACCATTTTTGTTAAGCTTTGTAATAGTTATTATAGGAGCTTTTATAAGATTGAAAATAAAGGAAACACCATTATTTATGAAGGGGAAGGAAAAAAACCGGATATCAAAATCACCATTTAAAACACTGATGAAAAAGCACTGGAAAGGCGTTTTATTGGGATCTGTTCTTGCCGGGTCATCTGGAAACTTCTTCTATTTCGCCATATCACTTTTACCTGTTTTGTTTGAATCAGTCCATAAAATAACGGTTTTTGATGGTCTTATTGGAACCGCCATATTTGGCATTGTCGATATAATATTTGTGTTCGTTGGCGGAAAGTTATCAGATAAAAATGGAAGAAGGATAACAATAGCAGCGGCAAATATCATTGCATTAATAGTAATTTACCCCTCAATATATTTTATTTCACCGACGTATTTTATAATCTTTTTGACTGTATTTGGAATAGCCCATGGACTGAGTTATGCACCTCTGGGCGCCATGATTTCAGAAATATTCCCAACGGATGTTAGATATTCTGGAAACTCAGCAGCATACCAATATGGCAATTCGTTTATTGGTGGTCCTGCACCGTATGTTTCGGACTATTTCGGTGGAATTTTTTATTTCCTTTATCCTGTATTTACCGTAATTTTCATATTGATAGCGTTATATTCAATATATAGAACAAAGGAATCTATGAACATATCAATGGATGTTGAGGATTTATCCACATAATTTTTAAAACAATAAAAATAATTCTCATTTTAACATATAATATAAATAATTGAGTACAATTATAAAGAGTGTATGATGTAATCGTTGTTGGTTCTGGTCCTTCAGGATCGTATCTTTCATATGAATTGTCAAAGAAAGGGTATGATGTTTTGAACCTTGAAGAGCATCGGGAGATAGGTAAACCCGTTGAATGTACAGGACTTGTTTCAGAAAGGGTTTTTAAATATGTTAAATCAAAAGCCGGAATTAACAGTGTACATGGTGCAAATGTTTATTTTCCAAACGGAAAAAGTATTCATATTTCAAAATCTGAAAAAACAATAGTAATGTACAGGGATGACTTTGACAAAGATGTCTCTGCAATGGCAATAAATGCGGGTGCAGATGTTAAAATAAATTCAAGGGTTATGGACGTTTCAGTAAACGATGAATACGCAGAAGTAAAGTATAAACAGGATGGAAGGATAAAATATGAAAAATCCAAAATTGTTGTTGGTGCTGACGGTGCAAATAGCAGAGTGAGGAAATCTTTGAATTATGAAATGCCCAAAAAAATAATTTCAACATACCAAGTTGATTCCGCATATTCAATTGAAGACCAGGATGATGTCAACGTTTTCATCGGGTCAGAAAACAGTAAAGGTTTCTTTGGATGGGCAGTTCCGTCTGGTGATATAACAAGAATTGGTGTTGGCGTAGACCATGTAACTGCAATAAAGTACTTTAAAAATATAAATAAAAAATTTGGAGAATCAAAAATTCTTGGCATAAACGCTGGGCCAATACCAATTAATTATTTGAAAAAAACATATGGCAACAGGTCATTATTGATAGGGGATGCTGCAGGAATCGTAAAACCATTATCAGGGGGAGGCATATATACGGGAATTATTTCAGCAAAGAATGCAGCAATTGCAATAGACCATGCATTAAAAAATGAGGATTATTCTGAGAAATACCTGTCGGAATATCAAAAATTGTGGAAAAGAGAAATTGGGTTTGAACTAAAAAAGGATGCAATAATACAAAGGTACTTTGCCTCAATAAGCATTAATGATAAACTTTTGAATAAAATATATGAAAATATAAATGATGGGAACATAATAAAAAAGATAAATGAGCTTGGAGATATTGATTATCCATCAAGGGTTGTTCTTTCAATAATTTTAAAAAAACCAGTATTGTTAAAATATTTAATAATGAAAAGATAAATACTTTACCAACAGCATAATTTATTAAACAATTAAATTTATTAAGCATACACAACTTAACTTAAAATGAACCAGAAATTGCTGTATTTATTCCTTTTAATAATTGTGGTGTTTTTCTGGGGTGTTACATTTCCAATAATGAAACTTTCCCTTGTTTATATATCCCCGGGAATGCTGCTGGCCTTCAGGTTTCTTTTGTCTGCAGCCATGATGGTACCATTGATACATAAAAATAAAAAATTATTTGAAAGGAAAAATATGATTGTAGGGTTAATTGCGGGCATACTTTTATTCATTGCATATTATTTTCAGACAGTGGGATTAAAATACACAACAGCATCACAATCTGGATTAATAACAGGACTGTATGTTGTTTTATTGCCCCTAATATCATTTATTTATGTGAGGATCAAAGTTAAAAGGGTGGATATAGTATCGATTATAATTGGCCTTATAGGTCTCATACTAATGTCATCCCTTGATTTTGCTTATAGATATGCCCTGGGCGATGCTTTAACATTTCTATGTGCCATATTTTACGCATTGCAAACAGTTTATGTATACAAACATACAAAATTTCTGGACTCAATGGTATTCACATTTTATCAATTACTTGTTGTTGGCATATTATCATCATTGTTTATCCCGTTTGACCCTACTTTCTCAGGACTTGTGCACCCTATAGTAATATTTACCATAGTGTTCACTGCATTATTCGCCAGTGTCTTTGCGGTAATTATAAACACAAAGGCCCTTGTATATGTGGAACCAACAGCGGCAGGAATAATATATATTGGAGAACCTGTTTTTGCAGTAATTTCTTCTATATTCATTCTGAGAGAGATCCCCTCTTTATTTATAGTGGCCGGAGGAAGCATAATAGTAATTGCAATGTTTATAGAAACTCTTAATAAATATTATGAGGGCAAAAACTCATATAAAGTTAAAAAATAATCTAAAGATGATATATTCCCAGTGAAGATTCAATCAACGCCCCTGTTACAAGTAAAAGTATTGAAATCAATAAATAAAAACCTGCATTATACAATAATAATTTTGATCTGTTTATAAGGTAATCAGATTTTTCATTTCCAATTAAAGACTGTATAAATGATATTATTATATCTGTAATGACAATTGAAATTGATATGCCAAATACATAACCTAAGGTTTCTGGAAAGAATTGGGGCAATATATATTTAACAAATGAATAGAAACCATGAGCTAAATTTAAGGACGACATTATAGTTGTTTCATAGATATTTGACGAAAATATTTCAATAAATGTGCCTATAAATGCTGAAAAGCCTCCCATAATATATTTTGTTACATCGAGGTTGATGTTGTTTCTTAATACATAATTAAAAAATTTATAAAAATGGAACGTTGAATGTGTTGCAGTGCCAGAGGAAGTTAAAGCCTTCACAGGATTAATAAATGTATAAATAACCAATAAAATAAAAAATGTTGAGTAGTACATTATCATTGAAGAATAAAAATACTGTAAAAATAAGGATCTCCTTTCCTTTTTTGCTAAATTTTTAAATTTAATCGTTATTAAATTGAATTTATGGTCATATAAATTTTGTAACAATTTTTTATTTTTAATAATAAATATAGAATTTATTATATTTGTAATAAAAAATGCTTTAATTATATCTCGGATTATCAACAATTTTAATAATTTATTCTTGGGTATATCATATTTATTTATTATTTTTAGTTTAAATATAGATTCTGCTATACCCACGTTTGTTAAAGATTCTATTGTATAATATATTAAAGAAACAATAAATAATACCAATAAGTTTAACAAACCATCTTCCGTATAAAATAAATTTGATAATCCTTTTATAAATTCTAATTTATATGCTATGAAAAATCCTAATAAAGGTACCTTTATTTTTAATAAAAAATCTATCGTAACGGACGAGGGTATTAAAAACGCTTGTTCCGTGATATATATCATATATCTTTCACTTAAATCCATGATTTTCATTTTACATCTTTTATTTTTTTAATTCTTTTATTTAAAACTTATTTGTTGCTTTTATTATATATTTACTTCTTATTTTTTTATCCGCAAATAGTGAATTATACACATTTTGCAAAGTTAATATTGCACCTTTTTTGTCCTTTAAAATTTTATATGAAACTTTGTCAGCCCTTATCTCAAAGTGTGAAGAAAAACGTGATGTTGAAATGGTCAATAATTCATATATAAAAGATATTGAAACTATAGAAATTAAAGTGTAATTTGGCAGTGTAAAACCAAAGCTTAATAGTGATAAAATTGGTAGATATATAGCAATCATCAAGATTGTGAATTTTTTTGTATTATCCTTATTTTTTATATGTCCATATTCATGTAGAATTAAAAATGATATTTTTTTATTGCTATTTTTTATCGAATCATAAAGATTTTTATCAATATAAACATATAAACTTTGACCATTTATATTTGCAGTTGCAGTTTCCATTCTTTTATCAGCTATAATATATAATTCAGTCTTAATATTATAATTTTTTTTAAGGAAAGTGGCAGTATCATTATTAACATCATAAAATGTATCTATTGCTCCCAACTTAAATTTATCATATATTATTCTGTGTAAATTTTTCCATAAAAAAAATAGAAAAATACTAATTACGGTAAATATGCTTGAATATAATAATATAAAGAATGTATAGTTTATTTTAAAACTGGAGGCATTTAAACGCCCAGAAAAAAGTATAGTTCCAACTAAAAGTGATATAGAAAATGCTATCATCATAGGGATAAAATATTGTTTAAATTTATTTTTCATTTCATGTCCCGGTTGACTCTTTTCTATTCTCCAATTTTGCTATCCGTAATTTTAATAGTTTTGTTTTAGCAGGGTTGTTAAGATATTGATACTGCTGCAAAATTATTGTGAGGCCTTTTAATAATGCTTCAGGATTATTGAGTACTTTTAAAGTATATTCATCTGCCTTTATTTCTGTTTTTCCTATAAAATTGACCATCTTTTTAAGAATAAAAAAGAAACTGACAAGCAGAAAGGCAGCGAGCGCAATACCGGTATATGTATATATGGTTCCTGCTGGCAATATCAAACAAGTTAAATAGCCGACTGTATAACTATAAAGAAAGAGAGGCATTGCATATAATATTTTATCTGGTCTCTGGTATTTAGTCAGACCAACTTGCTGTGTTATTATGGACCTCAATTCTTCAACATTCATACTATCGGCCAACAGCGAACTAACCATTATGTCGCAACTGTTGTTGTGTTTATTATATTTAGAACATATGCCATAATTAAATGCGCTGGAGTAAATTTTTATTTTGGTATTTGTAAGGTTTGAGATGCCCTGAAACTTTTCTGTAAGTTCAAGTTCAAATTGATATTTACGCCCAGGTATTTTTCTTGTTTGATGAACAATAAATGATAGGAAATAAACCAGCATTAAAATTATTGTTGATACGATCATTAATTCTTTTATGGAAGTTACATTTCTATTCAATAAGAGCAGTGAAAGACCGACAAAAATAACGATTATGAATGATGTTGTGAGAATAGAAGTTCCTAGTATAGTTTTCAAATTTCTTTGTGAATGGTTTTCACCGGTTCTGTTTAATTCCATTGAGAGGATTGCCGAAACAGTTATTGCAACTGCATAAAAAACAATATAGTAAGAAAGAGTGAAATATTTTATATAATCAATTAAGATAAAAATCATTGATGAGAGGAAAACAATAAAAAATAAAGATATATATCGTGTTTTATTGTATTTATTCTGGTTTTTTTTATTTTCAACAGTGTTTTGCATTTGTAATCATCTCTTTTACAGCTTAGGCGGCGATTATTATTGTTCCAATTGTCGCCACTACAACACCAGCTGTGGAAGCACCAATACCAACAAATATCGCCGCTTGAAATATAAGATTTGTATTTAAGGCAAACCCATCTATTAATGACGCTAATATAAAATTCGCTAAAGCATAAGCATATACAGATAGATAAGCAAGACCGCCAGATATTAAGTTATTTTTAATATCATTGGCCAACGTGTTTGCGCTAGGTAATACACCTGCGTGTGTTAATTCATAATATGCTATATCTCCCATTCCCGATGTAGAACTTGTTTTAACATTAAGATTTCCTATATCTCCAAATTCATACGGTATTGCATTATTCTCCATGGCCATCAGACCATCATACACTGGAACCCCTACTGACATCATTAGTATTGCTAATACAAAAATACATATTAAAGCTTTTATCCAGTTATTTTTATTTTTTTGTTTTTAAAAGGGGTTTTAGCACCTCCGGAGTTTATGATATTTTTATATATTGGATTTATGTTACTAAAGTTTTGCGTTATTTATATCCATATTGTGTTATATATCAATTTCATGATTATCGGTAATATTTCTTGATGATTTATATGGATTCATTATTGAATACTCTAAGATATCAATGAATCCATTCTTATATTCATTGAATTTATTCAGTAATGATTTAATTGTCTCTAAAAAAATCCATCTTTTCCTTTTCTCTATAATTGGGATATATTTATAATTATTAAGTGATCTTGCAGAAGATATCTCTGATATTATCCTCCCTGTTATTATAAGGCGAAGGTACAATTCCGTCTGTTTTATCTTTCGTATGAATATATGATCCAATCCATTTCTCTTAAGATCCTTATGAATCACTTCTATATCCCATCTATGAAGATATGTTTCAAGGATTTTCTTTAGATTCCAATCGATTCTATTGGTTACATAATAATTCCTATTTCCCTTATCGATATCGTATGATAATACAATACTTACATTGCCTATGGATTTAATATAAACATTGAATTTCTCTGCAATATAATCATCTCCAGATATTCTTAAGATTTCTGATTTAGAATAATTTAGAGGAATATCATCAGGGGTGGTCCATCTCCCCCATAATTTGATATTCCTGTTACTCTTCATCTGAAAGACATAATTAAGTTTATTGCTGTTTATAAAATTAAATATTTTATTTGTGGAATACTATGAATCACCTGTTACTGTATTAAAGTTCAATTGATAATCAATGCATTTCTTTATTGTATCGATCTGTAAATCAATTTTCGATATATATTTCCTCTCTGTTGTTTTGCCCTTTCTTTCGTATATATTAAATTCTACAGGATATATGCCATATTTGCCAGATAATGCACATGTTGCCAATTGTATTCCATATACATTCTTTCCCTTCGAATGGTCATATATCCACTGTGCTGCCTCTATCTTCTTTCCTGTTTTTCCAAGTATTGTATCATCTATTGCAAGTATTCCATCATCTTCTATGGAATTTATAATATCTATATTATGCTTGAACATTAAATCTGTATTGATCTTCGATGATAGGAATCTGTTCATATTTGATTGATTCACATGCTGGAATATACCTGAATTTAGATATGCTATGCTCTTTTTCTCAGATAATGATGTTGCTATTGTTAATTCCTTAAAATGTTTTAACTGCCTTATTTCCCCAAAACAATCTCTGTATTTATCTGTCAATTCATTGAATGGTTCAGGTAGTTCCAATAATGGTATGTCCATAGTTAATTATTGAATTATCATTTATCAATATTACTGATAATAATATAATAGATTAAAGATAAAATTAACGCAAAACTTTAGTTATGTTACATATCTTTCACTTAAATCCACGATTTTCATAATAATCATTATCATTATTAAAAGCATTCAAATAATCAAGTTTTTCCAGTCTTTCATCAATAAGTATTTTTGTCTGTTCCACATTAATCTCATTATAATAGACTTCAAACAGATCATATGAAAGTGCGGCCAGCAATAAAGAAATCAGTGCCTTTTTATTGTTGCTTTCCTTTAACGCAAAGTTATCTGCTAATTTTTCATATTTTGACAGATAATTAAAAATATCTGGTTTTATTAAAATCATAAATATAAGAATTACAAAACTTAGTAATGCAATAATGGAGAAGAGAAATAAATCTGATTTGAAAATAATACCTATAACCCCAAGCGACGAAAGAACAAGTATAAGCAAAAATGAAATTATAAATCTTATCAGGCTTTCATTTTTATACTGTGCAAGATGACCTATTTCATGCAATATAAGTGCATTTTTCTCCTCATTGTCTATGCTTTTTAAAAATTCTGAACTTATAATAATATTATATTTATTACCAAGCATAAATGAAAAAGCAGGCGTATATCTCAGTTTATTGATATTATCGTCATCTATTGATTTGTATATATCTATATTTTTTCCAAATTTTTTTGAATACGAAGAGTATTTCTGTGTTAGACCATTATCCAGAACAGTATATCCTAAATATTTTTTAAATATAATTTTGTACAAGAAAATAACTGAGAATAATGATACCAGGGTTATTATTATAGCTAATAATAATATTGTGGGATAATAAATTTTACCATAATAATAGGCATAGTCAAATAAAGAAAAAGCATTAGCAAATATTAGCATAAATAAAAATAATTGAATGATCGGTTCCTTTATTCTAAAATTATGAAAAGTTAATTTTGAATCTTTATAGGTTTTTTTATTAATATATAGCAACGAAATGTAATAAAATAGAATATAAACTATATTTGCCAGTACATCTCTAAATAAAAAATTATAGCCGTATGGAAGTTGGCCAAAATAAAAATTATCGACTATAGATAAATAAACCATACCGCCGATTATCAATATTTGAGTCATTTTATAATATCTATTCATCAATTTAATTGGCACCTCTTATGCGGCCAATATTGCTGAAAGTATAGCAGATTCCTTTTCATGACTCACAAGTCCAATAAGAACATTCCCCACCGCCACACTAACACTAACTCCAGTATATATAGCTTCTACAATGGCAGCAATTAAAGAGCCAATAGCAGCTATATCATATCCAGAGAGTATTCCATTCAATATATTCGTGAGGACGGCACGATCGGTAAAGTGCCCGTACGTTAATTCATAATAAAACATATTACCCATTCCCGATGTAGAACTTGTTTTAACATTTAAATTTCCCATATTTCCAAATTCATAAGGTATTGCATTATTCTCCATGACCATCAGACCATCATACACTGGAACCCCTATTGACGTCATTAGTATTGCTAATACAAAAATACATATTAAAGCTTTTATCCAGTTATTTTTATTTTTTTGTTTTTAAAAGATGTTGTTATACCTCTGGAGTTTATGAGGTTTTTGTATATCGGATTTATCATAGTGTCCTAAATGTTGTGTATAAATAAATCAAAAGTTAAATAAATAATTTAAAAAAAAATTTTTATGCTTTGGTATTTTTTATAGCACTTGTTGTTTCAAGTGCCTGTTTCTTTGTCTCCTTGATGAACACAAATGTTATTACAACTGCTATGAATGCAAGACTGGTTAGTATGGAGAATAATCCGGATAATCCAAGAGATGCAATAATTGTTGGCACAAGAAATGTGAATATTGCGGCTCCTGCTTTTCCTGAACCGGCCGATATTCCGTGTGCCGTTGTTCTAATTTGAGTTGGGAATAATTCTGTAGGAAGTATGAAAGTCGTGGAGTTGGGACCAATGTTTCCAAACAGGAAAGATATACCATATAATCCAATGAACAGGGGAATATCTGCCTTTAATGGTGCATATTCAATTGCAAATATGAGATAAAGAATACCCATAACGGCAAAGCCTATCCATTGAAGGGACTTTCTTCCTACTTTATCTATTAAGCCAAATGCTATCCAGTAACCGGGTATTTCAAAGGCAGCAGCAATAATTATGTTTCCAATAGCTGTATTGTATGCCGACAGTATTGCCGCAGTTGAGCTTACTAGTGCAATAGATCCATATCCTATGTGTGAGAATACAAGAGAGTTGTTTATTGATGTACCATAAAATGCCATATCAAATAAAAACCAGCTCCCTGCTGTTCCTATTAAATATGGTATGTATTTTTTGAATGAAACCTTTTCAATTTTCCTGGTTTTTTCATCAACATTGATCTTTTTATGGGTTATGTCTTCAACAGCTGAAGCAGCCGCAGCGGCATCTCCCTTTGTTTGCAGAGAATATCTTGGTGATTCTTTGATTTTTCTTCTTAGGTATATCACAGATGCTGCTGGAATTGCTCCAAATCCAAGCATAAATCTCCATGCATAATCAACTGGCATTGTTTTTATTGCAATCAGTCCCATAACGGCACCAAGTAAAAGACCAAAACCTTGCATTGCAAAAACAGTCTGTACCATCTTTCCCCTGCTTTTAACATTTGAATATTCACTCATTATTGTTGAGCTTATGGGATAATCTCCACCTATACCTATGCCAAGCAAAAATCTGGTTATTATAAGCATGTATATATTTGTGGAAAATGCTGAAACCAATGCAAATACTACAAGTATCACCATTTCAATGCCATAAACATATTTTCTTCCCATTATGTCACCAATTCTTCCAAATGTCAAAGCGCCAATTACAGCACCAATTAAAACTGCTGCGCCAACAAGACCAATTAAAAAGCTATTAGTAACATTGAATGCAAACACTATCAATGGCAATGCCGTTGATATTGCAAATAGATCATATGCATCGGTAAAAAAACCCATGCTTGCTACAAATATAGCCTTCAAATGGAATCTTCCCGTAGGCGCATTATCCGCTCCTGAAAGTATACTATTTTCTGTCATTTCATTTTATAGATATAATATGTATATTTAATTATGATACCAATATTATATATATTGATATATATCCATATATACTATATATAATATCATTTGTTAATAAATGCGTTGAATATATCGCTATTTCCTGATATTTTATTTTCCCTTTTATTCAAAACTCCAGAGTCAAATAGCTCATACAGATAATTTTGAAACTTGACCAAATCTATTTTTTTGTTGGATATATCAACATATTTTCTTATCATTTCAACAGTACCTATATTTACCATTTTTCTGGAAATGGCTGCAAAATAATAATAGGAATATGCCGCCCTTACATAGGGCTTAATTGAGGTCATATTGTAAAAATATTCCGACTTTTCCCTTAATAAATAAGAAAAAATACCATAGTTCTTCTTAACATTATCGTAAATTTCTGAGGGTTTTATGATCACCTTTCCATACTTTTCTTCATAATTAAATAATCCCGTATCAGAGAATTCCATGAAATAATTTATTCTCTTTAACTCTGCTTTTTTATTCTTTGTAAGTATAACCTCGCCCTTTTCATCTATTACCCTTAAAATTTCAATAACTGGGGTGGCAGACATTTTGATTTCTGGTATTTTTGCAAAATTGTCAAAGCCTGCCCTTAAAAGTTTTTCAGAGTTTTTGTTATAGTGTATTTGCATTGCATTTTTTATTCTATTTTCGGCAATTTCAATGGCGGGAGCGTGTACTGTGCATATATCCTCGTTAATGTCCATGCTCAAATAAAAAACATGCTTTAAAATGGTTAAATAGGAATCACCATCAAATGATTTATTTGACTCGGGAATACAGGCATCTACGTAGGCATTTACATCTCCAAGATTTGCTATGGACTTCTTATCAATTGATAGGAATTCTCCATATTTTGTGTGCAGAAAATTATTCATAATATTTTCAATATTTTCGTTATTATTTTCCTTGATCGAAAATTTTTCATGAATTAAACTATCATAGTCAGGCATATTCCTCGCCATATTCATTTAGGGACTTTATTGGTGCTTTATTTTTATCTATAATACTTATTTTGATAATACTGCCGTTCATATCATTTTCAAATAATTCAAACAGATCATCATCACTATAACTGCAATTATGTTTGCTTTCACTAAGAAAATCTTTTATTCCGAGATTTTTATTTATGAATATATTTGGGTTTATTTCCATAAAAAAGCCATTATAGTAGCATACGGGGAACCAGTGGCCCACAGCTAAGGATATTTCGGAATAAATGGAATTATTTTTTTTGGCCATATACTTTTTATATGGAATTTTAAAAACCATCATCCTTCCATTTTTCAATAAATTGATTGCATTATTCACTTTTCCATATTTTATATTCAGTACTATTCCCGAAAGACCGTATTGTTTCAGTTTATTTGTTACATATTTTGATAGTTTTTCCAGTGATGCTGAATTTATAACAGGACCTGTATAATACTTAAAATTGAGTACTTTTTTTATTTCCTCAGGTTTTATGTATAATTTATCAGACTTTAAGAAATTATAGATGTTTGTATTGATGGCAATACTTAAAGAATTTACAATCTCCATATGGGAGTCGTCAATTGTATGGTATGCAATTTTATCTATCATATATTCACGTATATACTTATAATAATGTTAAATATATAATTATCTCACATTTATTTTTACGTAATGTCTCTTTACTGTCAACTGATGTTACACCATCCATAAAATGCTTTGCTATCCACACTCAGCCAATAGACCTTAAAGATGCAGGGTGATATATATCATTCACCTTATCTCCATTCTGTCAGTTGGCCAGCAAAGTACCACCCACTAAAATCAATAAAAGGATTTTTCCATCATCTTTCTCATTTTGTAATGGTACTCACGCCCAATTGCGTTAAATATATTTTATGCATTGTGAAGCTATAGATTTAACTGTAACATTTTAGAGATTTCATTTTACCCATGGTTGGATTTTCCAGATTTTCTCTTTTTATTATACTGTAGGATACTTTCGCATATCCATTTATTAAGATATCAGTTGATGATCCGAATATCCTCTTTCCTTTATAGTTTTTCATCATTTCATTGCCAATCGGAAAATGACTATTGTGTACAGCTTATCGGGAAGACCAACACTTTCAGGGATAATTTTAATGGAGGCGTGGACTATTAAACACTATCAAGAAAAGGTCATCAATTAACAACTCTATAGTAAATTATTTATCATTAAAATATATCTTAAATAATGCAACAGTACGATGAAGAATACTGGATTGATTACATTAGAAATAATGAAATATCAAAAAAAGAATCACTTGAGCTTTACAGCAGCAATGATATATATTCCTTGATGAAGATTGGCGATTATCTAAGGGCATACGATACAGGTGATACAGTTTCATATGCAGCATCATACAATATAAATTATACAAATTACTGCGCCGCTTCATGCCCAATATGCGCCTATTACGTTCCTTATAAAACCAAGAAGTTTGAAATTGATAAAGAAAATAAAAAAGGATATGAATTAACAAAGGACATTGTGAAAAATGAAGTTCTAAAGGCAAAAAATCTCAACGTAACCGAGATACATATGGTAGGGGGCTTTGATCCAGATTTGAATATTGAATATTATGAATCCATTTTAAAAGAAATTAAAAAAAGTTTGCCAGAAATAACTCTAAAGGCATTTACAATACCGGAAATAGATTTTATAGCCAGGACCAATAATGTTTCTATTAAAGAACTGGTAGAAAGATTTAAGGAAGCTGGAATGGATGCACATACTGGCGGAGGAGCCGAGATATTCAATCCAGAAATTAGAAAAATAATAACAACAGATGAGAAAATCTCAGGTGAAAAATGGCTTGAAGATGCTAAAATAATCCATAGTTTGGGAATAAGGGGCAATTCTACCATGACATATGGGCACGTGGAAACGTTTGAGGATATAATAGACCACATGATAAAACTCAGGGATAACCAGCTGGAAGTGCCAGGATTTTTATCATTTATACCATTAAAATTCAGCATTCCTAATACTCCATTGTATAAAATGGGGAAGATAAAATACCCTTCTTCGGGGGAAAGAGATATAAAAATTTATGCAATGGCGCGTGCAATACTTGGAAAATCAATAAGAAACATAAGTGTTTACTGGGTAGCCCTGGGGAAGGAAATGGCACAGATAGCATTGATGTCAGGAGGCAGTGACCTTGTTGGTACCGCTTTCAGCGAGAAGGTCTTTGGCGCAACAGACAGAAAAACAGGAACTACAATTGAGGAAATGAATCATACAATAAACGATATTGGAAGAATACCTGCCTTGAGAGATACATTTTACAACGTAAAGGAGTATTACTGATGATTTATGGCATAATCGATTTAATACACAGTGATCCATTGTATTTCTCACTTAAAAATGATATTGATATTAAAAGAGAGAGTGCTAGAGATATATTAAATGATATAGAACACGATAAAATAGATGCAGGTATGGTATCTCTTGTATCATTTTTGAGATCAAAGCTCAATTTGATAAAAACCGGAAATATACACACATTAAATAATACCATATCAACAATTTTAGTATCCAATAAAAATCATTTAAAAAAATCAATGGAAATAGGGGTAACCTCAATGACTGAAACCACATCGTTTTATTTATCACTGATATTGAAAAAAATGAATATAGAATTTAAATTTAAAAAATCAGATTACATTGATTCACATAATATTTTAAAGGAGAATGATTATGCTCTTGTAATAGGAGACGAAGCATTGAAAACATATTCATATAAGTACAATATATTAATGGATATAGGCCATGAATTTTCAAGATTGTATAATCTTGTTCCAGTTTATGCAGTCACCGCATCAAAATATAATTTAAATAAAGATGAAATTGCCATAATAAATAATGGAATTAAAAATTCAAAAAATTTTATTAGAAAATCCATAGAAAAAAACAGGGATAAAATAAGAGAGAATGTTCTTGAATATTATTATAAAGCAATAATATATGATTATAATTTTGAGGTTGAAAATACAATAAATTTTATAAGAAATAGCCTTCTTAATAATATTTAATATTTTGATACAGGTTATCTCTTTCAACCGGAATCATGTTCAGTTGCCTTATGGAATTTATTATCATTTCCTTTCTTAAATTTCCCACATTTTTCCCTGTTGCAGGAATAACTCTTTCGTCATAAATTGTCCCTCCCCAATCATTTGCACCGAAAAGTATCGCCATCTGGGCCATATTTACTCCATTGGTTAACCATGAACTCTGTATTACTGGCAGTTCACTGTTAAATACGATCCTTGATATTGCGATGTTTCTGAGAACATCAGATCCGCCAGACCTGTAAGCCACTTCCTTTCCAAGCTCCGTATTTCCAGGTTCAAAATTCCATGGTGTAAATGATAAAAATCCATGGTATTTTTTCTGTAAACTCAATATTGAAAGCAAATGCTTTGCCTTATCTAAGGACGTTTCAACATGTCCAAACATCATTGTTGCCGAAGTTTTGATTCCAAGTTTGTGAGCCTGTTCCATAATATTCAACCACTCAAGCCCACTGTTTTTAGGCCTTCCCATTTTTATTCTTGTTTCCTGGTTTAAAATTTCAGCTCCAGCTCCGGGTATTGTTTCAAGACCATGGTCCTTAAGTGCGAGTAATAATTCTTTTATGGATAGGTGTGATTTTATCGCTATATAATTCAATTCAGCAGCGGACAACCCATGTATTCCAATATCTGGGAATTCAGATCTTATCCTTGAAAATAAATTTAAATAATAATCCAGTTCCAAATGAGAATTAACTCCGCCCTGAATTAATAACTGTTTTATTCCATATTTATAATATTTATTTATTTCATTTATAACATCATCTATCGACATTGAATATTTGTCACTGTCAGCATCAGTTCTATAAAAAGCACAGAATTTGCATCTAACGTTACATATATTTGTATAATTCAATATTAAATTTGAAACAAATGATATATTATCTCCAGAAATGCTGTATGATATTTTTCTTGCTATTTTTCCAAGGTCATATAAATTTGCTTCATCATACATATATACAATATCATCCTCATTTAATTCCTCTTTACTGTTTATTTTATTTTCAATTTCATAAATTTTATTATATGAAAGCATATTTTTTTTAATTTATGCATTTTATATATACTTTTTCTTTATAAAGGATGGATAATTATATCAATTATATGGATATGATGTAATATGAAAATGATAATAGCACATACACCTGATCCGGATGATGCTTTCATGTTTTATGCCATGTTTGAAAACAAAATAAAAACATCGTTTGAATACGAACAGGTTGTAAAGGATATTGAAACATTGAATGTGGAATCAATTAATGGATTATACGATGTTACTGCAATATCTGCAAACGGTTATATGCGTGTTTCAGACAAATATGATTTAACTGCATCTGGTGCAAGCTTTGGAATTTCATATGGACCCATTGTTGTTGCAAGAAAAAACCTGGATTTAAAAAATGCTATTATAGGAGACCCGGGAATATACACATCATCTTATTTGCTATACAGAATGTTCAATGATTCAAAGGAATATAAAGAGATAAGATTCGATAAAATTACTGATGAAATACTGAATGGCAACATTGATGCAGGCATATTGATACACGATGAACAGTTAAAATACCAGGATAAGGGATTGATAAAAATCCTTGACCTGTACGATCAATGGAAAAACTATGCGGGTAATTTACCAGTACCACTTGGATTCAATGCTATCAGAAAATCATTGTCAATGGAGGACAAGAAAAAATACAGGGAGGATTTTGAAAATTCAATAAAATATGCATTTGAACACGAGAATGATGCGGTAAAATATGCAATGAAATACTCAAGATATGATGATTTTGAGCTTGAAAGGAAGTTCATAAAAATGTATGTTAATGATCTGTCCATAGACTTTGGGGATTTAGGAAAAAAAGCATTGCAGAAATATTACCTGAGGGCATATGAAAGAAAATTAATCAATAAATTTGAGCCTGTGATCGTTTAAATTTTTATCCACTGTATTTTCAAATAAATTTAATATGAAAATTATATTACATATACAATGATAATTGTAAAACTTGGCGGCAGCATAATAACTGAAAAATCCAGATATAAATCCTTTAACAAAAATAACACGCTTAACATCGTTAAACAGTTAAAAAAATTAAATAGTAAATTAATAATAGTTCATGGTGGCGGATCATTTGGGCATATAAAATCAAAGGAATATAATTTGCCCGGCCCAGTAAATAATAAAACTCTGGAAGGGATGTCAATCGTACATAATGACATGACGGAACTTAATCTGAATATCTCGAGAATTTTTAATGATAATGGAATGCATAATATTTCCATTCCCCCATCATCATGTATTTTTGGTGGAAATAAAAATTATGATATTTTTTCAAAATATTCCGATATGAATTTGATTCCAGTAACTTTTGGAGATGTATATATGAAAGATGAAAAAAACATAGGCATTTACTCCGGTGACAATCTTGTATATGATCTGTCAAGGATATTCAAACCCGATTATACTGTATTTTTCAGTGATGTTGATGGCATTTATGACAAAAACCCAAAAAAATATAAAGATGCAAAACTTCTAAACTCGATAAGTGACAGTTTTCAATTTGAAAACATTGTTGATGATGTTACCGGAGGAATAATGAATAAGTATAACATCATGAAAAAGATTTCCTCTCTTGGAATAAAATCATATATAATAAATGGGCTATTTCCAGAAAGAATAATGGATATTGGCAGCAGTGAGTTTATTGGAACGGTGATATAAAATGATAGAGAATAGAAAGGAGCAGCATATAAACATAGCAGAAAATGAAAGTGTTACCTCAGAGCATAATTACTGGGATGATATTAGAATAATTCACAGAGCCGTATCGGAAGTGGATTATGATGATATAAATACGGAAGTTAATTTTCTCGGGCATAAATTTTCACATCCATTTATGATATCATCAATGACAGGTGGTACTGAAAGGGCAAAGAAAATAAACATGAACCTCGCCAGAGCAGCTGAAGAGTACAATATTGGCATGGGAGTTGGCAGCATGAGGGCCGCTATAGTTAATAAAAATCTTTCCGATACATTTTCAGTTATAAATGATTATAAAATTCCCGCAACATTTGCGAATATTGGTGCACCACAGCTTATAAAACAATCTTCCGACACAATAACCGATAAAGATATAGAATATGTATTCAATCTGATCCATGCAAAGTTTTTGATAGTACATTTTAACTTCCTGCAGGAAATGGTCCAGCCAGAAGGAGATAGAAATGCCCGGGGTGTTATAAATAGACTAAAGGAAATAGCAGGGTCATACCCGGTAATAGCCAAGGAAACCGGAAATGGGTTCTCAAGGGAAGACGCTCTTGAACTGAGAGATGCCGGAGTCAAGGCCATTGATGTGGGTGGCCTTGGTGGGACTTCATTTGCCGCAATAGAATATTACCGTGCAATGCAATCTGGAAACAAGGAAAAAATGCATACAGGTGAAACTTTCTGGAATTGGGGAATACCTTCACCTGCATCATTAAAATACTGTGATGTAGGATTGCCATTAATTGGTAGCGGAGGCTTGAGAAACGGGCAGGATATAGCAAAGGCAATAATGCTTGGAGCAACAATGAGCGCTATGGCCAGAAATTTTCTTAAGGATGCAGACACATCATATGAGGATTTGAAATTTAATATAAATAATCTAATCAGGGATGTAAAAATAACAATGTTTTTGACATCATCAAAAAACGTTCAGGAACTGAAAAAGGCAAGGTTTATTACGCTTGAACCGCTATTAACATGGTTAAGGGGATAATTTATGGAAGAAAAAATGACAGATAAGATGTGCCCAAATTGTAATGATCACCTTTTTTATATAGAATATTACACGGAAATCCCCTATGAAGGAAAAATCACAATAATGACCTATTTATGCAAATCATGCCATTATAGAGATGTATCAATTAAAAGGCATGATATAGGAAAGCCAAAAATTTTAAAATTGAAAATAAAGAATAAAAACGATCTCAAAACAATAGTATACAGATCACCTGACGCCTCTATTAAAATTCCAGAAATTGAAGCAGAGATATCTCCAGGAGTTGCATCCAGAGGTTATATAACCACAGTTGAAGGCCTGATAACCAGCATTAAAGAGAAGCTGTCATTGATGGATTCTCACGATGCCATTTTTATTGAGGAAAGGATAAATAACATTCTGAAAAATAACAGCGAGGAAATCACTCTGATCATAGACGATAATAGCGGAAAAAGCAAAATAAATAGCGGCAGGGTAGAGATAATAGAAAAATAAGGTATATAATAGAACCCGACTATGTTTTAGTGCCATTATGTTGAATGGTTTGAGCAACCTCTCAAACTCATTTCCAATCGTTGTCTACCTTGAAATATTTCACTCATCTCCGGGCAAAATCAAAAATTAATTAATGGAAAGATTCGATGCTCATAAATTGAATGAAACAAGAAAAATATGTAAACCGGAAGAAAAACTAAAAATCGTGATTGAAAGATTGAATGGAACCATATATATCGAAACCATGTAGAAAACACGGCATTCAACCGTCAAGGTTATATGAACAAAAAAATATTATAGCAATATCTATTATAACGATAATGATAACAGCCGGCTTTACCTGGATTGTTTGGTTACACTCCTACCCCATCGGGGTTTTTAACTCTGGTGTTGTGTAAACTAATCTATAGGCGGTTAAAATGTCATTTACTTTTAAAAACAAATCAAATTTAATAAGGAATTTATTATTTGTCTGTTTTTTAATTTCAATGGTAATATTCCTCCTTATAATTCCATTATATTACACATTTATGGGATATATTTTAACAGCTTTTTCTTTAACCGCATTAGTGAGCCTTATCCTCCTCCTATTTCTTATTATGTTAAACCGAAAGGTTAAACACATACTATTAATGTTTACAACTATATTTTTTATGTATGCTATTTTCATAGATATGGTAGATATTTTTAATTTAAGTGTTATCAATAATGTGTATCTAATTGAATTATCATCTATAATAAAAATTTATATTTCTCTAATTGCCCTTATATCGCTTATAATTTATTTTTATAAGAATAGGCACACATATATGAATGCTAAATACGCACATAAAGTAAAATAAACTTCATTAAATGTTGTAGGTATAGGTTTTAATGTCCATAGGCGTATATTCCCTGTGTTCCACAGGTACCATATATTCTAATATATTTATTGATGCATTTAGATCCCGATCAATAGAGATATTGCATGATTCACAGTTGAATGTTCGTTCTTTCAGAGGCATCTTCTGCCTGTGATTGCATTTTGAGCATACCTGTGATGTGGGTGTATATCTTGGAACAATCTTAGGAGTACGTGATTTTCTCTTTAAATCATCCATTATTCCTCCTATTGCTGATCCTTGAATCTTTCTTCCCCACAATCTCATCCATCCTTTTATGGGATCATTCTGGAATGCAATTGTCTCAAAACTATTTGTTATAATATTAACTATCTTATTTCTAGCATCCTTCTTCTTCTGTGTTATATTATTATACTCTTTATTTAATTTATTCAGTGTTTTATACCAGTTCTTCCCATGCTGTTTTCTACGTGATAGTTCTTTATGAAGTTTTATAGCCTTCCCTGTTAGTGGTATATCTTCATTAATGATTATTCCATTTGATAGTGTTAATGAACTTTTAATACCGAAATCAATACCAATACCATTATCAGAATGTTCTATATCCTTTGGTTTTGTAAATGTTGATATATGGATAAAATAATCCCCATTTCTAGATTCAAGTGTTGCATTAGCTATATCAGCATCTTTTGGTATCTGTTCAATACCGGAAACCTTTAACCTGCCTATCCTCTGGATTCTAACATATTTACCTGAAATATTATATGTATTTTTATATTGCTTCAAAGGTATTGAGTTGATCCTTCTTTTGAAATGAAGTTTTCCAATCTTATTGCCATTCTTCTTTGAATTTGAAAGGCCCCTTATGCTATCCTTAGTTTTATCAACAATTTCCTGTTTCATCTGTGATGATAATAACAATATATCTCTATCTTCATAATGGTCCTTTACCTTTATCTTAACTTTATTAATCCTGTAATCCTGGTTATAGATATCATCTTCTGATAAGATATAATTATAAAACCACTTTGCCTCAAGAAAGATACGATTAAGATTCTTTACCTTTGTTTTGCCTAGATGTGATATATCTATTTTCAGTTCATAGGATATGCATGTCTGTGACTTCCTCCTTTCCCTTGTTTCACGTATAGATTTGCTAATTTTATCTGATTTCTCAGACATGGTTCTGTTCCCCAATATGTTTATTTACAGTTTCTAGTTGTATTGCATCAATAGATGAATACCTATCATTAAAATGATCTGTAGGCTTTATCGGCTGTGATATCTTCATATATCGAAAATATGCAATTCAATAATATAAATATTTGCACTTCATCCACATTGCAAGACTCAGTGGCTTTCGTGCTTTAAATCATTTGTAAACCTTGATTTCCTCTCCAACTATGGTATTTCATTAAGGACATTAAATTTAATAATAGGAAATTAGGAAGAACCCTTATTTTTTTTATATTTATCATGAGCGGTCAATAATGACGAAAATGCAAAAACAAAAATAAGTACTGCAGGTATTTGGGTGATAAATGTTCCATAGCCGTATATGTTTAGATATTTAAGTGAATAATATGTGATAATAATATAAGGAAGCCATAAAACCATTCCGGAAATTCCTATTATTAAATAATATTTTTTATTCATTTTAACACCTCAATAATACCATGGCACAGGAACTAGCGATATTAACATTAAATATTTTTTCCTTTGCATAAATGTATAATATATATAAATAAATTTTTCTTTTTTGTATATGCCGGTAATAAACCGTTAGAACCCCTGAATTTCTTTCCATATAAGCTCCATCCATCATCTATTCCGAAAATGTGTGTTTTCCCATGTAAACAAACTCTATCACTTTTCTCCTTGTCATCCCATCATTTCTATAAGTTTTGAAACCATTTTATGTATCTTCATCTCTTCCACATGCAAAACACCAATAACAAATCTTATTCTCTTTGCAACAACGGAAACTGTTGCATGTTCATAAATATAATTTGTACTCGGCTTATTCTTTGAGCCATAATACGCCAGGGTAGTTCACCTGATGGTCAATGAATTGAATGTATCATGGGATAATAAAGGATTGAACAGATACTTTAAATGCAAAGATAAATTAGAGAAAACGTTTCAAAATGGATATCCTTAAATTTACACAAAATTTTAAATACCGTGTCCAATTGCCTTTAATCATCTACTAAAAGTTAACAATGCCAGAATAAATAATTTTATATAACGTGTTTTAATATTCATTTAAGGATATTTATGGTTATTACTACAGCAGATGCATTACTGGCAATAGCGGCGTCAATAGCTATTGCAGGAGGTTTGATCGGAACTGGTATGGCGCAACAGGGTATAGGAGCTGCCGGTATGGGTATTATTGCAGAAAAGCCTGAAAAATTCGGACAGGTTCTTTTCTTCTTTGTTATACCTGAAACACTGTGGATTATAGGATTCGTGTTGGGGATAATTCTTCTTCTTCATGTTATATGATTTTTATGTCTCTTGAAAATATTTTAAATGAAATTGACAGATCGCGAGAAGAACAGATTAAAAAAATAAACGACTACTATGATCAGAAAATAAACGAAATCAAGGCAACATGCAATACAAAAATTAAGCACCTTGAAGAGGATTTTGCTATCAAGGGAAAAAATGATACTCGCAGCATAATAGGTCAATATGAAGACCGGATTAAAATACAGACTAAACAGATAATTGACAGTAGAAAAAGGGATATTATAAAAAACGCTCTTGAGGAAAGCAGATCGCATATCACCTCCCTAAATAAATCATCGAAATACCGTGAACTGCTTCAGAACATGATAGATACAGCAATAACAAAATTTGGCAATGATCTCATAATACACTGTTCGGAAAATGATGAGGAAAAAATCAAATCAATTTTAACCTCGGCAAATATCATAGTTGACAAAAACATCAAATCTGGATTAATAGCAGTAACAAAAGATGGCAAAAAAATGATTGACTTTAGATTGAATTCTATTTTTGACAGTATTTCGGATGAACTATCACTGTATTTCTATGAAAATATAAAATAGGTGGCTAAATGAATGCAGGTTACCCAGGAAGTTTTGGAAGATTAAAGGTTCATTTCACTGATTTTTTAAGCAGTGATTTCATAAAATCATTGATGAATCTCGATTTAAAGGATATAAGATTAAAGCTTTATAGCACATCTTATCGAGAAGATATAGACAAATTGTCTTTCATGAATGATAATGAAATAAACCTTTTAATTTCTGCAATAAACCGACATGTCATTAACAATTCAAAACTTGCAATATTTGCTGTTCCGCCCGAAATTAAAGACTATATAAAATTATACATTTCTAAATGGGATATCGAGTCAATAAAGGCAATAATTATTTCGAAGGTCATTAACCATGAAATAAAGTACAATGACAGTTTTATTTTGAGCTTCAGGGATATACCTCTTGGAATATTTGCCGGAAATTTATCCCCGGAAAATTTCAGATCTCTGTTGGCAAGAAACGATGTGGAATCAATAGTTAATTATCTTCTAGAGTATGGCTATAATTACCTGTTAAAATATATTGATGAGTATAAAAAAACTGGCGATATTTCCCCAATGATCTCGGCAATTGATTATAATTATTATATTAATCTTGTAAATAATATAAAATATTTTAACGGTGATGAGAGCATAATCATAAATTATACAAAGGAAATTATCGATGTAAAAAACATTCTCACAATGATCAAGGCACTGGAATTGCAGGTTCCATACGAAAATATTGAAAAATATCTTATTGAAAATGGATTCCGCAGCAAGAATATACTTGAGGATATGTACCGATCAAAAAATACCATACAAATTCTGGAAACATTCAAATCGTATAATATTGATGATGCAATTGATTTTTACAGGAAAAACGGTAGCCTTTCATTATTTGACACATCAATGAGGAAGGCGATAGTTGATAAATATATTCCGCTGATGATG
Source organism: Thermoplasmata archaeon (assembly GCA_021846395.1). Taxonomy (GTDB): domain Archaea; phylum Thermoplasmatota; class Thermoplasmata; order Thermoplasmatales; family Thermoplasmataceae; genus Acidiplasma. The sequence continues at coordinate 86,225 of JAJZXB010000006.1, read as the reverse complement.
AGAACAACTGGCGCTCCTTTTATCCTTGGGTATATATTGACAGCTGAAAGAGAGAGGGATAATTTGAGAACCATAATAATTGGTAGATTTTACAATCTTGATGATAAAATACTTGAAAAAATGTTGATCTAAATGAATGAAAATATATGTGTAGTTGGAGAAAGGGAGATTGCGATGGGATTTAAGCTGGTTGGCATAAACAGCACTTTTATAGCTGAAAAAGAAAATGGATCAAAAACTTTGAAGGCCCTTTACAATTCAAAAAAGTATAATGTAATTCTGGCATCTCAATCATTACAAAAATACTTAACCGAAGATGAATTGAATTTATATAACAGTACAATTAGCCCGCTTGTGGTATTTATCCCGATACCAGGCGTAAAAGAGGAAGAATCAGTTTATGATCTTGCCAAGAAAATTCTTGGAATAGATATAAGTTAATAATGGTGAAAAACTTTATGAAAGCATACTCAAAAAAAAATAATTATTCGTTTCCTAAAATTTTCTTCTTTGTAAAAGTTGAAATGAAATTTAAGCATTATTTTTTTAAACGTGTATGCAATATTCTTTATAATATGGTAGGAAAAATCGATATTAACAGATCAGTAAAACTGTTGAATTATCAGGGGTTGTGTACGAATAAGTACAATTTTTTATTAATTGGTGATTTAAAATGAATGGTGGTGTAATATACAGTGTTTCAGGTCCGGTTGTAATAGCAACAGATCTGAAGGGAAAAATGTTTGATGTGGTTAAGGTTGGCAATATCGGTCTTGTTGGTGAAGTTATTAAAATAGTTGGCAACAGGTACACAATTCAGGTTTATGAAGATACAAGTGGGTTAAAGCCTGGAGAACCGGTCGTATCAACAGGCAAACCACTATCAGTGGAACTGGGTCCAGGTTTGCTGAAGTCAATTTATGATGGTATTCAAAGGCCACTTGATATAATTAAATCAAAAACCGGTGATTTCATAGTAAGGGGTGCAACAGCACCACCGCTTGACGAAAACAGGGAATGGGACTTCACACCTCTTGTAAAGGAAGGTGATGAGGTAAAGGCAGGATACATAATTGGTGAGGTTCCTGAGACTGATCTTATAAAAACAAAAATCATGGTTCCTGAAGGAATGGGCGGTATTATAAAAGAAATAAAATCTGGTAAATTTAAAGTTTCAGACACAGTATGCATAATATCAGACGATGCAAAAAAATTCGAAATTAAATTAAAGCAGATATGGCCAGTAAGGAATCCAAGAAAGGTGTTTTTAAAGTTTCCCCCTGAATTGCCATTGATAACGGGTCAGAGGGTTATTGACTCCTTTTTTCCAGTTGCAAAGGGCGGTACTGTCGCCGTTCCAGGCCCATTTGGAAGTGGGAAATGTGTAACTGGAGATACACCTGTTTTAATGGCCAGCGGTTCCATAGTTACCATGGAAAATCTTTACAGCGAAAATAAGAACAATGGAAAAATAACGGTTAATGGTAATGAGGAAATTATAGAGCTCGATTCACCATTAAAGATCCTTTCATTTTATAAAGATAAAATAGAACAAAGTGAATCCTCTCTTCTCTATCATGGCAAAAGCGATTCTGTAATAAGAATAAAAACTGAGAGTGGAAGAGAAGTTCGAGTCACACCCGTACATAAATTATTCAAAAGGGATGTAGACGGTGATATAAGGGAAACAAAGGCGTCAGATTTATGCACAGGAGATTACATTGTATCTGCCAGAAATACTGAAATAATAAATCAGGATAAAATAAATTACGTTACAGAGGGAAATAATTCCATGGAAATTCAGCCAAATGAGCTGTCCAAGTTTTTTGGATATTTGATATCTGGTGGCCATATAAACGAAGACAATGTTGTTTTTTCAAGCAACAGTGAATCTATTCTTGAAAAATTCCTTGAGGTAACGGAGAATATTTTCGGATATAGGGGAATAAAAAACAAGGCAGAAGTGGTCATTAAAAATAGTAAAATAAATGATATAGTCTTATCAGCTGGAATAGCAAAAATACCTGATTTTATTTTGAAATTCGGAAATGAAGAAGTGCTTTCATTTTTAAGATCGTACTGTTCTTCTGATGGGAACCCATTTGAATTAAAGGCAAAAAATAGATGGATTTCAGTACAGCTTTCTTACTTATTAACAAGATTTGGAATAATGCACAGTATATCAAGCAATAATATTTACATTGACTCCAGTGATAGTATGCATAAATTATCCGAGCTTTTGGCAGGGCAGAATTCAGAAAATATGTTAATTTCTGATGAAAGCAATTTAAATATCACAGAAAATGGGGGAACTCTTCTTGTTGATCCTGTAATAAGCAAAAATGATTATGTTTTTTTCGACAAAATTGTTGAAATGGAGGAGATATACGGAGAGTTTGATGTTTATGATGTTTCTGTTCCAGATTATGGAAGAAATTTCGTTGGAGGTTATGGTGGTATAGTACTGCATAATACGGTAATTCAACACCAGCTTTCAAAATGGTCAGATGCAGATATAACTGTTTATGTTGGCTGTGGAGAGAGAGGGAATGAAATGACTGAAATACTTTCAACATTCCCAGAATTGCAGGATCCAAAAAGTGGAAAACCATTAATGGAAAAAACAATTTTAATAGCGAATACATCAAACATGCCCGTTGCTGCCAGAGAGGCAAGTATTTACACCGGTGTTACAATAGCAGAATATTACAGAGATATGGGTTATGATGTAGCTGTAATGGCTGATTCAACAAGCAGATGGGCAGAGGCCCTGAGAGAAATTTCAGGCAGGCTTGAGGAAATGCCAGGGGAAGAGGGATATCCAGCATATCTAGGAAGAAGGATATCTGAATTTTATGAAAGATCAGGAAATGCTCAGATAATAGCAGAGGATGATAGGACCGGATCAGTTACGCTGATAGGTGCTGTATCACCACCTGGAGGAGACCTGTCAGATCCAGTTGTGCAGAATACTTTAAGGGTTACAAGGGTTTTCTGGGCGCTTGATGCTTCTCTGGCCTCAAGAAGGCATTTTCCATCAATAAACTGGCTGAATAGCTATTCACTATACCTTGATTCATTATCTTCATGGTTAAAGGATAATGTTGACCCTGGCTGGATTAATATTCATTCGCTGATGATGAGTATCTTGCAGAAAGAAGCTGAACTGCAGGAAATAGTCCAGCTGGTTGGCTATGATTCATTGCCGGAAAAACAGAAAAACATACTTGATGTTGCAAAGATAGTTAGAGAAGATTTTCTCCAACAGAATGCCTTTGATGATACCGATACATATTGTTCAATAAAAAAGCAGTTCATGATGCTGACAATTATAAAAACACTGAATGACTATCAGGAAAAGGCAATAGATGCAGGAAAGAAATTAACACAGACCTCGTCTTTGCCTGTTAGATCAAAGATATCTAGAATGAAGGAGATAAAGGAAGGGGATTTTGAGAAGTTCTATAACGGTATTATAAAGGAAATAGAGGATGAATACAATAGCATAATGGAGGGTGTTCAAAATGTCTGAAATAATATACAGATCAATATCGCAGATTAATGGTCCTCTGCTGTTCATAAATAATATCAATAATGCATCATACAATGAAATCGTTGATGTTATTCTTGACAATGGTGAACGGGTAAAGGGGCAGGTTTTGGAAACGAGAAATGGAGTTGCTATAGTTCAGGTTTATGGCTCAACCACGGGAATGAGCCCGGAGGGTACCGGTGTTAAAATGACGGGGAGCACCTTTAAGCTCTCTGTTTCTGATGACATGCTCGGAAGAATTTTCAATGGTTTTGGTGAGCCAATAGATAATGGCCCAAAAATATATTCCAGAGAGAAGGTGGACATTACTGGTGCAGCAATAAATCCATATTCAAGGGAGGAACCAAGTGAGTTTATACAGACTGGGATATCTACAATAGATGGCATGAACACTCTGGTAATGGGACAGAAATTGCCTATTTTCTCCGGTGCAGGATTATCACACAACAGGCTTGCTACCCAAATAGCAAGGCAGGCCACAACCCTTAAGGGAAACGAAGAATTCGGTGTTGTTTTTGGAGCAATAGGAATAACCAGCGAAGAAGCAAATTATTTCATGAGGCAGTTCCGCAGTTCCGGAGCACTTTCAAATTCTGTGATATTTTTAAATCTTGCTTCAGATCCCTCGATGGATAGAATTATATTGCCAAGGGTTGCATTGACCACTGCTGAGCATATGGCATATGAGAAGGATATGAATGTCCTGGTTATATTGACCGATATGACCAATTACTGTGAGGCTTTAAGGGAAATATCCTCATCAAGGGATGAAATACCTGGTAGAAGAGGATATCCAGGATATATGTATACAGATTTAAGCACGATATATGAAAGAGCAGGTAAAATAAAGGGCAGAAAAGGTTCCATTACACAGATTCCAATTTTAACCATGCCGGGTGACGATATTACACATCCAGTTCCTGATTTAACTGGGTATATAACAGAAGGGCAGATAACACTATCAAGGGACTTAAGCAGAAAAAATATATATCCTGAGGTTGACGTTTTATTGTCATTATCAAGATTGATGAATCAGGGTGTTGGAGCAGGCCACACTAGGGAAGACCATAGAGGCCTTGCAGATCAACTGTATTCCTCCTATGCAAAGGGCAAGGATGCAAGATCACTCAGTGAAATTGTTGGAGAAGAAGCACTCAGTGAGGTGGATAAGCTCTATCTCAAATTGGGAGATAACTTTGAAAATAAATATGTGAATCAGGGGAATGACAATAGAACCATAGAGGAAACATTGAATCTTGGATGGGATCTCCTATCTGTTCTGCCGAAAGACGAAATGAAAAAAGTAAAGTCAGCCCATATATCAAAATATGGGAGATGGGATAATAATGGCAAATAATTTCAGATTAACAAGAATTGAATTGATAAATACGAAGAAGAAGATCAAGGTTGCTTCTAGAGGGCTCGATCTTCTGAAAATGAAGAGGTCAGCCTTGGTAATGGAATTTCTCAAAATAAACAATGAAGTTAAGGGAATGAGGGAAAATGTTAGAAATGATATTCAAAATGGAATTTCCCAGATAAAAATTGCAGAAACTGTTGATGGAACACTTGAAATAGAGAGAATTTCATATATGTCCTCCAATCCTGACATTTTAATAAATATGAAAAACATTATGGGCGTTAAAATTCCAGAGTTGAATATCAGTGTGAATAGAAATGTGTTGAGCAATGAGTATCTTGTTAGCTCAGTTCCTGTTTCAATATATGATACTGTAATAACATTCAAAAAAATATTCAATGAATTGCTGGAAATAGCCCAAAAGGAAAACTCAATGCGTAAATTGTTATATGAAATAGACAAAACAAACAGAAGGTCAAATGCAATTGAAAATATAATGATACCTAGATTTAACAACAATTTGAAAATAATCAAGGAATATCTGGATGAAAGAGATAGGGATTCATTCTCCACACTGAAGTTTGTTAAAAGCCACGTGGTGAATAATGAAAGTGAACAGTCCTGAAAAATTTAAAAAAATTAGAAAAATAATGTTTATTATAAATATATTGATTACGCTTATATTTATAATAGTAATTATAATGGTGATATATAAATGACCGAAATTGATGAATTAAATGTTATAAAAAATAAGGAAGACGAAAATAAAAAAGCCATAGAAGATTTAAAAAAATCAAGAGAGAATGAACTCTCAGAAGCTGTCAGGCAATGCTCTGAAAAATTTGAAAATACAAACTATCAGATAATAAACAAATACAATAGCGATATCGAATCGGTCAAGGAAAGCGAGAAAAAAAAGCTTGCAGACGCCATTGATAAAACAAATGCAAAATCACAGGTGATAACTCTTGACTTATCTCTAGGAGAAATTGAAAAATATGCATATAAAATATTAAATAAACACATTAAAGAGTGAAATCATGTTGAAACCTGAAAGGATGGCAAGGATACGCATAATCGGCACAAATCAGAAAAGATCCACAATTATACAGGACCTGCACGATCTTGGAGTCATGCAAATAGAAAGCGTCAACTCTGATGTTGAAAAATTATTTCCAAATCAATATAACAGTGAAAATTATAAGCTATTATCTGACTATCTTTCAGAATTTAAGGGATATTTGTCAATGCTCAATGTGAAAGAAGTAAAGCATAAAACATATTTTGAATCAGAAAAGGAACTTTTTGATGCCATATCAAAAATAAATATAAAGGATAGCTTGCTCCATATAAAAGAAACTGATGAATCCTTGTTATCAGCAATAAAGGAAAATGAAAATTACGTAAAGATTTTTAACATTTTAAAAAATTTTAGAGGCGATATTTCTATTTTGAATAATTCCTATGTTAAAAGCTATATTATAGAAAAATCTGAAGAAATAAACAGATTAAAAAATGATTATACAGATATCATTTCACTGGACGATAATTATTCTCTTGTTACAATCAACAGGAAATATGAGGCAGAATTTTTATCTGCTTTATCAGGTATTTCAACACGCATTATCCACATTCCTGAGTTTAACGGAATGCCATTGGATTTATTGAAGGAAGCTCAAAGAAAAATAAAGGATGCTACCGAACAGCGCAAAGTGGCACTCAATGAACTGAATAATATTTCAGGGGAGAATTATGAGGAAATTATTCAAATTGAAGAACAGCTGGAAATAGCTTTCAAAGAGGCAGAAATAACAACCCAGCTTGCCTCATCAGAAAATGTTTTTGCCATGGAGGGGTGGATACCTGAAAAAGAACTGGAAAATGCAAGGAAAATACTTGAAAAAGATTCTGATAATGAAGTGATATTGCAGGTGCTTAAAACAAAGGAAGACCCACCCACAAAACTTTCAAACCCCAAACATTTTAAAATTTTCGAATTTTTCATAAGATTCTATTCGCTTCCCCAGGAATATGAATTTGACCCAACGTTGATATTTGCGTTGATATTTCCCGTATTTTTTGGCATAATGGTAGGGGATGCAGGATATGGACTTGTTATACTGCTGTTTTCACTGTTCATCATACACAGGATTGACCACCCACCAAAGGTTAGCCATATACCCAAAAAAATTTCAGGATTCGTGCTGATGATCCTTGGGAAAAATGCCTTAAAGAATCTATCAAAAGCCCTTATTCCAGCATCGATTATTTCCATATTCTTTGGGATAATATTCAATGAATTTTTTGGATTTACAATATATCCCGTTCCATTTAGAGTCGCAACAACACCCATCCCCGTTATGTATTTGGGAAAATTACTGTTAATTTCAGGCTACACCGGTTTGGGGCTTGTCACATTTGGATTTATTCTTGGGATAATAAATAACATATATATAAATCATAAAAAGGCTGCAGTTGCCAAGGCAGGATGGATAATGATGGCATGGGCTCTCGCAATACTTGGGTTGAATTTAATACACAAAATAAGCCTATCCCCAACAAATATTTCATCATTAATCGGGTTTGTTTTATTTGTATCGGGTTTTGTCCTTGTAATTTCATTTGAAGGAGTTCAAAGTTTAATGGAAATACCCTCAATTATCAGCCACATACTCTCATATACAAGAATTGTGGGAATTCTTCTGGCATCAGTTGTTCTTGCCCTTGTAATAAACACAGTTTTCAAATCAACACTGTCGGCTCCATTTTATATCATAATTTTTGGTATTGTAATACTTATATTTGGCCAGCTTTTCAACCTTGTAATTGCAGTATTTGAACCGGGCATACAGGGTGCAAGGCTTCTTTACGTGGAATTCTTTTCAAAGTTTTATTTTGGAAATGGAAAGCCGTTTTCACCATTCGGTACAAGGAGATTATACACACTAAAAAAATTTGACGTGAACAAAAATGAGATTAATCCCAATAAAAAAACTTAATACTCTTTGAATAATTATATATTTCATGGAAAAAATAAAGGATATTGAAATACTGGAACTTGGATCGCCTGAAGAAAAATCATCACCGTGGAGTTCAACAATTCTCGTGCTGAAGTTAACATCATCAAATGGCAATGTTGGGTTTGGGGAAGCTCCAACAACATTGATGACATTGCCAGTAAAGGAAAGCCTGAGGGAAGTAGCAAGGATATTTAATGGAAGAAATTATTTTGATATTGAAAAAAACAACAGGGAATATTATAAAAATGCCTTCTACATATCAAAATCCATAGAGGAAACCGCTGCCTTGAGTGCATTTGAAATAGCATCATGGGACTTGATAGGAAAAGACCTTGGAACACCCGTATACAATCTTCTAGGTGGGCAATTCAATGAAAATATAAAGGCATATGCGAACGGCTGGTATTCAGATTGCGTTGAACCTGATGATTTTGTTAAAAAGGCAAAGGCCCTTGTAAATAAAGGATATAAAGCCTTTAAATTCGACCCATTTGGGAATAATTATGATAAATTGAGCAAAAAAGGACTGGATCAGGCAGTTGCAATTGTATCAAACATGAGAGAATCACTGGGAGATGATGTAGACCTGCTGATAGAATATCACGGTCGTTTTGCACCCAAATATGCAATAATGGCAGGACAGGCTCTGGACCCATTCAACCCACTATTCATGGAGGAACCCGTCCATCCTGAACTTGAAAATGGCGTGTATGAATTCAAAAAATATGTAAATACACCTGTTGCACTGGGAGAGCGATTATTGAACAAGGAGGATTTTGCCAGATTCATCTCCTCCGGACTTGTTGATATCATTCAACCGGATATAACAAATTCAAAAGGAATACTTGAGGCAAAAAAAATAGCCGCAATAGCAGATTCTTTCGGGACTCCTGTTGCATTCCACAATGCATTTGGCCCTGTACAGACAGCAGCAACGCTGAATGTGGACTATACCATACCAAATTTCCTAATTCAGGAATGCTTTGAGGAATCATGGCCCCAGTGGAAAAAATCATTATTTTCAGGTTATAATGTGGAAAATGGTTATTTGAAATTATCAGGAAAGCCCGGAATAGGAATTGAGGTAAATGAAAAAATTCTTGAAGAGAGCAAAACTGATGTTATGGAACCACTTGATCCAAATGAGCCACCATGGGTCATCTCTGGCACCTATAAATAAAAATAAATATTATTTTTTTGTATTCCTTGCAGTTTCGACAAGGTTTTTCAGCAATTGCTTCATAATCTCGATGGTCATATCATCTTTTAAATTTCCATCCTCATCAAATTTATTTGCTGCCATTGTGACAAAGACTTCAGGTTTGTTAATTGGTATCATATTTAAAAATACAAAGCTCTGTCTTAAATGGTACTGTGCCCTTGACCCACCAAACATGCCTATGGATGCACTCATTAAAGCCACGGGTTTATTCTCAAAGGGATTGTCTCCATATGGCCTTGATGCCAGGTCTATGGCATTCTTTAAAAATCCAGGAATGGAGTAATTGTATTCCGGTGTTGATATGAGAACGCCATCTGAATTTCTAATTTTTTCCTTGAAAACCCTGGCATTTTCGGGAAAATTATCTTCCTCATCCTGATTAAACATGGGAAGCTTAGAAATGTCCAGAATTTCAAGGCTTGAATTTGCAGGCATAAGACCCTTGCTGATATTTAATAAATACCCATTATATGATTTCTTTCTTAAACTCCCTCCGAATCCAACAATTTTTATTTCTTCCATGGTGTCATATTTATATAAAAATAATAAGGATTTTCTATACAATTGTATATCTGGTATAAAATTGGTATGCTGTGAAATTCTATATGCATATAGTTAAAAAGGCATTCCAGGAAACATTAAGGAGTAGATATGGTGTTTTGGGTTACACCAAAAATTTTAACAATAAGCCTGATCACAACTTAAAAAAGTTGTTGGCATAGTTTCAGATTTAACATTATGAAAGAATAAAAGACTATATACACATATAAAATATATAATTGATGTTTATTATCAGATATTCCGAAATTGGGCTTAAGGGCGATAAATCTCGAAGAGAGATGGAGCATTTATTAATGGAAAATATAAGATCGGAAACCTCAAAAAATAATATTGATTTTGAATACAAAAAAACTGATGGCAGAATATTTATTTTATCCAATGACCAAAAATTCAATGATATATTGCCACGAATTTTTGGAATAAAATCATTTTCATATGCAGATGAACATACATTCAAAAATAAGGAAGAAATAGCAACCATTGTTTTGCAGAATTTCAAAGAAAAGGTTGTAAATAAAAAATTTGCAGTCAATGTGAGAAGGAAGGGCACCCATACTTTTAATTCTCTTGAAATTGAAAAAATGCTTGGAGATGCGCTATACGAATATTCAGATGGGGTGGACCTTAAAAACCCCGATATAATGGTATATGTTGAAATAAGGGATAATAAGCTCTATACCTTTACAGATAAAATCCCTGGCCCAGGTGGATTGCCGTTAAAATCAGAGGGCAAACTGATTTCCCTTTTTTCTGGCGGAATTGATTCGCCGGTATCCACATATATGGTTATGAAACGTGGCTCAGCAACTGACCTGCTATTCTGCACACTTGCACATCCTTACGATACAGTATCTATGTTAAAAATAGCAAAGAATCTCCTCAATAAATACTCTGTAGGATACAATTCAAAGATATACATAATAGATGGATCGAATCTTATTTCATACATTATTAAAAATCCCGGGCAGAAATATGCAAATTTAATTTTCAAAAAATTGCTTTACGATTATGCTGAGAAATTATGCCGTGAACATGGATATAATGGCATTGTAACAGGGGAATCAATAGGTCAGGTTTCTTCACAAACCCCTGAGAACCTGAATGCAATGTCAGGTGATATGGGTTATCCTGTATTCCGGCCACTGATAGGATTTGATAAGGAAGAGACCATAGACTATTCAAAAAATAAAGGGCTCTATTTCAGTGAGTCAATTGGTGAGTTCTGCTCTCTTTTCTCTAAAAATCCAGGCATTAAGGTAAAACGCCATGATTTTATGGAAGAGATTAAAAAATTCAACATAGATGATTATTTCATGGAACTCATTTCTTTAAATAAAAATAATATTGATGAATACGTGAATTCAATGATAAACAGGAAATTTTCTGGAAATGAGGAAAAAAATACGGTTTTTGTTGATTTACGCAATGGTGATGAATATGAGAAATGGCATCATTATGACTCAATCAATTTAAATATTGCATATCTCAATGACTTTATGGCAAAATCAAATAAGGATAAGAGATATGTTTTTTACTGTAAAAAGGGCCTTAACAGCGCATATGCTGCGTCAGTAATGGTTAAGAATGGTTTCAATGCCTATTATATTACTGAAAAAGAATTGAAAAAGAAGGAGATAAATGCCTAATCTATACGGTAGTTAATGCATTTTCTGTTGCCTATAGCTTCTTCATAATCTATATTTTTGCCATATTCCATGGCATATCTGTAAAGTTTTTTTAACAATATTTTTTTTGTTCTCTCCTTTGGATCCGTGAGTTTAACAATCTGTGGCTTTATATATTCCTCATTTCTTGGAAATCCTATAATCACCGTATTGAAATTCGGGTATGCAAGCTGGAAAATTCTCACCTGTTTTCTTACATACTCGGGCAGGGGCTTTAATGAAAAGCTTTTCATTTCATATATTACGTTATCTGCATAATCTACAAAGTCCGGCTGTGCATATATTCCAACATCATCATTAATTGTAACAATTCTAGTTCTATCTCTCAATAACATATTTTCATAAAGCACACTTTTTTTAAAGGCATTTATAAACTTCCACCCCATTGCATAATATGTCCTCATTTCACTCTTATCAATAACAATATCATGTTTTTCAAATTCCGATTTAAGAAATACGGTATAGCTCTTGAGTGCCTTCAAACTTATATCCCTATTTATCTGATATTTATAATTGTAATAATTCATTTTTGAAACTGTTTCATCAAGGCATTTACCTAGAACCATCCCCCTTTTATCTCCAGTATATTTTATAAAATTACTGACATATTCATGGGTAGCTATGACCTTCAGCAAATATCACCTATTTCAAAATTTTTCCAGTTGCAATTTTCCACAGGTAAATATCCATTACACCCGGCTTCATATGAAATTTTCTTGCTATTTTTTTAAATATCAGTTCGTTTTTAATATAATCACTACCTGTACTTAATTTTACATCATCTATATAATTATTTTCATCCATCAGACGCATTATGTGTTTATCCAGAATGGCAAAGTCAAATATGCCAACATTCCTCAAAAAATGGGAAGCTTCTTTATACCCAATTCCTTTAATATTTTTCACAAGATAATCCCTTATATACTCATGATCTTTATTCAGCAGCAAATTCTTTATTTCTGGTATAATAAACCTGGAATCAACTATGTATTCTGCCCTTTTATTGTAAAATCTGTACCTGTTCTTTTTCAACTCATCTTTCAGTTTATCAAGGTCGTATTCAATAAATCCAGTATTGATCAATCTCTGGGTTTTTATGCCCATCTCGGCCGATGTATTTGCAGTCAATATACAGAAACTCAACTCTATAAACAGTGAATAATTATCAGATTTTCCCATGTTGATAAAATCCATTATTCTCTCGTTTATTTTTTGCCCATATTCCAGTTTTATACTGTAAATTTGCCTTGATAAATAATCGTTTGATGTAATCATAAAAAACAAAAAATAAAATTATTCTTTTTTGAAAGCTTCATAAACCTTTTTTGCTCTTTCGATTCTTTTTTCCACAACCTTCCAGTTGACGTTTTTCATGAATGCATCCATGTATGGTGCTCTTTTTGCTCCATAATCTACGTAATATGCATGCTCATAAACATCGAGTGGCAAGATCATCAGGGCATTCCATATTGCAGATGCACTGTGTATATCTGCACCCATAACCCTCAATTTTCCACAGTTCAGATCAAATATTAAATGAGCCCAGCCTCTGAATGCTGTACCTGTAGCTTTGAAAAGTGCAACAAAGTTTTCATAACTCCCAAAGTCCTTTTCAACCTGTTCCTTAACTGAAGAAGGCATCTCAACATGCTCCTTGCTTAGGGATTCAAAGTAATATTCGTGCAGCATGGACCCATCATAGTTGAAAGCTTCCTCTAGTTTCATTTCTCTTAGGTCGCTGTAATTCTGATTTGCCTTAGTTAAATCAACACCTGGCAATTTTGACCAGATTTCGTTCAATTTTGTCACATAACCTTTATAGTGTGTATCAAAGTGATAATCTATTTGCGTATCTGATATACCATCCAACCCCACTGGTTTTAATTTATCCTTAACATTCCACGTTTCTGCTGCCATATTGATCATGTAAGTATTAATTTATCATTTAAAAATTTATTGACAAAATTACAGCTTAAAATATAATAAATAATAGAGTTATTTGCTGACTGAAAAAATTATTAAGAGATAAAACTATAAGGATGCATGATCCCAATTATACTGGTTGGCGGTATTCCTGGTGTTGGCAAAACCAGCATCTCTTCCTATATTGCGAGAGAATTTAATATAAATATAGTTTTATCAGGAGATTATTTAAGAGAATTTTTAAGGCCTTACACCACATCAGAAATATTATCAAAAAGTGTATATGATTCCTGGCAATTTTTTGGGGAGAAAACGGATGAGAATATAGTTAGAGGATATACTGCCCAGAGTGAGGTTATATATAAGGGTATAAATTCGGTCTTCAACAGGGCAATATCAAACGGTGAACCACTAATTCTTGAAACTCTTTATTTTCTTCCTGCATTCCTGAATAAAGACATTGTTGATAAAATTTTAAAAATCTTCATTTATGTATCGGATGATAAAAAGCACGAAAACATGCTGGTCTCCAGAACAGAATATACGCATAAAAATTCGCCTGGTGAAAGATTGATAAAACAATTACCCGTGTATAATAAAATATCGGATTATTCAATTGAAGAAAGTAAAGGATATGATGTTTTTTTAATAAACAACGTTGACTATGAAGATACTAAGGAAAAAATAAAAAAATATTTAAAATCAAATTTTGAAAATATTAATTAATTTGATGTTTCCAGAATATATTTACCAATGGTGTTTGATGCATTTGAATCACACAAAGATTTGAGCCAGTATCATAGAAAATGCCTACATAAAGGAAAAGATATATCGAGGAAGTACTCAGATACTCCACTAATATTTTAATAAAGCATATGTTAAGGAGTCATACAATATAATAAAAAAAGGAAAATATCGTGAATCTTGGTAACTCTAAAACGTTACAGTTAAATCTATAGCTTAACAGCCACAACACTCATTTGTCTACATTGATTTCCACAAATCCCGCCAAATTTTGGCTGTAAATCAATATAATCCACTGACCTGGCGTTTTGGACATTAAACTTATATTGACCGACTGGTCGGGTTTCAGTTTTATTGTTTTACCCAGAATGTGATGTTCACCAGTTATATTGACCATACGACTGTTGTAATACATGTATGTATTCATACGGCCAGACAGTGGCAGTGATAAAAGTTTAAAAGTCATGTTGGTGTTCATGCTGTTTGTAATATTGAAACTCACGACCTGGTTTACCTTTGCATTTATGATGAGTGGGTTCCCATTGTTTGTTGGCGTTATATTGTTTGAGCTACTGGTGTTGTTGCTGCTTTTTATCGGGCTAGTTACATTGTTAAATCCAAGTCCTGTACCCGCATGCACATAATAAATATCAATTATCTGTTTATATTGCGATGGTCCGGCAAAAACATTGAATGTGTAATTTTTTGCTCCAGTATAGTTAAATTTGTAAGTTAAAAGTTTCATCTCATAAACTGCCGAATGGCCCGGTGCTATATTTAAAGCGCCGTCAGAAACTGTTTTAAATGTCACATTTGAAATGGAAAAAACAGGAGTGATGGGAGCACTTCCATGATTAGTTACAGTAACATTGAATGTTGTATTTCCAGGGTCATCACTATTTACCATGAAATACTTCGGCATTGATACAGAAATATTTCCGGGATAATTATGCTCAAATGGCAACGGCACAAATCCGGCTATTGCAATTAAGATAACAACAATGGCCAGAGAAATAATCTTCTTACTAGGATGTACAAAGTTATTCAAAGGCAATGGCCCCTTTATACCCAGAAGAAGGGCAACGATTATAAGTATTATAAAGAGAGGGAATATGAAACTTGCTGCAACCAGTATTAAAAGAGAGGCATATGAAAAAAGAAAGAATTTTTTACCTGCCAGTGCAGAGAAAATAAGTCCCCCATCCATAAAGCCAAGGGGCAAAGCATTTATGGATGTTATGATCAGGCCAATATATCCTGCCATTTCAATTGGTGGAGGCATTACATTAACCGGAATTATGTGGTTTATCAGCATGATAAAAATAAGTGGGAATTTCAAGGTATAAATTGATGTATTGGTGGTTGTTGCATGTGTGAGATATATGGGTTCAACCAATGAACCAAAAATAATCATAAAAATGGATAATAAAAATCCAAATATAATTGAATATGAGCCTGCCGTTATCATTGATTTTTCAGTTTTGAATTGTTTATGTGATGATGTTATAATTCCAAGTGTTCCCAATCCTGGGGCAGGTATAAAAATCGGGAAGGAATATTTTATTCCGTTTTTTCTAAAAGCTATGAATCTTCCGAATTCTCTGAAAAACATTATGGACAGGAGAGGAACTACAAAATAAATGGTTCCATTTATGAGATCTCGATACAAATTAAGGTTGGAAGAATAATATTCGTAATATGAATAGCCGGTATACACCATGGCTATAACCGTTAAAAATAACATTAAGCTTTTAAGTGCATATTTTCTATTCATATTGTATTCTTTTATAACGATAATACGGTAATCAGGGTATTTATCAGTAAAGGCGGTATACCCTATATTATTGAGTTTATCCAGAAATAAGGAAAATGTTTCTTCGTTCCCTGTTTTTTCTATATGAAATATAACGGAATCATCAAGAATCTCGATTTTTGTGGATTTATAATATTCTTCCCCTATATTTACAATCTCATCTGAATTAATCATAACGTTATATCAACTAAAATCTCCTTTATTAACTTTTCACTTATTGGCGTTTCAACATGTAAAATAGTTATACCGTTGCCAATTTTGCCTTCAGGCTTGCTTATTCCCCTTTCTTTCAGTGCTACTATTATATTTTCTCCTATTTGCAAAGATTGCTTTGAAATTATAGTTATATCTGAAGCATTTCCTGAAGTATTCAATATAATTTTGTTGCCATCTATCTTATACAAGCCCTTGATTAATTTGTTCAGATCTCCCCGATTCATTGAAGATTTATAAAGCTTAAAGATTCCCGAATGCTCAAACTGTGAAATGACATTTCCTATATACGAACTAGTTTTATCCTCCAGTTCCTTTTTTAGATTTATATTTTCATCAAGCATGTTCCTTGAATAATCAACCATTTTTTCCTCATCAACCTTCATAAAATTCTGCTGGTTTCTTATTATACTGTACAGAGATTGAACGTATCTCAATGCAGCAGGACCGGCAGAAAATATAATTCTCTGTATGCCTTCCTGCAGAGTTTCCACCTTGATTATTTTAATAAAGCCAATGTCAATGGTATTATCAAGATGTGTGCCACCACATCCTTCTGAGTCTATATCTTCTATGGAAACAACCCTTAATTTTGACGATAATGGAACGCCTCCTTCAAACAATCGGAAGCCATATTTCTCTATTGCCAAATTCCAGTTTTCATTTGTCACAGTTATTTTTTTTCCAGCTCTAATATACTTGAAGCACCTATTTTCTATTTCCTCAATATCATTATTTGAAATTTTTTTATAGTGGGTAATATCTATCCTAGAATCATTTATATCCTTTTTAACACCACTCTGCCATATATGGTCACCGAAATATTCCCTCATAATTCCAAGGATCAGATGTGTTGCTGAATGATGAATCATAAGCTGCTTTCTTCTGTTATAATCAACATATCCCCTGATTCTGGCATTTTCAGGTATATAGCCATCAAGAAAATGAACAATTGCATCATTGTATTTCTGAACATTTAGCACATTCACTCTTTTACCGTTATATATAAAATATCCAAGATCATATGGCTGCCCACCCCCCTCAGGATAAAAGGCCGTTTGGTTTAATATAATTCTTCTGTCTCCGGAATACAAAACATTTCCAGTAAATTCCATAATATCTGCATTGTCATAATATAAGGGCCTTGTTTTTATGGGTGGATAATCACACTTTTCGTTTATTTTGCCAGTTTTTTTCTCCCTGTTTTTTATGAGCAACTCATGAAAATTATCCGGTATTTCCAAATATTTGCCTGTTATTTCATGATAGTAATCAAAAATCATATCCTCATTTATGCCATACGATTCATATAATTTTAGAAGGTTTTCATGTGAAATAAGATCATTTTTTATAAATTTCCTTACGGTATTATACGCAGACTTATTTACAGTATCATACTTTTCCCTTTCAATGGATAATATGTCATTAATGAAATTTACATCAAACCTTTTTACAATTTTCCTTGAATTTTCATACTGGGCATTCAGTATGTATTGGAGATCATGCCTGAAGCTAAGTTCTTCTATGAACCTGAAGCATCTTCTTATCAACGTCCTCGCCAGATAACCAACCTTCACATTTGATGGTATTACATAATCAGAAAACATTAGAAGTAAAGTTTTTGTGTGGTCAGCAAGAGAATAAACATCACGCATGAGCCTCAATTTTTTAATGAACTCATCATCATATTTTATTGAATTTTGATCCATATATATTTTCAATTGATCCATAACCCTTTTTTCACTGTATGGATCTACTGAAGCCGATATTTTTGATATTTCTTCCATTATTTTGCTGTCGATTCTTTCTGCATCTGAATCTTCCAAAATCAGGTCAATAATGTTATTATAAATGGATTCATATATGGTTGAGGTGCCATTTGATAGCCAAACCAGCCTTTCAAGTCCATATCCTGTATCAACAATTCTCAATGGCATTTTTGTGTATTTTGTGCCATCAATTTCTATGTCCCCGCCAGTATCTTCTTTTAAATCCATAAATACAAGAGTTGCCACTTCAAGCCCCCGTACAAATACTTCTACAGCGTTGCCGGCATTTCCACCACCGAACCATGGTTTTTCTTTGTACGTTATCAAATTTTCATCGACTTTCAGTTTTTCAGTCAGGAAAATATATGAATATCTTACAGTTTCATTATTCCAGTAAACGTATTTATTCTCATAATTGAATGAATCGTGGCACAGCATTTCAAAGGTTGTTAAATGTCTTCCCGTTTTTCCAACAAGGTCAAGGTCTATCATCCTTATACTTGGCTGAGACATTGTCAATGGGTTTCCGGGTGGCTGAACAAGCCCTGATGTGACCTGGGGTTGAAAATCATATATTGAAGCATTAACTAGAAGAACATCATCTCTCCATCTTGGAACAACAGGATAGGGTTCAACAAATCTATGCTTGAAATTTTCATCGTTAATAAAAAAATTTAAAAATTCATCTCTCATCTCATCAATATTGTATTTTTTGTATACAGGTGAATTGTTAATAAACGAATAGCTTTCACATGCAGGATCACCACATGTTTTTTTATCGTTATCAATTGTCCAGAAAAAGGATGAGCATGAAACACATTGTTTTCTTACGAAACCTCTATCCTTAAAAAAATCCAAATTGAATTCATCCGTCATTGTTAAGTATAATACATTACAATAAATAAATATAGCCATGAATAGCCATAACGTTATAATTCATGGTATTATCATATATAATTATTGATTTATACACTCATTTATTTCCCTCTTGTAGAATGATTTGGCAAGATCTATGAGAAAGCCATGACCATCCACGAAAGTCTTAGAGACCGCATTTTTATCGATTTCCATATAAGTTCTATTGAATTTAGCTGTGGTAAATATGGCGGTAGAATGGCAAGATCAATATCTCATATCTCAACAGTAATAGCAAAACTCTCCGTCTATGTGAAGAGAATTGCTCAATATCATGAGGATATAACTGAACTGATTCCACTTCCCCCGTTCCTTGAAGCAAATGAGTCTATGGAATACTTTCAAATTCTTCTGTTCTTCCATAAGTAGCCGAAATTATGATGCCTGAAGATAACTTTTCACCATAATATGGACATTTCTTGACAGGAATATGAAAGCAAGAATAAGTTCATAAAGCCATGTCTTATAAATAAGTGGGATGAAAAGCCCTAAATATATATTCAATATGATAAATAATACGGGTTAATTAACCGGAGTTTGTATTATTTAATATCATTTAATTAGATATACTAAAATATAGTTCCTTTTAATAATGTTCTTTATCATACTTATTTCACCAATCACATGTTTCAGCAGTTATATAAATAGTAAGACCTAAGCTGGCTATACCTGCACTTATACTATCCCAAGTCAATGCTATTTCCCACAATGCCATTCCATTAGTAGCAAATATTGCTAAACTAATGGCAGCAAGCACAGCAAATAGTCCGAACCCTTCACTAACTATTTGTAAAATGCACCACCAACTATAATCTACCACCATTGCATTCGTTTCACTTATATTCATGGATTTTACAGTATTATTTGTTTTACCCAGCATTGAATTCATTGCCATTGATATGTAATTATTTTCTATACCGAATTTATGCATTGTAATATTGTTTGAATTCATATAATACAGTGATGATAAATACAGGGAATTTATTAAAGTTTTCATCTGGTTACCATAATATATTTTTTATATGGTTAAGTTTTTTTTTATTATGTATATATAAATATATATAAAATAATAACGAGGGCAAACATATTAAATATAAATAAAAGAAATCAATTCTATTTTCATAAGCAACTTCTAAATTTAACAATGCGACTATGGTTATAATAATTGAGGGTATAGCCATTACCGTTATTGCAATTTTTAACCCCTTTAACCTTTTTAACATTAGTTTTTCCTTATCGTTTTTCATATTCTCATCTTAACTCCAATGTGTATCAGAACAGGCATGAGTGACCCCTATTACCGCCAATCCACCAAGGAATGATGTGAGAAAATAACCTGCATAGACAGCCGCCACGGTAGCATCAACTCCAACATCTAAACCCGGAATAAATTGTGCAACAATAAAACCTGCAAGAGCCAGTATAGAAAGAATACAATAAAAAGTGTTATCAATTACCATTGCATTTGTACTATTTATCTCCATATTCTTTACAGTATTATTTGTTTTACCCAACATTGAATTCATTGCCATTGATATGTAATTATTTTCTATACCGAATTTATGCATTGTAATATTGTTTGAATTCATATAATACAGTGATGATAAATAAATGGAATTTATTAAAGCTTTCATCTGATTATTATAGGATGATCTATAATTTATAGTGAATTCATTTCCATATAGTATCTTTGAAGAGTTCTTAGGCACTATATTTGCATATACCTCTGATATATTCTTATTACCTTTATTTATTATTATATCACCTATTTCCACCCTATATTTGGTAAAGTTATCTGTGAATGCCATTGTATACAATACATTATTCTTAGAGGTTAAATTATATTTTTCAATTAGATAATTTGTATTGTTTGTTTTTTGATAATTATATGATATGGGTGTTAAATTATTATTGGTTGTGTTTATATTCCTATTGTAACTGTTATTTATATTGTTTATTATTGATCTGTTTATATTATTGGATAATATCGTTCCATTATTTTTTATAATGAAATTATGCATGTATGTTATATTTCCTATTTTTTTTATAATTATTGGATGCAGGCCTTTCATTAATATTCTTTAAATCGTTTTTATAAATATCCCCTGAAAATGAAACCATTATAAACATTGCCATAACTATTATTGTTATTATGGCAAGGTATTTGTTCATAATATAATAATATGTAGTAATATATATTATTTTTCATATATATGTATATATATTTACAATAAATATACAGTATATTGAAATTTTTAATAATTTATAATATTATACAGGTGTAAAAGTTACTTTTTTCCATAACCTAAAAATGAATGTTTATGGTTCAAATTTATATTATTCATAATATTTTAATAAACTATAATTTTTTATCCGAATAAATAATCATCCATTATGGTAAGTATAGATGATGCAGTAATTGCAAGATTTGAATCACACGGTTACAAATTTGAGATTCTTGTCGATCCCGATGCTGCAGGCAGAATAAGATCCGGTCAAATTGATATAGAAAATGATCTGGCAATCCCGGAAGTTTTTAAGGATGCAAGAAAGGGGGATCGTTCGAATGAAGAAATATTAAAGGATGTATTTAAAACAGATGATATTGCACAGATTGCCATAGAAATAGTCAAAAGGGGGCAAATACAATTAACCACTGAACAGAGAAAGGAGATGCTTGAAAGAAAGAAAAAACAGGTAATAAACGAAATCGTCAGGGAAGCAATAAATCCACAGACAAATACTCCCATTCCTGCAATAAGGATAGAAGAAGCTATGGAAGAAGCCAAAATAAGAATAGATGCATTCAAGAGTGTGGAAGAGCAGGTTCAGGCAGTTCTCAAAGCCATTCGGCCATTAATACCAATAAGAATAGAAAAGGTGAGAATGGCTGTAAAATTAACCGGTGACGCATATGGAAAATTATATGGTGATATATCAAAATTCGGAAATATACTTAAGGAAGAATGGTCAAATGCAGGCGAATATCTCTGTATAGTTGAAATACCAGCCGGTATGCAGGGAGATCTGATGGATATTGTCAATAAAAAATCCAAAGGTGATGCAGAGGTTAGACTTGTGAAATGATTTATAAATTTATTGACAATAAAAATGTTTTATATATTAATTTATAATTTAATATCAAAATTAATATATAGAATTTAGGTTATGAAGGGTGAAATATTTGGAAACAAAAGAAATAGTATATCCGGGAGATAGAATTGAAATAAACGATTTAAGACCAAGAAATGGCATTTATGAGGATGATTCACAATACTTTTCTGAGTACTTTGGAGTTATACAGAAAAGTGAAAAATTTATAGATATAGCCCCATTTAATAGCCCTTATTTGCCAAGGGTCAATGATAAGGTAATAGGGAAAATAATGGACATAGGTCCAACAATGTGGACTGTTGATATAAATTCTCCATATTATTCTCTGTTGCATATTAACGATACCCCATGGCACGTAAACGCAGGTGATTTGACAAGATATCTTGCAGCAGGAGACTTTATTTATGCACGGATATCTGTATCAAATGAGATCAAAGAAAGCTGGGTAAGCATGCGAGATACAGGTATGAGAAAGCTTGAAAAAGGTCAGGTAATTCTGGTAAAGCCGCCTAAAGTTCCACGTGTAATTGGCAAAGGTGGAAATATGATCAATTTGATAAAATCAGAAACAGATACCAAAATCATAGTTGGGCAAAATGGATTTATCTGGATAGACGGTGAGCCGGACAATGTAAATATTGCTATAAATGCCATTAAAATGGTGGAAAGAGAGGCACATACAGTAGGGTTGACTGATAGAATGGGTGAATATTTTAAAAAATTAAAAGGTGGAAATTGATATGGAAGGAAATGTAAAATTAATAACAGATGACGGACTAAGACTTGATGGTAGATCATCAAACGAAATGCGCCCGATTAAACTTCAAACAGGAGTTATTGAAAAGGCAGACGGTTCCGCATATATAGAATGGGGAGCAAATAAAGTAGTTGTTGCAGTATATGTCAGAGAGGCATATCCAAAACACGCACAGAATATGGACAGGGCAATAGTTAAGGCAAGATACAGTATGGCAGGATTCAGTGTTGAGGAGAGAAAAAGACCTGGACCCGACAGAAGGACAATGGAAATTTCAAAAGTTATTTCAGAGGCTCTTTCTTCAGCAATTATACTTGAAAAATTGCCGAGGGCAGAGGTGGATGTATTCATAGAGGTGCTTCAAGCTGATGCTGGGACAAGAATTGCAAGTTTAACGGCATCATCAGTTGCAATAGCAGATGCAGGAGTTCCAATGAGGGACCTTGTTGTTGGATGCACAGCTGGCAAGGCTGGCGGAAAGATTGTTCTTGATCTTTCAAAGGACGAGGACAATTATGGTGAAGCAGATATACCCATGGCAATTCTCCCAAGAACTGGGAAGGTTGTTTTATTGCAGATTGATGGTGATGTTTCACCTGAAGAATTTGATGAAGCAACATCGATGATTGTTAATGCTATGAAGGATATATCCAAAATACAGAGGGATGCTTTAATGAAAACATATTCTATTGAAGGCGGTGAATAAAATGCCTATGGATTCCAATGCAGTTATATCAGAAATTAAAAAAGGAGTTATACTTGAAAGCCTGAAAAATGGGAAAAGACTTGACGGAAGAGCCATAAACGATTTCAGAGAAGTTAAAATAACTGAAAACTACATACCAAAAGCCAGCGGTTCAGCAATGGTAGAACTTGGTAAAACAAAGGTTGTTGCTGGAATAAAAATAGAAGAGGGAACACCATTTCCAGATTCCCCAGACAACGGTGTTATGGCACTCAATGTGGAACTATTGCCAATGGCTTTTCCAACGTTTGAATCCGGCCCACCAAGTGAACAGGCTATTGAATTCTCCCGTGTTGTAGACCGTGGAATAAGGGAAAGCAAGGTTATTGACACTTCAAAGCTTGTTATAGAGTCAGGTGTGAAGGTATGGATGATATTCGTTGATATTGACATACTTAATTATGATGGAAACATTATAGACGCGTGCACTATGGCAGTTGTAGCAGCATTAAGAAGTGCAGTGGTACCAGCTTCAAAATTGGGCAAGGAGGATTTTAAATTGCCTGTTAATTCAACACCAGTTTCGGTGACAATGGCAAAAATAGGTGATGAGCTTGTATGTGATCCAGATTTACAGGAAGAACAGGTTTCAAATGGTAGAATCACCATAACAATGTCGGAGGATAATCACATACACGCTATGCAAAAAGGAGATGTTGGAGAATTTTCTCTTGAAGAAATACGCAAAGCTATAAAAACATCATGTGATACAGGTAGTGGATTAAGGAAAGAATTATTCAAGGTGAATTAAAATGACGAAACATACAGTAAAGGTTGGCGCCTCAGGGAGGTTCGGTCCAAGATATGGTGTAACTGTAAGAAAAGCATGGAATAAGGTATACAGGCAAAAGATAAGTTTTTATATATGCCCATCATGCAAACAAAATAAGGTTAAAAGGGTTGCAAACGGCATATGGGAATGCCGCCACTGCAGATATAAATTTGCAGGTGGATCATACACTCCGGAATATAGCAGTGAAGTTATAAAGGAGATAAATTCACATGTATAAATGCATTATTTGTGGAAGGCCTCTTGAAAAATCGGTGGGGACAGCAGATATTGAATGTGAATGTGGATCCAGAGTATTTATAAAGGACAGGCCGAATACCGAAAAAATAGTTAAAGCCAGATAAATTTATTTTTAAATTTTTATGATTCTACAATCTCTATTTGAACATAATTTATGCATTCGCTGTACTGGAAGAGTTTTTGCCAATGTTGATACCGGTATGACAAATCTAGATAGGGGAAGGTCTTTGCTGTTTGCATATAAATCACTGTATGGCAACGCCAGGGAAGTTGATAAATGCTGGCTTTGCAATAATATCTTTGACCAGTTTGATAAATATTATGGGATGGTTAACGATAGGACAGCAGAATATGAATATGACAGTTTTCTCATTGGATCAAAATTTGATAAGGATCTTCTTATAAGTGAGGAAACACTCCAGAATGATTATGGATCTAAGGGGGAAAGCATAAAAAAGGAGTTCAACAGGGAATTTGGAAAATATTTTGCATTGAGATCTGGAAAGGATCATTCAAAGGATCCAGATATAGCTATACACATAAATACAATTTATGATAATGTTGAATTGGTCATTAAATCACTATATGTTTATGGTAAATACATAAAAAAAAGGAGAGATATACCACAAACACGCTGGATCCACGGTTCTGGTGAGTCAATAGAAAGCATAATAGGGGATGAACTGATAAAAATGACAACATCTGAAAATTACCATCTCCACGGGGCAGGCCGGGAGGATGTTGATGTAATGATGCTTGGCAACGGTAGGGAATTTGTGATTGAAGCCGTTAATCCCAAAATTAGAAATATAGATCTTGATAAATTTAAAGAAGCGGTTAACTCATCGGGAAAGGACATATTTATCTCAGATCTCGCTTTCTGCACCAAAAGCACAGTGAAGGAAATAAAGGAATCCAAATACGATAAGGTTTATTTCGCAGAAATAGAATCAAAAAATAGCATAGATGAGCAGAGATTCAGGGAAGCTGCCGGAAAACTTGTTGGGATTGAGATAAGCCAGCGGACACCGATAAGAGTCATTGGAAATAGATCTGATATCATCAGAAAAAAAGAAATAAAATATATAAATATAGACAGCATAGGGTATAATACTGCCATAATAAAAGTATGTGCAGAGTCAGGGACATATATAAAAGAACTTGTAAATGGGGATGAAGGTAGGACAGTTCCCAGCCTTTCGTCCATGTATGGAGATAAATTATATATTAAAAGTCTCGATGTCATAAATATAAATAGGGGTGATTAAAATAACAAAAATGTCTAATGGATCCAGATCAGGGTCAAGGAGTAAATTAACAAAAAAGATAAAGGAAAGAGGAACGCCAAAGGTTAACGATTTGTTAAAAACATTCAATGTAGGCGATACAGTGGCCATCGTTATAAATTCTGCAGTTCATACTGGAATGCCATTTCATAATTTTGAGGGGAGAACTGGAAAGGTTACCGGCATACAAGGATCATGTTATGTGGTTTCTTTAAAAATTGGCAAGACCTCAAGAAAGGTAATTTCTTCTCCTGTACACCTCAAGAGGTTAAATCAATGAAAGTTACGTATAAAACAAATATTGATGTGTACAATGAACTTATAAATCTGGAAGATAAAACAAAAGTGGAAACAGATGTTTTATCATACACAGAAAAATTTCTGAAATATAATAAAAATGAAAATATTAAGAAACTCAAAGAAAAAATAAACAAAATACACAAAATACCTGAAGAAGTAACCGTTAAAATAATAGATATAAAGCCTGCTGGAAAGGAGGAATTACTTGCAATACTATCTTCATACGATTTGATCCTGGATGACAAAGTTTTAGATAGTATAATAGATATACTTCAGGGTTTATAAATATGGAAGAATACGCTTACATTCTGGATTATTTGCCGCAAGGTAGAGCTGAGGACAAGAATTTTAGAAAATCTTCTCTGATAATTGCCATTGGAGAAAATGAATTTAAACTTCTCGAATTGATACCCAAATCAAATATAGTGATATCGGTTGGAGACAGGATATATATAGGCAGATCTCCAGAACTAAGAGATAAAATCGTTTCAATAAAAAGAAGAATAACATATAAGGAACTTACAAGTGCTGCAGTTAGTGAACTGCCATATACAATAGAAACTATAATAGATAAAAATCCTGAAAGATTTATTAATTTCTTCAACAATTCTGAACCAGTCAATTCAAGAATGCACACTCTGGAATTATTGCCTGGGCTTGGAAATAAAAGTATGTGGTCAATTCTAAATGAAAGAAAAATGGCCCCATTCAAATCATTTGATGATATCTCCGAAAGAGTTAAAAGTGCCCACAATCCCAAGAAAATGATTGTAAACAGGATTATAGAGGAACTTGAAAACAGATATGAAAAATACAAGCTATTTGTTGCAAAATGAATACTTTTGGGAAAAAATATGGGCAGGTTTTCTTAAGCGACAAAAATATTGCAGCAAAGGAAATAAGGGAATTGGACATTCAGGAAGGAGAGAAAATTCTTGAAATTGGTCCGGGTCATGGAATACTGACTGAAACACTCTTAAAAAATAATATTTTTTTAACCGCTGTGGAACCCGATCATCGCTTTTTTGATGAATTATCTGAAAGATACAGTAAAAATATACTTGATGGCAAATTTAAAATTGTTAAGGATAGTTTTCTGAACATTGAAAATGACCATTATGACAAAATTATAGGAAATATACCGTATAATTTATCATCCAAAATTATCTTCAAAATACTAGATTTTGATTTTGACATGGCTGTCATTATGGTTCAAAAGGAGTTTGCCAAAAGACTGGTTGCAAAGCCAGGAAGCAAAGACTACTCAAGATTAACAGTTAATGCGAATGTAAGATCAGATGTAAGGCTGTCATTTACAGTCAGTAGGCGCTCATTCTTTCCGCCCCCTGATGTTGATTCCGCTGTTGTTGCAATTGTAAAAAAGAAATATGATATAGATATAATTGAGTTTGATAAATTTCTTATAGATATGTTTTCAAAAAGAAGAAAAAAAATATCCACAATTATTAAAAATTACAGCGGGCCCTTAAAGGATAAAAGACCCTATGAGCTTAATATAAAAGAGCTCACTGAGATTTTTTATTGTCACTACCGCCGACACTCCCCTTTTTGATATAGTTATTCAGGGCAGTGGCTGTGAAGAATTGCGAGGTATCTCCAGCTGCTGGAACATTCTGTGGTATCATTATCAATGAGCCCCTGCCTTCAAGACCAATCTGGTACACTATGTCCATCCATCTTAACTGAAATGCTATTGGGTTATTATTATACTGTTTTGCTGCGTCAACCATTTTACCCGCAGCTTCTACCTCAGCTAGAGCCAGTGTAACCCTCGACCTTCTCTCTCTTTCAGCTGATGCCTGTCTTGACATTGCATCCTGTAATGTCTGAGGAACAAGCACATCCCTTATTTCCACAGATGACACCTTGACTCCCCAGTGTTCTGTTTTTTCATCTATAATCTGCCTTGCTGCTTCTCCAATTTTCTCCCTTTCTGATAAAATTTCATCGAATGAAGATTTGCCAAGAACCTCTCTCAATGTTGTCTGTGCTGCAAGCTGTGTTGCAGTTGCATAACTTTCAACATTTAAAACGGCCTTATCAGCATCTATTACCTGAAAATACATAACTGCATCAACATTAACCGGAACATTATCCTGTGTATACGTTGATTCCGTCTTAAAGGCCACAACCTGAATTCTCGTGGATACAACCACGGTTATTTTGCTTATGATTGGCGTCACATAAATAAGTCCCGGCCCCTTTAAGCCTGTATATCTCCCCAGAGTAAGTACTGGCGCTCTCTGCCATTCCTTCAATATGTGTATTCCTGATAATAATATTGCAACTACTATTAAAAGAACAATAAACAGTGCTATTATATCTACATTTACAAATCCCATAATCAATTAACGAATTGTGGTATATAAATGTTTTTTATATAACTTTAATAAATTTATAATGTAATTCATTATATAACACAGTTAATATATACGTGAATAAACGAATATCAACACGTGAATTTTTATATATATTAACACATTTAGGTGTTTATGTCAGGTATAGTCAGTTACGGTTCCTATATCCCTGTATACAGGATAAAACCTGAAGAGATTGCCAGAATATGGGGGGATGAACCGGAGAAAATGAGGGATAACTTATTTATTTTTAGCAAATCGGTCCCCTCACCAGATGAGGATGTTGCAACGATATCGGTTGAGGCTGCCAGAAATGCTCTATCCAGGTGTGATATAAATCCACAGGATATTGGTGCAATTTATGTTGGATCAGAATCGCATCCATATGCTGTAAAGCCAACTGGAACCATAGTAGCTGCTTCCATTGGGATGCCATTACAGTATTTTGCTGCAGATTATGAATTTGCATGCAAGGCAGGTACTGCAGGAATGCAGAACGTCAAGGCAATGGTTGATTCAAACTATATAAAATATGGAATAGCAATCGGAGCAGACACATCACAGGGTGCACCGGGAGATGCACTTGAATATACGGCATCCGCCGGCGGAACCGCTGTGATTATTGGTAAAGAAAAAGTTATAGTGGAAATAAATCATACACTGTCTGTATCCACCGATACGCCGGACTTCTGGAGAAGGGAGGGCGAACCATATCCAAAGCACGGTGAAAGATTCACTGGAGAGCCTGGATATTTCAAGCACATAATAGCGGCAGGAAAGGCCATGATGGAAAAAATGGATACTAAACCTTCTGATTACGATTACGCTGTTTTCCACCAGCCAAATGGAAAATTCCCTATGAGGGCTGCAAAAATGCTTGGCTTTACCGAGGAACAGTACAAAACTGGGCTGTTAACACCATATATTGGAAATACCTATTCCGGTTCAACAATGACTGGATTATCTGCAATACTTGATGAAGCAAAGCCTGGTGATAAAATTTTAGCGGTATCATTTGGTTCTGGTGCAGGTTCGGATGCATTTGATATGACAGTTACAGATGAAATGAAAAAGTATAAAAGAGATAGGGCACCCACAATCAAAAAGATGATTGAAAAGATCATGTATATAGATTACGGAACCTATTCAAAATTCAGAAAAATTATCATAACGGGTGATAGTGTTGAGTAATAATGTGTATATTATCGGCGCAGGAGAAACAAAATACGGTGAATTATGGGATAAATCCTTACGAAATTTGGCGGTTGAAGCAGGTTTAAAGGCAATAGAAAATGCGGGCATATATTCAAAGGATATAGATGCAATATACGGTGCAAATGGCCTGGCAGGGACAATAAATGAGCAGGAAAATATAGGGGCGTTGATAGCAGATTTCTCGGGATTATCCAATGAAGGGATACCATCAATAAGGGTTGAGGCTTCAACCGCTTCAGGAGGAGCGGCTTTAAGAGAAGCATATCTATCAATAAAATCCGGAGAATATAATGTGGTTGTTGTTGGTGGTGTTGAGAAAATGACAGATATCCATGGCAGTGACATCATAGAGAAGATGTCATCCATTTTGGATAGGGAATGGGAGGCATTTTATGGTGCAACACCCGCTGCAATGGCAGCAATAATAGCAAGAAAATACATGCATGATTTCAATGTGGAAAAGGAAGCACTTGCCATGGTCCCCGTGAATGACCATCTAAACGCATCAAAGAATCTTAATGCACAGTACCATAATAAATTGACATTGAAGCAGGCCATGGATGCAATTCCCGTTGCCGAACCATTGAATCTGATGGACTGTTCACCTGTAAGTGATGGTGCAGCTGCTGTTGTTCTAGCATCCGAGGAGTATATGAAAAGAAATAAAAAGGAAGGAATCAAAATCATAGGGTCCGCAATTGCCCAGGATTATTTGTCAGTTGGTTCCAGAGATTCCATATATACGTTGAAATCAACAAAGCTTGCCGCTGAAAAGGCATTTAGAAGGGCAAATGTAAAAAGAGATGACATATCCTTTGTTGAATTGCACGATTCATTTTCTATATATGCTTTACTGGAACTTGAGGATCTTGGTTTTGTTGAAAAGGGAAAGGCCAAAGAGCTTGTTTACGATGAAATAAAGACAGGTGGAAGAATACCTGTAAACCCATCAGGAGGTTTAAAGGCAAAGGGAGATCCGTATGGTGCAGTTGGTGTTGGACAGGTGGTTGAGGCATATTTGCAGTTAAATGAAAAGGCAGGTGAAAGGCAGATTAAAAATGCAAAGTATGCCTTACTGCATAATATGGCGGGAACAGGAACATCTTCCGTGATACACATTCTGGAGGGGTATTAGAGGTGATCAAATGACAGAATTATCAAGAATCTGGAGAGAAACAGAATACAGATACAATTTAATTGGCTATAAATGCAAAAACTGTAACAGAACATATTTTCCGCCAAGGGACATATGCCCGTACTGCCATAGGGAATCCATTGGAAAAATGGAAAAATTTAAGCTGTCCGGCAATGGAGAAATCACGTCCTATTCAATTGTGCATGAATCATCTTCTGCATTCAAAAGGCAGGTACCATATGTTATGGCTTTAATAAAATTAAATGAAGGCCCTGTAATAACGGCCCAGATTGTTGACTGCGATCCGGACAATGTTGAAATAGGCAAAAAGGTTCATATGGCATTCAGAAAAATCAGGGAAGACGGAACAAACGGCATAATTGAATATGGCTATAAATTTAAGTTGGCCTGAATTGCATATTTTATAATTTTTATTTAATTTTATAGGCATTTCATTTTTGTGCTCTAAATCATTTGTAATGCTCAATATAAAAATATTTAATAAATAAAGGTAGATTACACATTATGATAACCTATATCAGTGATAATGATGTACAGAAGAATCTGCCTATTAAGCAATGCATATCTGAACTGAGAGAAGCATTCATATCATATGGTAGTGGAAAATCCCATTCAAATTCCAGAGACAGGATATTTTCAGGGAATTCAATATTGAACACAATGCCGGCCTATTATGAAAAGTACAATATAGCAGGATTGAAAACATATATAGCATCAAAGAACGGTGTTAGATTCGTTGTTATAATTTTCGATGTTTCAAATCCAGAAAATCTATATGTTATTGATGCAAATACGCTTGGCCAGATAAGAACAGGGGCTTTACCAGCAATGGTTACCTCAGAAATAATAAAGAAAAAAAACATAAACTTTGCCTTAATTGGTTCCGGATTTCAGGCTGAAACACAGTTGCTATCAATGAAGGAAGTCTATGATTTTGAAAATGTATACGTTTATTCAAGAAATTATGAGCACGCAAAGAAATTCTCTGAAAAATTTGATTTTGATATAACTTATTCCGATAATTTATCAGTATTAAAAAAAGCGAATGTGATAACATCAATTACAAACGCAACCGATCCCATATTCGATAATTCAATGCTTCCAGATAAATATCATCTAAATCTTGTTGGTGCAAATATACTGGGTCACAGAGAAGCATCCGGGAACGTTTTAGATAATGCAGATATCATTATAACAGAGCATTTGGAACAATCAATGAAAGAATCATCTGAAATTTCCGAGGTAAGTGACAAGAATAAAATTATTGAATTAAAGGATTTTATTTTAAATCCTAAAAAAGGAAATAAAACAATATTCAAAACCATGGGTATTGGTTTGGAAGATATAGTCTCGGGTTATATTGTTTTAAAAAATATGAATATTGTTTAAAAATATTTTAAAACCTTAACTCCCTTCTTATACAACTGTGATATCTTGCCCAGCAGTTCAAGAATGGCATCCTGCTTTTTGGTCCATTGTACCGAGTTTTTCCTCCGCATTCTCAGGTTTTCTGTAATTCATCTGATAGGGTTTTGCATGCCTCATCTTGAATCCTTTAAGTATTCTGCGTATCTGCCTCTCAGAATATGGAATATAAAATTTCTCTCTTATTAGGGTATCTATCTCCTTGATAATCCAGAGGTCTTTTTCTCCCAGCAATAATTTCAACACATTCTTCCGGTCAATGGAGAGCTTTGGGGGCTTGCCACCTGTGGAGAGTTATAATATATCAGTCCAGTAAAACCAGCCATTATCATTATTGTTATAATAGATATTGCTATAATACTTTTCTTGTTCATATAAATTATAATATATATAATAATTTCTATTAATTAGATAAACCACAAAGATTAAATTAATCTATGTGATTATTGATAAATGAACACACAAAAATTGACAAATATTATAATATCACAAAGAAAAACTATGGATACTTTTTTTAAGGAAAATCAAATAATTGATAGGGAAATTTTAAAAATAAATCCTGAAAAATATCTTGAATATCCAAATATACTTGCAATAACGGGCATAAGGAGATCTGGCAAATCCATACTTGGTTTGTTTTTACTTAAAGAAAAAAAATAT
Source organism: Thermoplasmata archaeon (assembly GCA_021846395.1). Taxonomy (GTDB): domain Archaea; phylum Thermoplasmatota; class Thermoplasmata; order Thermoplasmatales; family Thermoplasmataceae; genus Acidiplasma. The sequence continues at coordinate 53,381 of JAJZXB010000006.1, read as the reverse complement.
GGGTATATAAATTTCTTTGATGAAAGATTGGCAAATTTCACAAGTGAAGACTTCGAAATTTTAATAAGTGCATTTTATGAAATATATGGCAATATTGATTATTTTATTTTTGATGAAATCCAAAGAATAAAAGGTTGGCAACTCTTTGTTTCTAGATTTAGAATAAATAAAAAAATAATCATAACAGGATCAAATTCTGAATTATTAGGAAGCAATTTAGCAAAGTATTTAACTGGAAGGTATGTGGAATTAAAATTATACCCATTAAGTTTCAGGGAATATTTAAAAATAAAAAATATAGATTATAATAATATTGAAAATTTAGGAATATTGATAAACGAACTTAATAATTATATGGATTCCGGAGGTTTTCCCGAAGTTTATAAGATAGGTACAATAATAATAAATACCATTTTTCATGACATTGTTGAAAATGATATAATATATAATAAAAATATAAAAAATAACAATATAAGAGAGGTTGCCGATTATTTAGTATCAAACTCTGGTAATGAAATATCAATAAATAATATAAAAAACAATTTTCAGATAAAAGATTTACACACCCTAACCAAGTACATAAATTACATAGAAAATTCATATCTTATAATACCAATTAAAAAATTTTCGTTTAAATTCAAAGAACAATTTAAGGCAAAAAGAAAATATTTCTGTGTTGATACGGGCTTAATAAATTATGCATCATTCAAAATTAATCCTGATAAGGGTAAATTAATGGAAAATATTGTTTTAATTGAGTTATTGAGATTATCATTTCTAAAAAATTATGAGTTGTATTATTGGAAAGATTACAATGACCATGAGATTGATTTTATAATAAAGCAAAAAGAAAAAATAATAAAAATGATAAATGTCACTTATGCTTCTTCTTTTAAAGAGGTAAAACAAAGAGAAATTATATCCTTAAATAAGGGCTTAAAGGAATTAAAATGTGATAACATGGAAATCATAACATGGGATTTTAATGACGCAATAGAGAAAAATGGTTATAAAATAAAATACACATCGCTTTTAAACTTTCTTTTAAAGGATGATATTATTGAGTGAACTTGTTGATATTTATATTATCGTATTAAGCCTTTAAAATTATGTAAAATTGAATCGCTCATAATAGAGTGCGGGAACTCAATGTGTGATAACATACTTAAAAATAGCAGTATCAATAATTTTCAGGAAATATAATATAATTCCAAAAATAGGTAAATATTATCTATTTTTTAAATATTCACCATGATGAATATTACCGTTATACTCATTGGCATAATTCTTGGTTTATCCCTCGCAGGACCACCAGGAGGTGTAAATGCAATCATAGCGAATGAATCTTTAAAATCAAAACTCCATGGTGCAAGCGTTGGTTTGGGTGCAATGAGTGCTGATATTGCATTCTTTATTATTGTATACATTTTAAGGGCATATATACCTGAAATATTGCTGAATGTAATATATTTTATCGGTGGATTTTTAATGCTTTTCATAGCTTATATGATTTTGAATTCAAAAATTCCAAGATTTTCCAGAAAGGGAAATTATTTTATGGGGTTATCACTGGGTTTAACAAATCCTTTTCAGATTATATGGTGGTTCACGGTTGGAATTTTTATGTTAAATACATTGAGTATATTCTCTGTAATAGGCCTATTCATAGGAATACTCATCTGGATTTTTACATTCCCATATGCAATAAATAAATTTGGATTAAAATATGAAAAATATATAAAATATGCATCAATGATTATTTTAATAATATTTGGAATTTATATGATATATTCTGGAATTATAAGGATGGGCTTATAATCTCTTAACTCTTTTACCTGATATTTCATAAATTTTATTCAATACAAGATTTATTGAGAAAATTAAGGATTCATGCTCAACCTTATGTATTTTTTCTTCCAGTGATTCAGGTGTATCGTCATCAAGGACCTCGACAACTCTCTGGTCTATTATCGGCCCATTGTCTACATCATTAGTTGCGAAATGCAGCGTGCATCCAGAATACCTTGCCCCGGATGCAATAACGTTTTCATGGACTATTTTTCCGTAATAACCCTTTCCACCAAATGCCGGAAGCAATGAGGGATGGAGGTTTATAATTTTATATACGAATTCGTTTATTATATTTTCAGATAATATTTTCATATACCCATCAAGAACAATCAAATCTGGATTCTCTTCCTTTAATATAATGTAAATAAGGTTATTGTAATCATTCTTAGAATTTATCAGTATTGATTCTATTCCCATATTTTTGGCTCTCTGAAGAACAAATCCATTCTTATTATTGCATATCAATTTTGATATTCGTGCATCAATAAATCCCGAGTCAATTGCATCTGCAACTGCCTGAAAATTGGAGCCGTTTCCGGATGCAAGGAAAACTATATTTTTCATATTTCAATATTGTTATTCTATTTATTAATATTTAGACAATTTATTTAACAAATACTTGGAATGCTGTGAAAATTATTTAAGGAATATTTAAATAAAGTATGTAATTAGTAATGATAGTATGATCAACATATGGACTGAAAAATACAGACCTACAAAGCTATCCGGTGTAATCGGTGAATCAGATAATATAAACAGGCTTGACTCCTTTGTTAAGGAAAAGAATATACCTCATTTGATATTTGCTGGCCCTCCAGGAACAGGAAAGACCTCAACAGCAATAGCTCTGGCAATTGAGCTTTTTGGTGAGTCATGGAAGGATAATTTTCTGGAACTGAACGCTTCAAATGAAAGAGGTATAGATATTATAAGGGAAAATATCAAAAATTTTGCCAAAATAAAACCTTCAAATGACATTGGATTCAAGATAATATTTCTGGATGAGGCGGACCATTTAACCGGCGATGCACAGGCTGCCTTAAGAAGAACGATGGAAATGTATTACAATACAACAAGATTCATATTTTCATGCAATTATTCTTCAAAAATTATACCTCCCATTCAGTCAAGATGTGTAGTATTGAGATTTTCTCCTGTAAATGAGGATGAAATGAAGGCTAAATTGAGGGCAATATCAAAGAAGGAAGGATTTGAAATTGATGATGAATCCCTGAATGCAATATATGAAATCTCTGAAGGTGATATGAGAAAGGCAATAAATGTACTTCAGGCAATTAAAACATCTGGAAAAATAGATCCATTGACAATATACAGAATAGCAGGGGAAATAAATAAAAATGAATATAAAAACCTGATAAATATTGCTCTTGAGGGAAATTTCAATCAGGCAAGAGATTTGCTTGATAAAATGCTTATAGACTATGGACTGTCAGGAATAGATATAATAAAGGGTATGCATTCATCCATAAGAAAAGAACAAATAGCATATAAACAAAAACTTGAAATTATCATGGCTCTTGCTGAGGCCGAATTCAGGATAGTTGAAGGTGGAACAGATAATATTCAAATGGATGCACTTATAGCAAAGTTATCATATATCGGAAGCGAGATCAATTAGGGCCGGTAGATCAGCGGTAGATCGCTTGCTTCGCAAGCAAGAGGGCCCGGGTCCAAATCCCGGCCGGTCCATTAGCGATGTAGGAATTAGCCAACTTTGTGGATAAATGCATCACAATCTGGTTATAACCATGACAGAAATACCTACCAGTTTCAGTGGTTTATCCCGCCCATGTGCGAGTCCGGCTGGAATTGCTTGGTAATATTTTTATTTCCTTCGATCAAATTTATTTCATTTATTCAATGGGAAACTTTCCAAATATCTGTTTTTTGTTGAATATTCCCGTCACATCAAGTTAATTTACCTGAAAATCAACGAATTAACTGTACCGTGAGATAACAGATATTAAACGGATAATTTAAATGCAAGGATGAAATAGAAAAAAAATATTTGAAAAGAGATATCCTTAAATTTATATAATGTTTAAGATGCTATTTCTTTATTATGGGTGAATCATGATTACTTCAAAAATTATTAATGGAGATAGTAGGAAAATGGTGGAATTAGAGGACTCTACTGTTGATCTAGTAGTGACATCGCCGCCTTACTGGCATATAAAGAATTATGATGCGGAAGGGCAAATTGGTTTTGGGCAATCGTTACATGAGTATTTAAAGAGCCTTTATACTGTGTGGAAAGAGTGTTACCGGGTCCTTAAACAGGGGTCGAGGCTATGCATAAACATAGGTGATCAGTTTCTTAGAAGCGTAGTATATGGTAGATACAAAATTGCCCCCTTACATTCTGAGTTTATCATCCAATGTGAGAGAATCGGCTTTGATTATATGGGCTCAATTATTTGGCAAAAAAAGACTACTATGAACACCACTGGAGGAGCCTCAGTTATGGGCTCCTATCCTTTTCCCCCAAATGGCTTGGTTGAAATTGACTATGAGTTCATACTAATATTCAAAAAGCAAGGAAATCGTTCAGTATCCCCGGATTTGAAGGAAAAATCAAAACTTACAAAAGAGGAGTGGAAGGAGTATTTCTATGGCCACTGGAACTTCAATGGTGAGAGACAGGTGGGCCATGAAGCGATGTTTCCTGAAGAATTGCCCAGAAGAATAATCAAAATGTTCAGTTTCGTTGGAGACACAGTTTTGGATCCATTCCTCGGTAGTGGAACAACATCAAAGGTCTCACTTGAACTTAATAGGAATTCCATCGGATATGAGATAAATAGTAATTTTCTTTCATTAATTAGGGAGAAAACAAACAGAGGCAAAAACCTCTTAACCTATGACAGTAACATAGAATTTGCCGTTCAGTCTCAAGATATAGAGATTCCAGAGGAATATGAATATGTTCCTAATATTCAAGATGCTTCTCCGATTGTTTCTCCAGAGAAGTTGAAATTCGGGGCAGAGAAGCTCTATAAGGTTACAAAGGTAATAGACGCAGAAACACTGGAATTGGATACTGGGCTCAAAGTGAAATTTTATGGAATCAAAATTATATCCAATGAGGTCGAAAATATACTTTCCTATTTGAATGAGTACGTAAGAGGAAAGCATGTGTTTTTGGAATTCGATCCCTTTTCAAAGGCAGAAGCAGAAATCGTACCTGCTTATGTTTTCTTAAAGAATAAAATATTCGTAAACAAGGAGTTAGTGAAACAAGGGATGGCAAATGTACAAAACGGCAATTTCAGGTATAGGACAAATTTTATCAAAGCAGCCGGTGAACAATAATGGCAAAGGAATGGATTTTAAATAGTGCAACCAACAGGTTTCAACTGAATTCAAGGAATGTCGGTAAGGTCTCTGAGGAGATTAGGAAGTGCTCTCCAAAAATCTTGCAGGATTGGGAGAGATACTACTATAGTCACGTTTATCCAAGAGAGCGTTTGGTAGACCTTGGTAGGAAACTTTACGTAAAAATAACAGAGGTTTTAACAGCCGAGATTAATGAGATTACTGAAGAGGATTGCATTGATTTCATTGTAAATTTAGTGATTAACCGTACTTTCGATGGCTATATGACAGAAAGGAAAACTATTTATGAGCAGCTCCAGGAACTATTAAAATTGAAAATAGAACCAGCACCCGATGAATGGGATAGGCTGTTTAATGTAGATTTCTTTATAAGGGTTGGGTCAAAATATGTTGGTCTACAAATAAAACCAGTAGCAGATACAGCCCACATTCCAGAGATTTTCAAAGAAAGATCCTTGCAATTAAAGACTCATGAAAATTTTATTCAAAAATATGGCGGCAAAGTGTTTTACGTGATTTCTATTAAGTCGGGGGACAAAAAACAAATTCATAACACCGAGGTAATTGAAGAAATCAGGGAGGAGATTGAGAGGCTACAAAGCAAATAAATTGATATTCGCTGCTATATTTACAATACGTTATTATATATAAACTTTGTAAAAAATATTGCATCAAAAACCGTTAAATCCACTTCATTGTAAATACTTTCGGATAATGTGGATATACGCAATTTATTAATCAAAAAACTTTTATTACGTCAGTGATTATCTTTTTATGAGTATGGAACCAGAAGAATGACTCAACAAATTAGAAGAGTATTCTCTGTATACCGTGTTAATAATCTTGTGAGAGATTACGGGAGCTGTGATGGCATGGCGATCAATAGCACAAAAATAATGGGAGATGGAATATGCAAACTAAGAATTCTGTGAAATCCATGTTAAGACATGCATACAATGAGATGAAGGGAGAAACTTAAAGAAGCGATTTTGATAATGGTGAGGAAAATGGAAGAAAAAAATATTACCAAGATAGATGGAAGCGTAATAATCAATGACGATTGTGTAGAAGCTTTAAGAGGTATTGAGAATGAAACTGTCCACCTGACTTTTTTTGACCCACCATTCAACCAGGGAAAAGATTATCTCAATTTTGATGATGAGCAACCTACTGGCGAGTACTGGAAGTGGATCGAAGATGTTCTAGGATTAATTAATAAAAAATCTACTGAAGGAGCATCGATATATTTCATGCAAAGAGAAAAAAACACAGAAGAAGTCTTAAGATCACTCAGAAAATCTGGATGGACTTTTCAAAATCTTATAATTTGGAAAAAGATGACATCTGCAGTCCCATCTGAGTTTCGGTATGGCAAACAGTTTCAAATTATAGTTTATGCAACAAAAGGTGACAGGCCAAGAATCTTCAACAGACTCCGTGCAAATGTTCCACTACCAAAGAACTACAAGAATGAAAGACGGAACGGTGTCATACTCACTGATGTTTGGGATGATATTAGAGAATTGACTTCAGGATATTTTGCAGGTGATGAAGCAATTAGGGATAAAAGTGGCAAAAGAATGCACAAACAGCAGGCACCCCTATCACTTCTTCTTAGGATCGTTTTATCTTCATCCCTTCCAGGTGATACTGTTCTTGACCCAACAGCCGGAACTGGCGTAACAGCTGTGGTTGCTTCTCAACTAAAAAGAAATAGCTTGGCTATTGAAATTGATCCAAAATACGTTGAATTGGTAAAGACTCGCCTTTATTCTTTGAGGAAAGAAGATGATATTGCCAAACTCCGTGGTTATTACAGCCCAACAGAAACGCTTGATAAAATATGGCCATTCAAGAAGCCCCTTGAAAATTTTTTGTTTGACAAACAACAAGTGATAACTTGATTGCCTTTGAAGATATTTCGGAACTTTACCTGTCTATCGTAAGACTGATAAACAGAAGGAAGGTAAACATGGATTCAGATATGCTGGAAATAATTGAAAGAGCTGCGGGTATAGCTATGGCATATGCGGACGATAGAAAAGGGTTAAAAAAAGACTTTGCATTTGATTTTTGGAAAAATACCGAATGCCCATCTCTCAAAGAGGCCATAAAATATTCCTCATCACAGCAATTCCCTGACTTCATGTTGAAGTCCAGTGTCAATAATGGAACACTTATTAACGGTAGCATACTTGAGCTCAAGGACTCAAAGGGCGGATCTATTGCATCGTTCAACTCTACAATTCCCACAAAGACAAAAAGCCTTCGCGAAATAGACAAAATTAATCAGACCGATATAGTTTCAAATGAGCCATGCCAAGTAACTTGACTCATCTTATATGTACATCTTAATATTTTGGATGCCTATAGGGCTAAAATCATAATAATGTATGAATATGTGTTGTACAGTATTATGGAATAATTAATATGAAAAGCAGATTCAACAGCGAAGAAAAATACAGTATAATAGTGGAATTATTTAACTTTCTAAATCCCTTTAATAAAAATTATATATTTTTATGGGTATATTTATTGCCCCTGCCCCAGTGAAAAACCTGGCTGTCCATCAAAGGTATAAAGATTCTCCGTTTTTATGGGAGGCAATTCAGATGAAACAAGGCGAGAAAGCAAGGATATGATCTGTTGATTTGTTACTGAAGTATCATTTTCAGCCGATTGGAAACGGCATCTCATATGATCCACTATAAATGTTTCAGGAACTCCTCCAGGATATACCTTTGTACCTCTATTTGTTATCATGACCAGTTTGAATTCTGGCTGGGCAATTTTTTCCAGACTTTTTCCAAGAACGTTAACATCGCCTCTCCAATCAAGAAAAACATCAATACCAACAAGATCCTTTATAGCTGGTTGCCTATCCTTAAGTTTTATTGTAATTGGGTCGCCCTTTGGAGGATAGGTTACCGCTTTTAGTTTCTGTGGTTTTTCCCCAAGGCGTGCAATAATAGCATCTGCAAATTCAACTGTACCAACTTTTTCTTTTGACACTGACGGATCATATATATCATACGTGTGGATCCCATCTTCTATTGTACGTAGCCATGCATTGTGCACCTTTTCAGCTACACTGCCTTGCCCAATATGGACAAGCATCTGAACAGCTGCAAGGAGAAGGCCTGATGGATTTGCAACATTTTGCCCAGCCCTTCTCGGTGCTGAACCATGTATGGCTTCAAACATAGCAAAATCACTTCCAATATTAGCACTGCCAGCAAGCCCAACCGAACCTGCAATTTGGGCTGCAACATCTGAAAGTATATCTCCATAGAGATTTGGCATGACGATAACATCAAAATTTTCCGGTGTATCGGCAAGCTTTGCAGCTCCTATGTCAACTATCCAGTGCTCACTCTCTATCTCAGGATATTCCATTGCAATCTCATCAAAAACCTTATGGAATAGACCATCAGTCATTTTCATTATGTTGTCCTTTGTGAAGCATGTGATCTTCTTGCGGTTGTATCTTTTTGCATATTCAAATGCGTATCTTATAACCCTTTCTGACCCGGGTCTGGTTATCAGTTTCAGGCACTGGTAAACTTCATCTGTCTGTCTGTGCTCTATTCCACCATAAAGATCCTCCTCATTTTCTCTGACAATTACTACATCCATACTGGGATGTTTTGTATCGACAAATGGATAGTACGATAAGCACGGACGAACGTTTGCAAACAATCCAAGTGTTTTGCGCACTGTTACATTGAGGCTTTTAAACCCTCCACCCTCAGGAGTGGTTATGGGGGCTTTTAGAAAAACTCTTGTTTTTCTCAGTTTATCCCAGGCTGATGGCTCTATACCAGAACTTATGCCCCTTTTATATACTGATTCCCCTATCTCAATTGTCTCGATTTTAATTTTTGCACCTGCTGCCATTATGGTCCTGAGCGTGGCATCCATTATCTCCGGCCCTATGCCATCGCCATAAGCCACAGTTATGGTTTTTATATCATTTTCAGAATTTGGTTTTTCATTATTTCCACTATTCAAATATTCACCTAAAAACAAAGATAGCATTATGCAATATAAATTTATTTCATTTTTTTCCGAAAAAATAGCCCTTTGGAAGAGGCATCATGAAATAAATTCAATGAAAGAATTGTGATATAAATCCTTACATTTAATATTAGATAAAGTTGTTAAAAACTATTTCATGAAAACTGTTATTCATGTTAAAATTTTAGTGAGAAAATCCACCCGTGATTGATTGCCCAGAATCTATAACCATTGTTTGGCCGGTAATGCTTTCAGATCTGATAAGGAATAGTGCAGCATCAGAAATCTCCTCAGGCATTATTATCTTTCCAGTAAGTGTGTATCTTTTTTCATATTCCTCCTCAGTTATATTCATAAAATCTATAAGGCTTTCACCCATTTTTGTTTTTACAACAGATGGTGCTATGGAATTTACCCGTATATGCCTTTGGGCCAATTCAATTGCAAGATATTCAGACATTTTTATTATTGCTGCTTTGGTCATTCCATAAAGGGATAGCATGGCCATTGGTTTTATACCTGCAAGTGAGGCCATCATAACAATGGAACCATTGTCTTCCATTATTTTTCCAAATTCCTGTGAACAGTAAATGTTTGACATTAAATTTGTTGAAATGATTTTATTTATCAGCTCATCATCCATATCAAGGAAGGGCATACCTATGCCAATTCCGGCATTATTAACAAGAATGTGAACCTTTCCAAATGATTCCACTGTTTTTTCAGCAAGATCAATACAGCCTTTCCTTGTGGAAACATCGGCTTGAACCATTATACCATCGCTGTATTCATTGACCATCTTTAGGGTTTCATTTCCATCATCCACACGTTTTTTAACATTGACAACAACATGAGCTCCCTGCTTTGCAAGTTTAATTGCAATTTCCCTGCCAATGCCTCTTCCAGATCCTGTTACAACTGCAGTTTTGCCTTTTATTTCATACATGAATTAATTAATTTATTGGTATTAATTAATCTTACTGGTGGAAAATAAATAATAATGCCATTTTCAACGCATGTATGATAAATTTAGAGAAAACTAGAGGATGTTGCATTTGATGGTACAGAATGATAATCATAATACGTATTTCCACTGTTCATAAACACCATTATAGATTAATAAGAAATATTGAAAATTTTACACCTGTGGGGAAAATTCCCCTTTGAATGGGCTGTAGCCGGTTTATCCGAAATAATTTAAGTCTTCCTTTGTTGTCTTATTTTTTGATTCTTCCTTCATTTTCTCTGTGATTTCTTCTATCTGTTTTGCCTTTTCATCTATATCCTTTAAATCTATTTTTGTTTTAAGTATTTTTGATAAAACCTCAATGATCTGTTTAGCTCCCTTTGGGTCTGCAAAATATCCCGAAGTTTCACCCATAAGGCACGCTCCATCAATTGAAAATATCTCCTTTCCTAGCCCAAGAATAAGCCCTGCAGATCCAACAATTCCGCCACTTGGCTCTCCCTTTGGAAACGAAATTCCCGCATTTTCAAGAGGTTTCATAAGTTTTTTATCACTTACTGCCCCAAGAACTTTTGGAGTTTCCACAATTTTTCCTATGCTATACCCGCCAAGGGTATATATTTTTGAGATATTATATTTTTCCAGAAATTCCATTATTTTATAGGACAATTCATACTGTCCTTCCTGTGTGGTGCCCTGAAAATCCCCCGCAAGGAAGATAAGATCATTCTTTTTTCCTGTTTTTTTATAATAAATTGAATCCCTTACAAGGTGCACTGTGCTGTTAAAAAGGAAAACCTGTGGTGGCAAATATTCGGAAAAAATATCTGCTATTTTTTTCATTTTTAATTTTTCTATAAAATAATCTGCTGCTATTTTGCCAACATTGCCAATCCCTGGCAGTCCACTTATCAATATGGGCGAATTTAATTCTGCATCTTCATAATTCTTTATTATTATCTTTTCCATTTTCATTACCTCCCAGTAATTTTATCCTATATTTCTGGAATTTGTCTGCAGGTGAATACCTCATCGGTAATGCCATATATGTTTCATTACCACATCTGGGGCATTTTTCCTCCATGGTGTAAATATTACAATATTTACATTTTCTTATTAATGTTTTCATTATGCTTTATTCCTCTCTTTCAAAGTTAAAATAAATATTATTTTTCTTGCTTTGATTTCCAACATTTTCAAGTGTGTTTTTTAACACATCCTCTGCGTATTTGTAATCCTCTCCTGTTACGGATATTTTATATTTTGGTGCTCCAACATATATTATTTCAACACTATCATTTTTAACAGATGCAAGTACATCCTTGATAAGGCATATACCATTTGACGCAAGGGAATACATTTCCATATAGCCGCCGATCTTTACCATTGGTATGGTTATATTATTCTTTGCAATATTTATGAAATTTTCTTTCCATTTAATATCAACGTCATTGAAAAAATCTTTATTTGATGCTGCATCATAAAACGCATCATATATTGTTCCATATTCGGATATTAGCATGTCTTCAATGGAAAGTTTTTCATTATTCTCATGAATATTTGATTCCTCAAAAAGCATATCCAGCAACTTGTACGCTTTCTGTTCATTTTTCCATTCCTCTATTTTCTCCCTTTTTTGATGGTCATTTACTCTTTTCAATGAAAGGTCAACATGATTTCTGCTTTTATCAACATTCAATACCTTGCATACAGTTCTCTGGTTAACTCTTAAATAATCTTTAATGTGTTTTATCCATCCGGTTGCAACCTCGGTAATATGAACAAATCCAGATATGCCACCGTATTCATCTAGATATACTATGGCGCCGTAATTTTTAACCTCTTTAACCGTTACAACAACAAGGTCCCCGACATCCGGGATATTTTTAGGCATTTTTTAACCTCACAGCTTTACAGTTCCTGCAAGCTCCCCTGAGGTTTCAAGTGTGGATCCCGTTGGTTTTGCCAGTGTGGAGCCACATATATTGCAAACAACTGTTGATGATATTTTTGAATAAATAATCTGCTCATTTCCACAATTTTTGCATTTTATTTTCACAAAGGAACTATCAACATTTTTTAATTTATGAAATTCATCTGCCATTCTCACACCTCGACAATTTCAAACTTCTTGGCTCTCTGTGTTGCTGGCGTAATGGATTTCTTGCACTGTGTGCATTTTAATCTCAAAGCAATTCTCTTCGTGGGCTTTTCTCTCCCCTCATATCTAGGTCTTGGGAAACCTCCATAACCAGATGTAACTCTCCTGAATCTTCTCTGACCCGCCCTTAATTCGCTGGCTTTTCTTTTACGAACTCTTTCCACATCATGAACAGTATGTTTTTTACAATATGGACAGTAAGTCTTTATTTGTTTTGGCATTTTCATTAATAAGCACCTTTTTACTATATTTTTTACTGATATATAACATTTTATTTATATATTTTTATGTCCTCAATTGCAATTTTTTAGATAATCTTTTTTATTTATAGATAATATCTTTATATGTCAAAAAAACGAGGATCCATTGATAGTTTTAATTAAGGTTGGCAGTACTGACTGTGAGATTACATTGCATTGCCTCACGTTTGACAAGGTAGATGGGCCCGATGACAGGTTGATACAGTTGAAAAAAATAGTTAAAAACTATATCGGTGATAATACTCTCTGAATGCACAATAAAAAACTTTAATATTGTTTCGGTATGGCATTCTATGGAAAATATTATGTCGGCTGAAAGTAAATATGGTTTTCAGGAAACGGTTAGAAGAGTAAAGAATTATATTGAGAAAATTGGCATCAGAATATTCTGTGTCATTGATCATGCAGGTTCAGCAGATAATGTCGGGCTAAAGCTTGAGAGTACAGTATTATTTATTTTTGGAAATCCAAAAGCCGGAACGTTATTAATGCAGGATTCAAGGCTGATGGGATTGAAATTACCATTAAAATTGTTGATATATGAGGACAAGAACAAAACAATGCTGTCATATTTTAAAGTTTCAGAATTCGAAAAATTCAACCTTAAGGAAATGGATATTTTAAAAAATATTGAAAGCCTTTACAGCGATATTGTAAAGGAAATATCATAAATTATTTCATAAAGGCTCTGGACACAATAATTTCCATTACATTCAGGGCTCCTTCAGCGCCAACAAGATAGCTGAATATTCCTCTGGCACTTTTTTCTATGCCTGCATCCTTTGTATAGCCATATGCACCAAACCACATCATGACATTTTTTACAATTTCCAGGGCTATTTGAGGTGCCCTGTATTTTGCCATGGCACTGTAAATATAAAGATCATTTGAATCCACGTCTGCGAGGTATGCCGCCTTATAAGTCAAAAGTTTTACCATTTCAAGATCTGTTTTTAATTCAGAGAATTTGAACGATATGCCTTGAAAGTCCTTTAGATACTTGTTAAATGCCTTCCTTTGATTTATATAATTTAATCCACTTTCAAGCATCATATCAGATAAGCCGTTGCATGCCGCTGCCACCAATATTCTGGCATGATTAAATCCATCCATTGAATAATAAAAACCCTTATTTATCTCTCCGATAATATTCTCTTCAGGTATTTCCACATTATTATATGTTATTGATGATGTTGAAATTCCCATTCTTCCCATATTTTCGAGTTTATTTATGCTGATTCCTGGAGAGTCAGCAGGTACATACACCATTGTTATGCCCCTATGCCCTGACGATGCATCAGTTTTTACAAGAGTTAGGTGACCCCCTCCATTGTTTTTTGCCTCAATGGCACCACTTATGTATGTTTTTTCACCATTAATTATGAGGTTGTGATTTTTTATTTCCCCTGAAGTTTTTATATTTGCCACATCACTGCCTCCTGAAGGTTCAGTAGAAGCTATTCCAATAAATTTATCTCCAGAGGCAATTTCCGGCAGAATTTTTCCTTTCAATTCTTCATTTCCGTATTTTTGGAGTATATATGCCCAGGATGTATTCAATAAATAATAAACAGATGTAGCCATGCTGGTATCGATTTTTGCAATTTCTTCAGATATTACTGTTGAATCGATAAATGATAATCCCGGACCCCCAAAAGAATTATCTATTAGTGGTGAAATAATCCCGTTTTTTCCGGCGTTTTTAAAGAAATCCACAGGTATCTTTTCGTTTTTGTCTATATCATTTACATATGGTAGAAGGTTCTTCTCAAGAAATTTTCTTGTATTATCCCTTATCATTTCATTTTCTTCACTGAATGAAAAATCCATGATATTTTATGTAAACTTGTATATTAAATATTTCCATGTGGAAATTTAATAAGCATTTGTTTTTTAAAGTTAATGATTTTAAAAAAAGTAACAAATTTTAAAATATCACTGTTTATTTATCTATGGATAATAATGGAATTTAAAGCAACATATGTGTCATGGAATAATATCGAAGAATGGACTTTGAAAATCAGGAATATGCTTGTAGAGGACAATTTTATGCCGGAAATAATCATAGGTATAGCAAGGGGAGGGCTTGTTCCCGCAAGAATGATCTCTGATTATTTGCTGATCAAGGATCTTTTATCGATCAAAACGGAACACTGGGGACTGACTGCAACAATGGATGGAAAGGCCATCCTTGCCGGAAAGCTAAATCATAATTTGGAGAATAAAAAAGTATTGCTTGTTGATGATATAACAGACACGGGTGAAAGCATGAAGATTGCATATGAATATCTCAAATCCCTGAATCCAAAAGAAATAAAAACGGCATCCATGCTTTATGTAAATAGTTCATCCTATGTTCCGGATTACTATGGTCAGGGAATAACCAAGGATAATTGGGCATGGTTTGTATTTCCATGGAATGCTTATGAAGATACCTATAACCTTTCCAAAAAATTTCTGGACATCCCCAGACCACTGGATTCCATATCTCAACTTTTGAGGGAGAATTATAATTTAAACGTTGAGTCTATAGATTTAAATGCTGTTCTGAAAGGTCTTGTAAAAATAGGGCTTTTGAAATATACCAACAATATGTTCAGCATTTAGTTCTAAAATGTTTATTTTTGAATGAATTTGCCAAAACTTCTGTAAATACAAAGTTCCCCCCTCGAATGTAATGATGGAGAGCCCAGATGTTGATAGATCTACGTGCATGATATTTAAATCATTTCCGATATAGGAAAAAAATATTTTTTATTTATATAACTTGTCAATAATCTCAGTAAATAATATTTATATCTATTGAAGAGATTTTGAACAATGGAAGCTGAGTATAAAAGGCCAACCTGGGATCAATATTTTATGAGAATGGCGTATCTTGCCGCCTCCCGATCAAATTGTACCAGAAGAAAAGTTGGTGCTGTTATTGTCAGGGACAATCAGGTTATGGCAACCGGCTATAATGGACCACCAGTTCATTCAGTAAATTGCGATATTGTTGGGTGCATAAGAGACGAACTGGACGTTCCATCTGGAGAAAGACATGAGCTTTGCAGAGGACTTCATGCGGAGCAGAATGCCATTATAGAAGCCGCTGTAAATGGTGTAGGCATAAAGAATGCCAAAATATATGTAACCACGCATCCATGTGTTGTGTGCTCTAAAATGTTGATGAATGCACATATTGATGAGATAATATACGCTGAGGGATATCCGGACGATCTTGCAAAATTAATGTTGCTGGAAAGCGACATAAAAATAAGAAAATTCACGATATCAGATGATGAAATAGCATCCATGATTGGAACATTTTACATTCACAAAACAGGGGAAGACTAACATAACCAGATTTGTTTTATTCACAGGCAATTAATAGAAATATTTAAATATTATTATGTTATATATAGGTTGACAACTAAAGGTTGTCAACCGAGGTGAAATAAATGGGAGACAAAAAAAATGATGATTGGGACGATATTTTTGATGACCTGTACAATGAATTTGGCTTCGATATGAAAAGAATAAACAATGAAATTGCTAGATTCTGGGAGTCAGTAATGAATGGAACAGACACATCTAAAATAATGGGTCCATACGTATACGGTTTTACTTATAAAGTAGGGCCTGATGGAAAGCCATCATTTCAGGAATTTGGGAATATGCCCAGAAACAGGTCCCGCGTTGGCGAGAGTGCAAAGGAAGGTTACAGAGAACCATTAACTGATATAAATGAGGATGACAAGAACGTCTACATTACTTACGAATTGCCTGGAGTCGATAAATCAGATATAAAATTAACAATAAATGATAACAACATGGAGCTTTCAGTTGAAAATGCATCAAGGAAATACTATAAAAACGTTGATTTCAGCAATCCCGTAAATGTTAACAGTGCAGTGGCCAAATTTACAAATGGTGTACTTGACGTTACCCTTGAAAAAGTTAAGGGAAAAAGTTCAGGCAAAACGGTAAAGATAGACTAAATATTTTTTTATTTTAAAGGTGATTTTTTGGAAGATGATCTGTGGGATATTTTAGCTGCACTAGAAAATAATACGAGAAGAGAATTATTGAAAATGCTAGCAAATTACGACTCATACGCTCTAGAACTGAGTAAAATGATAGGTGTTTCACAGCAGGCAATAAATAAGCAGCTTGAACTTCTGGAAAAATTTGGACTTGTATCATCCAATGGGCTGGTAAAATCAAATATAGGGGCATCCAGAAAGATATATAAATCTCAGGGATTTTCAACCATAATAATAGATTATTCCAAAAATTTTATGGAAATTAAGAAAATGGATATTTCCTATGAAAATGACGTAAAATTACCTGAAAATGTTAACGATCTTTTATTGAATTTACAGGATATAAATAACGAAATTGAGGAACTTGAAAACAAGAGGAATGAACTGATTGAATTCAAGGATAAAATAATTGAAAAATTAAAATTGTTAGCGGATAATCTGAATGATTTTGATAAAAAAATAGTCAATATATTCATTGATACAATGGATATTGAAGATGTGTCAAAAATGACTGGAATTTCAGATAGTGTTATTAAAGAAATTATTTCAAAATTTATTAACGGCTAATATTTATATAAACGATTAAAATTCCATTATATGAAAGTATCATTTAAATTTGATGATAAAATTGGCTTTATATCCGATGATGGGAAAAATCAGATAAAAATTAAAAACTCCATAGTAAATGATGAACAGTATCACTCTCCAACCGAGATGGTTTTAATGGCAATGGGTGCCTGCTCAAGCGATGACGTTCTGAATATAATCATGAAAATGAAAAACAGTATAGAAAGCTATAGATGCGAAATAGAAGGTGAAAAAAGAGATGAGCATCCAAAAATTTTAAAATATGCCAAAATACATTACATTTTTAACGGTGATGTGAAGCCTGAGGATGTTAATAAAGCCGTAAGTCTCTCCATGACCAAATACTGTTCTGTTTCATTAATGGTAAAGAATGCAGGAGTGCCAGTATCATACTATTACACAATAAATGGAAAAGACTATGAAATGAATTCGGATTAAATTCATTAATTCTATGAAGAATGGGAAATAGAAAAATATCGGCATTATAACAATATCGGCATTATAACAATATCGGCATTATAACAATATCGGCATTATAACAATATCGGCATTATAACAATATCGGCATTATAACAATATCGGTATAATAATTATTTAATAATATTTTCATGATTTATGTAAACCCACTCATTGCAGTTTTTTGCCTATTCTTTGCATTTTTAGTTTGCCTGAACCGTAAACAGCACTCATAATGGGCTGGTTAAATTTATGAATTTTTAAGGCCGTTTCCAGTCAATATTAATAATGATTTATTATCAAAATTATGCTTTTTATATGCTGCATAAACCGTTGCAGAACTGTATTCTGTATAAATTCCCATCAATGCAAGATCATTTCTGGATTTTATTATTTCATCTTCTGAAACACCTATGCATTTTCCATGGTTTTTAATAACACTGTACATTTTATCCAGCAGCATTGGCCTTTTTGATACAAGGGCATCAGCAATTGATGTTAACTTATTGCCCGGATCGTATTCAGCAGCATTTACTTTGGAACATAAGGGAGAAATATTATCTGGCTGTACAGCAATTATTGACGGAATTTTCGATATTTCACCGGAGTTGTATAGATGCTCCATTCCGGAATACAGACCAAGCAACAATGTTCCGGCAGATACGGGAACAAAAATATTATCCGGCATCCTTTCACTTTGATTGAATATTTCATATGCAAGCGTTCTAATGCCATCCCTGAATTCTGGCCTCAAAACATGGGATATATAATTGCCTTTATGTTTCTGAGCCGAAATTTGAACATCATCCCTTGAACCATGAACCTTTATGATATTTGCGCCATAAGCCTTTATCTGGCTCAATTTTGAAATATTTGCATTTTCCGGAACAAATATGTTTATATTGAATCCTGCGCTTTTTCCATAGGCTGAGATTGATGCTCCGGCATTGCCAGATGAATCCTCATTTAAATCACCTTTGAATTTTTCCCTGTTTGTCAATAAATACGATATTAAATTCCTTGAACCACGATCTTTATATGAAAATGTGGGCGAGAAATAATCAAGCTTAAATGATAAATTTCCAAAATTCAGAACAGGTGTCTGAACCTCGCCCAGGCCAATCCATTTGGTTATATATTCAAAATTATGACTCAATTCATCTCTGTATTTGTTGTCTGGAATGATTTCAAATGGAGAATTACAAATATTGCATATTAACTCGTCATTTTTTCTTGGATGGCCATTAAAACACAGAGATTTCATAAAAACAAATATCATTATGGATAAAAAAATTTATGATTAAAGTGAAGCAAAAATGGAACTTGTTAGCTCTTATATACAGTTTGTTGTATCATTTCCTATCCAGAAAATGTTTGCCTCGTCCCTCAACAATCTTACCTGTCCACTATTCCCATCTGAAATGCTGAAGTTTTATAGTTTATATAAACTCTTTATTATTTATAAAACAATCTGGAATTAAAGATGACAACTTTATTATTTCCTGATAGGTGACTTGTGGACTGAGATATACTGTTTAGCAAATATTAAATATCGTTTTAACATTATTAAATACGGATGAATAAAAATAGATTTAAGAATAGAAATAACAATAAAAATTACAGGAACAATCAAAAAATTGATATTAAAAAGCTTGACATGAGAAAGAATGATGAGTTCAATCATATGCTTGGCAACATTGTCAACGAATTACCGGAAAGCACAAGGGGCGCTATGAAAGGAAGCATATATTCAATTATTTCAAAGCAGGGTACAAAGGAGGCAAAGGAATTTATAATAAAAAAGAAAAATGATGGAGTTATTTCTGCAGAAATGGAAAGAAGCCTTATAAACCTCATATATGACTACAGCAAATATAGATAATTTGAAAAATTAACTATCATGGTGATAGATTTAATAATATTTGGTGAGGAATGGGAAGATTGCCTGCATTTTATGCCAGTAGGGTTCACTGCCTCTATTGAAAACATTTTTCACTCACCTGAGTTTTCATTTCATGATGATCTTTTTAAAATAACTGGATTTTATGTTGCATTTCAGCTGGAACACAAATCCAGAAGACCGAACCTATATTGATTACAATTCAATAAATTTATTAATAAATTACCAATACCGAAATATGTCGATCAAAGTAGAGAAAAAGACAAGCGTTTATTTAATAAACGTAATTAACAATTTGCTTGAAAGATCGCGAGAGGGTAATTCGCCTTTTTGGAGGGATATATCCATTCGTTTGAATTCTTCAAGAAGAAATTATGCAAATGTCAATCTTGGCAAGTTAAACAGTATGGTTAAAGACGGTGATACAGTGGTTATTCCTGGATTTTTACTGTCGGCAGGCATATTTGATAAAAAGATCAAAATATCTGCATTAAAAGCATCTTCAAAGGCTATTGAAAAATTGGAAAAATCTGGATCAGAATATGTGGAACTGGCGAATTTAGCCAGAGAAAATCCAAGGGGAACAGATATAAAAATAATCAGGTGATAAAAATGCTTTATATAGATGCTGAAAATAATATTTATGGGAGGTTGTCTTCATACGTTGCAAAGCAGTTGCTTAACGGTGAGGAAATTATAATAGTTAATGCTTCAAAGGTTGTTATTACAGGAAAAAGAAGCCTTGTTCTGGAAAAATTCAAGCATTTGAGGAATATTGGAAGTGTTAGAAAAGGTCCATATTACCCAAAGACACCTGACCAGATACTTAGAAGGGGAATAAAAGGAATGCTTCCTGTAAAAAAAACAAGGGGACTGAATGCATACAAGAAATGTATTGTCTATTCACATATACCCAAATCTCTAGAAGGTAAGGAATTTGTAAAGGTTGAAAAGGCATTAAACAATAATGCCACTGGATTTGTCAGCCTTGGAGAGATATCAAAAATACTGGGTGAGACTCATGAATAATAATATTTTAACAATTGGGAAAAGGAAAACTGCAACAGCAAGGGCAGTTACACGTAAGGGAACTGGCAAGATACTGATAAATGGTATTCCAATTGAACTGTATCCAATAGAACTTTTACGAAATAAATTGATGGAGCCACTGAGAATTCTGGGTGACCGTTCGAACGAAATAGATATAGATGTATCCGTTCAAGGTGGAGGAAATACAGGTCAAACGGATGCATGCAGAACCGCAATATCAAAGGGAATCATTAAATACTTCAAAGATGATGAACTTGAAAATACATTCAGGGTATACGATAGAACCATGCTTGTAAATGATATTAGGAGAAAAATGCCAAAGAAGCCCATGGGATCAGGAGCCAGAGCAAAAAGGCAGAAATCATACAGGTGATATTATGATAATTCCAATAAGATGTTTCAGCTGTGGAAGAGTTATTGCCTCGGATTACGTTAGATTCGCCGAGGAATCAAGAAAAATAATAAATGAGATCGGCCATGAACCAAATGGAAAGGAAAAGTCAAAAATACTGGACGATCTTGGTGTGGAAAGATATTGCTGCAGAAGAATGATTCTGTCAAATGCAGATTTAATCGACGAAGTAATATCTTATTAAATTTTATTTTTTAATAGTTTTTTAGAATTTCCGGGAATGAATCAAGGTAAAAGTGATTTGTATTGAAATGACCTGCCGGATATTCCATATATTTATGCTCTATATTTTTTTCATTCAGTATGTTGTGTATCATGTTCATGCCTATGTACATTTTATATTCATCATAAATTCCTGTTTGCAAAATAATTTTTTTCCCTTGAATATTTCTAAATTTTTGCTGCAATACCTTAACTGGATCATGCATCAACCATTTATTCCATATTTCTTCATTCAGGGATCCATCAGTTAAATTGAATGGTAAATCGAACCCTTTGTCATTGAATGAATAGAAAGCTGACATGGCAATTACATTCATTGCGGCCAGCTCATCCTGTGTATGTGTAAATTTATTATTGAACTCCTTCAAAAACATTTCCAGTCCACCTTTCTTCAACACACTGTAGGCAGTTGGAAAATCCTGCATATATGAATATGTAAAATAGGAATCGCCTGAAACATCTATAAACCCTTTGAAAATATCCCTGTGCCCAATGGATAGCATAATTGACCCGAAACCTCCTGAAGACTTTCCAAACAGGTATATATCCCTTTTTCCATATTTTTTCCTTATATAATCTATTAATTCTGACGTTAAAAAATCCTCATAATTACCAACAGCTGGAGAATTTAGATATTGATTGCCTCTGTAATAGGTCATTGTATCAGGCAATATAATGACAAAGCCATATTTTTCCTTTAATTTTTCCAGAACGCCATAAAAATCAATGTTTGTATAGCTTTTGTTCATAAAGCTTCCTGCACTTCCAAAGAAGCCTGCCAGGCCAATGAATACCGGCGTACTATCCTTAACATTATTTTCTATTCTTATAATTTCTCTTTTAAATTTATCATTCAATGGATTATTTTTAAGGGCATTCGATTCAATATAATCATTATGCATTTCCATGAATTGAAAATTCATCTTTATACTTAAGTATTGATGTTATTTTATGTTTTTATTTCATATTTTGAATTAAAAATTTTTATATTCTAAAGTGAAATACCAGACTATGTGGGGCCGTGGGGTAGCTTGGTATCCTACCAGCTTGGGGTGTTGGTGACTCCGATTCAAATTCGGACGGCCCCACTATGAAATTATTATTTAAATATAGATTTCACTGTTTTTGCCTTAAGCAACCCACTCATAATAATACAGCACTATTATTAAATATTGCAATAAAATTATAACTAAAATTTTTGAAATTCAACGCCTATTTTCACGCATTTCCCTTTGAAATTTTTGTATATCTTTTAGGCGAACTTCCAGAATAAATGCACCTACATAATTGCAATCATCGCATTTATAAACCGGCCCACCTATGCCTCCATTTATCCAGTTAATTTTAGGTGATCCACACTGTGGGCAGATTTTAACTATTTTGTAGTCATCAGGTATCATATACTACCACATTTATCATGTAATATTTAATATTTTTTTAATTTAAAAATTATTTTAAAATAACATCAGCTCACAAAATGACCCTTTCTTGGAGATATTTGTCTCATTTTATCAGCATTCCCCTGAAGGTTTTTAATGCCTTCCAGTATATTATCATATAAAAGATCAATCATATCCATGCTCAAACCCTCTCTAACAACAATTCTCATTAAAACCATGTGGCTGGCATTTTCTGGCAAGGAGTATGCGGGTATGATCCATCCAAACTTTTTCATTTCAGATGAAAGGTCAAAAAGTGAGTATTCGTCCTCACTTACTTTTCTGAAGGTTATTACCGGTATATGTTCTGCAGCACTTACAAGTTCAATATCTTTGACATTTTTCAGCTTTTCTGCGAGATATTTCGCATTATCCATTACATTCTCTGCAATTTTTTTGTACCCTGCTTTCCCCATTCTCAGTATGTTGTAATACTGTGCTGCTATATTTGACGAACTTCTTGAAAAGTTTAAGGTGTATGTTGGCATTTCATCTCCCAGATAGTTTACGTAAAACATCAGATCTTCTGGAAGGTCCTTTCTATCCCTGAATAAAATCCACCCAAGTCCCGGGTATACCAGACCGAATTTATGCCCGGAAACATTTATCGATTTTACGTGATTCAGCCTGAAATCCCATTCAAGTTCCGGCTCAATAAACGGTGTAATAAATCCACCACTGGCAGCGTCAACATGAATTGGCACATCATTCCCTGTTTTATTTTTTAGATCTTCCAGCAATTCATTTATTTTTTTTACATCATCATACGCTCCAGTAAATGTTGTCCCCATGACAGCTCCCACTGCTATTGTGTTTTCATCCACCATTGAAACCAGTTTTTCAGGGCTCACCCTCAATGTATTCTCATCAAGTGGCACAATTTTTGGCTCAACATCAAAATATCTTGCAAATTTATCCCATACAACATGCGTATCTGCTCCAAAAACAATATTTGGATTTGAGCAATCCTTCCCTTCTGATTTCATTTTATTTTTCCAGTTCCATTTTTGTGCTAAAAGGGCAAGCATTATTGATTCAGAAGAACCTATGGTTGAAGCTCCAAAGAATTTATTTTCATCCTTTAAACTGTATAATTCTGAGAGAATTCTTACAATCCTTGTTTCAATTTTTTTTATCTGTGGATATTCAAAATTATCAATGAAATTTTTATGCGCATTTTCCATGTATAATTTATCTGCTTCCGGTTCCATCCATGTTGTAACAAAAGTTGCAAGGTTAAGTTCTGGGTTTCCATCCAGATTCAATTCCTCATGAATGAATTCATACGCCGCTCTTGATGATATTCCATTTTCAGGAAAAACATTTTCCGGTACATGGCCGGATATATATCTTCCGGAATAGGTTCCTTCCAGTTTATTCATGTTATTTCTCATGATTTTAAATAGTGATATATTATAAAAACTATATGAAATTTCAAACACCTATATTTTATGCAAAAATTTGGATTTTATTCAGTTCCCATGCATTCCAGACATATTTGCAGGGATATTAATTAAATTTAACCTCAAAACCATTGTCTGATTTATACAGAAATTTTGAATAAATCCCCCACTCAATCAAGATTACTTCAAGGTCGTGATTTCCACCGGGGTTATTAAAAGTCTGAACTCCATTTTCCATCAGCCTTTCCATTATTTCATCAAGTTCAAAGATTTTGAGTTCCATGGCACTTTTAAATGGCTCAATATTTATTAAAATATCTCTGATAATCTTCTTTCTCTGAACAATTCCAGATTTTATATAACTTATTCCCAGGTTTGTGATTGATATGTCTCCTGACTCAGAATGGACAAATCCAAGATTTGATGCAGTATAAACTATGGGCATTAAATCATCCAGATCAACCTCCATCTCCTTTTCAAGTTCAAATAAATTAGTCTTTCCCTCAAAAATATTACTCAAAACATGCAACAAACCCACAAGATCCGCGATCCTTGCGTTCGGGTCTATAACATCCGTCATAAGGTAGGATAACTTTAAAGTTATTAAGATTATTGTTTATGTTCAGGCTGAATAAACTCCTTCTTCTGCCACATATTTTTTCTGGGCAAGATCCATCATTTTTCTTGTAAACATAACTGAATATATGGCAACGATGATACCAAAGATAAGAGATCCCCATGCTGCCAGGGCTATATTTCCTGATGATGTGGACAAATCTATTGTTTTCATCAAACCTGTATGTACATACAGTGTATGTGTGCCATATATATGCGGCCAGTATTCACCAATCATTAATCCCCCCCATGCACTGTTTATTGTTGATGATACACCGCTTATCAAGTATGGAAAGGTTGATGGAATAACAACTTTCCTCATTTTTTTAAAAAAGCCCATATTCAGGTTTTTTGTTATCTCCCAGTATTCAGATGGCATTGCCTTTACTCCCATCCAGAAGCTATAAAGCACATAATAAAAGGTACTGACGAATCCAAGACCCAAAACATAAAGTTCATTTGTGAATCCACCGAAAATTGAAAATATGAAGGGTTCAGTGAATATGAATAGAAATGGAAAATATATTGGAGCAGGATACGCACTTACTATCTGTATAGTCGGTATCCCGGCATATTCTGCCCTTTTATTGACGGCAAGATAATATCCAAGAAATATGGCTATTATCATTGAAACAAGGAGTATGGACCCAACTCTTAGATAGTCATATCCAAGGCCAACAAGCAATGATGGTGTTTTTGAAAATAAAATGTACCATTCACTGGATTTTACTGAGATTATAAGTGATACAGATGAATATAAAATCAGTGCCAATATAATTATGCCCATGGAAGCATATACATATTTTAAATACTTTTTCCTTTTTACAGTTTTTTCGTATTTATCCTCGTGCTTATCCGCCTCTCTGTATTTATAGTAGGTGGCCAGCCTGCTCAGTGGATTTTTTGACAATACAGAAAATGCCCTTGCAGTTTGTTTCATGTTAAGCCTTCCTCTCTTCAGAATGGGTGCATCGTTGTCCAGTGTATATCTACTTACTGCATATCTACTGAATTCCCTCAATATGAGCACAATTATGGATATTACAATAGCGAGGACCATCAGTGTCTCTTCGATTGCAGTGTTATTTGCATTTGCAACAAATGTATTGAGAACCGACCCTACCCCGAAGGATTGATATGTATGTATGCCCACTACAAAAACCTCGCTTACTGTAATATAAAAGAACCCATCGGAAACACTTGGGAATAAATTTGCGGCAATTCGCGGAACTGAGAAGGGGATATATAAATATCTCAGCTTCTGAAATAAGCTGAAATTTGAATTCTCTGCAACCTCAACCATTTCATTTGGCACTGTTTTAAATGCCTGATATTCTCCCATCCATATATTCCAAACAACTGCGGTGAAAACAAGAAAATCTCCTGCAAGTTCAACTCCAAGAGGGCCGCCAATCCTTGCTATAAATATTACCAGCACAATGGGGAAAAAGGTAATAACAGGAACGGATTCAAAAATTTCAATCATTATGATGTAGGCATTTTCAAAAAATTTTGACTTAATTGAAGCATAAGCGAGAAACCATCCTGTAATTATTGACAAAATAACAAGGCCGATAACGCGGCCAGCTGTTGCCAGAACAGCCAGAATTATAAGTAAAAGCACATTCATGGTCTCTCCTCATTTCTTTTTAACCTCCTCCCTCTTCCTAGGCGGTGTAAGGTAATTGTACAGCATATCAAGGTTTGCATTGAATTCATCATTTCTGGGATTTCTTGGTCTTTTCATTGTCACATTAACCTTGCCGACAACCGAAGCCGGTATTCCATTTAAAATATATATTTCATCCGATAATTCCAGAACCTCAGTTAAATTATGAGATACCAGTATAACAGATTTTAAAGGGGTTTCACCACTAAATAAAATATTGTATATATCCTGCCTTAAACCCTCTGCAGTCAGCTCATCAAGATGTGCAAATGGCTCATCCATGAGGAAAACATACGGATCAGCTGCAAAAGCTCTGGCTATTGCAACTCTCTGTCTCATGCCGCCGCTCATTTCCTTTGGATATAACTCCTCGAAGCCATCAAGTCCAACTCTGGCAAGTGATTCCTTTGCCTTTTCCTCAATTTGATCACCTGTCATTCTTTTTGTCTTCATTGCAAGTTTCACATTATCCTCAGCGGTCATCCATGGAAATGTTACAATGCTCTGGTGTATTAAAGCAACTTCAGGAATTGGCATATTCAATTTCCTTCCCATGAGTTTTACGTCGCCACTATCAGGTTTCAAAAATCCTCCCAGTATCCTTAAAAGTGTCGATTTTCCTATACCAGATGGGCCTATTATTGCAATGACCTTTCCCTTTCCAGCTTCAATATTTATATTCTCAAAAACTTTATACCCATTATCGTAGGAAAAATTAATATTTTCTGCACTTAATACAGGTTCTGAATTTAATTGATTGCCTATCTGTATTTCTTCAACCATTATGACTCACCTCAGTGTGGCGAAAATACCCTCGATCATAATGGTATTATTGAATATGATTGTACATGCATTTTTTGCATTTCACGAGGCTATTCTCTTTTCGTAATATCAAAATAATATATAATATTATCCTACTGTTGCATTTCCAACATCCATAGGGTGAGGGCTTACAGTTTCAGTGGTCTAACATTCCCACTGTGTTTTGGTCATAAATACACGGACCTAAATTTGGAACAATCGATTCCTGAAATAGCATATATGTCTAAAGCATATACTATGGAGGAATTAAGCCATTAGAATTTTTCAATAATAATTACAATCAATCAAGTAAAATACAGGGTCTAAGAAATAAAACCGGTGTAAATAAATTACTGCCTACAAAAAACTGGTGTCCCAATTGCATTCTACACTGATTGATGGAAGAAAATAGACAGAATTTCACCATGTCTCTATGCAAAAAATAGATGAAATTTCAACATTCTATGACCACCATAGAACTTCATCCACACCACAAGCTCAGTGGCTTTCGTGCTTTAAATCATTTGTAAAGATACATGAGCAAAAGAAAAAAATATGGTTTTTTATGCAATTTAAGCATTATAGTGCAAGAATCTATATATTTATATGCATTAAAAATTTGAAACTATAATGCCAAAAATAAGAGACGCTTTACTGTTGCAGAAGGAAGAGCTTGAAAAGAGATTCGGTCAAACGTTAGTGGAAAGAGAAGAAAAGATGCTAAATATAGACAATGATGTAATTAAAGCAATAATTGGACCAAGAAGGGCCGGCAAATCCTTCTTCGCCATTCACGAATTAAAAAAATATGGAAATTTTGCATATGTGAATTTTGATGATGAAGTTCTTATAAATATCGATGATTATAATGAAATAATTTCTGAATTAAATAGTATATATTAAAATTCTGAGTTTTTTCTATTCGATGAAATACAAAATTTGGATAATTTCCAGAAATTGCCAGCACAGGCCGTACAGTGGACAATAAAGGTACAGGGGTTATATCTTCCAGGGCCTGTCATTGATGGTGGAAGAGTCAAACACATTCATATCAATGATAGAAAAGGGGGATAAAAAACAGAAGGACTATGATGGTGAATCAAAGATGTTTGGAAAGATCTCAATACTTTCCAATATCAAGGACGGCCCTAAAGAGATATATTTAATGTACAAACAGAGGGAAGAGATAGAACGGGCATTTAATCCAATGAAGAATGAACTTGAGAATGACAAATCATATTTAAGCAATGATGATTCCCTAAGAGGGTATTTCTTCATATCTTTTATCTCCCTTTACCTTTATTACAATATCTTTGTATTGTTAAGATCAGCAAACTTAACAAGCAAGGTATCCGTAAAGGATGCACTCTTGAAATTCTCAAGGGTATACATTATAAAAGGCAAAAAAGAAATCATATCAGAGATACCTGCAACCACAGAAAAACTTGATGAATTACCTGGAACAAATATATTCCCTAAAAATATGCGGAGTTAAGGTTTATAACAGTTCAAAAATTAAAATTTTTTAATCTCCAAGGTCTTTCATTTCTTTTTTAGAAAATAATATTTCCTTCAATTCCTTGTCAAGGGCAGGATCATTTCTTCTCAAATATTCCAGAAGCAGAGAAAAATGCTCCTTCTCATCATCCCTGTTATGTTCTATTACCGCTCTCAATTCCCTATCCTTTGTTGCGTAAGCTCTTTCATCATAGAACATGATGGCCTGCATTTCCTCAATTAAAGACTGTCTGGCTCTTGAAAGATCCTTTGTTTTTTCATCCAAACTGTTTTCATTTTCATATATTGGCATAATAATACAATATATTTATAATTAATAAATTTAACTCCATTAAGCATGAACCAACTTGCATGCTAAAGGAAAATAAATTATTCTAAGCAATGCATAAAGGATAATTGTAAAAATACCAAAATAACTTTAGGAGAAATTATTAATGCATATGGCATATCATATAATGGATGATCGAATAAATAAGGTACTTGATAAATCAGACAATCTAGATCTTCTTAATGATTTTTTTTCTGAAAACGACAGTGTTTATTCATATATGGGCATAAAGATTACGAAATTTTCACGGGGCCACTGTGAGCTTGAAATACCATATTCTGAAAAACTTTTAAGAGCAGGCAAGGTACTGCATGGGGGCATGATTATGGCTGCACTCGATTACGCTGGCGGGCTGACAACAATGACCTTTAATGATGGCAATGATCAGGTTACGCAGGAAATCAAGATAAATTTTCTCAATCCAATGTACAGGGGGCCATTTAAAATCACAACCGATGTTATAAAGGCAGGGAAAACTGCAGTAGTGGTGGAATTGAAATTATATGATGCTGACGGAAAAATAGGCACTATTGCACTTGGTACATGGTATATTATAAGGGATAGAATTATACAGAAAAAATAATTATATATGGAACACATATAATTTTTATGTTAAGGGGACTTGAAATAGCGTTTCAGTTAAATAACAGCGGGGAAACTGATGTTGTACAGGCACTGGGCGATCTGACAGGCAATTATTTTAAAAAAAATAAAGATCCGAATCTGGACTGGAGAATTTTCCACGTAACTCTAGGGGATAATAAATATTTCCGAGTTCTGTATAAAAATGAGAGGGACACAATACTTGGGCACGGATTGAAGGCAAAGATAAAGCAAAAATTTGATGACCTGTCACACATGAGTTATGATTCACTGATTGAGCTATATAAAAATGAAAGTTCGAGGGAAGATTTTGAAAAGAAGCCCATAAAGGAATTGACAGAAGAATACGATTTATGGCAGGATAAACTCTGGTATTACATTTAGTTTTTTACAATAACCATATCAAGGCCTTTCCATTTTATTTTATATCCAAGTTCCGGCAGAATTCTTGTTGGTATAAGACCCTGTGATTCTATATATTCAATAACACTTTCAATGTTTGGATATAACTGGTCCACCTTTTTTTTAATATCGGTTATTGATATCTCATCAAGTTCAGCATTCAATTTACTTCCACCTGAATATTTCTTCTCCATCATTTTTTTAAGGGAAATCATGTCAATATTATCATAAAAATATATTTTACCAGCTAGTTTTTTATCCGTATTATGCAAAATATACACAGTTTCCCAGTTCAGATATTTTTTTATTTTTCTATCCCTGTTTTCATCATCCTTTAAATAATAAATGCTAGAAATGCTGATATGAATTTTTTTATCTCCTATTTTCATAACATAATCCGGGAAATAAACATCATGACCAATAATTACTGGTTTTCCATCCTCAATAAAGTCATATTTAAAATCGTCGTATTTTATTTTGTTCTTCGGCAAATAATATGAAATATTATCGCCTAATTTCAGCGTATACTCTTTGTTTGTATTGTTGAATTTATCCTTTAATTTAATATTTGCCTCAATATTCCAATTATCCAGCAGATATATTTTCCCTATTATCTGGGCAAATCTTGAGCCATACCTCCCAATATTTTCAAACATGGATAGGGGGCCATCGATCTCAACCGATTTCAGCTGTTCATTTTCTATAACTGGCTTATACAAAAGTCCAAGCCTCTTTATTATCTTCAATGCATAGTTCCAGTTATCAACATTGTATATGGTCAGCTTATTGCATTTCATCAAAATTGTTTCAATCTGTTCCAGATTATATATTCTGGCAATTGTGCCCACATCATCCGAGAATATTTCCCTAAGAATAAATTCGCTATCCTTGTCAGAATATAAGGCATCAATGACCTTATCCTCAGGTATATTGAATTTTTCCCCCACCCTTTTCTTTACAATATCCTTTTCCTCATCATTTATTGGCGGAATTTTTGCCATTTTAAACGCATATTCCCTGATAGAAGGTGCATCCACATCCACCGCTGGAGTAAATAATGATTTTCTAAAGAAAATTAATGATATTGCCCTGATTATTTTATTATTCTGTGATTTTATTTCAAGTTCCTTGAGATTTTTCTCAATACTCTCCCTTTTGTTGCCCACATTTTTCATGAAAATTTTCAGGACATTTTCAATATAATCTGAATTTTCTTCTGATAAGAATGTGGGGAAAATAAGGCCATTTTTGGTTCTACGCGCTATCATTAATTCCGATGGGAACACCTTTTCTCCTCCTTTTCGATGTGCCATATTCAGTTGTTCCAGCGGAAATGAGCTCATACAAATAGCTCTCCTTTCCCTCAGAAGGCCTCAATATACGCCCAAGTCTCTGCCTGAACTGCCTTGTGCTTCCTGAACCGCTCATGATAATGGCTACTGATGCGTCTGGGACATCCACCCCCTCATCAAGTATTCTTGAGGTTGCAAGTACCGTAATATCGCCAGTTTTAAACATATCCAGATATTTTTTTCTCTCCTTTCCCGAGGTCATGTATGTTAATGCAGGAACAAAAAATTCCTTTGAAAGCGTATATGCTGTATTTGTGTCTTCAGAAAATATTATTGTTTTCTCATTCGGGTGTTTGCTCAGTATATAGCGAACATAATCAACCTTTCTTTCTGCATTGAACGCAATTTCCCTGGATTTGCGCCATGCCATTAAAGCCTCCTTTCCCTCGGGATTCCATGAAGTCATGATAAATTTTTCAAAGTCCATATTTCCATTGATTTTTATATTGCGCCTTCGCAAATATGATAGGAATATTTCCCGATTTTTATTATACTCCCGTTCATCCTCCTCACTCAAATCTATTGGTATCCTTACTATTTTATAATTTGATATGTAATCGTTCAATTCCTCATAACCAAGCTCAAAAACCTTGCCGCCCATATATGTTTCAAGGACTTCCTGCATGCTATCAGTTCTTTCATAGGTTGCAGTTAATCCAAGCCTGTAAGGGGATGCATAGATTTTTGCAATCTGGATAAAACTTTCTGATGCCATATGGTGAACCTCATCAGCAATTATGAATTTAAATCTATTGCCAAGGCGTTCTGCCATTAAATATGCGGAATCGTATGTGGATACTGTGATATCTTGTATATCCTTCTCCCCGCCGCCGATCTGCCCTATTTCAACATTGAAAGCATCCCTCAATTTCTCTCTCCACTGGATAATTAATTCTATTGTTGGAGCAATGACCAGTGTTGGAACCTGCAGCATCGTAATAGCATAGATACCGAGAATGGTTTTGCCTGCAGCCGTTGGCAATACAACAGTTCCAGAATAATCATTTTTTTCCCATAATTCCAGTGATTTTTTCTGGTAGGGCCTCAATTCAATGCCTGATTTTACATTTATTTTTTTATCTGGAAAAACATGGTCAATTATATTTTTATATTTTCTTGTAACCAATGCATATTTGTATGGCAAAGCCCTGTATTTTTTAATGCGGCCATCGTACTCAAATATCCCATCATCTCCTTGATCGGATATTATTGTACCATTTTTATAATAAATTTCCATACTTTCTTTATATTACCAATTATATTATAAATTTTATTAATTTTTTGATTCTCCAAATATCCTGTGCCTTGGAGATGATTCCATAATGGATTTTCCATAATCCACAGTCATTTCATACTCCTTCATCTGGATGAATTTTTTGAAAGAGTCCATATCCTTCCATTCAGTATATATCATATATTCTCTTGGGCAATCCACTTCTTTGTACAGTTTTCCATTAACGAATCCTGTTTCAGAACCCTTTAATAACTGGACAACTCCCTTGAATGTTTCTTCGAAATCCTTCTCGTGCCCTTCCTTTACCTTATAGTAGAGACCAACATTTATCATGTTTTGTATATGCCAACACTGTTTAAATAATATTGCGCTTAAACTAAAAATTTTTTATAATATAATTGAATAATTAAACATGAACGATTTAAAAGGTAAAATAGTTTTAATTACCGGTGCATCAAGAGGGCTTGGAAGAGCAATAGCGGTATTATTCAATAAAGAGGGTGCAAGAATTGCAATTAATTACAATAAGGATGAAAAATCGGCAATGGAACTGAAAAACACACTGAACAATTCAGAAATTTTCAGGGCAGATGTTTCAAGCCACGAAGACGTAAAAAGCATGGTAAGTAAGATACATGAAAAGATGGGCCCCATAGATATTCTTGTTAACAATGCAGGGGTTCTGCGTTCAATATCATGGGATGAATTTGACGATGAAAAAATAAATGAGCTGATGTCTGTAAATCTCATGGGGCCAATATATGCTGTAAAGGAATGTCTGAATGACTTAAAGAAAAAACATGGAATCATAATAAATATTGCATCCAATGCTGGTGTGGGCACAGCTGCTAAAAACACCTCATTTTATTCCATAACCAAAGCTGGAGTGATAATGCTTACAAAAAGGCTCGCCCTAGATTTTATGGATTATGGCATAAGGGTCAATGCAATAGCACCAGGATGGGTAGAAAGCGATATGACTATAGGTGGAAAAACTGAAAAAGAAAGAAAGGATCTTGAGGATTTTTTCATTTCCAGAACAACACTTAAGATGTTTGGAAGGCCAGAATACATAGCCGAAGCTGCTCTTTTCCTTGCAACAGAAAAATCAAAATACATGAACGGTCAGGTTATGGTTGTTGATGGGGGAAGAATTGACAATTTAACTCACAGCGTATAATTTTTATACCATGTATCCCAGAACAAATCCAAGGGTTGGGGAAATAATCCAGGTAAGTATTATTATGAAAAAAGGTTTCATATAGATGCCCCTGTATTTATATGAAATGCCCACGCCAAAAACGCTTGATGTAAGGGTCTGCGTGTTTGACAGTGGTATTGCAAAAAGCGTTGCAACCTCCACAATGAGCGATGATACAATCAAGGATATCAGTGCATTTGAATATCTCATAAGATACATTTCCTCTCCAACCCTTTTTATCACTCCATTGCTGAGGAAAAATGCACCGATAAAAATTCCTGCTGTCATGACCAGTATTGTGTATGGGTTAAAACCTTCTACATTTGCTATAAAGCCGAGAGTATTAGCTCCAAGAGTAAAGGCGGTTAAAAATGAGGCCACAATTATAAGTATTTTTAGATAAACTGCAACAGACCAAACATTTTTATAATCTCTGTGAAAAAATGCTTTTTCAGTTATATATGAAAATATTATGGAAATTACCGGAGCCAGAGCCCAGAAAATTACCATGATCAATACAAATCCATAATCAATAGGGTAGTGAATTTTTAAGTCAATTCCTATTGCTGTACCAGCAAGGGCCATGGTCAGTGATAAAGGTGCACGCCCTTTATTTGCAAAAACAAAGATCATAAATGCAATAAAAAAAGCATATGAAATATAAATATAAGTATGCGGGACCAGAGATATGGCTGCGCCCTTTAAAAAGCGTCCCTCAAGAACCAGTCCAAGGAAAAATCCCATTGAACCAATAAAAACTCCCGCAATCCTTGATACAATTCTTGATCCAACAAGGGTACCAACCGCAGCTGAAAGGTTATTGCCGGATACAAACATTGTCAAAAGAAAGGTAAGTACAAGTGATAGGATAAAAAAAATCAAGTTGTCACCGAAAGCATTATTGTATATACCAGATCAGATATATCTTCACAATCATCAAGCAAATCATCAAGTTTATGCGTAAGCGTATTTAAATGTTCAAAAACCAGATAGGACATTTTATTTGAGTTTTTGTATGCATAATCTATAATGCCATCCTTTATTTCGTCCACCTCCTCCTCGACAGTTTCTATATTTTTTCTATCATCCTTCATGGTGATAAGGCTAACTTCATTAAGAATTTTTTTTACATATTCAAGGGATTTAATATTGTTCGTCAAAATATCAATAAATCTATTGTATGAATAGTCAACAATATTCGCCTCGTCCTTTGTATTGCTGTAATTTTTATTAAAACGATTTATTTCCCTGCTGGCATAATACATTTTATCAAGCAGATCATCACACTTTTCTATCAGCAGAAGCATATTGTCCATCATGCTAGAGCTTATTGCACCGCTGGTAACTTCATGCCTGAAATTAATATTGAGTTCATCTCCCCTTTTTTCATTTATTTTTATTATTTCATTGTATTTTTCCACATCAGTTGGTGCATTTTTGAGCATGGATATTAAATTGTTTGTGCTGTCCATCCCTATTTCCGTAAATATGGACAATCTTGAAAGTAAACTTTTTTCACCAACTACAAGAATTCTTTTTAAAAAATTATAATTAACCATGTTTAATAATTAAATTGTATTATAAATACTTTATAAAATTATGCCCTGCTCATTGTATTTAGTGTGTTTATTTCAGACACGTTTTCCATTCCGTATTTTTTAACCTTTTCAATATCCACACCATTTCTTTTTGCAACCTTTTCGACAACTCTCAGCATGAGTTCTCCACCAAGTGAAATAATGGAACCTGTACCAACTTTTGTAAATGGGTTTCCAGATGTGTTTCTGAACCCGTCACGTATGGACATCTTTGCAAGGTGCCTGTAAGAAGCATAATAAACTCCAAGCTGTACAGGATCCAGCATCATGTTGAGGTTTCTTGATTTTATTCTGCCCAGTGGGACATTAACCAGAGGAGTTACGGTGAATTCAAAAGGCCTCCCGTTTACATATGAATTGCTCAGTCTGTTTATCATTGCTATAGAGTCCCAGTTATCTTCCTCTGTTTCCTGCTCCTGGCCTACCTGTATGGTAAACGCAGATCTCCAGTAGTATTTGGTTTCATTATAAACGCCCTCCCATACAATTTCCTGGAATGAACCATCCGCTCCGATTTTCAACGGCATGGTTTTATTTGGCATATGTTTCAATGCCAGGGAATCGCTCCCAGTTTCCACACCGGTTTGTATGCCTATCCAGTTATTTGGTCCTGCCTTCATTATATCGCTCAATTTTTTTATTAAATCCGGAAAAGCAGCAGGAATTGATATTCTTCCATGAGTTGGATTTGTTGTGGTCACACCCTTAGTATTCATGATGGTTTTAAATAAATCTGTAAGTGCATCCTGATTTGGAGTGAACATCTTTTCGTGTTTATATTCAAATATCTCATCCGTTTGAAGCCAGGGATGATCATTTCCACCCGCCACATTAACTTCTATTTCCCTTTTGATTTTGTCAAGGGGATAATATCTGAGCGGTCTCAGTGTAACTTCACAGAAGTCACAGCCCACTCCACAGCCCCTCATTATTTCAACCATGCCTTTCATGGATGGCCTTACTATATCCGGTATTTCCTCAAGTGAAGGATAAGCCCTTTCACTGACACCCCTAGCAATGAATAAATCGTCATTTTTTAAAACCTTTCTGAATTTATCATCATAGGTCATGTATCCCTGATAGAACATTTTTTTATCTATATTCCCTTCTGATATCTCTCTGAACAGTTCTGAAATGGTATCATCCATTTCACCCTGAACAATATAATCAAAGTGATATTTTTCTATTTCTTCCCTTAAAATTGTGAATTCCCACACTCCTGGTCCGCCAACAACAAGTTTTGCCTTTTTTCCATGCCTAACTTTATTTACCTTTTCAAGCAGGGCATCCCATTCTCTCCTTACCCATGAATCAAGGTCTCCACCAAATAATGCTACATAGGACATTGTTGTTGGCCCTATTCCAAGCGGATCCATAGTTGAAATCCCTATAATTTCCGTATCATCTGTTATAAAATTTGCTAGATAATCTTCATGTGCAACTGCAATGTCTTTCCTTGGGTTATCCCTCAATAAAGATGCTTCGATTTTTCTTATTGCATATGGCGCATATTTTGCCTCACCATTTGAAAGTACATCAGGCGCAGGACCCTTTAGAAATTTATAAACTCTGGCTGGTATCTTATCGCCTGGAGCACAGGGCAGGAAATCCAGTAAGGGAAAATCCCTGTAGCTATAGCTAAGCGTTGAATCCGATATCAACACATATTTAGTCATATAACGAGACATATATTTTTAACCTTAATAAATATTTTTATGTCTGACAATATTAATATAGACAAATCCGAACTGGGCATCATTCTGCATTGCATATATGAAATAAATTAATTATATATCTCTTAAATTTTTTGGATGATATTTTTATTATTGCCAGTATAATTTATTTATACATATTGGGGATAGGGATATATGGATGTATGCGGCATCGATGAAGCTGGGAGAGGGCCTGTTATTGGCCCAATGGTTATGGCCATTTTGTGTGGAAATGAAGACGCAATAAAAAATCTTGGGGTGAGGGATTCCAAAAAGCTTTCTCCATTAAGGCGGCTGTATTTATATGAAGAACTGATCAAATACAAGCACAAATTTTATATTATTTCTCCGGAAGAAATAGATGCATATGTCAGGAAAAAAAAACTCAATGTGCTTGAAGAGAAATATGCAAGGCTGCTGATTAACTCTGCAGAAAATGAGGTATATGTTGATTGTTTTGATACTGATGAAAAAAGACTGGAAAGCAAATTAATTTCTGAAACAAATAAAAAAATAACATGCAGGCACCGTGCCGACGATTTATTTCCAATTGTTTCCGGTGCATCAATAATCGCCAAGGTCATTCGTGATAACGAAATAAAAAAACTTCATGAAATTTATGGGGATTTTGGTTCCGGATACCCCTCAGATATGAGAACAATCAATTTTTTAAAAAATTCAATAAAAAATAAGATAAATATAAATGGAATTGTGAGAACACAGTGGAAAACATACAGAAATTTAAAAAATACAGAATTATAAAGTGATACAAAAAGCATAAATTGAATAAGCTTAAATGTATAATAAGGGCAACACATTATGAACAACAATCTCCGAAATATTTTATTAAAGGAATTAAAGAAAAGGAAATATAACGGTATTGCACAGTATGAAATAGAGTCGCTGTATAATTTTTCCAGATCTTATATATCGGAAACAATTTCAGGTCTGTTAAATGAGAATACTATAGTAAGAAAAACCACAGGGCGGCTCACAAAAATGATATGGCTTTTTGATTATTATCCTGACATAATTCCCGGATATATCCGAATAGGCATACTGAAATCAAGTGAATATGTGTTATTTTTATCCATGATGAATGAAATATCAGAAATAGATGGGATAAAAATTAAACTTCTTGTTTTTAACAGTACAGCCGAATTGATGGAAGCGCTGATAAATAATTCGATTGAACTATGTTTATCGCCGTTATTTTCACAGTTTATTTCTGCACTTATACATAAAAATATAGTATTGCTTGGTCCAGTTGCGTCCGGAGGCTCCTTTATTCTGGAAAATCAAAATTATGAAAATAATTATTGCTATACATCAAAAATATCATCAATGATGCTCCTTACAAAAGAGTTCATTAAATCCAAAAACACTGGTATAAAAACATTCAGCAATCCCGCAAGTGGAATAAGGCAATTTGAAAATAAGGAAGGAAGATACATCACCATATGGGAACCGTATGCTTCTTCCCTTAGCAGCAATTATGTTAAGATCAAAACATATAGCGATTTAATGGGTGATGAGCCCTGCTGCTTTATTGCAACAAATAAAAATTACTATAGTAATAACACGGATTTTATCAACAATTTAATTATAGAATATCGAACGTACAATCATTTCGATGAAAAAATGGTTAAATTTATATCAAGGGTGACAAAAATAAGGGAAAACATCATTAAAGCTTCACTGAATAGTTATAATTACAGTCAGAAATTCACTCTCTCAGAGATGAATAATTACATTAAAAAATTTGGGATAGTCCTGTCGGATAAAGAACTAAAAAACATATATATTTATGGATAGTGATAATGATATTTTTAAATGTTTAAACTAGCCACTGCACATATTTTAATGGTTTAAGCAAAAATTATTATACTGCTTAATATCATATAGACCTGCAAATGAAAATTACTGCGGTTATACCCACCATAAACGAGGAAAAAACTATAGGCCAGGTAATTGAAGGCCTGAAATCAATTGATAATATCGAGATAATTGTTGTAGACACAAACTCAACAGACCGAACAAAGGAAATAGCAATCAAAAATGGGGCGAGGGTGATCAATGTTGATCAGAAAGGATACGGCCTTGCATATAAAACAGGAATTAAATATGCGGGTGGTGATATTATTGTCTGCATGGATGGCGATGGCACATATCCCCATGATGTTATAAAGCCCCTAATTCAAATCTTGCTTTATGATGGAGTTGACTTCATATCATGCGACAGAATGACTCTGAGAACAGAGCATAGCTATACCTCCCTTCATTATATTGGCAATCTTGTGTTGAATATTACAATGAGGGTATTGTTCAAAATAAAACTCACTGATTCACAGAGTGGTATGTGGGTTT
The DNA here is from genome assembly GCA_021846395.1 of Thermoplasmata archaeon. GTDB lineage: Archaea > Thermoplasmatota > Thermoplasmata > Thermoplasmatales > Thermoplasmataceae > Acidiplasma. Next base: position 13,870 of record JAJZXB010000006.1, on the reverse strand, counting down.
TTTATAAATCGCTTTATGAAAAGATGCACAATCTTGACAGTGGAATGACTTTTTCAGAGGATATCAAGATTGAGGCAATAAAACTCGGTAAATTTATTGAGGTTCCAATTTTATATGGGGTAAGAATAACAAAGCCAAAACTGAAAACATGGGGCGATGGTTTTGCAAACTTATTCCATCTTCTGATCAAAAGAATAAAGAACTAGCTTCGAGATTTGACCCTTCTGATCAACGTTTCTATATCTGGAGGATTGGTTTTTATAAGAATTATAAATCCTGATAAGACAACAAGTGCAGATATAAAAAAATCCCCCGAATATCCTATGCTTATTGCAATAATTCCTGAAAGTCCCGATCCCACAATCTGCCCTATTCCGTTGAATGAATTGTAAAACCCAATTACCTTTCCCCTTACAGCTGCATCGGACATATTTGATATGCTGGTAACCTCACTCAGCCCGATGAAACTCCATAATGCCCCAAAAATTCCATACATGGCTATGTAAAATATTAAATAAAATACATTGTCTATAATGAAAAATGAAACGGTTCCAACAGTTATGAACAACATAATCCTGATCATGATGGCATATGATAGCATTTTATTCGATCCTATATAATTCATATATCTGCTTGCAGGCATATAGGTGGTGGCGGACATTAAGCTGCTCAGCAAAAACATTATGAATACTTCATTGTTCGTGGCATTGAACTCTCTTATCATAAAAACAGGATATGGAACGAAAAATAATTGAAAACCAGTCATGAATATCAACGCCATTATAAGATAGTTTTTTAGATAGCCGGGGATTTTTATCCTTTTTTCATTTTTGATTTTGGGTATATGAAGAATATGTGTTGGAATATACCTGATACGTTCGATAACCCTGACAGTATATAAAAAATTAAGCTTATCCCTATTTATTTTTTTTCTGGGCTCCTTCAGGACAAAAATTGATAAAATTCCAGCTATCAAATAGATAAATGCAGCAATAACATACAGATATTTAATGATGATATGGCTGTAGTTGCCAAAAGCCATCAGCACAACAACACCCATTGCCAGTCCCATTACTGTTCCCAGTGCACTGTAGGCGTTGAATTTTCCCATTATGCTTGCCCATGCGGATTTCGGGGAATTTTCAAGGATAAGCAGAGTTGATACAGGTGTGCTGGCCATTGTTATGATCTGGAAAAGCACAAGCATAAGAATATAGGATGGTATTGAGTTAATGAAAAAAACAAGAATCAATGAAAGGAATGATCCAAAAAAACCAATAATGATGAATATTTTCCGTTTCTTAAACCTATCGGATAAATTTCCCCAGATGATAAGTGCAGGTACAGAAGCAAGGGATGAAAGCGCAAATACAACTCCAACGTAAAAAACGCTGCTATTTAAATAAACAACTACAAATAGAGTGATCAAAGGCATGGTTAATCCCACTGCCATGTTTGAAAATATGTAACCAAGGAACCATTTATTATCCGTCAAATTATTCAAGTCAGGGTAGTATATAAAAATATATTTACTTTTTTATTTCACATTATGCAATTTAAATAAATGTGAAATGATGAATATCACACAATCCTCATATGATATAAAAAAAACCGGAAATCAAAAAAATAAAGGCAAATATATAATAAAAAAGTCTTGATATTTCTCCAGTACTTCCAATTATGTCTCCATTCATGCCGTTATATGTTTTTTCCACTCTTTTTTTGAACAGGTACATAACAGCAATCAAAATAACTATAATTGCCATATTGTACAAATTGAAGAATGCCATAACGATGAAAGGTATTGCATTTATTATGAGAATGCTTTTATTATTTCCAAGGCTTTCTATGAATACCTTTCCAAGCCCATCTCCAAAATACTTTGATCCATACATTATGAGTATCATTATATACCGTGATCCAACTTCAGCCGAAATAACAACTATGAAGCCATAAATTGTTGGAAAATATGATAGAAATGCAATGCTTGTCAAATAAACAATAAAAAGAAGACCAACACCTCCTGACCCAGTATATTTGTCCTTTATTACCTCCTGTTTTCTCGTATGGTCTCCTCCTGCCATTATGGAATCTCCAAAATCCATTACAGCATCAAGATGATTGAAGCCGTAAAAAATCATCAGAAACGATATTGAACATACTGCTGCAATTAACCTGTTTACAGGGCTTATCAGATAAAAAATAAACCCAGATACCAGCCCTGACAAAAGTCCAGTCATTGATAAAAAATAGAGAGTGTATTTATTTATTGGATAACTCTTTTTCAATGGTATTATGGTAAAAAATGAAATGGAAGAAAGAAAACCTTCGGTATATTTATTCATGTTTTTCCCAGCCATGCAATTTCATATACATATTGTTTATGTACTGTTCATTAAGTTTCAGGTATTCCAGAGAGTTTTCATATGCCATTTCATGGTATTTCCTGTCTATTTTTTTTATTGCTCCAGGAATTCCTGCAATAAGTGCATTTTCTGGCGAGTCAAAATTCTCTGTAATAACAGTGCCGGCAGCTATAACGGATCCCTTTCTTATATGGGCATTGTTTAAAATTATTGCCCCCATTCCTATAAGGACATCATCCTCAATAATAGCTCCGTGAACTATTGCATTATGGCCCAGGGAAACATTTTTTCCAATTCTGGTTTCGCAAACAGAATTAACATGCACTGTTGCATTATCCTGTATATTTGAATTGCTGTCAATAAAAATTTTATTTTGATCTCCCCTTATAACTGCAGAGTCCATGATGGTTACATTATCTCCAATGGCAACATCACCAATAATTGTCGCGGTATCTGCCAGATAAAAGTTTTTTCCATATTTAATCATATCCTATAATAATTTATTATTAAATAATGATTTTCATAATAATTAATTTTTTTAGTTATACTGCATAAGAAAGATTTTTAAGTATATAATAAATATATAAGAGATGTTTAATGGAACAATATTATAATAATGATTTAAAGCCCATCGCCAGAGAGATCCGTAAAAAGATAATCGAAATGGTTTACACAGCAAAAAGTGGCCATCCGGGTGGATCATTGAGTATTACTGATGTGCTTGCCGTACTTTATTTTAAGGAAATGCACGTTGACCCAAAAAATCCAGACGACCCCGATCGTGATATACTGGTAATGAGCAAGGGACATGCCTCTCCAGCATTATATGCAGTTTTGGCCATGAAGGGGTATTTTCCAGATGACCTTTTGAAAGGGTTCAGGAGTATAAATTCCGATTTCGAAGGTCATGTACACCGTGGAATTCCTGGCGTTGAAAGTTCCACAGGTTCTCTAGGCCAGGGATTGGGCGTTGCAATAGGTTTTGCCCTTTCTGCAAAACTTGATAAAAACAATAAGCGTATTTATGCAATTATTGGTGACGGTGAGATGGAGGAAGGGAATATCTGGGAATCCATGCTTGCTGCAAGTAAGTATCATCTTGATAATTTAACCGCAATTGTTGATAGAAATGGAATACAGCTTGATGGCTTTACTGAAAATATAATGCCTCTAGGCGATATATCAGAAAAGGCACGGGCATTTGGTTGGAATACCATTACAATTGATGGAAATGACATTGATCAGGTTATTGGTTCCATTGAAAAGGCAAAGAATTTCAGAGATAAGCCAACAATGATAGTTGCGAAAACAATAAAGGGCAAAGGCGTCAGTTATATGGAGAACAACCCCAAATACCATGGTGCACCTCCAAAAAATGATGATGAATACCAGAGAGCATTAAAGGATATAGAGGCAATGTAAAATGCAGAAAATAGAAAAACTTGAAAGTTTAAGAGAAACGTACGGCAATGAACTGGCGCTACTGGGTGAGAAAAATAAGGACATTGTTGTTCTTGACTCTGACCTGTCATCCTCAACAAAAACGGATGTATTTGGAAAAAAATATCCCGAAAGATTTTTCAACATGGGCATATCAGAGCAGTCAATGGTCACTGCAGCTGCAGGGCTATCATTATCAGGAAAAACAGTTTTTGCCTCAACATTTGCTGTTTTTTTAAGCAATACTTACAATGTAATAAGGCAGTCTATATGCTATAATAATGTGCCCGTAAATTTCGTGGTAACACATGCAGGAATATCACTTGGCGAGGATGGGCCAACACATCAAATATTGGAGGATGTGGGGCTCATGTCCGGACTCCCAAATATGAAGGTAATAGCTCCAGTTGATTCCATTGAAACAAGAAGTGTTATTGATTATCTTTCGGAAAAAAAGAAAAACCCATATTATGTTCGCCTGACTAGAGAAAAATTTCCAGTTTTAAACGATGATGATTATGTATTCAAGGAAGGAAAATCAGTAACCATGAGGGATGGAAATGACATAACAGTAATAGCCTATGGTATAATGGTCTCCTTTGCATTGAAAGCAGCAGAAATATTGAAGGATAAAATAAATGTAAGGGTAATAAACATGTCATCAATCAAACCAATAGATAGGGAGGCAATAATAAAAGCTGCCAGAGAAACTGGAAAAATTATAACAGCCGAGGAACACTCAATATACAATGGCCTCGGCTCAAGGGTCTCTGAAGTGATCTCTGAATATTATCCAGTTCCGTTAAAAAGAATAGGCATGCCAGATATTTTTGGCAAAAGTGGTAAAGGAATGGAATTATTTGATTACTTTCATATAGGGATTAATGATATGGTAAAAATAATGGAAGAATTTTACAAGGAGGAGTTTAAATGAAAATATTTATCGATACAGCAAATATAGATGAAATAAGGGAAGCCAATGATTATGGATTGATTGATGGAGTAACGACAAACCCCACTCTCATATCAAAGGCACAGAAGAATGGGAAAAGTTTTTCTGACATAGCATCCGAGATATTGAGAACGGTAAATGGTCCTGTAAGCCTTGAAGTTGTTTCGGAAAAATCGGATGAAATGGTTCAGCAGGCGCTTAAACTTCACAATCTAGGATCAAATGCAGTGATAAAGATACCCATGACGCTGGAAGGCTTAAAAACAATGAAAATTTTAAAGGAAAAAAGCATATCTGTGAATACAACACTTGTATTCAACCCAGTTCAGGCTCTTCTAGCCGCAAAAAATGGTGCTTCATATGTTTCCCCCTTCGTTGGAAGGCTTGATGATATTGGGGAGGACGGAATGTCAATAATTAACCAAATAAAAACAATATTTACAAACTATAATATCAGCACAGAAATACTAGTAGCCTCTGTAAGAAATCCGGTACACGTTTTAAGAGCTGCTATAATAGGTGCAGACGTGGTTACCGTACCATTCGATGTGATTAAGAAACTCACCACACACCCAAAAACTGACGAGGGGCTTTCTAGATTCATGGATGACTGGAAAAAAGTCTCTCCTGATGGCTCCTTGCCACTGTGAACTACTCTCTGCACAAAGCTTGCTTTTATGCCAGTAGGCATATATTGCCTTTATTACACAGGCATATTATTTTTATATATTTTTTTGGGGTGTGTTATTTTCATATAACAAAAAAGTATACAGCATAACACATTTAGCACTTAAACCACATAGAAAATTAATAGTTTTCATGCTTTATTGTACTGTATAATTTATTTTTTCTTAACTTGATGTGATATCATCTGATCATATTGAATTGAATATTTTACTTTCTTGCTTTTTATCTCATGCGCGACCCTTTCGGTCATTTCCTCAATTTCCTCATTTGGCATATTTCTGTAAATTGTTATTTCCTTTTTGTCCTGAGGGAATATCATTTTGAATTTTGAATTTTCCCTTCTGTATCCAAATGGTTTTTTATTTTTCCTTATCTCCTCGAGATTCATATTGAGAAGTATATCATCAAATTGCTTATCTTCAACATTCAATTTTGACTCCTCTTCGATAATTTCCCACATATCAGGAAAATATTTTTCAAGATCCTTCCACTGAAAATTATTATCAAATATTATGTGTCCGCTGTAATTCTTCACAATCTGTTATTTTTATTTAATACATTAACTTTTCTTCATATTAGAAATTATTATATTTAATTCTGCAATATCACATAGAATGGTAAATAGAATTAAAGTGGTGAATGATGTTGGGGAACTTGTAACAATTTTCCATGCAGCCGATACGGATTCAAAGAGAAAATTGCTTCTTGATCTTTCAACCGGATGGATTACAATGCCACAAATCGATGAAAAATATGGCCCTGAAGGAAAAAAGGCATTACTGTATCTTGACAAAATAAAAATGGTTGAAAGCCAGTGGATCACGGCTGACAGAGGTCCAGAAAAAGCTTATCACACATATTATACAAATATACAAATAAATCTCATAGGGTCAATGGCAGATCTTGCAGATATAATTTATGCAACAACATTGAGCGATGAACAGCTTGAAGAGTATGAAAAAAATATAAAAAACATGATGGTTGATGGCGGTGTATTTATCGGCACTGTTTCTGAAACATTGAAAATTTCCCAGACACTTTTGAAGGGAATTGTCAACAGATCAAGCCTGCTCTATATAAAAGGCTATAGAATAGAAATGGATAATGGAAATTGATTTTTGTAAATATTATTTCCTTAAAATATAAATATAATTTAACTTATAAATACCAATAAATCCTATTTTTTATTATTGCTAATTCTAAAGAGAAATTATATCATTAAATTTAAAATACATTAATATAATCAGAATAGACTTTAATATGGTAAAAAAAAATCAGATTTCGGTTTTGCGAATTGGTCACAGGCCATTCAGAGATAAGAGAATAACCACTCACGTATCACTGGTTTCAAGGGCTTTCGGTGCAGATGAAATTTTTGTGGATGAGAAGGATGAAACACTTGAAGAGACAGTCCATCGTGTTGTTGAAAGATTTGGCGGTGATTTTAGAATAAGTACCGGTGTAAACTGGAAAAAAATTATGAAGGACTTTAAAGGAGTAAAGATAAATTTATCAATGTACGGCATAAATGTCGATGAAAAAATTGATGACATAAGAAATGAAACAGAAGATAAGGATATACTAATTCTTGTTGGTGCAGAGAAAGTTCCAATAGACGCATATCTCATGGCAGATTACAATATAGCCATAGCCAATCAGCCACACAGTGAAGTATCTGCACTCGCAATATTTCTCGATCATTACTTTAATGGAATGGAACTGAAAAAGACATATAATGGAAAAATAAATATAGTCCCAATGGAAAAAGGAAAAATGGTTAAATATATACCTGATGAGAGAGAAGCATTGAAAATTTTATACGATGAACATGCTTCGGAAAAAATTATAAATCATGTAAAAACCGTCTATGAACTGGCAATGGCAATGGGTAAATATGCAGATGCTAATTTGAAACTTATAGCCGCTGGATCATTGTTGCACGACATTGGGAGAACAAGGACAAATGGTATAGAACATGCATATGTTGGTGCAGGTATGCTAAGGGAGAAAAACATTGGTGATTCTGTTGTAAACATAGTCGAAAGGCATACAGGTGCCGGAATAACTGAGGATGAGGCAAGAAATCTTGGGCTTCCACCAAAGGATTATACACCACAAACCATCGAGGAAAAAATAGTTGCACAGGCCGATAACCTTGTTGCCGGTGACAAAATAATAAGTCTGGATAGAACAGTCCAGAACTATCGTGAAAAGAATTTATATTATGCATCTGAAAAGATCATTAAACTTAATCAAGAATTATCAAAACTCTGTGGAGAGGATATCGATAAAATAGCGGAAGAGGTAAGGTTGAATAATGCATAACCATTCTGGCATAGAAATATCCATTTCACCTACTATTGCCACAGATCGCTGGTGTTGAATCTCCCCGCAATAGCAGGGGTTGTAAATACCATCTATCAAAATCAATGTTTTGTATTTAAAAACTGAATTGCGATATCTTCCACAATTTCCATGAAAAACATCCATATTAAAATAAATCTTAAAAGTATAGATAAAATATATTTTCCAGTAAATTTTATTAATCTAAATACAATTAGTCTAATTTAACTTAGTCTAATTTGAATTAGATAACTTTATTAATAACAAGTAAATACAATTATATGTTTATTGATAGAGATAGTGAAATGGACTTTCTTGAGGAAACATATAAAAATAAAAAAAATTCATTAATTTTGTTATATGGTAGGCGAAGGATTGGAAAGACATTTTTACTAAAAGAATTTTTGAAAAATAAAAAAAATATATATTTTATGGCAACCCAGGAAGAAAAAATACAACTGATAAGAAATTTTTCAATGAAAATAGCAGAATTTTATAATGATAACGTAATATATAACAATCCACTGAAGGACTGGGACTCATTGTTTCAATATATAGTACAAAAAAATAATGGGGAAAAAATCGTAATAGCAATGGATGAAATAACATATATAATTGAAAAAGATAAATCATTTCTATCAATATTTCAGAAATATTATGATGAATATTTTATAAACCAAAATACAATGTTCATTATAAGCGGTTCGTTGATAAATATTGTTTACACTGAAATTTTAAACTACAATTCTCCTTTATACGGAAGAAGAACAGGGAACATCAAAATTGAGGAGTTTGATTTTAAATCCGTGTACAGGTATTTAAATGCAAACATTGATTATGCAATAAAAATATACGCATTAACTGGAGGGATACCATATTATTTATCATTAATTAACAAAAATAAAGATTTAATGCATCAATTTATTTCAAAAAACAATATCTTTTATAATGATGCACTTTTTATATTAAGAGAAGAACTGAAAAGTCCTGAAAAATATTTTACAATATTGAGATTGATATCATCGGGGAAAAATAAAATAAATGAAATATCGAATATTATGAATTATAACTCAAATGAATTATCTCCATATATTGATAAATTGATATCAATGGAAATAATTGAAAAGGAATATCCATTATTTAATAAAAAAAGGAATTCACTCATTTATAAAATAAAAAGTAATTATTTTAATTTTTATTTTAAATACCTTTTTGAAAACCAGAGTTATATTGAAAATAATGAATATGAGTTTGTAAATTCCCTGATAAATAAAAATATGAATGAGTATATATCAACTATATTTGAAGAAATATGCATTCAATTCATTAAGGAATATTCATGGAAAATACTGAATTCAAAAATTATTTCAATAGGAAAATGGTGGGGGAATAATATAAATAAGAAAAAGGGAAAAGATATTGAGGAAATAGACATAATTGGAATAGACGATAAAAACAATAATATATACGGCGAGGTAAAATACAAAAATGTTAAAGCAGGAATTGATGTTCTTGATAATTTAAAAAGAAAAGCATCATTGTTTAATACAATTAACAATACCTACATCATTTTTTCATATACCGGTTTTAAAGATGATCTCATAAATATATCAAAAATAGAAAAAGATGTTGTTTTAATCGATTCAGGAAAAATGGAAAATATAATAAAAAAGTTTTAATTTTATACTTTTTGATTTAAACTTTAGGATCTATTAATGAATAACATTTTCGAATAATATCGAATGGTTATAGAGCAGGGTTCTGGTGTTGTCCAGTATCTCTGTTAAACCCTATTTTAGTTTCCTGCATCCGGCCCACCAGCTCAGAAGATCTTAAAAGTCTATCTCTGCACTCCTGTGCTGGGGCATTGTCAACCTCAAGAAATAATGTACCATCACCCTGCACAATTAAGGGTTTTTTATTGTTGGAATTCAAATTATCTACCTATATTTTTTATGACTGGATTTACGGATATAATATTTCGGGTTCGAACAATGCCGGCAAAGAATTGTTAGATCACCTTTAAACATTATTCTACGGAATACCGGTTAAAAGGTTGATTTTTTGTATATTATAACATGGTCATACAAGTTTCCTTTTGTGAAAACTGTTGTTTTCCCGATTCAAATGTAATAATTATACAAGAATGCTAACTGGGAATTGCCGCCATATGGTTAGATCTATAGTGGCAGTGTATGCCGTCAAGGATAATAATGAACTATTCACAACTGACGGGGATAGATTTAATGTTTTGACGCATGTAATGAAAACAAGGGTTGGCCCCGTGGATGAACAGCTAATTCGGTTCCATGCATCCTGCAGCTTTTATATATACAAACTCATGTTTGGAAAGATAAGACAGTTAAAATTGCCTGAGAGAAAGAAGCAATTAATAGATAATGGAAGTGAATTCATCATGAAAATTATGCCTGGATACCTTATGGATTTCCTTTCATTTCCAAAGCATATTTTAAGGGTATATGATCTATAATCAAGGGCAAAAATAGGGATTTGTAAACAAAAACAGTGTAAAGGATTTTCTTGAAAGTTCAAACAAAATAATCTATGGCCTTGGCAAAGGTAAGAATCCATATTATATGATAAAAAAGTAATTATAACTCCACCTATTTAACTGCAAAAATCAAATAGACCTCGCAAAATTCAGGCTCTGTGAAACTGCTGCCTTTTTTATAAATCTTGCAATAACACCCGAAACGGGAACATTGAAAAAATCCCCAAAGTAGTAGTCTCCAATTTCAATAATATTGGCAAAATTGTCTGGTATAAATTTTTTATTCTCTCCAAGTGCATTTTTCATAGCAGTTATTCCAGATGACCTTGCTATAATTGCAGACATTGGCACAATGCTATTTTCAATGGCCATGGAATCACCACATGCATATACATCATCATAATCTTTTGATTTGAGGTATTCATCAACAATAACCTTTGAGTTTTTATTTTTAATGTCCAGTTCAGAAATAAGGCTATTTCCTGTAAATCCCCCGGCAAAAACGGTTGCATCCGATTTTATTTTGCCATTATCAGTAATCACACTGTTTTCGGTTACTTCCTTTACCTTTTCGTTGAATAATACCCTGACCCCCAGTTTCTGAAGAATATCCAGAGACATTCTATGGTATCTCTCAGGCAACCCTGACAACAATCTTTTACCCGCTTCCACAATTGTAATATCCTTTCCCTTTATAGCACCAGCCAATTCGGCTCCAAGATAGCCGCCACCAATGATGCATATATGTTTTGACTTATCTACTGCCGCCTTTAATTTCATGGCACTTTGCATATCATTGAAACCATAAATGTATTCGTGCCCGGGAATAAAGGAGTAATTCTGGGATTTGCCAAGTGCGATAATCAGGCTGTCATAACTTAAATTTTTTTTATCTGTAATTATTAATTTCTCCTTAAAATTAATATTTTTCACAGTACCCTGTATGTCAACACGCCTCTCATACTGAATGTGGTCAGGAGGATATCCCGAGAGAAGTTGAATCATTCTTGGGAACACAGTTACTTTTTCATTTTTATCAACTATTATCGCATTTTTATTATATATTTTTGCGGCAACGCCTCCTATTCCAGCACCAAGTATAACAATTTTATGTGTCATATAAATATCCTGACGATTATTGGACATTTGTATAAAAAATTTTATCCATATTTTTTAATATCCCTATATTGCACCTATAATTTCCTTCAGTGCAGAATACACGTTATCAGATTTTTCTATAACAGTTCCAGTAACTATTATATCTGCCCCGGCATTCAGTATACTGCTGGCTGCATCATAATCTCTTATACCGCCGCCCACAATAACAGGTATATTTATCTCCGATTTTATCCTTTTTATAACATTTTCCCCAACATGTGTGGGGGAACCTGATCCTGATTCAAGATATAGGAGTTTAAAGCCAAACATTTCTGCGGTCAATGCATAGGCAAGTGCAGAATTTTCATCATCTCTTTCGATCAATCTGGCACTTCCCACCCTTCCAACGGTCATTCCCGGTTCAAAAATAAGATATCCCATCGATATTGTTTCAATATCCATTTTTTTCAACAATATGGATGACCTGACCTGATGCCCTATGATGAAATCATGGTTTAATGAATTCATAAGCATCATGTAATATATTGCATCCGCATTTTTACTTATCATTTCGCTGGATCCTGGGAAGATGATAACACGTTTATCAGTTGTTTTTTTTATTTCTGTGATGGTTTTGTCCATTAATCGGGAGTCAATTTTTGTTGATCCCCCAATCATAAAAAAATCGGTTCCAGCTTTTTCTGCTTTTTGTGCTATAAACACTGCTTTTTCTACTCCCTGGGAAGCTGGGTCTATCAATGTCATATGAAGTTTTTTGAATCTTAAACCATTGACTATTTCATTGTAAACATTCAACTTATACCACCCAACAAAAATGAAAACATACCAAATATCATTGCCACTTTAGACACCTTTTCCCCTCTGGATATATTTTTATTTAGCAGGATTATAGTGTATATAAATATAAAGTCATCTATAAGGACAGCATATAAATAATATATTGATAATATGTGGAGAAAATATGGAAACGTGGATATTGACAGAGTCAATACAACAAAAATTGCAGATAGTATTTTGGCATTTTTGATCCCATGTTTTTTCGGAAAGGTAAGCCTATCGAGATCGCCATTTATATCTTCAATATCCTTCATGATCTCTCTGGAAAAATTTGAGAAAAATGCCAGTAAGAAAAGTAAGATCATTTTTATAATTTCACCTGTTATAAATCCACCGTATAGAAAAATCATACCTATTAGAAGGCTAATGGTAAAATTTCCCACAAGCCCCAGTTTTTTGGTCTTGAATTCATAGCTTATCAACAGCAATTCAGCAATGGCAACAATTGCAGATATATAGACGGAGATAAATATGGATAAAATCACTGCCATAATAAAAATTATTGCCGCACCATACAATGCATTATTTTTGCTTATGGCCCCAGTTACCAATGGTCTGTCTGGATGGTTTACCCGGTCTGTTTCCATATCACTTACATCATTAATTATATTTCCTGCACCGGTTACCAAAAATACACTTATTGCTCCAATTGTTAATGGAATAATAAAATCAAAAATGTTTAAATTTACAGCTATAAATCCAACTATATATATTGAAAACAATCCCATAAATGCATTTACCGGTCTTAAAATTTTAAACCACGGATTCATTTAATAGTTATAACTATATATATGATATATTTTATTATTTTAGATATTTTCTAATAACCTCTCCATAATTATGAATTTCAAAAGAATCTGGAATAATTATCATACAAATATTTATATATAAATATACCATTATAATTTATGGACTTAATGAACTACGGTCTTAAGGAGAAATATGACCAGTTTAAAAAGTATGGCGATAGGCTGTCAGATATGAAGAATATAATAGACTGGAACAGTGTAAGGCCATTATTGAATGATTTATACATAAATAATACTGAAAATGGTGGAAGGCCAAATTATGATCCTGTATTGATGGTTAAAATACTGTTCCTGCAATCTGTATATGGAATAGTTGATGAATCAGTAGAAATACAGATGCATAACAGATTGGACTTTATGAACTTTTTAGATTTCCCAGAGTATATTCCAGACGCTAGGACTGTATGGTATTTCAGGGAGAGATTGTCAGTAACAGGAAAGGATAAAACAATATGGAAGAGTATATGGAAACAGTTTAAAGACAAGGGAATAAAAATAGGAAAGGGTACGATACAGGATGCAACATTCGTAGAATCGGATCCTGGGCACAATGAGAACAGGGATAAGGGGATACCGGAGAAGCTTGGCAATCTTGGGAATATAACTGTAAAGGATGATGATAACAGCAACAAATCAAAAAAAGAGATAAAGGAGATGAAGAAAAAGAAAGCAATTGAGAGAATTAACTCTAAAACAAGGAGGTCAAAGGATGGAACATTCACAAAGAAGAACAATAAAACACATTTTGGATATAAATTGCACACATTGAATTCATCAAGCAATGACCTGATAATTAACTGTGCAA
>JAJZXB010000002.1 GCA_021846395.1 Thermoplasmata archaeon | reverse complement strand
AATTTTTCAATCCGGTTCAACTCAGTTTCAACATTGGTCTTATATATTCCTTACACGCTTTAAAAACTAAAAAGATCACCACATTTCTTTATATGGTATTTGTACTTGCAACATTATGCCGTGAGCCGGGATTGAACCAGCGACCTCCAGATCTTCAGTCTGGCGCTCTCCCAACTGAGCTATCACGGCAGTGAATAGTTAAGCGCATATTGCTTATTTTTATTAAAAGGTTTTTATTTTCAGTAACTGATCGGTCTAATTGGTATACCGCTTTAATTTATCATCTTCCCATACTTAAAGCAAATCGGCCCCTGGAGAGATAGGCAACTAATTATTTAAGTTGTAAGTTCTAAACTATGCCAGGTGTTCTTGCAGTTAGACACACTGGTTAACATAAAGTTTATATAATATGTTGTAAATCACCTACTTAATGTTTAACATAGTGTCTAACAACGCAAACGTATTGTTTTTGGGTTTGCATAGTGGACACTAACCTTGAGCATTAAAATTTTGAGGTGGTGTTTTTGTATAATGGTATAAATAATAGAGATTTTGATCGATTTTTTAACATGGGTACTTATAGCAAGAATGGAATGGATACTTCTGATAAGAGAATAACAGTATTCGATACAACATTAAGAGATGGAGAGCAGAGTCCCGGTACCAAATTTTCATTCAGAGAAAAATTAAAAATAGCAAGTGCGCTGGAAGATACCGGTGTAGATATTATAGAAGCGGGATTTCCGGCAGTTTCAAATGATGAATTTCATTCTGTAAGAGAAATCAATTCAGTTGCATCAAAATCAACAATTTGTGGTTTATCAAGATGCAATGATGATGATATAGACTCAGTAATAAATGCTGGATTAAATTATATACACATTTTTATTGCCACTTCAGATATACATCTCAAAAACAAATTAAAAATTACAAGAGAACAGGCAATAGAAAAGGTAAAAGAATCAATAGAAAAAGCAACAAGAGCCGGATTATATGTGGAATTTTCAGCTGAAGATGCAACCAGAACCGATATGGATTTTCTTATAAAGATGTTTGAAGAAGCAGAGAGATCAGGTGCAGCGAAAATAAACATACCAGATACCGTTGGCGTTATGAATCCAATTTCTATGACAAATCTAGTTTCAGATATAAAGAAAAATATAAAAATACCCATAAGCGTTCACTGCCATAATGACTTTGGGCTGGCAACAGCCAATAGCATTTTTGGTGTTCTTGGTGGGGCTTCTCAAGTTCAGGTAACGGTTAATGGAATAGGCGAAAGGGCCGGAAACGCATCATTTGAAGAGGTTGTAACATCACTATATGCGTTTATGAATAAAAAAACAAATATAGATTTTTCAAAAATATATAAAATTTCACAAATGGTATCAGAATACAGTGGTATGGAAATACAAAAAAATAAGGCAATCACTGGAGAAAATGCCTTTTCACATGAAGCCGGAATACATGTCAACGGTGTAATAAATTATCCAGCTACATACGAGGCAATAGACCCAGAGCTTGTTGGAAGGCAGAGGAATATTGTTGTTGGTAAACATTCAGGAAAATCATCTATAAACTGGATATTAAATAAAAATGGGATAAAATGCTCAGAAGAAGAAGTAAAATTCATTCTGGACGAAATAAAATCTGATAATAGTAAGAGAGTGTTAAACGAAAAAGATATAATAAATATGGCGAACACAATTAAAGTAAAAGGTGAATAAATATGGGTAAAACTGCAGCAGAAAAAATATTCAGCAACAAATCAGGCGTTGACGCATATGCTGGCGATTATGTAGTATCAAGTTTGGATTATATTATGGTTAACGATATTACAGGCCCAATAGCTGTAGATGCTTTCAACACCATTGGAAAAAAGCCAGTGAAGGATAAAATAGTAATTATACCAGATCATTTTGTGCCACCAAAGGATATAAATTCAGCAATACAGTACAAAAAGGTTAAGGATTTTGCAATGGATAATGACATAGATAATTTCTTTGATCTGGGTCATGGGGGCGTATGCCATCAGGTAATGATGGAAAAGGGATTTGCAGCTCCAGGAAGGTTAATTGCCGGTGCAGATTCACATACAAATACATACGGTGCATTATCATCCATTTCCGTTGGAATAGGAAGCACAGAAGCTGGCGTTATTTTCGCAACTGGAAAAATGTGGTTTAAGGTCCCTGAAACAATAAAAATAAACATAAGTGGAAAATTGAATAAAGGTGTGGAAGGTAAAGATGTGGCACTTTATGTATTATCAAAAACAGGCCATGACGGTGCAACTTATAAATGCATGGAATTTTCCGGTTCAGCTATAGGCGATCTTGAAATAAACGAAAGAATGACAATTGCAAATATGACTACAGAAGCAGGGGCAAAATGTTCATTTTTCAATACAGATAGCAAAACCATAAACTACCTGAAAAATAGGGTTAGGGGAGATTATAATATCATTTCCTCAGATGACGATGCCAAATATGAGTCAATAATTAATATTGATGCTGAAGAAATTGAGCCTTCAGTTGCAATACCAAATTCACCGGCAAATGTCAGACCTCTATCAACAGTGAATGTTGAAATTGATCAGGCGTATATAGGGTCATGCACCAATGGGAGAATAGAGGATATAAGAAAGGCTGCGGAAATCTTAAAAAACCATACTGTAAACAAGAAAGTGCGTCTAATGGTAGTTCCAGCAAGCCAGGAAGTCTACAATCAGGCTCTTTCAGAAGGGCTTATTAATGTGATAGTTCAGGCTGGCGGATATTTTTCTGGCACGACATGCGGTGCGTGTTTGGGCGGATATATGGGAGTACTGGGCCCAAATGAGGTCTGCATATCTAGCACTAACAGAAATTTCATAGGCAGAATGGGTGATAAAACCTCAAAGGTTTATCTGGCAAATCCAAAGGTTGTGGCTGCATCTGCTATACTGGGAAGAATAGGTTCCCCGGAGGAGATATAAATGTTAAATGAGGTAAAGGGAAAAGTCTGGACTCTTGGAGATGATATAGATACTGACGCCATTATTCCAGCAAAATATTTGGTAACTTCTGATCCAAAAGAACTTTCAAAGCATTTCATGGAGTATAATGATCCTGAACTGGCCAAAAAAATTGAAAAGGGTGATATTATTGTGGCTGGAAAGAATTTTGGATCAGGGTCAAGCAGAGAACATGCTGTAATAACCATAAAGGGTTTAGGCATTTCGTGTATTATAGCTGAAAGCTTTGCAAGGATCTTTTTCAGAAATGCAATAAATCTTGGCATGCCATTAATTGAAGCTAAAATAGATGTTAAAAATGGTGATGAAATAACCATAGATTTCGAAAAAAGCAGAATTTATTATAATGATAAAAGTCAGGAATTCACAAAATACCCAAAATTCCTGAAAAATATAATAGATGAGGGAGGACTTATAAACTATGTGAGGGATAATCAATGGTAGACATTGCAGTTATACCAGGAGATGGAATAGGAAAGGAAATTATTCCGGGTGTATGCAATATTATAAAAAATATCAATGATGATGTGAATTTTTTTTATTATGACATTTCTTCGGAACGCTATTTAAAAAATAATGTTACCATTACAGATAATGAGATTTCAGAATTGAAGAATTATAAGGCCATATTGTTTGGTGCAATTGGTGATTTCAGAGTTAAGCCAGGGATAATGGAGCAAAATGTTATACTGAGATTGAGAAAGGATCTTGATATGTATTTAAATATAAGACCTGTGTCATCATTACCCAGAATATCGAAATACAACAATGTGGATTTAACAATATATCGGGAAAATAAGGAAGATTTCTATTCACTTATTGATGGTGAATTAAATAAGAATGAAACATTCACCCGTAAAGACAGCATGTGTGATTATGAGATCAATATTTCTGGAAATTCCAATGATGAAACCCACTATAATGTGGGTATACTGACGAGGAAAAACATTACAAGGTTTTTTAAGACAGTTTTTGATATGATTAACGAAGGCAAGGCTGTTATAACAGATAAGGCTAATGCTATTTCCATGTATTCTTTCTGGAGAGAAATAGCAATGAACGAATCAAAAAATCATGAAATAAACACAAGTTTTGAATATGCAGATTCTCTAGCATATAACCTTATTCTGGATCCCAAGAAATATACAAATATAATAGCACCAAATCTTTATGGAGATATATTATCTGATATGACTTCGGCTCTTGTTGGAAGTCTAGGTTATGCCCCAAGTGCAAATATTGGCGATAAAACGGCCATGTTTGAACCAGTTCATGGAAGTGCACCAGATATAGCAAATAAAAACATAGCAAATCCTGTGGCAAGCATACTGTCAGGTGCAATGATGCTAGATTATCTTGATTATAAGGAGGATTCAAAGCTGATCCGGAACAGTTTGTTTAAAATGCTCAGGAATGATATCATACCGATAGAATCAGGAGGAATATACGGTACCAGAGAGTTTATGGAGCACATTAATAAAGTAACGGTGGAAGCAAGAATATGAACACATTACAATCAGACTCGTTTTTATTTAAAATTTTTTCTACATTATTTTAATGATTTCAACGTTATTTTTCATGTTTATGATTAAAATATCTTAAAAAAATCATAATGTCATAAAATATCATGAATTTATAGTTAAACTCCTTATTTATTTCACAAATATGACAAAAAGATTAATATATCATGATAATATAATATATTCAGAGGATTTATATGACTAAATTATTGGTTTTAGGTGGAAGATTTGCTGGCTTGACGGCGGCATATACTGCCAAAAGATTGCTTGGTAATAAAATTGATGTAACATTGATCAACAATACACCATATGCGGCGTTTAGACCAGGCATGCCTCACGTTTCAATAGGTGTTTTACGGGCAGAAGATCTGGAGGTTGATCTTGCAGCAGCATTGCCTGCCAAGGGTATTAAATTTATACTTGGAACAGCAACCAAAATTGATGCGAAAAAAAATAAGGTTGAATATGAACTTCCAAACAAGGATAAAAAGGATATTACTTATGATTATCTTGTTGTGGCCTTCGGAGCCAAACTCGGGGTTGAACATCTTAAAGGATGGGATGAATTCGGCAACAGCGTTTGTGAACCGCAATTTGCAATAGCCCTTCATGAGAAACTTGAAAAATTCAAAGGAGGAAATATAGCTATTGGATCTGGAACATTCTATCAGGGAACATTAACACCAAGAGGAAAATACCCAAGTAACTGGGCATCTCATGCAGATTCAGCATGTGAGGGTCCAATATTTGAAATGTCATTGATGGTGCCTGCATTTTTGAAAAAGAAGGGCGTACTGGACAAAACTCACATAACAATATTTTCACCAGGAGAAGAGATATTGACAGATATATCAAAAGAATCTAGAGGAATTGTTAAAACCATGTATTCAGAAGCAGGATTTGACATGGTATGGAATTTTAAGCTAAGTGAAATTAAAAAGGATGAAATTGTGGACGAATCAGGAAAAACAATAAAGGCAGATCTGGCAATAATATTGCCACCGTATGAAAAAAATGATGCCGTTGTAAATTCAACAGCTGATCTATTTGATGATGGGGGTTTTGTGCCCACAGATGAACACATGAGATCCATAAAATATGACAATGTTTATGCATGTGGAGATTCAAATCAGGTAACCGTTCCAAAGCTGGGATACCTGGCGGTCCAGACATCAAGAATTGCCATGGAAGACCTTTCAAACAGGCTTGGAGCATCAACCAAACAGGAAGAATATATCCCTGAGGTTGTATGCATAGCAGATAATCCACTGGAAGGGTTTGCTATTGCAGTAAACGATACAACATTCTATGGTGGAGATAAGAAAATAGCAGAACCATCACCCGCAAACCATATAAAGAAGGAATTATTTACCAAATACTTTATGTGGACTAATGGGGATATGGCATTGGACAAATATCTTGCGAGTTGGTGATTAAAAATGATGACAGAAGATGAACAGTTGGAAAAATTAATGAAACCGGAGAATTTATCAAGTATTGGCAGAGTTATTGATCTTATAAAAAAACTTGATGAAATGGGATTCCTCGATGTTATATCGGGGGTCCTCAGCGATGAAGACACAATGAAAACAATATTTGGAATATTGACAAATGATGATATATTATCATTGACGACAAAATCAGACTCATTGCTGTCAATGTTAAAGATCATTTCAGAGGGTGAAAACATTAAAGCTCTCTCTCACTTACTTGAAATTATCGGCGTTATACAGAATCAGGGTTTGCTTGATCCCATACTTGGTTTACTGAAGGATGATAAGGCCATGGGAGCAGTAATGGGGTTAATTTCCAATGATTTTACAATGAATCTGATTATGAACAATAAATTGATAATGGATTCACTTGGCACACTGGATTTAAGTGTTACACCGCACTATGTAAATATGATAAAGGCAATTGAAAGCGCAATAAAAACAGATACTGTAACTCCTGTAAATGGAATGATGGGCACACTTCACGCAATGAAGAATGAGGATGCCCAAAAGGGTCTTGGTATAGTATTCTCCATTTTGAGAAGCCTTGGTAGAATATGTGCAAGCGATTTTAACTGTGGCGCCAAGAAATAATTTTTATTTAATAAATGTTTCAACTCTAGTGGGTGGGAAATCCTCGTCTGATAGTGTGAGGAGGATAAGGCTCATATTATCATTTAATAGCTCCGTGGTGTAGTGGACAAGCATTCCGGACTTTGGATCCGATGACGGCAGTTCGAATCTGCCCGGAGCTGCTATGATTAAAATAATAGGAAGAAATAAAAAGGAATTTACGATAGAAAAAAAGGAAAGAATAGTGGATTTATACAGTAAGCTTGGCCTTTCTGAAAACGAATATGTTGTTATTGTAAACGGAGATCCTGCTACTGACGATGACTTTATAAGCCCTGAAGACAATGCAACATTTCTGGAAGTTTTCTCCGGAGGATAATTCAATCGAACAGAGATCTGAAATAAAATTTTTTAAGTACCTCATAATTAGTATTTTCGTCCACATCTATTATTTTTATATTTTTCTTTAAAGCATTCAGATTTTTTCCAATATCAATCTTTTCAATATTGCTGTAAAAAATACTGTAAAAATCGGTGCTCCTTCTTTTTATGTCAACATAAATTCTATCCCCAATTATGTAAGGGCCACGCATGAGTCTATCATTATTTTTCCATATATCTATAAATTTTAAAATTTCTGGGGAATCAATCGGCGGACCCTGATGTATTACCATATCTGGCAAGACTTTTCTTTCATATTCTATCAAAATTTCTATATCCTTACCAAGAAATATTTCTGATGCTACTGGCAAAAAATCATAATTTTTAAAAATTTCCCATATTTTTCCTTTGAATCTGACTGCCTGAGGATATACAATCTCATCTATTATATCTGGTTTGTTTATTATAAAAATTTTTATAAATGTTCCCCGTTTTCTTTTTTCTTCAGTTATGCTATTTTTTATAAAATCCATATTGCCGTATTTGATGAAAAGCTTGCTTGCAACCTTCATTTTTGAGAGATTTTCTATGCTTACTGCAGCGGCAGCGTTTCTATTTGGATCGACAGGGTCTATAATTATAGCAGGCTCAATAAATTTTTTCTCATAATCAACACCCTCTGGTATATGCAATCTCCCATTTACATAGGCAAATTTTTTTATCACATTATCAAACGATCCTAACTTTATTATCAATAATTCGCACAAATAACCTGAAAACCCGGATTTTGAAATTTCTGAACCATATACATTT
Organism: Thermoplasmata archaeon; assembly: GCA_021846395.1. Lineage (GTDB taxonomy): Archaea > Thermoplasmatota > Thermoplasmata > Thermoplasmatales > Thermoplasmataceae > Acidiplasma. Next base: position 191,745 of record JAJZXB010000002.1, on the reverse strand, counting down.
ATTAACTTCATAAATACTTTTAACAGTCTTATATCACGTATTATTCGCTCATTTGAATATGAATTTACAAATCTGGTATGCAGAGGTGTTCTATCAACGGATGAAACAATGGTTTCACCCTCATCAATTTTAAACGCTGGAACAATGTCAACTTTTACGCCATCGATATAGCCAGATACATATGGGTGTTCTGCATATTTTTCATATCCATTTTTTAATATTTTATGGCCTATTTCAGTACCCTTAATTTCAATGTATTTCTTGCTGTATTCCTTATCAAACAGTATAAATATATCAACATCACTGCATTTAAGATTTGTTTTTTTTGAAAGCGATCCAACTTCCATTGCCTCTGCATTTATATTTTCTTTAATGCAATAATCATTTATTTCTTTCTTAATACGCTCTGAAATAGAGAATAATTTTTCGCTTTCTTCCTTATCAGGAAGGTATGCCGATAGGATTTCGTTGTAGTTTACCATATATTACTTCTGTAAATCCAGTATTGCCTGTGCTGGTTCCCCATTTGCCTTTTTTAATGCTTCAACTGCCCTCTCCTTTGAAACCTTGCACTGCTCCATAACAAGGGAAACATCTTCTTCATTGAATTCCTCTCTTATCTCTGGGGTTTTCTGCTTTTCTTTCATATTTCCAAGTACTTGAAATGTTTTCTGGCCCTGTGCTTCTATCATGGTCACAGTTGCATTTTCTATCACATAATCCTTTGAAGTGCCTTTGAATATAACTTCTTTTACGTCACTCATTTCTGTCTGTTTGATTCCCATCTGGGACATCATTCTTTTAATTTCTCTGGGATTCATAAAGATTAATTATAATTACTCTAATTAATTTTTATGTTTTGACATAATAAGAACCTGGAAATTATTATATTCCTTATATAAATATACCACATCTGTAATTTAATTTCTAAAAATTGACTTTTTTTTGTCATATATTCAAATAATTTTGATAAAAGTATATATCATATGCACGTATGAAGTGATATGCAGGATGAGGAATCCTTTATTGAAAAGTTAAAAAAGGACAGTGTTGAGTTTTTACAATTGCAGTTTACGGATATTATGGGCAGTGTTAAATCCCTGACAATACCTAAAAACAGATTTGAGGATGTCATATATAATGGCATCATGTTTGATGGTAGCTCCATTAAGGGATATAAGGAAATTGAAAATTCAGATATGAAAGCCGTGCCGGAATTATCATCATATACAATATTAAGCAATGATAATTATGCTGGTAAAACTGTAAGATTTGTTTGTAAAATTTTCAATCCAGACGGTACGAGATTTGAAGGAGATCCAAGATATATTCTGGAAAGGCAGGTAGATAGGCTTAAAAAAGAAAATAAAACATATTATCTTGGCCCTGAACTTGAATATTTTATATTTCAAATGGATGAGGATGGAAATCCAACAATAGTTCCCAGTGATGATGGCGGATATTTTGATCGCGAACCACTTGATAAATCATTTACAGTAAAACAAGAAATCATACAAAAACTTGAGGCAGTCAATTATTTTCCCGAAGCATCACACCATGAAGTTGCAGCCGGACAGCATGAAATAGATGTCAAGTTTACTGATGCCGTTTCAATGGCTGATAGATTAATAATTATAAAAAGCATTGTAAAAGAAACTGCAAATAAATATGGATATTATGCAACATTTATGCCAAAACCAATTATGGGCATTAATGGTAACGGTATGCATGTTCATCAGAGTATATTTTCAGGAGATGAAAATTTATTTTATGATGACAGGAATAAATATGAATTGAGTGACTATGCTATGCACTACCTTGGCGGAGTGCTTTCAAATGTACACGGTGCCTCTCCCATACTTGCTTCAACCGTAAATTCATATAAAAGACTTATTCCAGGTTATGAAGCTCCGGTTTATATATCATGGGCCAATAAAAATAGAAGTGCACTGGTAAGAATACCGTATGCATCCCCCAAGGGAAAAAGAATGGAATTGAGATATCCCGATTCAGCAGGAAATCAGTATATTCAATTTGCAACAATTCTTGGCATGGGTCTTGAGGGCATAGAAAACAAAATGGAAGCACCTGAACCTATGGAGAAAAATATTTTTAACATGTCATATGAAGAAAGAATAAAGTCTGGCATAAAGTCCATGCCCGGATCTCTTGGACAGGCAATCATAGCCATGAAGGAAAATACCCTCATGAAAAAGATTCTTGGCGAATTCATGTATAATGAGTTCATAAAAGTAAAGGAAGAAGAATGGGAAAACTTCAGATCTCATGTAACAGATTGGGAAATTGAAAAATATTTGGACATATATTAATTTTTTTCAACCTTTATTTCTTCATTTTCTATTATCTCAATATTTTTAATATGCATCATGTTTTCAAAAACATAAGAATATTTCTTAATTAAATTTTCACGCCCAAATATCGTTATATTTTCAATTTCTGCAGCCATAGAAAGTTTTAGTTTGCTTTTCATATTTCTTATTTTATCTATTACAGAGATAATATAATCAACATCATCCACCTCAATGAATATATAATCTTCTGAAAATTCAGGATATTTTTCAAGAGCTACACTTCCCGCATCCTTATTTATATCATGGTACAGTTCCTCTGCAATAAATGGCATTATGGGGGCATACATTTTTATTATGTTTTCCATAACAAGCATGGAAATGGATACATTTTCTTTTTTATATTTTTCCACGTCGTTTTTAATCATTTCAAGGTAATTATCACAGAAGTTATTCCAGAAAAATTTATCCAGATTACTGCGTGCTTTCATTATTTCATAGCTATCCATGTAATCTGTAACATCCCTTATTGTCCTTTCCATTTTGGATAATATCCATCTATTAACAGGCGATTCAACGGTATTTATTGTTTCTCGCGGATTTCCATCCGATATGATCTTTAATAAATTCAGGGAATTGTACAGTTTAATTACTGTTTTCTTGCCTCTTATAAGATCCTGTTCCCTCAATTTTATATTCTCTCCTGGCATGGTTGTGGATCCCCAATATCTAAGGGCATCAGTACCGTAGGTATCTATCACATCCCCTGGCTCAATTATATTGCCCTTTGATTTGCTCATTTTCTGTCCAAATGGATCGTAAACATTTCCACTTATTGATATTTTTTTCCATGGTATCTTTTTATAATGAAGGTATGATCGAAGTATTGTGGTAAAAGCCCATGATGTAATTATATCATGTCCCTGAAACCGGACGTCCATAGGATACATTTCCATTAAATTCTCCTTTGTGAGATACAGTGTTGGGCTTAAGGAAGACGTTGCCCACGTATCCATAACATCCTTTTCAGGCTCAATGTCAGAAGATTTGCATTCTTTACAAACTCTTTTCTTTTTGTCAAGCCTTGGGTCAACAGGAAGCTCTTTTTCATCGGCAAATATTGTTCCACCACAGTTATTGCAGTACCATACTGGAAATGGAACGCCAAAATATCTCTGCCTTGAAATGCACCAGTCCCATCTGAGCCCATAAACCCAGTTATTATATCTTGTTTTCATATATTCCGGGATCCACTGAATCTCATCTCCAAATTTTATCAATTCATCCTTGATATCCAGATCCTTTATGTACCATTGTTTACTTATGCCAATTTCCACAGGGGTTCCACATCTTTCATGCGTATTTACCGAGTGCTTTATTCTTTCTATTTTTATTATATATCCTTTACCCGTTAGATCCTCGACGATCTTTTTCCTCCCCTCCTTTATACTTAAATTATTCAAAAATTCGTCATCATTTATCCTGTCATTTTTTAAAATAATCCGGGGTGGCATGTTGTATTTTCTCCATAATTCCAGATCATTCTGGTCACCGAAGGTGCATAGCATTTCCGCCCCCGTTCCAAAATCTTTATCCACAGATTCATCTGACATAATTTTAACTTCATTGTTGTAAATTGGAATCCTTATTGTTTTGCCGATTTTATCTTTATATCTATCATCATCTGGGTTTACAAATATTGCCACACAGGCCCCCAGCATCTCAGGCCTGGTTGTTGCAATTTCTATTCCATTGAAATTAATATAAACAAGATTAGTATCAACTATTGAATCTTTCATTTCTATTTGAGATATTGCAGTTTTGCAGGTTGGGCAGCGTATGGATGGAGCTTCTGCACGATATGCCCTTTCCATTTTTATAAGGTCAAGAAATAGTTTCTGTGACATCCCTATTGAAAAATCAGAAGATGTATCGATGTAATCATTGAAGGATGCGCTTAATCCAATAGAGTACCATGTTTTTGCAAGTGCCTTTTCAGCCTCCTTGCTTACTTCCCTGCATATCCTTATATATTCTGCCAGGGATGTATTATCTATGGTTACATTTTTTATCTTTTCAACATATCTTTCTGTTGGTAAGCCATTATCATCAAAGCCCCAGGGGTAGAATACGTTAAACCCCTTCATTCTTTTATATCTGGCAATAAAATCCTGATGGGGGTATGAATATGCATGTCCTAAATGCATTTTTCCAGATACTGTTGGAGGCGGTGTGTCTATAGAAAAGTTTTTTTCGCCCTTTGTAAATTTGAATACATTGTTTTCACCCCAGTAATCTCTCCATTTATCTTCCATCGATTTAAGGTCAAGCATAATAATCTTTATTTCTAACTGTATTATATATCTTTTCAGACATTACCAGTTTAAAAATGAGTTTTAGAATAAGTTTTTGTTTACTTTAAATTATCAACGATTTTTTTTATTTCCATGAGAAAAATACCCCTAGATTCCTTTGCAGCATTCATATTGTTATCAATAATTTTCCCTATATTATCAAATCCATTAAATGTTATTATGGTTTCAGGAGTGTATTCCTCAAGCTTATCTTTATTTTTTATTCTGTTCCCCGCTTCTTTGTACGATGATTTCCAATCACCGCTTTTCCCGAAATATATCTTTGAATTGTATGTTGCATATGTTGAGTTTTTTATCAGTTTTAATGATTTTTCGGCGTTGAATTTCATCTTTGAAAACAAGTCAGGCAAGCCGTTTAAAACATCCGTCAACTCATATATAAACGGTATTACTTCATCCTTTATCATCTGAAAATCCCTGTGGTATCCTGGTGTTTTGTTTATTGATATACTGTATACTAAATTCATCAATGATATGGATTTTGATGCATATCCTTGAAATATTTCAAGATAATCCGGATTTACCTTATTTGACATTAACGAACTTCCTGTGACGTAACCCGAAGGCAACTCAATTATGCCCATCTCATCTCCAGAGAATATTATCAAATCCTGAAATACCCTTGACATACTGATTAAAAATTCGGTTATAATTGATAATGTATCAATGTACATATCAATGTATAAATGTGCAGAATACAGCGGATTTTTTATATCTTTTTTTAGATCCAGATATTTGGCAGCCTTTTCAAAATTTACGTCAGATAACGACCCGAATCCGGAACCATATCCCAATGGCAATTCCTTCATGCCAGCATATAGATTGTTTATTTTATTGAATGCGTTAACAATAATATTTTCAATGTAATCCTTATATGTTCCAAAACTAATGGGCATTGCCTGCCTGAAATGCGTATATCCTGGAAGAACCCCTTCATATTTGTTTTCCTTTATTCCTAACATCGTTCTATATAGTATACTTTCGTATTCTATTAATAAATCATTAATAAATAAATTTACATCCGTATGCACTTCCTCATTCCTTGATAAAAACATCCTCAAATTTTTTCCCGCATCTGGCAGTTTGTTCAATATATAATGCTCTACATTACCATGAACATCCTCAAATTCCTTATCAAGGTCAATGCCATTGTAATATATCTCCAGGAGCTCATTCAGGACACTTGATATATTATTTTTATTCAGTATGCCCTCATCATAAATTGCCCTGTTATAGGCCATCAATGACAGTGCTTCATATCTGATAAGCAATTTATCAACTGGCAAATCTTTGTCAAGCATTGCATCATAGGCACTGTTTTTCCCCTCAGAAGCTGCACTTCCGGACCATATTTTCATTGAATCACTTTCAACTTCTCCTTCCTGGATGAGTTGCCTATAACAGTGTTATTTTTGAATATGTCAATGAAGCCCTTTCCTGAATTTTGGTCAAATAAGCTGTTATCGTAAGTTATTGTGTTGTAGTCATACATGGAATTATCACTGCCTATGGATTTCATTATGATATTGCCTTTATAAAGTTTTAAGCTGATATCCCCATTTATATATTTATTGATGCTGTTTTCAAATGCATTTATATGCTCCATTACAGGATCATACCATAATCCATTGTATACGTTGTTTGACCACTGATAATCTAGATAGTTTTTAACATCCATCTCGTTCTTGTTCAATGTAAGGGATTCAATCATTTTATGTGCTTTTAATATTAAAACAGCTGCAGGGCACTCATAAACCTCGTGGCTTTTTATTCCTGTAACCCTGTCTTCAATATGGTTTATAAGGCCAATCCCATTTGATCCGGCAATTTGATTTAATTTTTCCGTTATTTCAACAAGATCATAATTAATATTGTTAATGGAAACAGGCACGCCTTCTTTAAAACTTAACTTTAAATCCATTCCTGAATCATCGCATTTTTCTAACGGTGTAACCCATTCATACACATCATTCTCCAGCGGTGAAGATATGTTTTCAATTGTTGAACCCTCAACGGACCTTCCCCAGAGATTTTCATCAACAGAATACTTGCCATTTTTGCTTATATAGATTCCATTTGATTTTGCGTATGACAGTTCTTCTACCCTGTTCATGTTCCAGTCCCTGATAGGTGCTATTACATTTATACTCTCATTCAGGGCTTTGATAGTAACTTCAAACCTGACCTGATCATTCCCCTTGCCTGTAGAACCATGTGCTATTGTATTGCATCCATATTCTTCGGCATAATTCACGGCTTTTTCAGCCATTAGCGGCCTGGCAATTGCTGTTGATAGCGGGTAATCCTGATAAAAGCCATCAGCATAAATTTCCTTTTTTATGTATTCATCTGCAAATTCATTTTTAACATCAGCAACTATTGCATCTGATACTCCAAGGGAAAATGCCTTTTCCTGTATCTCTTTTAAGTTGCTGTTTCCAATATTCAATGTTAATGTGACAACATCTTTTTTGAGTTTCTCCTGTATCCATTTTACCATTACCGAAGTATCTAATCCTCCTGAATATAATAATAATACTTTTTCCATGAATTAAAATATTCAATCTCTATTTTATATTTTTTGTAAAAAATTATCAAATAATTAAATTTAATATTATAAAAAATAATATAATGTAAAAAATTATATTATATGAATAAATTATATATTATGAAGCAAAAAAGATTAAGAAGGGGAAATGTTGAAACTGCGGTAAGATCCTATTTGAAGAGAAATCCTGAAATTGTAATATCCCTGCGTATGGGTATTGTTAATATAAGCAAACTTGCGAGAAAAATGTATAATGAAATGCCAAATTATAATCTGATATCCATAAGATCAGCCCTGAATAAACTATTTCTTGAAAATTCTGGAGAGGATTTTACATCACATATAGACAAATTAATTGCTGAAAGTAAAATAACCTTGCAGGATAAAATTATGGTGATAACCATCAACAGGAAACTTGAAAATTTAAATTATGTCTCGGCAACATATCTTACGGATTCCATTGTTTATATTATTGATGAAACAAAGAACAAAATATCCGAAATACCTAAAAATGCTTTAATTGAAAAAAATGTTAGCTCTATTCACATATTTTCATCACCAGAAATCATAAAAACACCAGGATTTGTGATGAAAATAAACGAAAAATTGTTTTCATCTGAGATAAATGTGCTTCAACTCATATCATGTTCAAACGAAACAATAATTATAGTTAAAAGAAGTGAAGGTATAAAAGCATATGAATCGTTAATGGGTCAATAAATTTTAAAAAAATAAAAATATTTATTCCGGATTTATTTTTATTGCAAGAGTTGGGCAAACACTTTCACACGCCATACAGAATATGCATTCTGTCTCTCTTACGGGATTGCTTTTATCTGTTCTGTATTTGGCATATGCGTCTTTGTCATCAGCTATTGGTTTATCGTTTCCGGTTCCAGATTGGCCAGGATTCAAGGCCCATTCAAATAATGAAACAGGGCAGACATCCATACACGCTCCATCTGCTATGCATGCTTCCCAGTCAACGCCAACTATGGATCCATGGATACCCAATTTTGTGGGATATGGTTTGCCATCAGCATCCATTCTTTCCATTCCGCCAGCTCTTACTTTAGTGCCATTCTCTTCTCCTGTTACCGGGTAGTTCTTTTCGTCATTTATGTAATTTTGATCTATGGGCTTGGGCTTATAATCTAAAGATTCCAACTTTACCACTAAATATCACCTTAATGGTGTAATACTTATATTATTTAAAATATTTTTCTTTTTCCAATAAGTTAGATTTTATAAATAATATTCCAAACCAAATAAATAATCAGTAAAAAATATAAAAATCTTTATTTAATAAAGTAATATCGTATAATGGAGGAAAAGATTTTAGATAGGAAAACTCAAGGAGAATTCGTTACAAATTTTTTAAGGCAAATAAAATTTAAAAGAGATGATTTTAAATCAGTTAACCCTCTTGGCGGTTTTACATCTATCTTGGATCTGGGAAATTTTTATCTCTCATTCAATACTGATGGGGTTGGCACCAAGACAATTATTGCGAGTGAAGCACATAAATTCAATACCATTGGTATAGATTGTGTCGCAATGAATGTTAATGATGCTATTACCGTTGGTGCAGAGCCAATAGCGATGCTAGATTATATTTCACTGAAAGAGGCAGATAGTGAAGCTGCCAAACAGCTCGGCCTTGGGTTTAATGTGGCTGCTCAGATGGCAAATATAAATATTGTTGGAGGCGAAACAGCCATTGTTCCTGACCTTGTAAAAAATATTGATGTTTCTGGCACATCACTTGGGATATTACAGAAGAGCCAGATGATCACCGGAGAAAAAATAAACAGCGGGGATTTAATATTTTCATTGAAAAGCAGCGGCATTCATTCAAATGGATATACAACAGTAAGAAAGATAATACAGGATAATGAAATAAAATACACCGATAATTTTCCCGGAGAAAATAAATCTGTTGCTGATATATTATTGGAACCAACGAGGATTTACGTTAGGGAAATACTAGATTCTATGAACCTGGTTAATATAAAGGGAATGGCCAATATAACCGGTGGTGGAATAAAGAATATCTCTAGAATGAAAGATATGAAATATATTATAGATAACCCAGTAAAACCCCAAAACGTGTTTAATAAATTAATGGAATATGGTAATTTATCCATATCCCAGATGTATGAAATATTTAACATGGGCATTGGCTATGTTATTGTAATAGATGAAGGAAGCAAGCGTGATTTCTTAAGTTTAATGAAAAATCGTGTGGATGTTCAGGAGATAGGTCATGTTGAGAAGGGTTCCGGAATTTATATACCCGAGCATTCAATAGAAATGCATGGCTATTATTAATCTTTATTAGTTATATATGTTACAATTAACTTAAATTTTTGGTTATATTTAAGTAATCATGAAAGTAGCATGTGTAGTGGATGAAGAAAATATGTTAAGCCCCTTAGAATATGGGAATTCTATCTTTTTGATCGACGATGAAACAGATAAAATAGAAGAGTATGAAAATCCGGGATTTGGAAGAACACACGGTGGCAGAGAAGTTGCCATGGCTGGAATTCTTTCATTAAAGCCAGATATATTTCTGGTAACTGAAAACTCACTGTGCCCAGGTTCATATAACATGTCCCTTGGAAAAGTGAAATATGTTATAACAGAAGAAAAACCAATTGGAGATGTAATAAAAAATCTGAAAGAACTTGAAAAGAATTCTGTTGAAGAGCTTGAACCTATTTTATATAGGGAACATTAATAATCTTATTTTTTTATATATTAATTATGAATTTTGAAGATCTGGTCAATGACAGTATTTCATCAGCAACAAAAATATCCTATAATGTAATTAATTGGTACAAAGAAACAAATGAGGATTACAAAAAGTATCTCCCATTGATTAAAGAAAGTTATTATGGTATGGCCATAATTTCCTATGTGTGTGATTTTCTAGAAAAATATGGGGAAGGGGACCATGGCAAAATATCATTTCAATTAAAAAATTCTATAGAAAATAATATAAAACTATCCATCAAAAATTGTGATGGGATAATAAATGATGATGTGGTAATAGGCACAATCAGCTATAGTTCATTGGTGAAGGATGCTATTATAAATAATCGGGATAAAATAAAATCAGTATATGTACTTGAAAGCGGCCCAGGATATGAAGGAAAATTACTTGCCAGTAATTTGGGCAGGAATAAAATTAATACCAGAGTGTTTGCTGATTTATCAATGTATGAGTTTGCCAAATCCGTTGATATCTGCATAATAGGATCTGACCTGATTACAATAAATGGGGACCTCATTCATAAAAACGGCACCTTCCCACTCTGCCTTTCAATGAATAAATTCAAAAAACCAGTATATTCCATGACAACACATGAAAAAATTGATAAAAATTTTACGGAGGACGACTATTATAGGATAAAGAATCATTCTGAAATAAATAGCTATACAAACAGATTTTTTGATTTCACATATGGGGAATTAATTGATAATTATATAACAGAATATGGAAAAATCAAACCCGAATTAATAAATAATATTGACAAGTGATATAATAGTGGCATAACAAAGCTTTTTCAATTGTTTATCTCTGGGGGTCAAAAATCAACACTTAACAATTTTAATCACAGAATAATATAATTTTGGTGCTTTAAAATATGCTATTAGCACTGAGTTTTTTATCAAAACGTTTATATTATGGTAAGTAATATCATCCATACCAATAAAATGTATGCACCTATTAAATATATATTAATAGGGAAGGGCGAGGTTATTTATTATAACCGATGATACCAGATATTTCAAGCAATATAGATTGTGTATCAAAAACTGCTTGGGGAATGGTTTTGGTTTGAGTGCCGATGAAGGACGTGCCAAGCTGCGATAAGCCTTGGGTAGGTGCATGGAGCCGTTGATCCAAGGATTTCCGAATGGGACTTCCTGTTTTTCACTCCACAAGGAGAGGGAACCCCGGGAATTGAAACATCTTAGTACCGGGAGGAAGAGAAATCAATAGAGATGCCGTGAGTAAAGGCGATCGAAAGCGGTAAAGGGCAAACCGAATCTTTTATTGAAAAATAAAAGAGATGTGGAGTACGGACCTTTTCCAATGCCTACTTTAAGAATTTTAAAAAGCTGGAAAGCTTTACCTTAGAGGGTGATAGTCCCGTGAAAGTAATTAAAGAAGCTATGAGAGAAGGTATCCTGAGTACCATGCGTCGTTATTCGCGTGGGAATATGGGTGGCATGAACATCCAACCCTAAATATTACTCAAGTCCGATAGCAAAGAAGTACCGTGAGGGAAAACTGAAAAGCAACCCGGAAGGGCTGTGAAAAGAGCCTGAAACCAAGCAGTAAAAACTTTATAGGGCATTAAAGGAATGATCTCGAAAGAGTGACCAGTGTTCTATTGTCCGTGTTGAAGAACGGGCCAGGGAGTTGCGATGGATGGCGAGGTTAATTTTGAAAGAAGTAGCCGAAGCGAAGGCGATTACTCGCACCGTAAGGGAGGAGTAGCGTAATAAATGCGTTAGTCATCTGTGGCAGACCCGAAGCCACTCGATCTATACCTGAGCAGGTTGAAGCTTAGCGAAAGCTAGGTGGAGGACCGAACCAGTTCTGATGTGCAAATCGTTTGGATGACTTGGGTATAGGGGTTAAAGGCTAATCTAGAGTGGCAATAGCGGGTTCCCCCCAATACTACCCGTAGGTAGACCTTAGCGGAGATTTCTAGTGAGGTAGAGCGACCGATTGGGTGGTTAGCAGTAGAAATACTGCGCCACTTTGTCAAACTCCGAACTTGCTAGAATCGTAGATGCTAGGTGCTAGTGCTTAGGGATAAGCTCTAAGCACGTGACGGAAACAACCGAGACTAATGTTAAGGTCTCTAAAATTGACTAAGTGCTATTTAAAGAGGTTTACGACCGAAGACAGTGTGGAGGTTAGCTTAGAAGCAGCTATCCTTTAAAGAGTGCGTAACAGCTCACTCACCGAGGTTATATGCCTCCAAGATGGACGAGGCTAAAGTCAATTACCGATACATTAGACCACCGAAAGGTGATGTGGTAGGGGGGCGTGCTGTATGGATAGAAGTATCTTCGAGAGGAGGTATGGACCGTATAGTATCGCGGATCCTGGTAAAAGTAGCAGAATAGAGTGGTGAAAATCCACTCCGCCGAAAGGGCAAAGGTTCCTTGGCAATGTTCGTCAGCCGAGGGTTAGCCGATCCTAAGGTCGTCCCTAACAGGAAACGATCGAATGGGAAACTGGTTAATATTCCAGTGCCTCAGGTGTTTTGCCATATATATTCGCTTTGGGATAATGGAAGTATGCTTGTCTACATATGGGTATCAATAAGCGAATGGAGAGTTGTAATGACGAGAAGTTCGTGAAAGAATATCTGTTCCCCTGTGGGAATTTCCATGAGTCCCGGAGTCTATGAAAAATATATATGGGCCAAGCCTGAGTTCGTACCAAGAACCGACACAGGTGCCCCTAGATGAACAGTCTTAGGCGTTTGGGAATAATGGATGTGAGGGAACTCGGCCAAATGGTCCCGTATCTTAGGTAGAAGGGATGCCTATCCAGAAATAGGATAGGTCGCAGTGGCAAGAGGACCCCGACTGTTTACCAAAAACACAGACCACTGCTAGTCCGTAAGGATGTGTATAGTGGTCGAAACCTGCCCAGTGTTGGTACCTGAAAGCTTCGTTCAAGGAGAAGAAGGGCCAATAAACGGCGGGGGTAACTATGACCCTCTCAAGGTAGCGTAATACCTAGCCGCTTAATTGGCGGCTCGCATGAAGGTTCAACGAGAGTCCTACTGTCCCCACATTCAGCCCCGTGAAATTAATGTACTGGTGCACAATCCAGTCTCTCCCACATGAAAGCGAAGTCCCCGTGGAGCTTTACTGCAGCCTGTAGCTGTGACGCGATTCTCAATGCGTAGGGTAGGAAGGAGTCTTAGAAGTTCCGATCGTGGTCGGAATGGAGACAACGATGAAACACTTCCCTTTGAAAGTTGCATCACTAACCTTTAATAAAGGGACAACTATTGGTGGGCAGTTTGGGTGGGGCGCCACGCCTCTAAGAAGAAAACAGAGGCCTCCAATGCTTAGCTCAGAAGGGTCAGAAATCCTTCGTGGAGTATAAAAGCAAAAGCTAAGTTGACTGTGTTCCAGACAATAGGGAACGCAGATGCGAAAGCAGGGTTTAACGAACCACCTAGTACCCTCTTTATGAGGGCAGGTGATAAGAGAGAAGTTACCCCAGGGATAACTGAGTTGTCCTCGGCAAGAGTACACATCGACCCGAGGGTTTGCTACTTCGATGTCGTCTGTTCCTATCCTGGTGCTGCATAAGACACCAAGGGTGGGGCTGTTCGCCCATTAAAAGGGATCCTGAGATGGGTTCACTACGTCGCGAGACAGTAGGGTTGCTTCTCTGTGGGAGTGTTCAATGTCTGAAGGGAAGGAGCCTTTAGTACGAGAGGAACGGGGGTTCGTGACCTCTAGTTTATCGGTTGTCCGACAGGGCAGTTGCCGAGTAGCCACGTCATACGCGAATAAAAGCTGAAAGCATCTAAGCTTGAAGTCGCCCCTGAAAATAGACATTGTTTGAGACCACTCTTAAAAGAAGAGATTGATAGAGTCGGGATATAAGTATCAAGCTTTTGCGAGGTATTAAGTCCACGACTACTAATAGGTTAAAAGCACAGTCTATGCTAATTGAATATCTGGTATTTACCACATTTTATTGATATTTTATTTTATTTATTATAATATTATTTTCTGATTTTTATTTAAATATTTAAACTCAGATTTATTAACACACATTATTATTGTATATTATAGGGTATTTTACTTAACTTTTTATATTTTATATGTTATTTTTCAACAATCTAAATAAACGAGAAATGAGGCGGTAATGCAATTCTCACTTGATAAAAGAAATAAGGGCATTCAAGAGAAGCAGAATAAGGGAAATCGTTACAGTCTGATAATCAATAATTGCAATTAATCAAGTAAAATATTGGGCCTACGAATCAAAATATTGTATGAACATATTATTTCATACAAAAAATCGGCGTTCCAATCTGTGTTACACTGAGAAATGTATGAAAGTGTAAGTGCCTTAACAAATAATTACTGGCAAATACACAGGCGAAAATTATGTATATTTTACAGGTAGGGGGTGCATGATATCAACTGTTTCGAAAAGCCCATTTCTTTCTGCCGAGGCTCTTCTGGTTTTATTTGTATTGATTGGAACTTATAATATAACTCCTGAATTGAAAATCACCTACAGAATCGGTAAAAACAACAGTCTAATAAAACATTTTCTTATTTTAAAGCATAATCTGACAGAGAAATTTATAACAACAATAGTTAAACCAAATGTATCAGAGTTTGAATTACCTCTTGCAATAACACTGACCGGCTCTTTGACAATGAGTACTATCTCAATGATAGACTATAGAAGATTTGGGAAATTGTTCAAATAGAGTATATATTAAAGGGATTATTTTTCCTTTAAATTTTTGACTATATTATCAGCAACATTATCAAAAAATTTTTTGACAATATCATTTTTGAAACTTGCAGGTATTCCATTGTCTGAGTCCTCAACAATTTCTGGCATTATTGGAATATTGCCAAGATAAGAAATGCTGTAATCCTTTGATATTTTCTCTGCCCCTCCTTTTTTAAATATATCTGTTTCATGTCCGCAATGAGGGCATACAAAACCACTCATATTCTCTATCATGCCAAGTACAGGTATATTGACCTTTTTGGCAAAGTTTATTGCCTTTTTTGCATCCAGCAATGCAACGTCCTGTGGTGTTATCACTATTACAATGCCGTCTGCATCAGGTATCATCTGGCATATGCTCAAAGGTTCATCCCCAGTTCCAGGAGGCAAATCAACTATGAGAATATCACGGTCAGTCCATACAGTGTCCTCAAGAAACTGCTGTAGTGCTTTATGCCTGATAGATCCTCTCCATATAACAGGGGTATCATCCTTATCAAGAAGCATGGCCATTGATACAACATTTACATTGTATTTTGTTTCGGTGGGAAGTATTTTTCCTTCCTTATTGGCATATATTTTCTCATTTTCAATTCCCAGCATTTTTGGGTCATCCGGGCCATTAATATCGGCATCAACCAAACCTACCTTGAAATTCTTTGATGCAAGTGCAACTGCAAGATTCGTTGCCACCGTTGATTTGCCAACTCCACCTTTGCCGCTCATTACCATTATGGTATGCTTAACATTGTATTTTAACGACTTTTCCGGTGCCATCTGAGGTCTTGGCGGTGGCTGGTTCATTTTTATTGTGCCTGTCATGGCTTAGTATTTTATAATGATATTTAATTTTTGATAATTATCTATTCTTGAATTTTTCCAGAACTTCATTTAAATATGGAAATGATGGAAAGGCACCATACCCTGTGGTTGAAATGGCAGCGGATATATTGGCAAATTCCACACTTTCCCTCACATTACCCGTTGATAAAAGATGGGAGGCAAATGCACCATTAAAGCAATCTCCTGCACCGGTGGTATCAACAGGTATTATTTTGTATGGTTTGAAGTATTCAATATTATTACTAACATTGATAATTGAACCCCGCTCTCCAAGCTTGATTATAATGTTGTTCCCATATTTTTCATATAATATTTCGGAGGCCCTTCTGGCATCACCTATTGATTTTATTTTGATCCCAGACAATTTGGCTGCTTCTGTTTCATTTGGTGTTATATAATCGCTGTTTTTTAATATATATTCATTTATTTCTGTCACTGGGCTCGGATCTGTAATAATTATATTATGCCCATTTTTTAAAATTCTAATTTCATCTTCAATTGTTTTAAGTGGTATTTCCTGCTGGAATAGTACTATGGAGTCACTTATTTCAACATTCTTCAAATCGTTTATATTTAACTCTGAATTTGCTCCCGCAAATACCGAAATCATGTTTTTTCCAGATGTTTCAGTGTTAATAAGTGCTGTTCCCGTTTTATTCCCATATTTGATCTGACTTTGGATATTTTCCTTTTTGAGGTAAGTTGTTATGAAATCACCAAAATAATCATTCCCTATTTTTCCAATAAGGGATGTTTTTGATCCATTCCTTGATGATGCAACTGCCTGATTTGCACCCTTTCCTCCAGGATAAATGTAGAAATTATCGACCTTTATAGTTTCCCCAATTTTCGGTAGTTTTTTTGAAACCATCAATATATCAACGTTGATGCTTCCTATTACAAATATTTGTTTCATCATTCCCTAATTTATATGCCTTTAAATATTTTTATAATAAAGTGAATACCTTTTTCAAATCATAATATTGTAATATCATATTCCGTTGAATGGCCAATAATAAATTGTATGGTTATATAATAAAAATTATATATATAAAAGTATTTTTGGTTTAACTTAATTTTGTATCTCAGATGTCTTTCTATGTCTTGGTTGTTTGAAATATGCCCTCACTCTTGGCCTGGTTAGATACCATAACACTATGATTCCCCATATTATTCCAGCAATGGATAGTATATCCAGAATCGCCCCAATTATCATCAATATTCTTGCAAAATTTAATCCCATTAGGAATAATATTGCAAAAATCATTGGTATCAGCATCATTATTCCCAGTATCTCTAAAATTGGGGCAAAAGCGGCAAAAGAGCTTGTGCTTGAAGCAGCACCCGTAGTAATCAACGTTAACGCAATTATAAACATTCCCAGAGAGAAGATAATCTGTAATATTCCCAGCAAGGTAACTCCCAAAGGTCTCTCTATTCTATCTGGCGGAGTTGAGGAAAATCTTTTGGTTTCTCCGCAATTCGGGCAAAACATGGCATTCTGTTCAACAGCAGAACCACATACCTGACAGTATTTTACATTCGATTGCATGCTTGCGTAATATCTACAGTATATAAAGGTTTATCTGTAGACTCGGACACTTCGCATGTCTATTTTTTTATAAATGATGAGATTTTATTTTTTGCAATTTTTAAAATAATGTGGATACCATTCTCAAAGAAATTAAAAGTGTGGGTGGCAATATTAATTAGAGGTATCACAATATTACCCTATTAAATAATGCAAAGAAGGTTAAAAGGTCTTTCCATTCTTTGATGGCAAGCTCATTTGGTTATGGCTAGTTTTGAAAACACGGATTTCCTTTCAAAAACCAAAAAACCTATGTTGGGATTGTAACAAACATCCAGAACCATTCAAATGGTAGAAAAGAGAGGTTCAATGATCACAGATATGAGATACTGCCAGCAATTTATGCAATTAAGGGAAATGATAAAAAGGTTATTTTTTATCAATATTATTATTTATCCACAAAATAATTTCAGGTATTATGGTATTTATTTCTGGCAAATTATCCAGAACAAGATTTTTTAGTTCTTTATTGAATGTTCCTTTCTGACTATTTAGTTTATTCTCAAATGTATTTAAATCGAATTTTATGTTATAATATTCAAGTTTTTTATTCACCATATATAAATCACAATAAACATCTTTTTTTGATAACAGATAATATAGATCATAAACATCTTTGGGTTTTTTTCTTATATATATGGCTCTTATTTTTTCAGATAAAACTTCATTTAAATCCATACCATATAATAATCTTACAGGAAGATTATACTCTGGAAAATCAAATTTTATCTGCAAAGGATTTTTTATTATAGATTCTCTTTCACTAATTTCTATATATACTGGAACTCTATCTCTATATCCAGTATTCAAGGGCCCTTCAGAGAGAATTCTGAATGAAAATGTTATTTCGTTGTTTTTTAAAATTTTAACATCATTTTTAATTCCTAATAATTCTAAATTCTCTGATATTATATAGGGCAAATCTTTTTCAACCCTATGATATAAAGTGAAATCAAGATCCTCGGAAAATCTTCTAAGGCCATGAAATAACCATAAATACGTTCCACCTTTAAATATAATTGATTCATTATATATTGTATTCAAAATCATGGAAAACATATATCTCTTTTCTTCCTGCCATGGCTTTAATCCATGCAATCGGGATAATTTTATAATTTCCTCCCTTAACATCATTTTAAAACCTCAAGAATTTTTTTAACGCCTCTTATTTTTATATTTTTTAACGTATTTATAATATTTAAAAAATCAATATTTTCTTTAAATTCAGAAATATCATAATCATTATATAATCCAAGATACAAGCCATCTATTACAGCCTTATCAGGATCAGCGACAAAAATATAATTCACTCCTTTTTTATACCTTTTATAACCAAAATATAATTCAGGTTTAATTTTATGATATTCTATGCCAAGATTTTCAAATTTAATTGAATTTATAGTAGTGACGCATTCGACGTTTTTTGTTACCTGATACGATATACCATGAAATTCAAGCGCGGAATTCATTGATATATATGAATAATCAATTAACTGAGATGCTATAACAAAAACATCATCTGTAAATGCTATTTTTCCATTCAACAATTTAACAGCAAGATTATTTTTCACTAACCTATTCATGTAAACTCTTGATATATTGGCATTTTTGTTTATTAATTTTGCAAACCCATCAACGTTGAATACAGAAATGCCCGAATTTATTGCCATATCACGAATTTTATATAATGATAACCGTTTTGTCATGTTCATATAACAATATTGTTATGTACAAATGATATAAATATTTTATTAATTTTAATTTATAATAATTATTGCCCTTATTAATTTGCTGAAGAATGTTTCTATTATATTCAACCATGATGGATACTTTGGGGTGAATATAAAATTGAACCTGTATGGTTTTGATGATAGACGCTTCACCTTTGATTTATGTACATTGTGGTTATCTAAATAATTTTAATATAGTTATGAAATGCATTTAATAAAAAATAAAAGGATATAAAAATAGGTATAAAATAAAAATATTTTTAATAATAAAGAATATATCCATCAATGTATGATGAAACATGCGTTTTTTGCAGGGAAATAATAAAAAATCGAAACGCTGCATTTGTATATGAGGATGACTGTGTCTCTGCATTTATGGACAGTGCACCAATAGAAGATGGGCATGTTCTTGTTATACCAAAAGGCCATTATGAAAATATTTTTGATATAGATAAAGAAATATATATAAAAATACAATTAGCAGTTAAGAAAATTACAATGGCTATACAGGATTCATTGAAATGCAACGGTCTGAATATAGGCCAGAATAATGGAAGAGTGGCAAACCAGGTTGTAATGCATTATCATATGCATATAATACCAAGATATTACCCTAAAAAAATAAACTGGGAACGTGAAATTGTTGATAAAGCAGATCTGGAAATAATTGCAAAAAAGATTAGGGAAAACCTAAAAAAGGTGGATGAATATGAAAAGTCTGGAAGAATTACATAATAGAGCAATAGAATTAAAAAATAATGGAATGTCCGATAAGCAGATATCAACGGAATTGCATCTTTCCGTTAATACAATATCATGGCTGTTAAGTAAGGATATTACAAACAATAAAATACAGGATGTAAAAATTGGGTGGAGAAGCATAGGGGTATACGGAAACAGAATAGAGCACATAGCAGAAATAATGGCTGACGTTATAACAGAAGAACTGGATATGGGAGACATAACATCAATTCTCGGAATCACAATAAATGGCATACCATTTGCCACAATGCTATCCGATCTTCTGAATAAGGAACTAATGGTTTACAGGCCACATCCCACTGGAAAGGAAGGGCTTTTCAGCAGTAATTTTTCTGGCATAAAGGGCAAAAATGTCATAATAATAGATGATGTTATAAGCACAGGAGAAACGATAAGAAGGACAATAACAGATGTAAAAAATCAGGGTGGCCATGTATTATTGTGTGTTGTCCTTGTATCAAAACTAAATGTTGATGAAATCAACGGTGTCAAGATCAGATCATTAATACGTACTACAATGGTGGGGTAAACTTGTATTGGGCTGATTCTACTGTCAAAGATCTTTCAGGAAAACAGTTGATTTCAACAGGCATCTCCCCATCTGGTCCAATACACGTTGGAAATATGAGGGAAATACTTACCGGTGACATACTATACAAAGCCTGTATGGACAAAAATCTAGAATCAAAATTTATATATTTGTGTGATGACCTTGATCCGTTGAGGAAGGTGTATCCATTTTTAAACGAGTCCTATTCAAACTATGTTGGAATGCCATTGAGTTATATACCATCACCAGATGGAAATGGAACATATTCAGAATATTTTTTAAGGCCATTTCTCCAAACACTGGATAAAATAAATGTAAACGTGAATGTTATCCGGACAACGGATCTTTATAAAAACGGCACCCTTTCAAAAGCCATAGATATGGCTATAAAAAACAAGGATAGAATAAAGGAAATTATGCACGATGTTGCCGGGAATGACCTTAGTGACTCATGGTATCCATATGAGCCAAGGTGTTCCAGTTGTGGCAAAATCAATTCTTCCCATGTCATTTCATACGAATACCCATATGCAAAATATAAATGCAATTTCTGCGGTAATGAGGACAGGGCTGATATAAGAAGGGACGATGGAAAAATGCCATGGCGTGTTGAGTGGCCCGCAAAATGGTTCGCCCTTAACGTCACAATTGAGCCATTTGGAAAGGACCATGCCGCATCTGGCGGGTCATATGATACTGGTAAATTGATTGCAAAGGACGTTTATCATATAAATCCCCCTGTTCCATTGATGTATGAACGAATACTTTTAAAGGGCATTGGTGTGATGCATTCATCGACCGGCGTGTCAATTTCTGCTGCAGAGGTTATTAAATTTGCACCACCCGAAATTTTAAGGTTTATTATAGCCAAAAATGATCCATCAAGGCATATAGATTTCGACCCCGGGCTCGGATTGCTGAATCTTATCGATGACTATGAAAAGCAGGAAAAAGCATATTTTGGCCTGGAAAAGCCAAACAATGAAAATTATAAGAGAATTTATGAAATGTCCAGAATAAAAACACTGAGTGCACCGGAAAATATTAATTTCAGGCATATTGTCACACTGGTACAGATATACAAAAATGGCAAATCACTCCTTGATGCCCTTAATAGAAGCGGATATGACAGGGACCATATTGACAGTTATCTGCAGAATGAAATAGATACTGCCAGATACTGGCTCGAGACATATGCACCAGAAACAATCAAGTTTTCTTTAATAGATACAGGCGTTGATTTAAATGACCAGGAAAAATCAATTTTAAAATCATTTTCAGATGCCATTGAAAATGTTGAATGGACTTCAGAAGATTTACACAATACAATACACGACATTATAGGGAAATACGGCATAACTCCCAAGAATGGGTTTTCATTGTTCTACAGAGTATTTATCGGTAAGGAAAGAGGGCCAAGGCTTGGGTATTTTATGTACAATCTTGGAAGGGATTATGTTCATTCAAGAATAAGCTCTGTAATTTAATTCCAGATTATTGCTAAAAACATATACAAAATATTTTTACGTTAATTGTATTGTAAAGTAAATGATAGTTTTGAATCCGCCACCACTTGATACTTCATTCGTGCCTGAAAAACTTCTCTTCAGGGAAAATGAAATAAATAAGATTATGGCCTCGACAATAGTTCCATTGAAAAACGGTGTAACTTCCAATACCATTATTTATGGCCATTCAGGAACTGGCAAAACTGCAACAATAAAATATTTAATGAAGGAAAATCCATCGATGATATATGAAAATGGGTTATCATTCAGCAGTATCCGGCAATTGCTTGAACATGCAATAACAAGGCTTGGTAAGCCAACTGCATTCAGGGGAATTTCCATGGAAAATATATTCACATTATTAAATTCAATAATGAAATTAAGAGGGAACATTGTTCTCGTCATAGATGAGGCCACAAATTTGTTGAAAAATGATCAGGAAGGTATGTACAATATCTTCCGGAACAATGAGATATTCAATACGCATTTAAGCCTCATTCTAATAACAATGGATTATCCATTTACATATCTTGGGAAAAATTACGGAACAGTATCTGAAATAAAATTTTCAAAATATAATGAAAGGGAACTTTTCAATATTATAAGAGATAGGTCCATAAAGGCTCTTAAACCTGGATCATATACTGGCGAGATACTACAATTCATATCAAGCATTTCATCAGAATTTGGAAGTGCAAGATTTGCAATAGAGCTCCTTCAAAAATCTGCATATCTTGCAGAATACAGGCTCTCTGATATTATTGAGAATGATGATGTCAGATCTGCTGTTTCCCTTATAAATCCATATATAACGGAAAGCAAGCTCTCCGGGCTCAATAAAAAAGAGCTCATTGTACTTTTTTCCATATGCTCAAATCTGAAAAATGAGCTAAAAACCAGTGTTTCAGATATATACACGGGCGTATCAATAATTTCAAATACACATTATGAGAACATATCAAGAAAGGAACTGTACGAAATTATCACCAGGCTGGAAATCCTTGGGATAATAAATGGCAATATAGAGAGCGAAGGAAATAAAAAGGGCGTTTACAAATTTGTTTCCATTGATGACGTTCCAGTATCCATACTGGGAAGAAAAATAGAGGATCTGCTATCAAGAATGTGAAAGTATGTAATCTATTGGTTTGAAGGATCTCATGAGCATTATTTTATAAAAAGTTTTATCTATATGGGAGGGGTTTTCATCAATAATATTGTGCTTTTTATCCACAACAGCACCACTCACTCTCATTCCCGGAAATATTTCTATTCCCGAACGCTCAATCTGTGTTGTAAAATTGGAAAGCATGGTTTTAACTTTATATTCTCCCTGTCTCTTATTAATGGTAAATTCAATCATAAAATCGTTTATGTCAAAATTATTGAAATTCATATGGTATTTTTTTATACTTTCTATATTATTTTTCCTGTTTTTTATCTCCTCAACATCACACTTCAATTCATTCAAAGCCTCTATCTGAAATTTTTTGACAATGCCTGGAGCATTCTTCTGCCTCAACTCTACCCCTCTTATTTTAAATGTATCATCATACCTTAAACCAATATACCTGTTGGCTGAACCAGCACCGCTTACTGAAGGCAGAAAACCTAACCATTTATAATGTGAATCGATAATTATTTCAAGCCGTGTTTCATCTTTTATTTCTTCCAGAACTTTGTTTATATTTCCATTTCCCATTATCCATAATGAGTCAACAATGCCATGCAAAACTTTAAATCCATTTTTCTCACATATTCTCATTGATCTGGACAATATCTCCCTCCCGGCCGATGTTATTTTTTCATGTATTTCTATTTTGCCGAATTTCGCATTTTTATATCCGGTATAACCAAACGATGTAAGCAATAACCACTTAAGTGCCTTATCCCTTTGATAAAAAATATATGACCTGTTTTTTATTTTTTTATAAAATATTCTCCTTTCAAATATGTCATTAAGAAATTTGGATAAATAACCCCTCCCTTCTGGAGAAAGATTATATTTTATTATAATGCCCGGATACATTGATGTAAAATCAATTTCATACACATTTTTGTATACTCCAGGGTCAGGGTTCAGAACAAGGCCACCAGCATCCATTTCAAAAAGAGTTTTTGGATTTTTAGGATCTTCATTATCGTCCTTTCTCAATGGAATCAGTATGCCCATCTGCAGGGCCCTCTTCTCTTCAACAGTCGAAACTGCTGTTCCAGGCGTAATTTCTGACACCGTTTCAGGAGGAATTCCAGAAACTCTTGAAATTTCATATATTCCTGGCAGTCCAGATTCAGAGTATATAAAAGATTCAGAACAAATCATTATCTTATTTTTTATGTGTATGGTTTCATTTTTAAATACATTTCTGCCATAGGATTCAAAACTTCTCTTTTTTAACACCCTATATTCAATTTTATATCCATCGATTTCCATTCTTTTTAAAACACGGGAAAATATGCCATTATAATTATTATATATTATAACAATACTGGAATTTATTGCATTGTAAACACTCTCAGATATATTTCCTTTTATATTTCTATTATCTATGGTTATATCATTGAGGCCATTAACCTCTATTTTTGTTGATGGTATAAATAAATCATCATCATAAAGATTTTTAATTTTAAAAAACTCAAGATTTCTGGTTGTCATAAACCTCATAACAGGATTTATATCTGCATTGTATATTTTAATTTTATATCCGAAGGAATTCTCAATACGGT
The DNA here is from genome assembly GCA_021846395.1 of Thermoplasmata archaeon. Lineage (GTDB taxonomy): Archaea > Thermoplasmatota > Thermoplasmata > Thermoplasmatales > Thermoplasmataceae > Acidiplasma. The sequence continues at coordinate 167,274 of JAJZXB010000002.1, read as the reverse complement.
AAACAATATCGCTTATTTTTGAAGGATTTATATATATTTTAATGCCATGAATTTTTCCATAAATGTCATCCATGCTGTCATATCTGTATATAATACTGGAGCTATCCAGGCTCCTTTCAAGCAATGACATATTGTATGAATCACCTGAAACAAATATCCACGTGCCATTTTTAAATTGCTTTCTATGAAGATTCCCATTAAAGTACCAGAGCGTTATTATATCAGAACCACTTGCGTTGATTATCATCTTCCATCTTTTTATAAATTTCCAGTAAAATCATCAGTAATAAATCAATATATGTACCATTATGGCCAATTTCAACGGCATGTTTTTCTCCCAGAAGAAGCATTTCCCTGAATTTTATTATATCCTCATTTTTCATATAAATTTCAAATTTTTTCAAATCATTTATCATAAGTTTTACATTTTCACGTGAAGATGGTATGCTTCTGCCCATTCAATCACCCATTAAATCTTCATTGACGGTTTTATTACCATATATATGGAAAATTATGTTTGAATTATGGTAATAAGCCTTCATTTTTATGACGTTATAGATTTCCTGTATTACCATAAGTTTCCATGAATCGAAAATCCTTGATTCGATTACTATGTAATAGTTATCATATGTGGATAGTGATATGGTTCTTAAAAGTTGATAAGGTGTGAGTATTCTCTGTATTTTTACGCTGTACTTCAATGTATTTTTATTTAACCGTATGCCATCCGATATTAAAAACAGATCCATCTCATTTCTATCCAGTATTTTATACGGCGTATCATTATTTTTTAAAATTTTCAGTTTACCGTGCATAAGTTAATCATAAATTTATTTTTAAAAATATTTTTGGCACGGAAGTAAAATGAGAAAATGATGTTTATTTTATAGATATTGTTAGATGTTTAAGAGAAGCAATAAAAATTCACACATTTAGGAATGAAATGCACAGGTCCGCATCAATACAGGCGTTTTTATAATTTCAACAGAAATACAATGGAGTCCAGAAAACTCACTGAACGTGGCAATATAAAAGGGTCATTAAAATATATGGAGAAATTTTTACCCGAGATTCCTGCGGCGATAAAATCACTAGAGATTACAATGTTGCCACCAACACATTGAATAATAAATAAATATGGTATGAATGGACGGTTGCAAATTTATGTCCGGGGAAATTAGATCAACACCTGAAGTGTGATTCAGATCGCCGAAGCATGCCATCTTTAAGCGTGAGAGGATTTCACATGTGCTTTTTTAATATAGATCTTCTCAAGAGGCTTATCGTTTCTATCTCTTTTTGCCGAGCCGATTTTATCAACAACATCCATGCCTTTTATAACCTTGCCAAAAACAGGGTGCATCTTATCAAGATAGTTGTTATTGACGGTATTTATAAAAAACTGGCTCCCGCCTGTATTTGGCCCTGCATTTGCCATTGCAATTGTTCCCCTGTCGTTTTTATTACTTTTTGTAAACTCATCCTTTATTTTATACCCGGGTCCACCCATACCGGTTCCAGTTGGGTCTCCGCCCTGTATCATAAAGTTTGGTATAACTCTATGAAAAATAACATTATTATAAAAGCCCTGCTCAACAAGTTTTTTAAAATTGCCTGCCGTGATTGGCATCTCCTTTTCATAGAGCTCTATTTCTATTTCACCCATATTTGTATCCAAAACTGCTATAGACATTATAATGAATTTATTTTATGCATAATATTTTTTCTATTGCGAATATTCTACAATCCTTAAGTTAAATATATTGGAATAATGGTTATTTAACAGATATATTTCTCTATACACAAAATTTATTGTGTATAAAATAAAATATTTTAAAAAATTAACAATTATAATAAATATAATGATATTTCTTTATAGTTTACCATAAAATTATTATAGTAGTATATAATATTATCTATTATAAAAAGGAAAATATTTATATAATTTATTTTAATGTTACATTATGTATGGTGACAGAGATACCTATTCCGTAATAGATAACGCAAAGGTAACAAAATTCCAGAGAAGACTTGCTGTTACTGCAGCGCTTGGGCCATTCACGGACGCATTTAATGAATTCGGTTCATCCGTTGCTTTAATAGCTGTTGGTATACTGTTCCGTTTACCACCCATTCTGGTTGCTATTGCAACTGGTGCATACTGGGTTGGTGTGGCAGGTGGGGCAATATTTGGTGGCATTCTGAGTGATAAAATAGGTAGAAAGAACCTTTTCCTATATGATACCGTTGGAATGGCTTTATTCGCAATATTAAGTGCAGCGTCAGGAGATTATCTTGAATTCTTTATTACAAGACTGGCTCTTGGCATATTTATAGGAGTTGATTATGCAGCAGCAGTACCATTGTTATCCGAATATTCTCCAGCAGAGCACAGAGGAAAACTATTATCAACAGAAAAATTATTCTTCATGTTTGGAACTCTGGCAACTGTTATGATAGGCCTTGGATTAACTGTATATGTCGGGTCCTTACTTGCATGGAGATATGATTTTTTAGCGGCAGCAGTTCCTGCAATAATACTATTCTTCCTGAGATTTGATATGCCTGCATCCCTAAGATGGGCAAAGGCAAATGGAAAAACAAAATTAATACCAAAAATACTGGCAAAACTTAAAAAAGAAGGAATATCAATAGATCCCAGTACTGTGCAAATTGAACAGGCAAAAAGTGTTCTGGGGAATGCAAAGGAGTTTTTTAACAGGAGGAATATAAGGGCAGTAGTTTACATATTCTGGATTGGAGCTGCTTATTCATTAACCGTTAATCTTGCAAGCGTTTATGCAGCAGTTGAACTCAAAAGCCTTGGGGCCTCGTCTACATTTTCAGTGCTTGGAGCATTCATAATTGACCTTGTGGGAACACTGGGTGTTGTTGTAACACTGTTGATTGTGGATAAAATCGGAAGGAGAAAAATGGGAGCCTATGGTTTTATTCTCGGCGCAATACCCATGGGCGTGCTTTTCTTTGCATCAGAATACCATTTTCTGTCAATTCCATTATTAATCGCAATGTTTGGGCTGTTTTTCATGATCAACGTTGGATTTGTGGGAACACTGCAGTATCTGCCAGCGGCTGAGATCTCAACAACAAGATCAAGAGGGCTTTCAGTAGGATGGGAAAAATTATTTGAATTTGGCCTTGCATTACCTATGTTAACCCTATATGCATACATGGGGCTAAAATATTCATTGCTTTACGACACAATAATGTCAATAGTGGCGGGTATCATATTCTACCTTGTATCATATGAAACAAAGAGTAAAACCCTTGAAGAAAATGCAGATATGGCACTTGGGAACTACAGAAGTGAAAAATCCTCATCAATAAAAACAGAGGAAAAGGCCGAGCAAAACCAATAATTTTAAAAACAATATATTTTTATTATTCTTAAAATAAATTTACTGTTTTTTAACATTTTAGTTAAGAATATTTATATATAATTTTATGATGTTTATCGATGTACCGCTCAGAATCCGGATTTTTAAATAAAATCAATGGTGATATAGTAATAAAAAATTATGAAATTCCTGAACCAGCTGATGATGAAGTGACGGTAGAGCAAAAATATTCGGGTGTTTGTTTCAGAGATATACTGACGAAACAGGGGTTTTTCCCAAGAGTTGCACTGCCAATAATTCCGGGCCATGAAATAGGTGGAACAGTAATAAAAAAAGGCAAGAATGTAACATCCGTTAACACTGGTGACAGGGTATCTTCATTGATTTATGTGCCATGTGGCAAATGCGAATTCTGTTCAACCGGGCAGGAAAATCTATGCCCAAACAAAAAAAGCTTCGGCGAAGCCCTAAATGGCGGATATTCAAAATATGTTAATGTCAGCACTGATTCACTTGTCAGAGTTCCTGCTGGGGTTCCAGAAGAGGCAATTCCAATAGCAGCATGTGTTACTGCAATGCTTGTGCACGCCATAGTAAAAATGGGCAAAATAAAAAAAGGCGATAATGTTCTCATTACAGGAGCCGGTGGCGGAGTTGGTGTTCATGCCATTCAAATAGTGAAAGCATTTGGTGGGCACCCAATAGCTGAAACCAGCTCCCAATGGAAGGAGGATGAACTGTACAAACTTGGAGCGGAGCACATAGTTCATGCCAATGATGATTTTAACACCGATGTTAAAAAACTTGGTGGTGCTGACATAGTTCTTGAGGATGTCGGGATACTGACATTCAATAAAAGCCTCAGAAGCCTAAAAACCGGTGGCCGCATGATTGTTATCGGAAATTTAAATCCTGAACCCGTAAGCCTTCCCCTGGGATTAATAATATTAAAGGGAAATACAATAAAGGGAAGTATAACATCCACAAAAGAAGATTTAAAGATGGCACTCGACCTAAATGCCAGTGGTAACGTGAAGCCCGTAATTGGCAAGAAGATAGGCATAAATGAAATAAACAGAACTTACGATGACATGCTTGCCCGGAAAATATTTGGAAGAGTCCTCATTGAATATTGATTTTATTTGCCCAATACAAAAAGTTTTTTTAAAAGATGTTAATACCTATATAGATTATAAAATGTATATAGTTCCCTCCTCAACAGCTTACGGTTTATCTGAAAAACTGGCCAGTATTTTATCAGCTGATATTTCAGAAGTGGAAAGAAAGAGGTTTCCAGATAATGAAATGTATGTAAGAGTAAAGGAAGATATCTCCGGTCAGGATGTGATGGTGATAGGAAATACAAAAAATGACAGTGATTTAATTGAGTATTTGCTGCTTTTAAATGCAGTTAGGGAGGAAGATCCAAAAAGCTTAACCGCAATAATTCCGTATTTTGGCTATGCGAGGCAGCATATGAGATACCATAGCGGTGAGCCCATATCTTCAAAGGTTTTTACAGAAGCAATTAGTGAATATGCCGATAGAATAATTTCTGTTGAATTGCATAATGATCAGACAATTAAATATTCAAAAGTTCCATTTATAAATATAAAAATTATGAATCCAATTTATCAATATTTTAAAAATGGTGATATTGATTATATTATATCACCTGATGATGGTGGATATGAACGCGCAAGAAATCTTGCAAATAAGCTTGGGGTGGAATCATACTATATAAATAAGAAAAGAATAAATTCCAATACTGTACAGATGGATTTGCCCAATGTCAATTATAAAAATAAAAATGTACTGCTGGTGGATGATATAATATCCACAGGAGGCACAATTATCAGGGCATCACAGATGTTGAAGGATAGGGGGGTTAATCAGATAGGCGTCTGTGCAGTTCACGGTATTTTTGCGGGCAACAGCGATAAAAAAATTAGTGACATTGCTACCAACCTGATTGTCACCGATACAATAGAATCAAAATATAGCAAAATAACAATAGCTGGCGAAATAGCATCGGCATTATTGAATAAAATAAGGGCATGAAACGCGGCCTGAGAATACTCGGAATTGACGATGGCCCCTTCAAAAAGGGTGAAAATTATAAAACTGTACTTGTTGGTGTGCTCACAAAATTCAATTCATATATTGAGGGCATAACAATAAGAAAAATTGACATTGATGGAACAGATGTAAACGATCAGATATTGTCGATGTTCAATGGAAGATTCAATAGGGAAATAAACCTTATCATGACTAATGGAATTACATTTGGCGGCTTCAATATAATGGACATTTCACTGATACATGACAAAACAAAAATACCTGTTATATCCGTGGTAAGGAAAAAACCAAATATTGCTTCAATGGAAAATGCAATAATAAAACATTTTGAAGATAGTGAATATAGAATTTCCATAATAAAAAAATCATATCCAGAAGAATTTCTATTTTCTGGAAAAAAACTTTATGTAAATTATGCTGGCCTTGATTATACTGAAGTGAAAGGTATCATAGAAAAAACAACCATTATGGGAAACATTCCTGAACCAATACGGCTTGCCCATATAGTTGCAACTGCAATAATAAAAGGTGAAAGTTACGGCAATGTATAAAAAATTATTAAAATATCTATAAAATATAAAACTTCACTCGTTAAATACTGCTATATCCTTCATCTCAATTTTCTCATTGGATGAGTTCTCCAGTGATCCAAGTGTTTCCGGTATAAACAGAAAAGTTATGGCCGCTGCCACTATTGCAAGTGAGGATAAATAATAGAAAGCGAACTGTGTTCCAAGAACTAAGAATAGCGTTGGGAAAACAAATGCCGCCATAGACGCCCCAATTCTTCCTGAAGCAACAGTATATGACTGTATTTGTGACCTTATTTTTGTGGGTGAAAGTTCAACACCGTACATGCCCGATGCTGTAATTGATCCCGGACCCGCCTGGCTCGCAAAATTCATTCCAATTCCATATAAAAGCAAACCAATTATTGGTGTCATAATACCTGCGCTGTCAAACAGTGAGAATAATAAAAGCATTGATCCCATTAATATAAATCCACTTATCTGCAATTTTTTTCTTCCCTTTTTATCTATCAACGATAATAGGAAAAGACCTCCGGGAATTGTGAAACCAAGTTCCATAAGAAATGTAAATCCATCTGGCGTCATGCCCAGACCCTTAGCTATTAACGTTGGTCCAAATAATATTCCAGAATATGCCACCTGATCGAATAAAAACCATAAAACCATTGCAGAAATATATTGCCTTTTATATTTTTTGAAATAATATTTGAAGTTGTGTTTATCCTGTATATCTCCCTCGATTCTCACTTCCCTATGTGCGACGTATTTTATTTCATCTTCAAATTTCTTTTTGTCACCAACTATCCTTGCTATAAATCTTGGCGTTTCTGGCATTTTTCTTCTTAGGTATATAACACCAAGTGCAGGTATTGCACCAGCTGCAAGAACAATTCTCCATAGCTCTGCAGATGTTACAAATGGAGAAAATACCAGGTAGGTAACAGCCGCTACTGTTGCACCAAATCCCCACATTAAGCCAAAACCAAATGCCATTGATTTTCCCCTGTCCCTTTCGTTTGAATGTTCGCCCATTATAACAGGGGATAAAACATAATCTGCACCCACGCCTATGCCAAGAATCAGCCTTATGATTATCAGGAGGTAAATATTGACTGCAAATATCTGTAGAAAAGCAAATATACCTAGAATAAGAACATCAACCCCATAGAATTTTTTCCTTCCCATTTTTGCGAGCTCACCAAATATCAACGCACCGACTGCAGCTCCTATAAGTGCTGACCCTGCAACCAGGCTTGTGAAGAGTATATAGTTCTTGGAGTTCGTTGTAATTCCATACGACGTCAGTATTATGGCAAGTACAAGGCCAACGGATGAAAGGTCATATCCATCAGTGAAAACTCCCATGCCCGTGGTCAATATTGATCTGGCATGAAACCAACCAAATTTCTTTTTATTCAAATCTTCAAAAATGTCTGTAATTTTATCACCATTATAAATATATTTTAAAAATATATATATTTAATCACAACATTATATATATTTATATATACTGATATATGATTTTTATGATAATTTTTATTAACAATGTTGAAATAAAATTTCATGAAATATCGAAGAATGCTCTCACTTTTAATAATTGTAATAATATCCCTAGTATCGTTATTTTCTATATTATTCATTCTTGACACAATTTACAAAATATCGTTTTTTGTTTCCTATCACTTATTCCTGTACGCCATGCTTCTTGTTGCTGGTGGTGTTATAATTACAAATCTTATAGCATCATTGATAAGTAAAAAAACATCGAAAGTCGTCGGAAAATCAACGGCAGGAACATTGAGTTTTACAATAAGGATTGTGGGGTATCTTCTTATAGTTGCAGTATTCTTTACATTTGTAAGGGTAAATGTAGGTGCAGCACTTGCAGCAGGAGGTTTTGCAGGCCTAGTTCTGGGCCTTGCATCACAGTATGTTTTATCAAACATATTTGGCGGCATAGCAATGGTTGGTGCAAGGCCATTTAAGATTGGTGATCGCATCACTTTTTCAACATGGCAATACGGCATGGTTGCACCGGCATATCCACCAAAATTTTATTCAACCGATTTTTTAATTCCTGGATACACCGGTGTTATAACGGATATTTCATTGATGTATACCTCGATGATAACTGATGATAATGTACCAGTGAAAATACCAAATAGCATAATGATACAATCCGCAATATTTCTGCAGAGCAGAAACAATTCCAGAATGGTTAGAACCAAATTTGAGGTTTCAAAGGACTTGGACCCTGATGTTTTGATACCAGCATTGAGGGCAGAAATTAAAAAATTTGATTTTATAGTGAATGAAGCGGATATACACATTTACGAAACAACATTAACAACATATATTATGGTGGTTCAGGCAATGTGCAAAACAACGTATGAAGAGCATCCCAGGAGTGAAATACTTAAATTGTCAATTCATCTGGTAAAGAACCTCACAGCTAAGAAAAATAATAATTAGTGTTGAAAATTGCGAATAATTTTCGGACATGTGATACCTGGTAAGGCTGAAAAAATGGAAAATGGGGGGCCGTCACTGAAAGTGAGGATATTAAAGGCTGAACCGTTATACTTGGCATGTGTAAAATGGATTGTGTAACATAATTGCTGTAAATTTAATAGGCTCTTCCATATTTGGTTAAGGTGTTAACATGAAAGATAATAGGGATAATGAATTTGCACTATTGAAAAAATTGAAAATTGGAATTGTAGTGTATTCCCTATTTTTAATTTTCCTAACTCTGGCAATATTTATTGATTTAAAAAATGCACATAAAAACATGTTTACAATATTGATTCTATATATTGCATTTTTAATATTATTGGGATCTAATTTGTATCTATATATACATAAAAGAAAACAATTTGCCAACATAAAAAATATATTACGATAACCAGATGAAAACTTTAATAAATTCCATTTATTTATTATCAATGTATTATATGAATTCAAACAATATTACAATGCATAAATTCGGTATAGAAAATAATTACATCTCAATGGCAATGAATTCAATGTTAAGTAAAACAAATAATACTGTAAAGTCCATGAATATAAGTGAAACGAATGCAATGGTAATAGATTTAAATTGGGGCTGTATTTAGCCATTATTATATATTGGTCGATGGGCAGCATTTATAACTGCTACTGGAGGTTGGGGATTAATACTTGCCTTTTTGTTGCTTGAAGGATCATGGGCTGCCATTCTATATGCGTGTAATTGGACACACCATTTAACCAATCCCGGTATAAGTAAAAGTCTAAAAAGGTGATTACTATGAACAGAAATAATGTAAATAAAAAGGAACTTTTCGTCTTTATTGATATTTTAATTATAATTTTAGGAGAAATGGTTGTTTCGATTCATAGCATAAGTGTAGATAATAATGTATATTTTTTTACCATTTTTATGTTCATATTATTCATTTTATTAATTTTTGATATTATAATGATTTATTTTTCATTTGCCGGAATAGATAAAAATAAACATAAATTATTTTATAAAATAGATAATTATAAATTTAATTTAAGAACAAAATATATAATAATAATCATAGCAATTTTGTTGATGATAATAATTTTTTATTTGTCCACATTATAAATTAATAGTGGCATGAAGGTATTACAAATTTACAGCAAAATAGTTACACAAGCTATTTTATATATTAAAACATTAAAAGAATAAAAATTAATTATAAAAACAGTATCATCGTTTTATGTATGAAAATGAAAAGAAAGTGGCTGCAATTGAAGCGTTAAAATATGTTCAGAGCAATATGAAACTCGGTCTGGGTACAGGATCAACAACTGAATTTTTTCTTGAAGCACTGGGAGAAAAGGTAAAGAGCGGTGAATTAAAAAATATTACCGGAGTTCCAACATCAAAAAAAACAGAAAAACTTGTCAACTCATATGGCATTCAGACATTCAGCAATCTTGACAGCATTGACATTGATTTTGATGGGGCAGATGAATATGACTCTTCAGGAAATTTAATTAAAGGTGGCGGAGGTGCTCTTGTACGGGAAAAAATTGTTGCATATAACAGCAAAATGGTATTTATCATGGTTGACAGCTCAAAATTCTCGGAAAAATTGCATAAATTTCCATTGCCCGTTGAGATTTTACCATTTATGGAAGAAAAAACAAAATTGAATATTGAAAAACTGGGATGTGAAGCAACATTCAGGGATAATAAAAATTTCAAAAGCGATAATGGGAATTATATTATCGATTGCAAATTTGATTATACACATACGGACCTGGAAGAAAAAATAAAAATGATTCCTGGAGTTGTTGAGGTTGGCATATTTAAAAACATCACAACAAGAATATTTGAAGGCAGGAATGGTGAATGCCACATAAAAAATATAAAAAAGTCACAATTCCATTTCATTTGATGTTGAAAATATCATATCCATTGCAAGTTCCGCTATATCAGTTGAATATAACCCTATCCTTGAAATTTCTTCAGAAGAAAATGAAATGACTGTTATGCTCTCTGGATTTGCAAGGTCAAGCAATTCTTTTTTATCCTTTAAAATAAGTTTTTTTCCGGATATTATATCATTGAGTCCAATATATTTTTTTGAGTAAAAAAGTGACATTGATTTTTTGAACTGGTCAAGAACAGTTTTTATATTCTCAACAGTTTTATTCATGGTTCTTTCATCAATTTTACCTGTATCCATCCAAATATTGCACAGGTTAACTGAATGGTCCGCTACCCTTTCCAGAATTCTTGACAGTAGCAGGTAAAAAATACTGTTGCTATCCTCACAGCTCTTTGCCTTTACTTCACGATATATATACCATTGAAATCTGTCAATTTCATCATCCCGGATTATCACATTTTTCAGCAATTCCCTATCCCTTGATTTTATCCCCTCAATAACATCTGAAATCATTGATTCAACGTTTAAGGACATTCTTTTTATGGAATTATATATGGGATACGAACTTGAATTTAAAACGTTTTGCAAAACAATCCTTTTTGCATCTTCTTCAAATATTTCTATTCCAATAACAAGTTTTGAAAATTTTTTGATTGTTTCACGCGTATTATCATCTATATAATTGATGCTTCTGATTGTCAGGGTATCATAGCCGGAAATATAAAGTGATATCAACACCCTCTGCAAGTTTTTTGGCTCCATTTTATTACTGAGTGTCAGGCGTTTATTTATTTCAGTTTTGACATCAGAATTGCCATAAAGTATCAACCTGTTGTTTGATTCTTCAACCTTGACCTCGCTGCTTCTGGTTAAATTATTATTTTTAACCCATTTTGATGGTAATGAAACTATATACGTGGACCCGCCGGTTAATTGTATTTTTCTTATTGAAGACATGTTATATATAAGCAATTAAACTATATATAAATATGTATTATGGTAGTTTATATTTATTTTAGTTTAAATTTATTTATTATTTAATGCCCCTCTTTGCATAAAATAAGCTATGCTGATACCTGCAATATAGAGTATGCCGATCGATATGATGTATTTGAATGCCGTGGCAAATATATAGTATTCATACATTGTAAATTCACTTACATTTAATGGCCCTATGCTTTCCATACTGATATTCTTGCCTGTATTCGTGGTAATGTTAAAATACACTCTGTAAATGCCAGGCTGTAATTTTATATTTAAATAAAACCCACTGTAACCATTCTTTTTAATGGCATATGATGAATTATAATGTTCCACCTGGCTGTGAGTTAATGAGACTATTGCTATGCTTGCGTTTTTTAAAGAGCCAGTGTAGTTTGTCAATGCTGTTATATTGTATTTTCCACTGTATTCTGTAAATGGGGAGATACTTGTTTCCATATATGCTCCATCCACTGTAGTATGAGAGGTACCTCCAGATGAATACAGAGAATTTGTATAAAATCCAGATGCAATTAAAAGCACAATTAATAATATCACCAACCCCCCGTATAATCGGGGCTTGAATTTGTAGATATTAAGAAAGTGCATTAAAAGAAATATGATTACAGGTATTGCAAATATCAATAATAGTAACTCAGGAATATAAACAGATAGGTAAAAAATCAACACCGCTGGTATTATGGATATTACTGGGATAAATATTCTGTTGTGTTTAATCAGAAAACTTTTAAAGTTCATTCACAAGCATATAATGTTATTGTATAAATGATTAATTGTTGTCAATATACACAGTGAACTTGGATAATGTTTTTTTGCATAATATGCTCGTACAATATTTTACCTGATTGTAATTATTATTGGAAAATTCTAACGGGAAATTATTGCCATGGAATTCAAAGAAGACTATATATACATAAAAGAATTCAATATATATAATAAATTTCAGGATTATATGGATTGGGCTGTAAAGGGCAATAATTTAGTGGGGGCTACATTCTTTCACTGAATTATCTTTCCCCTAATGAGTTTGAAATAGCTATAGGGAATGAAGAATTTAAAAATAAGTGGATTGAAAAACAGAAAGGGGGGTATGAATATGTTAAATTCCTCGAATAATCTAAAAAAGCTGTCCAAAGGAGAAGAAACCATGTCAGAGATTAGTTTAAGAAAGAGTTGGCCCGAAATTAGTAAAAACAGGTTTTCATCAAATTACAGTGGTAAGGATATCACAAACGTGCCAAGAATCATAATATCCTCTACGAAAGGCAAATCCGGTAAAACGCTCGTCACAATGGTCCTCCTGAGGCAACTGATCAGAAAAGGATACAGCGTGAGCGTCTTCAAGAACGGACCAGATTTCATAGATCCAGGGTATCATCAGATGGTCACAGGAAACTATTCAAGAAACCTTGATTTCTTTCTGATGGGTGATTCCTTGAAAGAGAGGTTTATGAGATATTCGTCTGGATCCGATATCTCACTAATAGAAGGCAACCATGGGTTATATGACAGTGTGGATGGAATCTCAGAACTGGGAAGTACTGCTCAACTGGCGAAGGAGCTGAAAGCTCCGGTTCTCCTGACATTAAATGGATCTAAAACCAACAGAACACTCGGTGCGATAGTAAGGGGAATGGTAAACTACGATACAGAATTAAAGATAATGGGAGTCGTGCTGACAGATGTAATTCCAAGACAATATGAAAAGATCAAGAATGTGATTGAGAAGGAGGGCGTACCTGTTCTTGGAGCAATATACAGGGACCAGCAACTCGAAAGAATGATGAGCTACAGGCACCTGGGCTTGATTCCTGTTGGAGAGACTGGTGGCTCATCTATCAACGATTTTCTTCGCGAGTACGAGAACCCATCAATAAACATTCCAGAAATAATTTCAGGAGCGAAAGAATACTCAAGAGAACTTTCGATCCAGTCGCATAAACTCCAGGATAACCCAACCCCACACTCTGTGAATTTTGGCATCATCGGCGGAAGGGCTTTCTCATTTTACTATCCAGAAACAATAGAAAAGGCAAGTTCGTATGGAAATATTAGATTCATTAATGCTGAGAAAGATTCAGACCTGACAGGAATTAATGTCCTGCTGATTGGTGGCGGATTTCCGGAGATTTACGCTGAATCATTGGAGAAGAACCGGTCACTCGCGAAATCCATTCGGACATTTTCTGAAAAGGGGGGACTCATATACGCTGAATGCGGTGGGTTAATGTATCTCACAAATTCTATAGTTTTTAACAACAACGAATTCGATATGATCGGAATAATAGATGGTACTGCCACAGTCAGCAATAAACCCGTGGCGCATGGCTATTCCATTGCGAAGGTAGTGCATGAGACTCCAATAGCAGATAAGGGTGAGATTTTGAGAGGGCATGAATTTCACTATTCGAGGATCCTGCTGGGCAGGGAGTACAATTTCATGCTCTCGCATGAGAAGGGAAGTGGAATCAAGGCAGGTGCAGATGGAATACTCGTCAGAAACACATACGCTCATTATATGCATCTTCACCCGGACGTGTACGACTTTGTTTCCAAACTAGCAGGAAAAGCATCTCTGGGTCACCAGTATGACTTCGAAGATTCCCCATGAAGCCCTCATAGGTGATTGTAACTCAACTCCGCTCCAATACCTCTCTCTTTTGTATGATCAAAAATTATACCCCCGGGATCGCAGTGTAGACCAGGTCCATCAATCCTGAAGAGGTAACACTGTCTGAATAGGTCTTGTTCAGACTTGGCAGAGTATGGCTCATCTGTGCTTTGCAAATTGCGCAGGGCCTTATAACATGTGTTCCACCCACGGAACGTGCATCGTTATACCATAGCTTTGCGTATTCAGTTCTGAGCGGTAGGAGTTCATCACTGAGAAGGCCCCCGCCACCGCCACAACACCATGTCCGTTCCCTGGAATGTGGGGAATTCTTGTATTCTGAAACTACTTTAGAGAGAATGTACCTTGGCTCGTTTATCAGATCTCCTCCCCTCGCGTAATTACACGGGTCCTGGTAAACATAGGATTTTCCGTCATTCACGCTAGGATCAAGAGGTAATTTTCCGGACCTTATGGAATCCTCTACAAGATGGAATATGTGGACACCTTTGATTCCCTGTTTCTCAAGTTTTGGAATCACATGGTTCTTGAAAGCTCTCCACCCATGGCCACACTCTCCCGCAATGACGGTCTTCACACCATTCTTTTTTGCAACCTCGGTGAGATGGTCTGCTATTATTCCCATGTGTTTGTAATCAGAAAACAGCCCAAAGTTGGCCAGTTCGGCATGTTCCGTTGTGAAAGTATAGTCTATGCCCATGACATGGAGAAATAGCATGTAACCCTTCAAAGTCTCTATGTTGCTGAAGAAATCTGCAGAGGGTGGAACAAGCATTGCATCTGCTGGCTCATCGATCTTGATCTTTAGGTCAATGTTCTTTTCCTCCTTTATCTCATCTCTGGCAAACTCTATTGTGGATTTGAGCGCCGCAGGAGGGAGTGCCATATTGTTGCCTGTCCTTTCCACGTTGTCTATAACGGTAGCAGTATATCTGGAGATTTTCCCCACATCATGAAGAGCGGATCTGACAGTTCTGGTGACATCGGCTTGATCAACTCCGAACGGACAGATTTCTCCGCACCTACGGCATTCAAGGCACTGATAGTAGTAAGTTGATATGGTATCAAAATACTCCTGATCCAGTGAAACAGAACCGACAAGCTTACCAAACACTTTTCCTGAAAACTTCCTGGACTTGTTGAGGTTGCGTATAAGATCTCCGCGTCCAACGGGTGAGTTTCGAATGTCTCCAGATGATAAAAATGTGGGACAGGCATTGAGACAAGCTCCACAATGTATGCAGACTTCCATCGCCATTTTGACGTTTCTATTGTTGGCTGTTGCCTCTACAATCTTTTCCATGAATGACTCAAGCCGAGAATCACAGGCGGAAACATTAACGTTCTTGTGCAACTTCTCCACCAGTGCATCATTAGCCCAATTTGAACGGAAATCGGAGGTGTCTCCGTACGTAAACACGATCTTATCGGCCACTGTCACCAACCTCCTTCGCGGGTGTAGACACCCCTCCTTTGATATCCTCCACCTTAGCCTGAACACTGAAACTCTTTTTTGTTATAGTTGGTTGAAACAAGTAAGATATGATGTGTATCATTTTTGTATATGGTATACATGCTATGAACAGGAAGGCAAGCGTGATGTGTACTATCGTTACTAATCCCACCGATGTCATGGTTGCAACTTCCGGATGAAACTGAAATATAGAGATAAGCCATGGGGAAACGGTCGCCATGAAATTCGGCCTTATATACAGGGTTTGGACAATGCCAAATATTATAACAGATATGAGCAGGAAAGAGATAAAGTAATCCTCAAGACTGCTGATTTTTCGCATTTTTCCGACAAAAATTCTCCGGAATATTAGGATCAAGAGACCCACGGCGGCTAATATGCCTGCTGGGGCTCCGATATACAGGGCAATCATCTCATGAACCTTCAGGGAGATAGGAAGTGGAACAATCATAGCAATATGACCAAGTAGGGATATCCATATGCCATAGTGAAACATCATTGCTCCAACGGTCAATGGAGTATCCTTTTCCATTTTTCTTAGGGTGTGAAAGGTAGTTACCCTCTTCACCAAATCAACAAAAATGTCCCTTATTCCAAAAGAATTGGGTATCAAGGAAACAGATCTAAGGGCGGTTAGCCCATGGACATGCATCCAGGAATATATTCTGTATATTATCCCTATGATAAATGATAATAGCGCAAAGTATGGAAGAATCAGGAACAGAATAAATGCGATGGCATAATCCATTACGCACCTCTCTCCTGAAATTGCCTGATGCCAAAGGTGGACTTTCCAAATCCAGTTCTGTTCCACTTGGTTACAGGAATATGCATCGCCTCTTGCAGATTGGAGAGCCCAATTCTTCTCACGTAGTCTCCAAGTCTTTCGCCATCACTTGCGTTTTTCTTCCATATATCTATGATCTTTCTCACTACGGCTACAATCTCCCCATATGCAGGAAGTGTTACCGGGACCCAGGGGATCAGTACTCTGGCAAGCTCAGGGCCAGAACCTGTGTTGCTGCTCTTCCCCCCAACCATGATCGCAACCCCGGACTTATCTGGATCGAAGATTATATGGTCACATACATCTTTACATCTACCGCATGCAATGCACTTCTCCCTTTTTATGTTTATTCCGACGGTATTGTCATCTTTCTTGAAAGCATCTATAGCACCAACAGGGCACACATTTACGATTTCCGGCACGGCGACATCCAGGGCCTCGGCTTTTCTTGGGAGGCATAAACCTATCCTCTCTGGATCGTATGAGGGGGCATCGCCATAGTGGCCAACCAGAACCAGATCTGCAACAAGCCCACCACAGCTTGTAGGGCATCCACCAACACTAATCTTTAATTTAGTAGGAAGTTCCTCCTCGCCCGTGAAATAGCGGTAAAAATTGTCGTACAGCACCTTAGTTAGGGATGGAGAGTCTATGACAGCAGTCGTGCATGTGAGGTATGCAGTGCATGATGATATTGACCAGAGGGTATTCCCCCATCCTCCAACGTAAAACCCTATCTTTTCGACCTCATCCTTAAGCTTCTCAGCCTTGTCCAGAGAATCAGCAATGAGTTCCACGTTTCCAGACCTGGTGAACCTTAATGACCCAATGCCATACTCATCCTCAATTTTATTAAACTTTCTTAGTGTATCCGTACTGAACCTCACATTTGCTGGTGAACCAACCTTGACAGTGAAAATATGGTCGCCTGAGGAAGATATGTGTTCAACTATTCCATGCCCGTGAAACCTTCTATCCACCCACTTTCCAACATTATCTCCAATCTGAACGGGGAGAAAATCAGTATAAGGTATCGGAAGTTTCTTTTTCATTCTTTCAGAAAGATCCGGCATTTCAAGCACCTCTATATTCATCCATGATCTTTCTGGACCATGTTGCGTAGAGATCCCTCTCCTCATCGCTTAATACAGCACTGTCTATGATCCTTGTCTGTCCGGAAGGTTTGCCATTCGGTGCAACAGGAAGTGTTTCCTTGAGGGCCTCAACTACACGCGAAAAACCCTCCTTAGCAAGCATATCTCCGATCCTGTCCTTGTGTGGATAATTTTCCTCCCACCGATCTATAACACTCGTAATAAAGACTTCAGCCTGTTTGTAATCATCAAGCAACGCAACTGGTTTTGCCATCTTGGGGCCGAATCTTCCCTTGATATTTCCACCTGCCATGAATGCAATTTTTCTTGTCTTTCCCGGTTTGATTGCAGGAAACGCACGTTTGATGCAATTCATGGACTTCTCGCATTTTTCGGGATCTATGCTAAGATCTCCAGAAACACTGACATTTATAGAGCTTGATGGACAGTTCCTTGCAAGATCTTCCATGGATATTTGTCCGGATTTATCCTTATCTTTAAGAAGCGCCTGATCGACTTCAGGTGCCCCTTCCCATGTCCCGATAAAACCAAAATCAGCACGATGGACTGCCCTTGAACAATCCATTGGGCATCCGCTGAACTTAAGCTTCACCTTGAATGGAAACAACTGATTGGATATCTTTTCATAGATTGGAGGATAGGAGAGGTAGTAATCACGGGCTTCTAGAGTGTTAAACAGAGAATACTCGCAAAGTGCCGGCCCAATACATGATGCAAAGTCCCTGAATGTGTCTCCTGTATCGCCTATGTCGGTTCCCAGAGATCGGAGGGCATCAACCGCTTCATCAGCTTTTTCTGGATCGATAGATATGATCAAACCGCCTGTTTGTCCCATCACCTGAAGCAATCCGAGCCCATATTTGTCTGAAAAATCAAGAAGCTTTCTAAGCGTCTCTGTTCTATAGATCTGACCGGAGGGCTGGAACACCCTGAAATGCAATTCAGTGTTCTTACCGTCCTTACTTCTTCTGGCTATAAACCCAACATAGACATACCTGACCTTCGCAGAACCTCCGAACCATGGTGACGCTCTTGTTTCTAATCCACTGGCATACACTTCCAGCGGATAAGCTGTTTTTTTCATTTCATTGACGTGGCTTGGCCACGGTCCTTTCTCGTAATACTCAAGCATCTCTATGCCTGTAAGTTTGCCATTTTGATGATTTGAATCGGTTTTCATCCTTTCATCTCCAGAACTCAGATCAATGCTCCTTTCTTATTCTTAGCTCTATGTCGTTACCTTTTTCATTGATCTCAACCAAGGTATTTCCCGTCCTCCTGCACCATGCCTGAAAATCCGATTTCGCGGCGGGGTCATTCGCCATTATAATGGCAATATCCCCAACATTCAGGTCTTTCATAATCTTGCTTGTTTCCAATATTGGTGCAGGACATCTTAATCCTCTAAAATCAAAATTCTTGTTGTCTTTTGCCATGCTAAATATAACCTTATAGTTATTATTAAATAATTGCCCTCATATGTAAGGGTTGAGCTTTATATATAATATGATGTTTTATATAATATGACAGAAGAAGAAAGAGGAAAAGGGGGAAAAGCACTCAAGGACAAGCTTGTAATGGTCATAAGCAAGGGAACATCGGATGCTGCATATCCGGCCCTTATATTAGCCACCACAGCAGCTTCACAAGGAATGGAGGTTTTTATGTATTTCACCTTTGGTGGAATGAAGTTCCTTACTCGAGGGCAAAACGAAACGGTAGTACCTTCAAAAGATTTGGGAATCACATCTGAGGAGCTGAAAGCCCTCGTGTCAAAAGGTGGGCTACCAACAGTAGACGAGATGCTAAAGATGGCAGCGGATGCGGGTGTTCACATCAATGCCTGTTCTCCTACTATGCAGCTATTTGGAACGACGAAGGAGAACCTAATTCTTCCTCAGATTGATGTGGTTGGAGCTGCAACATTCCTTGAATGGGCCTCGGATCCAAGTGCAATAACACTATTTATCTAAAGGGGGATCGATTCTTGACAGAACACAACGAAGACCAGAAGAAGAAAATTGCGTTCTTCTCCACCATAGCACCTGGTGATACGGCAAGGATAGAGACCATGCTCGGATATGCAAGAGCTGCGGCCGCAATGGATTACGAAATACTCATATTTTACGCTCTTGACAGTGCACTAGTGGCGAAGAGGCAGATATTTGAAAAGATGGATTTTAAAATCAGGAACGGAATAAATGATTGCCTTGCGGACGGTGTAATGATGCATGTGTGCTCTGCGTCAGCCCAGACTTTCGGTATAGCGGAAAGTGACGTTATAGAAGGGGCAGAAATAGGCGGGATAGCATCTTTCTATTTATATGCGGAGAATGCAGATATAGTACTATCATGGAGCTAAAGGCAAGACGGGAATTTCTGTAAACTTAAAATCATAATATAGCCATCATTTTTTACTTTTATATTTTTTTGAAAGTCTCTCTGAGATTTCAATCCCCTGTGTATATGCTTCATTGGGCTTATTTGCCGTTATGAGATCCCAAAAAATTCTGTCATTGAAGAGGGTCTCGAAGAACTTTCCTTTCATATCAATTTTACTGATCAATACATCTTTTCGCAGGCGTTCGACAACTGGCAGTGCAATAACATATTTTCCTGCTTCTCTGGACAGGAGGTCTCTGAGAAACTTTGCAAGGGATGGAGATTTTCCCGAAGTGGATACTGTTACAGTAGTACCATTAATTTCTGAGATAGCTGGAAATATAATGGGGCTAGATCTGTCATCTACCCTATTGTATAAAGCCCCTTTCTCATCACACAGATCCTCGATTGATCTGTTCAAATGTTTCAGTTCCGTTGTAATTATAACGATTGTGTCCCGATCTATAAGGGCATTCAGATCCACATCTTCAACTATCGATCTTATCGTGTTGACAGGAAGACCATCAAAATCTCTTGAGAATTCCTCTGATATAGCTATTATTTTGTTACAGTATGGAAGTAAACTTCTTGCTTTCCGAGCAGCGATCTTGCTCCCCCCAATTATCAGTATTTTTTTATTTGAGGCATTTAACATTACGGGGATATAGCTCAAGATAATCCCCCTGTATGTTCATGTGCATCGGCCTCAGATATTGTTGAAGATATACTTCCAGATCTATGCATTTCTATGTACCAGTGCATTGAAACGCGACATCAGTTTACGCAACCAAAATTAAACACAGCCAGTTGGTTTTGGAGCACCAGACACCTTGCACGCACCATGAGCCGGTCCATCAGGAAACAGCTCGTACATCCTCTCAAGAGTCAGCCCAGTATTCTTCGTGATAATTTTAATTGGGGGACAGACTCCAAAAGTTTCCCAGTACTGTCTGAGATAATTTACCAATTTCCAGTGTTCTTCTGTCATCTCACTGACCCCTGCATATTCTTTCGCCAGCCACTTTGCAACATCCTTATCCCACTGCTCCGGATCCTGCATGAAATCATCTTCGTCAAGACCTATCTCTTTTCCGTTGACAACATGCTTCTTTTCTTTAGTATCATCTTCCATATCTTATGCACCTCTAATATTAGATAGTGTTTATTACATAAAAATTTATCGGTTTTAACGGAAGTCCAAATTTTTTTTAATCCACCAATTCATTGGGTTTTACTGGGCATCTTGATAGTTGTGTAGGATCCGGAATAACCACGAATATCCTATGGCGACCATAGATAAAATGATTCAATATTTTTAAAATATTTCTTTCTTTTATATTGAATTTGTCAAATCAGACTCTCCGCATGTCTTAAAATATTTTAAATGATGGATTGGTATTTTCAATTATTTTACAATAAATCATCAAAATTATTATAATCTCTATAATAATTTGTTATTATTTAGCATTATAAACTACATATGAACGGGTATTATTGGTATATCAATGGTATATTGTTATGGCCTAAAGAGCAATTTTACATAGTTATCGCTATAATATATAATTATCAACAATTACTGGAATTATATAGAATAGAATCAATTTCTATATTCTATAAGCTATACATTGTGGTTTATCATTTTATACCTGTTATTCCCCTCTCTTTTAATACTCCTCCCCAGTGATATGAGGAAATCGATGAATATAAGATGTGTTTTCCCCATTATTGATATTATACAATTTATAAGGATCCATAAATTATACAACAATATTGCCAGCAAATATAAGAAATACCTTACATACATTGTATATGAATGTGTTTTCTCCTTTGATTCCTTCTTTTCCAAATATCCATTCTCTATGCACCATCTCTTTCTATATAATTCCGCCAATTCTATTATATTATCCATATTGGCATCCATGTTTGTATAGAATGCAAAATCATATTTTTTCCCATTCTTATTGTATATTACATGGACTAAATATGTTTCAGCCTTATCCTTATATGATGATATCCCTGTTTTTATTATTGAATATCTTATATTGTTATATTCATTCATATTTGTATCCATAAGCCTCTTTGCCTTCTTATTAAGCTTAACGGGAATAATATAATTAATATCCATATTGCCAAGTGCCTTCAATACCTTTGCACTTAAATATCCCCTGTCCATTAAAAGTATGTTTATCATTATTCCAAGTGAGATAGCATGCCCAACCAACAATCTTACCTCCTTTGATAAATCAATACCGTCTAAGGGTATTTTCCTTATAACTGATAGTGTCATTCTTGGTTTGTCTACAGATTCCATTGTGGCAAGCCTATAAGCCTTATCAGTGCCCCTATATTTATGGTAAGGTGTATAGATCAGTTTATTATTACTATGCCCATAATATGGCTCATCATGTTCATCTATTGCAACATTTATCTTCTTATCAACCAATCCCAATGATTTGGCATTGGTTACAGTAAGGTCAACCATCTTTGAAATTATATCAGATCCAGAATTCTTATCATACTCATTATCATTGCATACAACATGGGTATCCTTTACCCTTCTAAACAATGTATCAGCGGATGGCATATTCCTATTATTATTGTAATTCCTTACATATGATTCTATGTACATATTTCTTCCTATCGCATTTATCAATGTGCTGGGTATATCAAGGGAATCATATTTGGATTGTTTATGTATATTATCCTTGAATATATTCCTTATTCCAAAATAAAAAGGTTTTTTAACAAGTTTTATATCATTTATGGGGGTGATTTGTTGTTTCATAATTCAATATTACCCCCATTGATTTTAATTTATCTGACAATGTCATTCATGTTATTTTAAAAAACTACAAACAATAAAATCCTGCTGTTTATAAAAAATTAGACATGCGGAGAGTCTGCAAATTCAGAAACACTCAAATAGGATAAAATGCCCATTTGCAAGGTATGATGGGCAAACAGGGATGAACCATGAACATAGAAGATACAGGAGAATGCGGAAAGCCAACCTTACGCATTGTTCATGGCTCTGCGGATGAGGTCGTAGTAGTTATGATACCAACGATAACAAACTGGAGGAGCAAATGACCTCTGTGTATCCCTACAAATAGGAATGCGGCATTACGGATTACCAGAAATGGTTATTAACCGTAACTGTTCAGGGTAACGCGAAATCTTGCAGTGTTATGTAGTCATATGAAGGGAAGGTGATGTGTGCATATAACCGAAGGGGAAAATCTCACATGAAATGCAACACTTGAAGTCGGACGCTCGAAATGAGCCAGTCTGGAATTTTAGAGAGGGAGTTGGAAACAGAATTGAGGGGCATCTTCCATGATGTGATGTCATGGTCACGTTAGCATACTTCACAATAACTGTGCTTGCTCTCTACTCGACAAAGTCGGTTTAATTATTACAGTTCTAATATCAGCTCAAATTCCAATCCAGTGGAGTTACACAAATACAATTTTTTATTTTAATTAATGTTATCATCAATATAGTTTTTAACAATTTTCTTCAATGCAGTTCTCATTGTTTCGGATAAACTTGCTGTGGATATATCCATTGAATTTGCAAGTTCTGTTAAAGATAATTCTCTATTAATATTAAAATAACCGCCATTAAATATTTTATTTATTACAAATTTTTCTCTTTCAGTTAATTCAACTTCATTTGAATAATAAAATTCTATAATTTGATAATTCAGATCTGCATTTTCCATTTCTCTCTCCACATCCTTAAGCTTGTTTTTATTTGGAAATAATATTCTATATATAACGGTGTTATTTCCTATAACCTTGCTGCTAAGTATATCAACATTGCATTTTAAAAAAAAATTACAGGCATGGCAGTTCTTTTCTTCAGCCCATATCTTATTTTTCCCCACTCTTATATAGTTGCTGGATATCTTTTTCAATTGTATTAACCTATCATCAGGTTCATCTATTTTATCAAACATAAGACAATGTAATGTGAAATCTTCCATCATTTTAATTCTTTTAATTGATACATTTTTAAAATAAGTATTTACATAATTAGTAACACCACAGTCAGTTCTGCTAACCTTGATTAATGCTATTAAACAATCTTTGATCTTTTCTGACACATGATAAAATTATTTAATGATATTTAAAGTTATCACAATAAACAGACTCTCCGTATGTCTATTTTTTTATAAACAACATGATTTTATTGTTTATATTTTTTTAAAATAATATGAATGGCCCTTTCAGATAAATTAAAATTGATGGAGATAGTGGTTGAATTATGAAAATAACAAACATTACCCTATTGAGAGATGCAAAAAAAGTTAAAAAGTTTTTCCATTCTACGATGGCAAGCCCATTTGGTTATAACCTGTTTTGAAACCATCTTTTTCTTATTGCCTTCAGAAACCATCTTCCGGTCAAATATAATCATATGCCACACCTCCGCTTCCAACAGCCAAACCACTATTTCCATAAACGGAAATGGAAATATTTAACTGCCGTTTTTGGAAAAAATCATCCGCCGTTTACAAACCCGCATCAAACTTCAAACATAATTACTAAATCTACCGATAGACAGGTATAAGGGAGAGGCATACCTTTTGGGCAATGGTATAATAATAAATTACCATTGAAAATAAACGTTTTAAAATTACTATTATTTATAAAAATTCTTTGAGATATCATATTTCAAAGGATTAGTGTTTCATTTATTTGATTTTGGGAGGGTAGTAGAGGCCAATTATTATCCATGTATTAAATTGAGAATGTGTTCCTAAGAAAAAATATAGATCTTTGTTTTCTATCATATCATAATAAAATTTTTTCTTGAATTTTTCCACCAATTTATCCCTATCTTTATATTTCTGCTTCCAACTTCTCCACGCCTGCAACATTTCCCAATCTTCACACATAATATTATGTCCACTACACTCATCTATATCACAATAAAATTGGTACCTAAAGTTATATGGTATATTTTCCAGTTTGGTTCTCTCTTCCCCATCTAGAGTTAATTGTATTCCTTTAAGGATTTTGTCTTCATCATCGTTTTGCCTCCACTTTTCATCAATAGTAAAATCCAATATTTTCTTTGGTTTTATAATTCCAAGAGATTTTGGCACATCTTTCTGGGATTTCTTAAGTTCCTCCAATGAATTTGAAAGTAAAGGAAGAACAATTTTATTTCTTTCATTCCAATTATTTTTTGTAGTAATTTGTTCTCCGATTTTTATGTTTTCATACCTGACCCTGTAGCTTTCTTTTCTCATTAGATATTCGGAAGCCTGTTTACATTCAACCGTTATCCAGGAATATTTAGGAATCGATTTTCCCCCTCTAAAATTCTCGAACGGTATAGGATAAAGACGAATAAATTCACCCTGATCTGTTATCCCAGCTGTACATACAGATGCTCCATATTTCTTACTCTTTTCTGGATATGCCTTAACTGTAACTAAAACCTTTTTTTTCTCGTAATTCATAATTGAATCACTTCATACCCATCTTCTTCCAATTTTTCACCTATAACTTTCCTATGGCAATTCCTATAATCCTCTTCTAAACACATTAATACTGTATTGTTATTCCTGGCAAAAACATCAATAAGATTCATATAGGATATGTTTAACTGTAACCATTTAGAATATAATTCAAAAAATTTATTTCTATTTCCATATTCTTTAATTTCAACCCGAATATCTTTTGGTGCACCCAGTTTAGGCAAATTTATATATTTAATTCCATGTGCTGCTAAATTTTCAACTATATTATTTCTGGAAAATTCCTTATTCCAACTGAAAGCATTGTTTCTTACATCAACCAAATAATCTATTTTATTTTCCTTTAAAATTTCTATAAAATCTTTTATTTTCCTGCCCGAATATCCTATGGAAAATATTTTTGGTTTCCCCGATCTCATTAATTGTATCGATTTGCCAATTTTTTCTACAAGAATTTTGTCTCCGTGCTTCCATTGTAACTCAATAAGGTCATCTTTAGGTAGTGAAACCATATAGGTTGCTCCCTGTCGAATAAGTTTCCTATAATGTTTTTCATTTTGATTAATCATATAAGATTATAACAATAAATTATAATAAGTTTTATATACTATCTATGCTGGGTATAGAGCAGATAATTTCTAAAAAACATACTTTTTTAGTAACTTTTAAATTTTGTGTCTTCAAATAAATCATTGAAAATTCCTCCTTTCTCTTGTCTCCGTTATGGTTTTTCTGATTGCACCATTCTTCTCAGACATGTTTCTGTTCCCCTATAGGCTTTATCGGCTGTTATATCTTCATATATCGAAAATATGCAATTCAATAATATAAAATTTAGACTTCATCCACATCCCAAGCTCAGTGGATTTCGTGCTTTAAGTCATTTATAAGATTTCAATCGAGTATTTATTTCAGAAATTTTTCTAAAGGGATTGTTCAGAATAGTTGGAGACAATAATTATTAATAGTAATAATTAATACAAAATAAATGCTTCCCAGTATTGAAGAATTAAGGAAAATGAGAAAATCCCTGGGTATAAGCCAGAAGGAACTTGCGAAAATTAGTGGTGTAAGTCAGTCGTATATTGCAAGGTTAGAGAAGGGTGAGATAAATCCTGCATACGATAAGATAAGAAAAATTTTTGAGTATTTGAATACATCAGGAAATCGTGCTAAAGATATAGATATCAAGGCAGATTTAATAATGACCAAAAATGTTATTACATGTGAGATGAATGATTCCATAATATCCGCTCTAAACAAAATGAGGGAAAAAGGATTTTCACAGTTGCCAGTTGTAACAACAGATAAAAGAATAATTGGGACCATTACCGAGGCGGATATAAATGATATGCTTATTAAAGGCACATCAATTGAATCACTGAAACATTTAACTGTAAGAAAGGTAATGGGCAATATTTTGCCCCAGCTGGATAAACAGAGTCCAATATCAATGATATATCCTTTACTGAAATATTCTAATGCCATATTGATTCTGGATGGCACTGAGCTCAAGGGGATTATTACAAAGGCGGATATACTAAAAGCGGTAGAGACATATGGATAATATCTTTCTATTTACTATCTATTCAATGATACTATTTATGCCGGCATATATAGCCAATCCCGGTGCCGTGATAACCGGCGGACATTTCAGAATAGACATGGGGAAAAGTTTCCATAATAAGAGGATTCTGGGGGATGGTAAAACATGGTCTGGTCTTATTGGGGGGACTCTTATAGGAATGCTTTCAGGTTTAATAATTTTCTATATATTGGAACTTGTGCATAGTTCCTATGGAAATTATTCATCAAATCTTTTGGGTGCCCTGTATGTTTTATTTATCATGAGTTTTGGTTCTTTATTTGGGGATATAGCAGGTTCATTTATAAAAAGAAGGTTGGGAATGAAAAGAGGTGCCAGAGGTTCCATACTTGACCAATGGCCCTTTGTGATCATGTCATTCATATTCCTGCTGTTCTTTGCAAGAGCCTTCTTTATCAAGTTCTATGGGGATACCATACCAATAATTGTGCTATTGATTATAACACCACCAGTACACAGGGGTGTGAATGTGCTCGCCCATAAGCTCAAGATGAAGGATGTTCCATGGTAAAGATGGTCATAGCTGTAAGAAAGGATGTCGATATGGGAAAGGGGAAAATTGCGGCACAGGTAGCGCATGCAGCTGTTTCGTGTGCAATTACATCAATGAAAAAAAATAAAATGATATTCAGTTTATGGATGCTTGAAGGTCAGAAAAAGGTTATTATAAAGGTTGATAACCTTGCTGAAATTTATAAATTAAAGGATGAACTTGATAATGCAGGAATTATAAATCAAATAATAACGGATGCAGGGCATACACAGATAACACCCGGAACCGTGACATGCATGGGCATTGGCCCAGACAGGGATGACGCACTGGATAAAATTACAGGAAAATATAAATTATTATAATTTTTCAAGTGCACTGGACACATCCTGTACAAGATCTTCCGTGTCCTCAATGCCCAGAGACAATCTTATGAGATTATCAGTTATTCCAGATTCCTCCCTTTCTGCCTTTGATAAAGCGCTGTGTGTGCCCTCAACAGGAATTGATATGAGGCTCTCTACACCACCAAGGCTCACTGCATATAATGGAATCTTCATATTATTTATCAATTTATGGGATTTTTCAATACCACCTCTTACCTTGAAGGAAACCATGCCACCATAACCCCTCAGATTTCTCTTTGCTATGTTGTGAAAATAACCGTTCTCCAGACCAGGGTAATAAACTGCCTCAATTTTATGAGAATCGTTCAATATATCTGCCACCGCCTTCCCATTCTGGTTGTGTTGTTTCATTCTCAGGCCAAGAGTTTTTATTCCCCTGTAAACTAGATATGCCTGAAATGCATCGGGTATTCCACCGAATGTTTTTCTTGATTTAATTATTTCATCATAATATTTATTTGAACCCAATAGACCTATCAGAAGATCCGTATGCCCTGACAAATATTTTGTGCCGCTATGAACAACTATATCAGCTCCAAGAGATAGGGGATTTTGATTATACGGTGTTGCAAATGTGGCATCCACAATAAGAATTATATCGTTTTCCCTGCAATATTTTGATATTTTTTCTATGTCGGGTATTTCAAGCAGTGGGTTTGTTATCGATTCAACATAAAACGCTTTATATTTCCTATTGTCAATTTTTAAATCGTTTAAATTCCTTACTGATATAAAATCAACATCTATACCATATAATGGCAATGTCTCAGCAAAAAATGAAAATGTTTGCCCATACAATTCATTTATACTTAACAATTTGTCTCCTTTTTTTAATATGCCCATAATTATGCTGGTGATAGCGGACATTCCCGATGAAAACGCAAAGGCATATTTTGATTCTTCAAGTGAAGCATATTTATCTTCAAGAGATTCTATTGTTGGGTTTCCCCATCTTGAATATATATATTTTCCCGAAGTTCCATCTTCATTAAACTCAAAGGTTGAGTTTTCAAATATCGGTGTAACAACATTCCCTATACCATCAATTTTAAGGTCGCCAGAATGAACCGCTCTGGAATTAAAACCATTCTTAACCATAATATAATATTACCTATAATAATATTAAAGTTTGCACAATGATAAATGTAGGCAATGTGTGCAGTTCACTTTACATTTTTATTATTGAAAAAAATACTGTTAAAAATGAAATAAAATTTTATGGATAATATATATATTTTAAACCTTAACAACCTATTTTTTAGGAGGTATATCCAGTCCAAGTGATCCGTCGAGTTTTCAACCATTGCAGGGTCTCACTGTTGTATTCCGTATACTCTTGAGAATCTCAGGAGATAATGAAATCTTTTGAGAATAATATATCGATAGCAGAGATATGCAGAGATTTATTGGGAAGGAAGATTCAAGGATCAGCAATAGGAGGAATAATGGAGGATTTAAAGAGAAAATCACGTACTCCTATTATTGTTCCAAGATATACACCCACATCACAGGTATGCTCAATATGTGGTCACAGGCAGAAGATGCCTCTGGAAGAACGAACATTCAACTGTGGATCATGCAACCTATCTATTGATCGGGATCTAAATGCATCAATAAATATTTTAGAATATATAGTACCTGTGGAACGCAGGGAATATATGCATATGGACATGAAAGCCTATACCTGCATGATGGAATACCTGAACAGTATTCCAGGCGTGGAGGCAAGTTTTGTGGTTGATATAGGAAGCTTCACCGCTTTAGGGTGAGGTAGTTCACTTCTATTCTTACAAGAAAAAATAAATTTTAAAATTTTTTAATTTTTATGTATAAAATTTATTATAATATTCTTTTATAATGTTCTATGCTTATCACTATAGAAGGTATAGATGGTTCTGGCAAAACAGCTATGGTAAAATATCTCAGAAAAAATTTTACAGATATATGCTATACAAGTGAACCCACTGAGAATTTTGAATTTAGCAGACTGAGGCCGCTGGATAATGAATATGATTCAATTTACAACTTCTTTTTATTTACATATGATAGACTGGACCACCAAAAGTACATTGAAGAAAATAAGGATAAAACAATAATTTCGGATCGTTATATTGCATCATCAATAGCGTATGAAGGCCCATTAATAGAAAAGTTATTTGGAAATAAGGATGAAACAATAAAATATATGCTAAATGTATCTAAAGTAATAAGGTTCATGCCGGATATAATAATATACCTTGGCGTTTCTATTGAAAGTGCAATGGAAAGAATTAAAAACAACAGAAAAAATCTATCAAAAAATAATGAACGGTTATCAATTCTTGAAAAGGCTGAAACCCTAAAAAAAGTACTTGAATACTATGATTATTTCCTTAAAAATATTGAAAAATACACGGGTAAAAATATACAGGTAATTAGAATAGATGCAAATCAAGATATTGAAAATGTTCAGAAAAATATGTATAATATTATAAAGAATTTATAATTGGTCACAGGCTGTGGTTTTTGAATAAAAAATATATTTTTTTATACCTGTATTTTTATATTGCCCTTTAAAATATGAAAATTCTAACCACTGATAATTAATGGTCATTTTGTTGTTACAATTATTTCATCATTCAATATGAGTATTGTATGTTCTGACTGAGCTATCATTGATTTATTGTGTTCCTTCAATATGGGAAATCCTGAAACATAACGATTTTGCATCGTTTTATTTATGTACTTTTTATATTCAGGCGTAATTTTGGCAAGCCAACGCTCTGCGAATGGTATTGTATTGAAGTTTTTATATATCATTTCATTTTTGTCCCTGACCTTTGTATCATCTATTATGTATATATTCCCAAGAGGCCCATTATGTATCATACCTATTCCTGTGCTTGCAAATGGTTCTATTGCTATTGCTTTCTCAGTTTTTATCGTTTCATCATTTCCGTCATTGTAGTTTGGTATGAATATCTCTGAGTGCAGATCATACCTATTTATGCCATGACCTCCAAGATTTTTTACTGGTTTGAATCCATATGCATCTATGGCATTTTCTATTTCCTCTCCTATTCTGTATATATTTACCATTGGCCTTAATATTTTAATTGCTGCATTTAAAGCCTCTCTGGTGGCATCTATTAAATCTGAATATTTTCCTGTATTTCCGACCTCCACAGTTGTCGCATTATCTGACATGTAGCCATCAACCATTGCACCCAGATCAACCTTCACAAGATCACCGGTTTTGAATTTCTTTTTATCTCCTTCAAATGGTGTGTAGTGTGCCGCCTCATTGTTTATTGATAAATTTACAGGAAAAGAAGGCACTGCACCGTTATCTTTTATATACTGTTCAGTCTTTTCTGCAACATCATAAAATAAAGCGCCTGGTTCTATAAGGGATTGGGCATAATTAAGGGCATTCTTTCCAATTTTTCCTGCCAGTAAGTATTTTTCCTTTATTTTCAAATCCATGGTTTTTTTATCTCAGCATATCTTATTAATTTATCCACAGGAAATTTAAACAATAACGATTCCAGCAAGATTGGAAAAATCTTTAAATCTTAATTGGATATTTAACTGTGAATTTACAGAAATATGCAAGGCAAACATCACTGAAAGCAATAGGAATGGAAGGGCAGAAAAAACTTCTTGAGAAGACCATATTAATTGTTGGTCTTGGTGGAACGGGAAGTGCAGCTGCCGATCTATTTTCTAGGCTTGGCGTAAAAAAATTGATTATGATTGACAGGGATAGAATTGAAGATACAAACATTCACAGGCAGATACTGTATAATTATAGCGACATTGGAAGTTTCAAGGCGGAAACGGCCGCAAATAAAGTAATGGAAATAAACCCCGATATAGAGGTAGAATTCCATAACAATACCTTTGATTCCTCAAAAATAAATCTGATTGAAAATGCAGATCTGGTTTATGATGGCACAGATAACATGACAACGAGGTTTATTATTAATGATGCATGCAATAAATTCAATAAGCCATGGGTGTTTACATCCGCAAACGAGTTCTACGGGGAGGTAAAAGGAATAATGCCGGGAAAAACATCGTGCTATGCCTGTTACAATAAAAAGCCTGAACATATGCCTTCATGTGCAGTCACCGGTGTTATAAACACATTGCCGGTTAATATATCCACATTTGCAGTCAATATAGGGATGAAAATTATGTTGGGAGAAAACATAAATGGTGATTTATATTTCATAGATGTATATGATATTGATATGCATCCAATCAAAATAAATAAAAATCCAGAGTGTAGATCCTGTTCAAAAAGAAAATATGATTATTTAACTCCATATTATTCAAACATGGGAAAGTCCATACTGTCATAGAAATATTTTTGACATTTCGCCGATCATCACCATAATAAAGACAATTCCAAGAAATCGATATATATTTCTGATCAAGCTTATGTGCCAGAATCGAAAAATAATAGCCTGAAATAAGTGCAACAACACCAATTATTATGGCTGCCATATAATCTATATGCCCAATTATGATGTATCCTGCTGTTCCGCTTAAGGCAGAAAGGAGCATAGCAAGTGTTGCTGTTCCAACCATATCCTGTGCCTTCATTGAAAACAATACGATTATAATAAAGATAAACATAATCCCGCCACTAGTACCAATAATGCCTGTTAGTATTCCAACAGGAATGCTTAAAATAAACCCAAATGAAAAGGACATCCATTTTTTATTTCCAGCTTATTCATAACCAATTTTTCCATATGGTAGGACATATTTATCATATAATATCCCATTGTAAGGGCCATATTGAAAAAAATATTCAAGAGGCACTACAGGCAAAATATGTGCTATTGCAGACCCTATCTGGGCACCTATTATAGCACCAACACCAAGAATTATGCCAACAGCAATATTAAGTGTTTTCTTTTTAAAATACACATAGATAACTATTGATGTGGTAATTACATCCACAAGCAGGCTCGATCCGATTGCAGTTTTAAAATTTATTGCCATGTAAGATAGTGCGGGAAACAACCACAATTACGCCACTGCTTCCGGTTATACCAGTTAATGCACCAACAGCCACACCAATAACAATGAGGAGCATATAAATAATGAAAGACACAGCCAGATATTGAAATATCATTAAAATAGGCTTTTAAAAAGAAAATATTTTTTATATGTTGGGAGAATAAAAATAGTTTATTATTTTATAAATAATACTCTATACAAGTGCCAATAAAATATATCATAGATACCTCGGCTATATTATCCGGAAAACTCAACCTCAACAGTGAAGACTATGTATTTCCTTCTGGTGTTATTGAGGAGGTTAAGAATGGAAATTTCAAATATATTCTTGACTCCGTTGAAAAAATTGATATACGTTCTCCCGAAATCAAATATGTAAATGAAGTGATAAAAATTGCAAAAGAAACAGGGGATTTTTATGTTTTAAGTAAAACAGATATCGACGTTATTGCCCTTGCACTGGAGTTTAATGGAATCATAATATCAGATGATTACGCAATTCAGAATATTGCAGCATATTTAAATATACCATATAATGGGGCATCCATAAGTACCATATCAAAAAGAATAAAATGGAAATACAGGTGCACCGGCTGCCATAAAATTTTTTTTGACTATGCAAAAATATGCCCCGTATGTGGCCATAATGTAAAGAGATACACAAAAAAATAATCAGAGTTTTTTTAATACATTATCCACAATGTCAAGCAGTTTCCTGAACGTTTCCTTATTTTTTGTGAGCTCTGAATACATGCCCAAAACCACTGGCATCCACTGTATAAGATCTTCAGGTGGTTCCAGCTTAACATAATAATTTTCAATAAACCTTGAAACCTTTTTATTTTCTGGCTCATAATTGACTTCAAATTTTTTATACGCACTCTTGTAAAATTCAAAAGGTTCATAGATTACGGGCTGTATAAGAAAAAGATGTTCAAAGTATTTCCTTGAAACCTCAAGATGCGCATATATTTTTCCATAACCATCACGTATGAACAATCTCAGGTGTATTTCCCATGGAAAAATCAAAGGTTTTGATAAGCTGTATATCTCCCCCTTGAAAAAACTCGGCCCTGCGTCATGAAATCCATTTTTGATAAGGTTTATTGCAATTTTATCAGCCATATCTGCCTTATATAACAGGGAAAATAAATTTTCATTTGGTACCATATCCCTGCCAATATTGATAATTCTGGAATCTTCGAGTTCAATTTTTTTTGGAAATTTTGTTTTGATATCATTCATTTCCATTTGTGTATATACCTTAATAATAGATTATTTTTTTTAATTTTATAATATGTCTGGGATAATTTTTTGATTAAATATTTTTTAATATAATCTTATTTATGCACGTACAGGGCATAACATTATTAATTTAATGGTTATCCCAAATCATGGAAAATAAAACTGTAAAAAATTCTGAATCAGAAGTTAACAGACTTGTTTTGCCAGAAGATACAAATATTTTTGGCGCTTTATATGGCGGTAGGCTAGTTGAATGGATGGACAATATTGCAAGCATTACGGCCTTCAAGCATGCAAGGAAAAAGGTCGTAACTGGAAGCATTGATAATCTTTTTTTTCTCTCTCCAATAAATCTCGGGTACATTGTAACAATACACACCTTTATAACATATGTCACCCGGTCAACAATGGAAGTGGAAATAGATGTTCAAACAGAAAATGTTGAAACAGGCGACAAGAAAGTAACAACCCGAGCTTATTTCACATACGTGGCCACAGATGAAAATGGAAGGGCTGTAGAAATACCAGGATTACTATTGCAGACGCCAGAGGAAGAAAAGAGGTTCAGTGAAGGCCAAACCAGAAGCAAAAGCAGACTTGACGCACTGAAAAATATGAAAGAAACAGTATTATTTTAGGCGATATAATGAACGGAAGCATTTATGAGCGTGAACTGCTGAATATTTTATCCGGTAATATAACCTATATAGATAGGATTTCACGGAATCTGGACCCACTATCAAAAGATATACTGTATTCTATCACGGAAAAGCCATTTTATGTTGCACGGGCAGCCGGATCTCTAGGTGCGGACCTTGTTTCTCTGAGGGACGATTATTCACTGATTATCGAAGTTAAATCATCTGAAAGGGACCAATTAACTTTTAGCGAATCATCAGGGGTAAAGCAAATTCAGGCGTTGAAATTGCATAATAAATGCATATCTTCAGGCCTATTCATAACCTATGCATATCGATTAAAGGGATTCAAAGGAGATGCATGGAGATTTTTTTCAATAAAAAGCAATATTGATTATGCCGGTAAAATGAGGGGACTATATGGTATATTGCCAAAACAAGAAACTACAAAAAATGGCAATTTTATTTTGAAATGGGAGGATGGCCTTCCACTTATCAGCTTGATTGATTATATCAATTCATAATGATTCTTTTATTGATTTATCAAGTATGTTGATTGCATCATCTATTTCTTCTGGTTTTATGATGAGTGGAGGTATAAATCTTATTGCACTTTCACCTGCACCAAGAAGTATCAACCCTCTGTGGTAAGCCCTATCAGCCACAGCGTCCCTGAGTGATTTATTGTATTTTTTTGTTCTTCTGTCCGTAACAAAATCAATTGCCTGCATTAAGCCAAGTCCACGAACATCCCCAATTTTGTCATATTTATCCATAAGCTCCTTCAGCCTCCTGTTCAGATAGGATCCTGTTTCCCTTGAATTTTTCAGCATATCCTGTCTTTTTATTTCCTCAATGGTTGCCATACTTGCTACTGAAGCCAGAATGTTCCCGCCAAAAGTATTTGAATGCAGGCCAGATTTTTCAAATTCATATTTTGATTTTACTACCGAAGCGCCCATTGGTATACCTGAAGCTATTGATTTGGCAACAGACATAATATCTGGATCAACACCAAAATATTCGGATGCAAAGAAATTTCCAGTTCTTCCAAACCCAGTTTGAACCTCGTCCATCATATACAAAATGCCATTATCATTGGCAAGTTTCATTAATTTCTGATGGAAATTTTTGGGTGGTACTATGTATCCCCCCTCTCCCTGTATGGGTTCAGTAAGTATTCCTGCGATACTGTTTGCAGGTACATATTTATCAAGAACGTATTCCTCAAAATAATCAAGAACTGCGTTTGTAAGGTCATCTGGATTCTCATACCCATCAATATTGAATGGATTCCTGTATGGATCGGGGAATGGAATATGGTGCACCCCCAGCATTTCGGGGAAAAATCCCTCATGATGGACAGATTTTGATGCAGTAAATCCCAGTGCACCCATGGTCCTTCCATGAAAGCCTCCTATGAAACCTATGAACTGTGGCCTCTTTGTATAGCTTTTGGCAAATTTTATTGAAGCCTCATTGCTTTCAGCCCCACTATTTGTATAAAATACCTTTTTATCCTTTGAACCAGGCATTACATTTATAAGGGCTTCAGCGGCATCAACCTGTTCCCTATAATAAAAATCTGTGCCGGCAAAATGCCACATCCGGTGCAGTTGATCCTCAACCTTTGATATAATATAATCGTTGGAGTAACCGATGTTGGTTGTGCTTATTCCACTTGAAAAGTCAAGAAAGGTATTCCCATCCACATCTTCAACATAGCACCCATAGCCTCGAGAAGCTACCACTGGCAAGGTTTTTGTTGATTTTGCAAGGAATTTTTCATCCCTCTGTATTATTTCCTTCGCCTTTGGTCCGGGTAGCTCAGTTGTAATGCTTACCTTATTGAAAGATTTAGTTTTTTCCATGATTATATAATATATCTACCAATAAATAGTTTTTTGATATTTCTAAAGACATTTAACAAAATTTCCTTTTTTAGATTCATAAATCGGCATATTTGTTAAAAATTTTGAAAAATGGTTAGATATGCCTAATATAATAAAGTTATTTATATTGCAAAAATATTATTTATGGATGAAATACGATTATAACCAGAAATGTCAAATAAAATTTCTGAGGGATGAACTTACGGATATGGTATTTTACTCATATTTATTCAGGAAAACACAGAATGACCAGATGAAGAAAAATTTTAGAATCCTGGCAAAAACCGAAAGTGAACATGCAAATTTCTGGGGCAATGAATTAAAACAATCAGCAGATATAGATATAAATAAAATACATTATCACAAATTTAAATATTTTTTGATGAAAATAATATACAATATTATAGGAAAGAGTTTAATTATAAATGTGCTTGAACATGGAGAATACGGGTCTATAATTAAATATAAGGAATATCTTGATTCATATAAGGAAGAGGATACTTATAAACAGAAAGTCAATGAACTCATATCTCAAGAAATGGACCATGAAGATATATTTGCAAAAAAAATATCAACCAATAAAAACACAGTCCAAAAAAGTAGAGATTTTTTATACGGAATGAGTGATGGTCTTGTTGAAATACTTGCGACACTGGCAGGATTAACAGCCATAATATCAAGCAACATAGATATAGCCTTAAGCGGTGTTGTTGTAGGACTCAGTGGAACCTTCAGCATGACTCTCGGATCCTATCTTGCACAGAAATCCGAATCCGAGTACAAAATCTCAATATTGAATAGAAAAAACATATTTACAAAAAGCAAGGAGGTAAACAAACTTATTGGCAAATATTCCCAGGAAGCATCCAATTCTGCACTGAATACCGCCATTTCCTATATAATAGGCGCAGCCATACCCATACTGCCATTTATTTTTCTTCCAAAATACGAGGCAATAGTAATATCCATAATTGCTGTTGGAATAGCACAGGGCCTTTCAAATTCTATTGTCGCGCTGTCGTTGAACACACCAATTTTAAAAACTGCAATAAGATCAGCTCTTCTAGCACTTGGGGCCGCAGGGCTAACATTTATTGCCGGAGAGCTATTCCATATTGTATTTCACATATCCTTGCTGTAGAGAAAATCCTAATAATAAGTAATCAATAGGCAAAGATGAAGGCACCAAGAATAGCATATATTGTCGGTTTTTCCGCTTTCTTTGCGGATATGGGATATCAGGGAGCAATGGCAATATTGCCAATATTTCTCATTTTTGTACTGAAGCTTAACTTTTATGTTTTTGGAATAGTTGAAGCATTTATATTTGGGCTTGGTGCACTGTTTTCTTTTATTGGTGGCAGATTCAGCGAAAAATACGGGAGCAAAAGAATCGCGGTTATTGGCAATTCATTTATACCTCTTCTATCATTCACAGGATTTTTTAGTATACCTCTTATATCCATAGGCTTTTTTTCATCGGGTTGG
This sequence comes from Thermoplasmata archaeon, assembly GCA_021846395.1. Classification (GTDB taxonomy): domain Archaea; phylum Thermoplasmatota; class Thermoplasmata; order Thermoplasmatales; family Thermoplasmataceae; genus Acidiplasma. The sequence continues at coordinate 129,238 of JAJZXB010000002.1, read as the reverse complement.
TGGATGAGAAATTTAAGATCCCCTGCAAGAAGGTCTCTCCTTGCGGAAAATGTCGAAGAAAATCAGAGGACAGCGTCCTTTGGCATATTGCATGGCCTCGATGTTGGCGGCGGCCTAATATCCATAATTATCCTTGTAACCCTTATTTTGCTTCACTTTTCCTATAAATACCTGTTTTTTTTCTCAATATTTCCGTTGATTATATCGACAATAATTATAGCATCGGTTAAAGATGAAAGAAAACGTTCAAAACCTGTAAAAAAGGAAAAAAATTATGTAAACAGCAAATATCTTTTCGAAGGAATAATTATTGGCACATCATTATTTGGTTTCGGGTCATACAGTATGGGTTTTCCTATCATAACCATTGCACAATCCTCATCGATACCCGGTGCAATTGCAATTGTATCCGGTGTGGCATCATATGGCATTTTTCTGGGATTTTCTTCATTGACAGGGTTTATATTAAGCAAATACACAATAAAAAGGGAAGCTCTATCACTGGGGGTATTTGGATATATAATGTCTGGTATTGGTACATTGGGATTTACATTCAGCATTATTTATTCACTTGGTATAACAGGATTTTATCTTTCCATTACTGTAGTTGCAATTGCATTTGGCATGGTTGAAACATTTGAACCCTCTATAATTTCAAGGATAGTTCATCCATCAAGAATAGGTTCGGGCATGGGAATATTATCCTCATCCAGGTCAATTGGATTTTTCATTGCAAATATAATCATGGGTGTGTTGTATGAAATTAAACCATCATATTCCTATATGTATGCGGGAATTGTTTCCATTATTGCCGGATTCATAATTTTGTACTCGTTACGCAGAGAAAATAAAATTTCAATGCTGGAAATTATATAAAATTATATATAACCTTTTCAATTACTTACATCATTGAGCTTTATAGAAATTCACGATTTATATAAAAAATACGGAAATACAACCGCGTTGAATGGTATTAACTTGAATATCGATGGTGGCCAGATTTACGGAATACTTGGCCCCAACGGTTCTGGTAAAACAACACTTTTAAAGATCATTTCTGGCATTATTTCCCCGACCTCAGGAAATATAGCCATAAATAATATGAATGTTTCAGAAAATAAGGATAAAATAAAGGCCATACTCGGGTATATACCTGAAACACCATCATTATATGAATCCCTAACACCCATTGAATTTTTCAACTTTATTGGTTCCGTATTCAATATAAATTCGGACATTTTAAATGAACGAGTAAGGGCATTTACGGCAGCTCTTGAAACGGAGAAATATATGAATGAATTTATTGGGTCATTATCCTTTGGAACAAAACAGAAAATTGCTATAATAAGCTCCCTCATTCACGATCCTGACATAATAGTAATGGATGAGGGAATGAACGGCCTTGACCCAAGATCTTCAAAAATAATAAGGGAATTGTTAAAAGACCTTACAAAAAAAGGGAAGACCGTTATCTTTTCAACACACATAATGGAGATAGCCGAAACCGTATGCGACACAATATCAATTCTTTACAATGGCGATATAGCCGGAACTGGAAACCTTGAAAAATTAAAGGAAGAAGCAGGATCCAGCAATAATGATCTGGAAGAGATATTTTTAAAATTGACAGGAGACGAGGATCTGGACAACCTTTTAAATTCACTGAGGGAATCAATAGAATGAAAAATGATACATTGTTCATGAGCAGACTTTTAATCATTGAACAGCGTTATCTTGCTGTAAAGGACACAACAAAATTTCAGAATACCGTGAACATTACCAATAAAAATGACTATTTTTACCGGAATATTATTTCAACATATATTATGAATGCTTTTACGTTCATTCTATTCTCTATACTTATAAATTCCATGTATTTTGCAGAAAAAAATGTGCTATCAATTGCATCATTTGGAATTTTGCTTTTTTCCTACCTCTTTCTTATGGGAATTTATAACTCAATAAACTATTTGAATACAATATTTGCAAATAATATGATGGGGCCATTGAAATCATTGCCAATGAATGTAAATGTAAATGTTCCTCTTATCTCATGGTTTATTTATAATGCTTCTTCGTACATATTTGTCATGGCTCCTTCAATAGCAATGTTCTTTATTCTTACAGGTGATTTACAGACAATATTTCTTGGCATTGCATATTCCATTATGACACTGATCCTTAGCTTTATAATTTCTGGCACCATTTTTATATATCACTATGCAGCATCCAGAAGGCATTCATCAGTAAAAAATGTTATACGAATATTGTTTACCTTTTTGCTTCTTGGATTTTTTTATATAATCATTGAAAACCCGGACTATTTTGCATCTCTCACATATTTATTCAACTCACTTCCATTTGGGTTAAAATATTTTCTTTTCCCAATAAATCTTGAATACATAATATATTTGAATTATTTGTCAAGTTTTACAGTGAGAACCCTTGAAATTGGGCTTTCCATTTTATTTTTCCTGCTGATATTCATAATTTATGTCAGGATACGCGGAAAACTGTATTATATTCTTATGGCGGCTGAGGAAAACAGCTCTATAGAAAAGATAACCACAGGCATTAAACTGGATAGGACGTATATTGCCTTTCTCAAAAAGGATATAAAAACAACATTCCGGAAGGTGCAGAATTTAACATATATATTCCTGCCCATTTTATTTGTTCTCCCCTTCTTTTTGGCCTTAAATGGAAACGGTCTTGGTGGGACTTCAATAAGCATCTTCTCATCGATGATATACCTGACCATAATAGTTTCAACATTCTATTCTATCTTTTTACTAGTAATAGAAGGAAAGGGTATTGAAATTCTGGATTCACTTCCAATAAAAAGAAATCGCATAGCAAATTACAAAACAATTTTTGGCATGACAATTTTCATAATTTTAATCACAGTTTTCCTGATTGTAATGTTTCTGTTCAATAATGCAAGAGGAGTTGTATATATAGTTGAATGGATAAATATTGTATTGTTGTTTTATATTATTATTTATATAAATATTAGAAGATTAATTATGAAACTGCCCGAGGGTTCTTCAAGCATTAATTATTATTCATTTGGGAGGTATCCAATGTTTATGCTTTTTGTCATATCAGTTTTAATTGTTGCTCTATCTCTGGGTGCAGGAATTATCATTTCATTTGCAATATATCATATTGTAAATTATTTTATTTATTTTGATATCCCTGTAAATATTATTTTACTATTTATTTTTGTTTTAAATAAAAAAATTCCCAAAATACGAAAATATTATTAATGCTTTATAAATAAACCCATATCGTGATAAAATGGTAAATGTAAAAGAAGTTCCGGCTGATGTATTAATTCACAATCTGGCTTTAGAATTAAAATCCATGAAGGTTGAAGAACCAGAATGGACAAAATATTTGAAGGACGGTATAGGAAAAGAAAAATCCTGGACACAGGAAGGATGGTATTATACCCGAATGGCATCCATATTGAGAAAAATATATATAAATGGGAATCTTGGAATAGCAAGAATGAGTCAGGAATATGGAAGCAGGCAGGACAGAGGGTCAAAGAGATACCATCCTGTTCAGAGCAGCAGATATATTATTAGGTCAATGTTTCATGCACTTGAATCCCTTGGTTATCTTAAAAAAAATAAGATAGGCAGAGAAATAACTCCAGCAGGTCAGGCTCTTCTTGATAAGGTATCAAGAGAAGCAATGAAATCACTTTCCGAAAAGGATAAATCATTTGAGAAATATTTATAATAAGATTTATGAATATAAATACAATATGTTATGTCGGGTGTTATGAATGGCCAATGATGATGACGAGATAGAACGTATAAGAAGACAAAAATTCGAAGAGCTTGAAAGGTCATCTCAGGAACGTGATATGGAAAATGAAAGCAGGAGACGTTCTCTGGAGGAAGAAGCAAGGAAGCAACAAATATTAAGGCAAATACTTGCGGATGATGCAAGAGAAAGGCTGAACACATTAAAACTTGTAAAGCCTGAGCTTGTAGATAATGTTGAGAATCAGCTCATACAGCTGGCGAATATGGGTAGAATAAACCATATTATCAGTGATGCTGAGTTAAAAGGGATACTTTCAAGGCTGATTGGAAACCCACACGAAACAAAAATTGAGAGGAGATAAAATGAGTAAAAATAAGCCATTAGGCAAAAAACTAAGATTGATGAAACACGTAAAATCCAATAGAAGGGTACCAGGATGGGTAATGCTCAGAACAGACAGGAAAATGACGCAGAATCCAAAAAGGAAAAACTGGAGAAGGTCAAATTTAAAATTATAAGGTGATTATATGGTAGAAGATCAAAATCTTACAAATGAGGAATTAATAACTGTTTCATTGAGAACAGCAAGGCTTTCATCAAAGGCGAGAAGAGCAGATACCGCCATTGAAATAATTAAGGACCGGGTGGCAAGATATACCAAATCAGATAGGGATAAAATATGGGTTGATAATAAAGTCAATGAAGATATCTGGAAAAAGGGTAGAAAGCATATACCCACCAAAATAAGCTTAAAAATAATAAAACTGGAAGATGGAACTACAGAAATTATTTTGCCGTAAAACATTATGATAAGAAAATTATCCATATTCAGCAGCGATTTCATAGGTGTATATATAAAAGCTTATGGGAATACCGCTTTAATTCCAAAGAACCTTGATGAAGAGTCAGAGAATATAATAAAGGATATTCTTGGAGTAAGGACATTTCGTGTTATTATTAACAATTTCAGCCTAATTGGCACAATGGTCGCTTTTAATTCCAAGGGAATTGTTGTATCCGGCATGTCAAGTCCAGATGACTTTTCAGATATGAACGTTGACGGCCGTAACATACTTTTTTTAAAAGACAGGTTGAATGCTGTAGGTAACAATATTATTACAAATGACAAGGCTGCTGTAATACATCCATCATTTACCGAATCTTCAGAAAAGGCAATAAGCGACACACTGGGTGTTGAGGTGGTCAAGTCCACAATTGCGGGTGTAAAAACAGTGGGCAGTGTTGCGGTGCTGAATGACAATGGAATGCTGGTTTCACCTGAATCAAGCGATGAAGAAATAAAGAACCTCAGCGACCTTTTCGGCATACCAGTAAATACTGGAACTGCAAATTATGGGAGCTATTATCTCGGGGCATCAATCATAACCAATTCAAAGGGCATTCTTGTCGGGAATGCAACGACCTCAATTGAGCTCGGCAGAATAGACGATACTCTATCTTAATTCTGAAATCTTTACAAGGCTTATCAGATTCACATTATTATTTTTCATTAATAATTCTGCACCCTCTTCTCTATCAACAATACAAATTGCATTTTTAACAATGGCGCCATACCCTCTCAATATATTTACTGATTTTAAGATAGATCCGCCGGTGGTTGCGACATCATCTATTACATCTACCATTTCCCCGCTCACAATTTGCCCAATATATCTCTTACCGGTTCCGTGGGTTCTTTCAGTTTTTCTGATTATAATATATGGTATTTTTAACTGGAGCGATGTGGAAATCAGTAACGGTACAGCTCCAAGTTCCATTCCCGCTATCTTCTTACTTGATATATGGCCAGAGAGTTCCTTTCCCAGTACTTCAAGTATTTCAGGATTGGTACCTGCCTCTTTTATATCGATATAATAATCCGATTTTTTTCCGGAGGTCAGTGTGAAATCTCCAAATTTTATTATACTGTTATTAATAAGATAATCCCTTAGCATGTTTACATAATTAAAAAAGAATTAATTAATTTTTGTTATGTAGTTCATGTGGTGCTGCCCATATGTCGGTTAAACGGTTCAGAGATTCCCTTATATCATATAAATCGGAAGAATAGTTGCAATTGCCAGCAAATATGGTATTAATACCATCAACTAAATACAATACTTTTGCAATGATCCTACGATAAATATATCATGTAAATGAGGTGCTTTTTAATATTTTTTTAATTACGTTTTCGATCATTTGGACTTCATCTTTACTGTTTTTTATTTTTTAAAATTTTTAAACTATTTTTAAGAACTATAACATAGAAATAGGTAATAATAATAGCATCTATTAAGACCCAAAAAATAAAAAATGACATAAAAAATGCTTGCCAAAAGGGATGGTATTTAATTTCAATTTCTGCAAGATAGAACGAAATGGGGAGAGATATAATAACCCCCGGAACTATAAATAAAATTATTGCAACCCTTTTAATCTTCATACTTTATCAATATAAAATAGGTTTTCTATATATTAATTCTTCTTAATTTAACTATTCACAAAAAGTTGCGACAATTCAATAAAGATTAGTATACTAATGATGGATATATAAAGATGATCTGTTAATACGGGATATGACGATCAGAAGAAAAAATAGTAAGAGTTAACAGGGAAAATTATAGAAATGCCACGATGACCATATTTAGTATTGTCATTCTTTATATAATTAAAAAAGAATTAATTAATTTTTGTTATGTAGTTCACATATACATTTAAATAAATAAAATGACTTTTAAGTCATGGAAAATAAAATAATATTTGCCCTAGATGTTTACGACCATGAAACGGCTATGGACCTTGCAAAAAATCTTGGTGATAAGGTTTTTGCAATAAAAATAAACTGGCCTATCATACTTGAGAATGGTATAGGGATAGTTAGAGAACTGTCAAAATATTCCAGAGTAATATGTGATTTTAAACTTGCGGACATTGACAATACCAACAGGATGATCACTGAAAAGGCAAGGGATTATGGAGCATGGGGCATAATATCACATGCATTTACCGGATTTAAATCATTGAAAGCAGTGGTTGATGCCGCCTCAGGCATGAAGGTTTTTTCAGTTGTTTCCATGTCGCAGGAATCTTACATTGATGATGTAACGGATAAGTTGATAGATATCTCAAAAAAAGCTGGGGTATATGGTCTGGTGGCCCCCGGCAATCGCCCCGAAAATCTGAAGATGGTAAAGGAACTATCAGGTGATTTAAAAATAATTTCCCCGGGCATTGGAACTCAGGGCGGCAGTATGCTGGATGCCCTGATGCTTGGCGCAGATTATGTGATTATTGGAAGGTCAATATACCAATCCGCGAATCCCGAGGAAACATTAAACACCATATATAAAAGCATATCAAAATAATGGTAGACATAAATTTTATAAGGAAATTCAATTTCGTATATTATGTATATTGCATTGCTTAATATTGTAGGAACCATTAACAACTCAATGGTTTCAAGGTTTATGCCTGTACTCGATTATATCCAGAAAAAAAACAGGGTAAGGGGCTTATTGCTTGTTGTGAATTCAGGTGGAGGGGATGCCAACGCCACCCAGATATTATACAATAAACTTTTAAAAATCGCAAGGGAAAAACCTGTTTACACATCAATACTTGGTGTTGGTGCCTCAGGGGCATACTGGCTTTCCTGTGCATCTGAAAAAATATTTGCAATGGAAACCTCAATTATTGGGTCTATAGGTGTTATCAGCATATCCCTGGATATATCAGAATTACTTGAAAATATTGGAATAAAAACCAGAATAAACAAGATAGGAAAATATAAGGATATAAATTCACCATTCAGAAAAATGACCGATGAAGAGAATTCAATTTATAACAATTTAATGAATGATATTTTTTTAAAATTCAGGGAGGAAGTACAGAAAAGAAGAAAATTAAGCAATAATGAAATTGATGATATTGCCACGGGGCTTTTATTCTCATCCCTTTCTGGAAAGCAAAAAAAATTGGTTGATGAAATAGGTGATACTGATAATGCACTTGATGATATGAAAAGAATGCATAACCTGAATATGAATGTAAAAAACCTGACTCCAAAAAAGGGTTTTGTATCCCGATTTATTGGCATATCAACTGAATCTTTCATGAATGTAATTGAAAAATATTGAAATTAACGTAAAAAAGAGGCATACACTTTTTTTATTTCATCATATATATAATCAACATTGCCACAATTTAAGTATGCAATGCCAAATGTTGCGCCAAATCCCGTCCCCTCCTTCACATATCCCTGTTCATAATAATTCAGTCCATCTATATTTGAAAAATCCATATTTGAATAAATTATATTGTCTCCTCCGATTTTTTCCATTAGTTCTTTTTTGTCATTCATAATATATTTTGTCGTGAATATATATCTTTTATCCTTTGTTTTATTTATCATCTGGTCAAGAAGATAAACATTCAACATCTGTGTTCCCCCCGAAAACAACAGTGTTGATTTTCTAACCTTTCTGGAAATTCCAATGGATAAAGCCATCATGTAATCTCCATATTGCTCTATTGCATGTTCTGGATTGTGATCCGGCTCGATCCTTTTAAAGGCTTTTTTAATAAGTTCCCTTTTTATATTATCAGGCGAATCCCTCATTGAACTGCTTGTCATGTAATTAATATTGAGTGCAGACAAAACTGCATACGCTGTCGTGGTTCCCCCCGGAACGCTTTCCGCAAGTAGTATATAATCGTATTTACCATCAAGAATTTTACCAATATATTCCCCAAATGATACGGCCTCATTATATCTATCAAGAGCCTTACGCTCCGTAAAATTATTTGCACTCCCAAGCCCGGTATAAATAAATGGTATTTTTGGATATTCTTTTAGGCCTGCATCAACTATAAGCGTATCTATTTTTGAGATTTCATTTGAAGCCCTCGTTATTATTGCGGGTGTGGGAATTCCGTTATCAGTCATTGGCATAACATCATAACTTTTACATTTGCCAGTAAAAATTATTTCGGAATCAAGAGGCGGCGTCAATGGTGTGAGTTCCGGTTTTTCACCAGCTGCCGATACCCCATCTAAAAGTGAAATTTCAGTGGTTCCCGAAAGGAGAACATAGATTGTTCTCTTTCCCTTAATTTCCTCATATACTTTATTTCCAGTTACAATATTCATATTATCACTATCCATATTAATCCTTAAAGTTTTCCTGAAAAAAGTTTTATTTTCTGTTAAAGGGATTTGATATGGAATAAAATTAATACTGTATTGTTATAAAAAAATTAAATAATAAATTGAATATTAGCAAAAATGCATGGTGGCAATATATATGAAGTATCACGAGAAACTTCTATTCCAGTTAAAAAAATACTTGACTTTTCATCAAATATGAATGATTTTATAAATATTAAATCATATTTTATTAAATCAAAAGATATTAAAAATTATCCTGAAAGTAAACTTGACGCCTATAATAAAATTATCTCAAACGGTGAATTTAACGGTGAAAATATCATGATAGTCCCGGGGCTTACATATATAATCCATAAATTTATCCTTTCCCTGTCAGGAAATATAGTTATTGTTTCACCATCATTTACAGAATACCTGAATGCGCCATTTACTGGCAATAGAATAATAATGCCTTACAACGTCCTGGAAAGCAATCCGGAAATTTTGCTTTATTATAACTACAGTGCCATATTTATTGTTTATCCTGATAATCCCACGGGGAATATGTTGCCATTAAAATCTTTAATTAATATATTAAGGATATCAGATGAAAAAAATGCATATGTTTTTCTTGATGAGTCCTTTATATATTTTGTTAACAAGCGAGAATTACATGAAAGTGAAATAATAAAAAAATATAATAACATTATAATTGGAAGGTCATTGACAAAATTTTTTTCCATTCCCGGATTGAGAATAGGATATATTGCATCGAATATGGAAAACATTATTTATCTGAATAAAAATGCTGAACCATGGAGAATGCCTCAATTTTCTCTGGAATATATTAAGGATCTGGATTATGGCTCTATGCTAAATATTCCTGAGGCTGTTTCAAAGGAAAGAGAGTACATGGTAGGGGAATTGGAAAAATTAAATTTTAAACTCATGGGAAAACCAAAAGCAAATTTTATAACATTTAGGATACCCTTTGATGGAAGAATTCTTAAACATTTCCTTGAAAAAAATGGTATTATGATACGAACCCTTGAGGATTATGGTACCTTTGGTGAAAATTGCATAAGAATTTCGATTAAACAGCATAATAAGAACATTATTTTAATAAAAAATATTAAAAACTTTATGGGTGTTAAACATGAATAGAATAATACAGGTGCTTGGCACTTCATCTGATTCAGGAAAAACCACTCTTGTTATGGCACTATGCCGTTATTTTTCAAACAGGGGATATAAAGTATCACCATTTAAGGGTGTGAACATGTCACTCAATTCAATATCAATTGGGGATTCATCGGAAATTTCAAGGGCACAATGGCTTCAGGCAATAGCAGCAAGGGCAAAACCTGATAAACACATGAATCCATTTTTATTAAAGCCAGAAGGTGAGGGGAAATCGCAGTTAATTGTTCTGGGAAAATCAGTTGGCTCATTGTCCATTGAGAAATATTACGAATATTTAAATAAAAACGGTTACAGTATAATAAGGGAATCTCTTGATTTTTTGTTAAATAAATATGATATGGTAATCGCTGAGGGAGCTGGTTCTGCTGCTGAAATAAACATGAATGGGAGGGATTTTTCAAACATCTTTGTTTCTTCCATATATAATACACCTGCAATATTGGTTTCTGATATTGATAAAGGAGGGGTATTTGCCTCACTATATGGGACAATAAAATTAATGAATAGAGGCGATCTTGTGAGGTACATGGTTATAAATAAAATGCGTGGAAATGTAGAAATACTAGATTCTGGAATTAAGAAACTTGAAGGGCTTACAGGAAAAAAGGTCATTGGAATTTTGCCATATTTATCCGATATCAAAGTTCCCGGGGAAGATTCATTGAATTATACAAATGAAAAAATAAGCAATAATAAAATTGCTGTGATAAAATATCCGTATATGGAAAATTACAGTGATCTGGACCCATTTTATTTATACAATATGGGTTATAAATATATAACAAAGGATAATGTTGATGATATCGATACCGCTGAAGTAATTGTTCTTCCCGGCTCAAAGATGGTTTTTAGGGATCTTGAATATGTTAAAAAATATGGAATGGATAGGAAAATAATTGAAAAATCCGAAACAGCCAAAATCATTGGAATCTGTGGAGGTTACCAAATGCTTGGAAAAAAAATATATGATAAAAATGGAATAGAATCGAATGGGGAAGAGACAGAATGCCTTGGATTGCTGGATTTAGAAACAATTTATAATAATGAAAAAAAGGTGGATGAAGTTAGATATACAATGAATGAAAATATTTTCGGTGAAAATGAGGAAAGTTTGGGATATGAGATACATTATGGAACAATAATAAATAACAATGAAAAAAATATGAATGTTGTAAACAATGGTGAAGAAGGAGCGTGCAAAAAGAATATAATGGGGACAAATATCCACGGCATTTTCGAAAATATGAATTTTTTAAAATATATTTTCAATGTAAAATTTCCCAACTATCAGGAAATTATGGATGGCGGTATTGATGATGTTACAAATAGTATAATGGCCCATATTGATGCTAATTTATTGAATAAACTGATTGAAAATGATTAACTTTTTAATTTTTGGCATAATACTTCTTGCAATCTCTCTACTATTTGATATAATTTATGGTGAACCACCCCTATTTATGCATCCTGTAATTCTTCTTGGTAAAATAATAGACCATCTTAGCCCATTATACAGGAAGATAGGGAATAAAAAAATAGGTGGCTTTCTTTTCCTTATTTCCATTATGCTTTTATATTCATTCCCTGTTTCAATTGTTTTATTTATCTTATATTCACTTCATAGTTACATTTCACTAATAATATTCATAATATTATCCGTATTTCTTTTAAAATCAACATTTTCCATCAATTCTATGAATAAGCACATAAAAAAAATAATAAAAAATCTGGAAAATAATGATATATTATCTGCCAGAGAAAGCACATCAATGGTTGTTAGAAGAAACACATCAGAAATGGATTCAAATCTATTATCTTCTGCCTCAGTTGAAACCATAGCAGAAGGTTTTGTTGATGGTTACTTCACACCATTATTTTATTATTCATTTTTTGGAATACCCGGATCCCTTGCCGTAAAGGCAATAAATACAATGGATTCAATGGTTGCCTATAAGGATAGGGAAAATATCGATTTCGGATACTTCACGGCACTGGCTGACACAATAATAAATTATATTCCATCAAGATTGACGCCATATATTTTCTCAATAAGTGCTTTTTTTCTTGGATACAATTATAAAATTAAAAAATTAATAAACACAACAGATAGCTTTAACGGTGGTTACAGCATGGGTGCAATTGCACAGATACTTAATGTGAGGCTTGAGAAACCCGGCGAATATATAATAAATGAAACCGGTAGAAATCCCGATATAAAAGATATTAAAAAGGCAATGAAAATTTATTATATCTCTTCGTTTTTTGTCTTTTTAACAACGGTATCGATAATTTTAATTATCTTTACTTTATTGGAATATATAAAACTCTGATACAAAAATTTAGTTTAATTGTTATTATTGAGTGTTATAGGAGAATTAATCTATATTTTATGAATCCAGTGTCTAAGCTTATTAATCATTTGTTATATTTATACCGTATTTCCGCTTTCTTCATCAAGGGCAGCCTTAATGCACACCCACGGGAAAGGAAACTTCATCTTGTCATGGGCATAGAGCGTACAAAAAGGCAGTTTAATTCCCATAAGGAACTGAGAGCAACATCCTCAGATACAGTGTTGCCGTTCCAAAGTACACTTCAATGGTTGTGCTCCTGTTTATGGTGTATAAAATTATAGGTTGTCATCTATCTAAGTGATTATCCAAGAGGACCATTCTTGACCGTTGCCCCTTTGATTCATCAAGCTCTGGGATTGGGCATTGGCAGTCCCATTTGCAATCTTGCGTTATTACATGACCCGTGGGCCAATGTGGTATGTGGTATAACTTCGCTCTGGTAATATGGTGTTTCCATTGACCATTAAAGAAAACCACCTCATGACTGCAATTTTTGCAAACGCCAAATTTTAAACTCACCATAATTCAATAATATATAATTTCAATGTATATAAGCGTAACCAGTCAGTTTAATGTGCATGACCATTTTGCATAACTTTAATTCTAAGCCAAAATATTTGTATAAACATTGTATTATATAAATAGAATGATTAAATTACTTGCAGAAACAACAAAAAATACCAAATGTGTAAAGTGTAAACGCCAGTTAAAAACTTCCACTACGTATATCATGGAATTTTAAGTGGCAAATCTATTGCCAGGTATATACTAATTATAGGATAAAATGACAACAGTCCATCCATAAAGAATTTCACAATATCGGTAACCTAAATTCCCCTCACAATTTCAATATTCAATGTCCGGCACATATATTATAGTAATACTTATATAGTCTTTTTAAATACAAACCATGCAACTGCACAAATTTAGATATATGTAATATATACAATATGTGGATTTATGCAGGGAGACTGTCGAAGTGTTATCATGACTGATCTTTTAGAGGATTTTGAAACAAAGAAGGACACCATCCAGGATGAGGTGGAGCGCCATATTAAGAAGCGAGATGAAGCCAATACCGAAGCACAGAAATACGCTAAGATACGGGACGACTTAAACCAGCAAACTCATGAAATGAGAGAAAAAGCAAAGGGAAAGATCGCTGAAAAGAATGAGCTTATTGATAAAATAAAGGTATTGAGAGAGGAAAAAGAAGCACATTATAAAAACCTTTCCGAGTTAAAAAAGAAATTAAGGGAACTCAAAGCAGGTATCGGTGTTGGAACGGAAGCAAGGGATCTTAAAGCAAGAGAGAAGGAACTTCAATACCTTGAAAAAAGGCAACAGACAACTGAATTGAAAAAGGAAGAAGAAAATAAGATCATTACTGACATCCGCCGATTGAACAACGAGATTAAAAAGGCCAAGGTTAATAGAGAGCAAGAACTTTTAAAAAATAAGGATATAAAGGAAATAACAGACCAGATAAACGAAGAAAGAACCAAGGGCGAGGAATATAAGAAACATATAGAAGAATTATCTGACAGAATATCAAAGCTCAGTGATGAAATAAATAGTGATCTTCAGGAACTTGATGAAGTTAGACGAAATGCAGATGAAAATCATGAAATTTTTATAAAGCACAGTCAGGAGTCAGAAAAAGAACATGCTGCTTTTATCAAGGCAAAAACCGATTTAAGGGATCTGGAAAAAGCAATATATGCAATTAAAAATAAAACAAAGGTTACCAAGAAGAAGGAAAAGGAATCTGAATTACAGGAAAAAGCTGTTGCCCTTTATGAAAAATTCAAAGCCGGTGAGCAGCTAACAACAGAAGATTTACTTATTTTACAAAAAGCAGGTTTTCTGTAACATTCCCATAAATAAATTCTGTGCCTTCCAAATTCAATGATCAAGCCAGCCTTTGCAGGTATCAGTTTAATCACCGCATGTGCATATATGAAATGCCCATTCCTGCTTTATTAATTTAATCATTTGTAAGTTTATGGCTATATCATAATCATCATTTCAGAGGAATAGTTATTTATAAAAATATAGTTTAACTGAGGTATAATAATGGCAAACAGATCAGGCAGTATAATGCATAAAAGCGGTTTGGTTTTGGTTTTCTCAGGGTTTATTCTGTTTATTATTCTTGGAATGCTTGGATTGGCAAAAGTTGGTATACTTATTGTATTTCCTTTTATAATAAGCAATTCTGCAGTATCAATAGTTCCCTTTATTCTGATTTTTATCGGATTTCTATTGATGTTTCTCTCTCCTTTTAGCACCATCAGTCAGGGCAAAGAGTATTATGATCGTGGCGATAATAATTGCACCACTGATTTTCCCGAAAACAATTCGCATAAAAAGGAAAAACATTTTGGTGGAATTATCATGATTGGCCCTGTACCAATTATTTTTGGCAATGATAAAAAAATGGCATATATTTCCATTATTGCAGCCATTGTAATAATTTTATTATATATACTGTTTATATATCGCTTTCTATAATTTTTGAGGCCAGTGAAACGCTGTAGATTCTTGATTTTCCCTTCAGGTCAAGATCGGGAGATATGATGCTTTCCACAATTTCTGAATCCTCACCTATGACGCAATTGCGCATTATAACTGAATCCTTTATTTTTGAATTGTTTTTCACTGCAACATTTGACATAAGTATTGAATTTTCTATTGTAACGTTCTCGCCAATATTCACATTATCATATATAGCTGAGTTTGTTATTCTTATATTATTTTCCATATTTATTGCATTTCCAATGTAGCTGTTTTCAATATAGTTTCCATTTAATTTTGCGCCTGTTTCGATGATATTTTTCCCCCTTATATCCTGCCCATTATATTCCTTTCCATACCTGTTAACCATTATTTGATTTGCCTTTATCAGATCATTGGGTCTTCCAGTATCTAGCCATACGCCCTTACCTTTATACCCATACAGGTCTATGCCCTTATTCAACAATAGTGGAAATAAATCCTTTCCGAAATCATAGGGAATTGATTTAATATAAGATATCACTTCCGGCTCCATAATATACATGCCAGTGTTTGCTGTATGCGAAGACGTTTCGTTTTTTTCAGGTTTCTCAAGAAATCTTGTTATTTTATCGCCTTCAAGCTCAACTATTCCAAACTGGTCTGGGTTTTCAACTTCTGTCAGAACTATCGTAATCATGGCTCTATTTTTTTTATGAAATTTCAAAATATTGGATATGTCAAAATCCGAAAGAATATCTCCACTTCCCACAATAAATGTATCATCGAGAAAATTGGAAATCATTTTTATGCTACCTGCGGTACCGGCAGCTTCTTTTTCCACTGAAAAAATAATACTCTGGTCATTATTTTTTTCTGAAATTATGCTATTTATGAGAAGCTCATATTTGTATCCTGTTGTTACTATTACATCTTTTATTCCTGCATTGTAAAATGAATCCAGAAGATAGGACATGCAGGTTTTTCCAGCAATTGGTAAAATTGGTTTTGGTATTGAATATGTAATTGGCCTGAGTCGAGTTCCCTTCCCTCCCGCCATTATAACCGCTTTGTATGCCATGTTCTATTATATGTTTTATCCTTATTAATATTATTCCTCATTTTTTAATTTTTTGAACGTGCAGCAGCAGTTATCAACGGTCCGATCTCCGCATGTATAAATTAGAACGGTCAGCTATCTGTGTATCCATTTCCTTATCTGATATGTTAATATCGGCGCCGTAATCCCTATACACAATAATATTGCAATTACCACACTAATAAATCCAATCAGATAATTTTAAATCCTTTATTTAATTCGGAAAATTCATTTCCCTTCAACAGGGGTTATAAAAAATTACATAAATTTGGATTTGCGGTGCAAGAGCCTTTATACAAGCAATAAAACCATCAATTGACACCTATACAATGATAAATTCTGATGAGCAAAATAATTAAAGAAAGATTAAATATTTATTTTAGCATAAACATAAAATGAAATATGACATACCTGAACCCCAGACATATCCTATAAGACCGAAATCCACAAGGAATAAATGGTATGTTGTCATAGTAATATTAATTGTTGTACTGTCATCAATGGTTGCAATCTCTCTGTTACATCCCCGAGCTATAACACCAGAAACATCGGTAAATGTTTCCAGCAATTATATAAGTGCGGGATCAACCTATAACATAACGTTGAAATCTAACGAAGTTCCGAAATGCATTGAAATTTTTTGGGGGGATACCCAAAACAGCATTGTAAAAGCATCATCAAAGGCCATAACGTTAAGCCATATTTATAATTCTCCAGGCATATACTATATCACATATTCTGTAAACTATAACAATTCACCCGTAGCTTCCAATGAATATATACCTGTATATGTTTATGGAAATTCATATTATGGATCTGGCAACATAGCCGTACACAATTCATCCAGAAATCCAATAATTCCAAATTCTGATATATATGCAAATAATACCTCTTTTAATTTTTCACTATCCTTTAACTCACCAAGAAACACAAGCTACAGTATTTTTTCTTCCAAACTGGAGGTATATAAAAACGGAGAATTGATTGAAAATAGCTCCCTGTTTCAATACAATCATTCTGAACATAAATATGTTAATAATAACAGCATCTACAGCATGAAAAATTTAACATCTGGATTTTACACTTTAAGGCTTGTATTATATACTGGCATTGTAAAAAATCATGGAATACCTTCAAATATACACACGGCATCATTTTATCTTGATGTACCAGTAAATAGCAATAATCCACATGTTTATATCAATACAAATAACTCTGCAATATCATATGAATCCGCCTCAACATTCAATACACTTGACCCCCAGACAGGATATACAAATCCAGATATGCAAATACTCATGAACACTGAAGAATTTTTACTGTTTCACAATGAAACAACAGGGCAATATATGCCCGAAATAGCAAATATGCCTAACATTTCTCATGATAATATGACATATACATTCCACATAAACGGCAACGTAAAGTTCCAAAATGGCCAACCAGTCACAGCATGGGATGTTAAATACTCATTTGTAAGAGATCTTTTGCTGGAAGCACACTCACCACAGACACCCGGATGGATACTGGGCCAATATTTGTTGCCGGGTAATTATTATACATCCAACACATATATGAACATAACCAGTGCAATTACTTGTGATAACAGCACAAACAATATATCATTGCATTTCAATCAACCAATGACCCAAAAAAAGGTATACAGTATTATAACCTCTCCTGGGGCATTTATTACCTCTGCATCCTTTCTGGAAAGCCATGATGCAGGCATACCATGGAACAGTACGGGGTTCAATCAGTATAAATCCAATCCGGAAAATTATGCCAACACCCACCTTAAAAATAGCATAATGGCCAATGGTCCATATGAAATTTTCTCTATAAGCCCTGATTCTATAGTTCTTATTAGGAATCCTTATTTTACTGGTAACAGTTATAATCCCCCACCATCAATAAATACAATAAAAATATACTATGTATCATCTTTGTCCAGTGTATATCAGGGACTCAAACTGAATATAAGCCAGATAGCACAGTTGCCATCAAGATATTCGGCACTTTCAAACTCAGTTTCAGGCATACGTTCTTACAATACTTCAGCAAATTTGAAAGAAATTTACAATTTTAATTCAAATATAAATACCTCACTTTTGCCGTCCTATTCATATTCAAATTTGCCATCAAGGCTGTTTTCCAACATGGATGTCCGGGAAGCTTTTTACAATGCATTTCCTGGTGGAAATATTACTCTGGCCAAAAATCAGTGGGATAATTTTGTTAATAAAAGCGGGGCAGAATACAACTTAACAAAGACTCCAACCGGATTTATGTATAAAAACAATTCACTGGTCATACCAATATTTGTCAACCAGGTCAATTCGGAAGTCAATATAACAAAATATGTACAGAACCTTAGAAGGGTTGTAACTGGTGCATCATTTCCAATAATAACAGAGTCATCGTCAGTTATATCCTCAAATGAAGTGTACCAGAAAAATCCAATGCCTATTTATATTACGGATACAAATAATTACGGAACCGCCTCATATTACTCCTATTATGGAAATCTATTAAACTACTCACATCTATACACAAATGGATTCAGTATGCAGTTATATAATTCGACACATAAAAACCAAACCAAGCTAATGAACATATTAAATAGTGAAATAGTTAATTTAACAGAGAATAATAATTCCACCAATATAAAACGTGTTCAGAAAACTATGAAGGAACTGTATTTTTATATCCCCGCAGAAAATCTAACTATAAATACATATTACACTCGCGGTATTGAAATAAAGGCCAATCCCGTTGTTCATAACTATAACGTTATACTTTTTAATTATCTAGAAAAATAAATTATGGGTTTTTATTGCCATATATAAAACATGTCACACTCCTTTTTTCATTAAAATTGATTGTATCGGGTTTGTCGTTCTTGCATATGTCCATAGAATATTTGCAGTTTTTATAATATATGCAGCCCTTTCCGTAATAACCCTTTATATTTTTTTTGCCCTCCATTAAAGATTTTGAATATGGGTGCAGCTGTTCTGAAATAAACTCACCTTCCGGGGCATCCTCAACTGTACTGCCATAATATATTATCTTCACATAGTCAAATAATTCCGGCATGGTTTTAAGTATAGCCGCATCCCTGGCTATGCATATAACTCCGAATCCAAACGTTTTTCTTAACAAATTAACATTGTCAAGAAATCTTTTTATATTTTTCGAATAATCAAATACAAGCATTTTTGAATCAGAAAATATTAAAATGGCAAGAAAAAGATGCTTTATTAACAACTCGATATCGGCAGATGGATAGACATTCAAAATACTTTCATCGTCTGTAAAGCCCATAAATTTTAAATATTCTAGCATATATCTCTTTAATTCTCTAGTTAAGACATCTTCTATTCCTTTCCTGTTCAGCTTAAGAGCCAATTTGAAAAAGGCAAATCTTTTCCTCTCATCCTTTGATTTGCCATAATCAATCTTGTTTTTTTCATTTTCTGCATTTCTATTTAAGTCTGTCATATATTTATAGAAATCACGCAGTTCCACAATATTTGCAAGATCAATTCCTGTTTTTTGAAATATTAAAAGCTCTTTTAATCTATCCGCTTTATTTTCATCTTGCTGCAGAATATGGTATATGTCATTTGTTTTATTGATAACGGCATATTCAGTTGACCAGAATCTCACAAAATCTTCCTTATCCGTATATTTCTCATAATTGGAAATCAATAATTCAATATCCTTGCTTGAAATCATCTCCCTTCTTAATACGGCGTTTAACATATGGATCCTTGCATTGTATGGTATGAAATCAATAATCTGCTCACCAAGGGTTAGCGTTTTATCCATTGTTTTATATGACTCTTCCTGTATTACAAAAATATCTTTCAATATCTCTGAGACTTTCATTAAATTTTTATCCTTATCGCTGTATCTCTTTATATTTTTTATTTCCCGTACCACATCTTTTCCGTGATATTCTATTTTTCCGTATAGGTCAATATCTTTATCTATATCAAGTGAGAGAATGGACTGTAAAGCCCCTTTATTTTTTCCATAAATCAATAATAAACTATCGCTGTCAGCAACACTCATATTAACATTATCCATTACCTTATCGCCGGATTTCCAAACAGTAAAATTTTCAAAATTTAAAACATTGTCATTTTCCATTGGAAATCCTCCTATTTATTTCGTACCCCATTAAATTTGTGACTATAATGAATATGACCATGAATATTAGGGGGAATATGACTACCCACCAGTCACCTAGTGTGATAAGATTAAGAATATTGCCATTCAAATTTAATATGTTTCCAAGATTAACAATAAATGGGTTATTTTCATACAACCCAAAAAATGTAATAATAGTTAAAATCCCGTATATTGAACCAATATCTGAGATTATATAGGGGGTTAAATGGGAAAATATTTTTTTAACATATGCAGATACTGTTTCCTCATCCATTTTTTTAACATTTATTATTCTCCTTATATAGAATGGAAACCATGAAATTGCAATTGCCATAATAAATCCGGATATTGATGGCTTTATTACATATACGAGAAATAATACAAAGATCACATAGGGCATATTGAAAAAAGTGTGATCTATTAAGCTGATAAACTTTCCATACAACCCGCCTATTATTCCTCCAGAAATACCAATAAAAAAGCCTACCAGCAATGAGAGCAGTAAAGAAACAAACACAATGGTCAGGTCAAGTTTTAAAGAGGCAATAAGTGCCGGCAAAATTCGAATTCCCAGGTATGTGGTTCCCAGATAGTTATACCAGCCATAGCCCAATTCAGGGGCAGTTGGGGATACGTTATTTTTCGATGCGAAAACCATCAGATTGTTAATATTATTTACCCCCAGGTATGCGGGAATTATTATATCCAGCAAATACAGTAACAAATAAACAATGAAGATTGCTGAACTTATCATCAATATCCTGTTTTTTATGATTTTATATATATTCCTCATTTTTTGCACCTGCCAAAGTTATAATATCAATAATCATATTGAATATGAATATCATCATTGTAAATATAAAAGTTGATTCAACCACACCAAAGATGCCGGTTTTATAATTCATTACTGAATATATCAGGAATTCCCCAAGATTCATATATGAAAATATGTAGGTTATTATAATTTCGCCGCCAAGGAATAGTCCAAATACAGTTTTGAACTCGTTAAGCATTGTATATCTTATATTTCTCTTTATATGATAGATGAACTTATCATCTCCAATATTTTTTACTATTCTTATCCGTATATACTTTTTATTATATTCTATTGAGGTCAGCCTTTTCGTGAAAATTGAAAGATAAACAGTGGACGGTATTATCAACGATGCGAATGGCATGGCAAAATTTTTAAGATAATTTATCAATATTATGGGTGAATGGTGTATCATGCTATCAAAAAATAATATATCTGTAGGATGAGATATAAATATATTATCGTTCATCAATTTAATCCAGCTGAAATTGTATGGAATGATATACGCAGGCAGGATATATTTTGATGGCAAAATAGCAGTAATACCGTTGAAAATAGCTATTAAAATAAGTGGTATTAAAAAATAAAATATAACCAGAGGAAAAACATTTACATCAAGTCTCTCTCTTTTATTGCTTCTAAATCCAAGAAAAAAACCAATTTTATACGATATACTGATTGAGACAATAAATCCCAGTATTGTGATAAAAAGGGTTTCCGGGAGAAGTATTATCATTGCATTCCTTATGCTACCAGAATATATTGGATTGATGATATTACCCATATTAACAGTAATCATATCGTAAACGAAATAAAAGTATTGTATAAATACAGGGTATTTAAGTCCCAATATGGAATATGAACTGGATGAATAATTGTTAACAATTATCCTTTCGGGTATATTTTTAAATAAAATAAAAAGGATGATAGTGATGCCAATGAAAGATGAAATATATTTCACCATCAGCATACTATATTTATTCTTTATCATAA
The DNA here is from genome assembly GCA_021846395.1 of Thermoplasmata archaeon. Taxonomy (GTDB): domain Archaea; phylum Thermoplasmatota; class Thermoplasmata; order Thermoplasmatales; family Thermoplasmataceae; genus Acidiplasma. The sequence continues at coordinate 107,174 of JAJZXB010000002.1, read as the reverse complement.
TCGCATAATGTAAAATTAAAATTTAAATGTTTATATATGAAATAATAACTACGCTGATTAAAGGAACTGAAGGATTAGTTAAAATGCCCTTTAAACGGTCCGAATGTTCACGGTACCCTCTGTTACGCCAGATGTAAAGCCCAAAACAATCTTGAGAATATGGTGATAGGTTTAAAAATTTTAAATAACACCCAAATATTTCATCGGTACACAATGATACTTGTCGGATAAATAACTACAACATGCGGGTCATCAGCACATCATCCACATACTGTCCATTTATAAAAAACTGGGATTTTCTCAATCCCTCATATTCAAATCCAAGTTTTCTATACGTTTTTATTGCATTTGCATTCGTAGAAAATACTTCAAGGTTAACCTTTTTTATCCCATTGTTTTTTGCCCATTCCATGGCTTGCTCTATCATACCCGTTCCAACATTCATATGCCTGTAACTTCGCCTAATTGCAATTCCAAGATTAGCAACATGCCTGTTTTTTTTATACATGCCTCTTTGAAGTGTCAGGACACCAACCACCAAATCGCTATCATTGCATACAAGTGTAAGTTCATCCGGATTCTTCAGTCTTTCCTGCTCTCCCCTTTCAGTCAATAAATAGTATTCGCTTACAAGATAAATTTTTTCATCCATAACACTTTGCATACAGTTAATTATTCCCCTTGCATCAGATGGATACGCTTTTCTTATAGACAAACTTAGATTTTCTTTTTTCTTCCACAACATCATTGATTCTCCAGAATATTTTTTATATCAGTATAGATAGAATTAACCTTTTCTATCAGTACCCTGCCGGAATTCAATATATTTTCTTTCTGATCAAGAAATGTTGAGGTTAAAATTGCACCCTCACGCGATGCTTCAATGATCCCCTCTCTTTCAAGTATTCTAAGAGAATATCTTATCTTGTGTTCCGGTATCCCTGTATGTTGAGCAATTTTTATAATGCCCAGTGGCTGTTCCTTTAACAGCGTTTGAATAATCAAAATATGCCTTTTTAATGTTTCAACGTCCTCGTTTGCTTCCTTAAATATTGAATACTCTTCCATAATTTATATATGCCAATTATTTATATATTATTTGTTAAATTCTATTTAATACCCTTTACATTTTCTTCCAGAGTGTATAAAACATCCTCCTCCTCCATAATGGTAAATTTTGATGTAGTACCAAGCAATTCTCTTAATTTCTGTATTCTTTCGACAATATATTCATCGTATTTCCCGGGATTATTTGAATTTTCCTTAATTTTTAAAGTATTGTTTAGAAGGGCCACCTGAAGTTTGATTTCGAATTTTTTTCTTTCATTAAATGAATTAACGTTAAAAATTTTTGACATTAAACTGTATTACTTTATTATTTTATTAATTTTTTCTAAATAATTATGTCTCATGATGTAATATGCATACATGTTCAACCTGAAAAAGGTCAATGATTACGAATATGAAATTCCAAAAACCGGCCCAATGAAAGTAAAGGGAACAGTCTTCATAAATGATGCACTGTTGAGTAAATTTACAGACGATGAGCCACTTAAACAAGTATCAAACGTTGCATCAATGCCCGGGATAGTGGAAAAATCAATAGCAATGCCAGACATACATCTTGGCTATGGATTTCCCATAGGAGGCGTAGCTGCATTTGACTATGACGAGGGTATTATATCACCTGGGGGCGTTGGATACGATATAAACTGTGGGGTTTCATTGCTGAAGACATCTCTTACTTATGCTGATGTCAGGGATAAAATAACTCCCATTCTCGACAATCTCTATAGATCAATACCTGTGGGAATAGAATATAAATCAAGTTTTCAGCTGAATTCAAACAAATTGAACGATATAATATCGTCAGGATTATCATGGGCATACAGCAATGGTTACGCAACAAAAATGGATATGGGCAACACAGAGGAACAGGGGAAAATGGATTGCGGCTATTCAAATGTCAGCGAAAAGGCTCTGAAAAGAGGCATAAATGAACTGGGCACGCTTGGCGGGGGGAACCATTTTCTTGAGATTCAGAGAGTTGACTCTATATTTGACAAAAAAATAGCCAAAAAATTTGGCATTGAAAAGGATCAAATATTAATTATGATACATACCGGTTCGCGCGGTCTGGGACATCAAGTTGCCAGTGACTTTATGCTAAGATTAAATGAATCGGATGCAGCTGTAAAAAACGAGGGAGATAAGCAACTTATCTCAGCATATACTAAAAGCAGAGAAGGACAGGATTATATCGATGCCATGAATGCAGCAGCAAATTATGGATTTGTTAATAGACAGATAATAGTATATAAAATAAGGAAGGTGTTTGAGGATATATTCAGGAACGATTTTGAATCCATGGGCATGGAACTTGTATACAGTTTGGCACATAACATGGCCAAAATTGAAGAACATGAAATAGATAATAAAAGAAGAAAGCTTATCGTTCATAGGAAGGGTGCAACAAGGGCATTTCCAAAGGATATTGCCCTTGGAAATTTCAGTGAAACAGGATATCCTGTAATTATTCCGGGCGATATGGGAACATCTTCATACATAATGGTTGGTACAAGGGAAAATATGAAAAATTCATTTGGAAGCTCATGTCACGGCGCAGGTAGGTTACTTAGCAGAAAAAAAGCGAATGAAAATTTTACAGCCGATGATATAATCACTGAGCTCAATTCCAGAGGTATATATATAAGGGCTGCCACGAAAAAGGCAATTGCAGAAGAAGCACCGGACAGTTACAAGGACATTGATGAAGTTATAAAGATTGTAAATGGAGCCAATATTGCCCATCCAGTTACCAATATGAAACCGCTGGCAGTAATGAAGGGATAGGGCGGAAACAGATGCCATGTATCACTTCAAAATTAGCCAGCCATTATTCACAATGGCAATACTGTTATTTTCTGTGTACCGTTGCATGTCTGTTGAAATTATAAAATCCGCGTACCATAACCCCGAAAGGTTGTAGTTTTACGGTTCCCTTCGAACTTCCAGCAATATTTATAAAACACTGGGCAATCTTTATATTATTTGATATATTTAAGATAAAAAAAGTGGAATTTATGAAAAAGGGAATTGCAGTAATTACAATAGTTATAATAATGATCACAGGTTTTACAGTTATGGCCTTTCAGGATACGGGCAATATTCATAAAGGTGCAACACCAGAATTATCCGATGCAAATGTTTCATATTTAATTGTTAAAAATATATCCGAACCGCATAAATTGGTAGAATACCACAGCGGCACCCTTCAAATTAAACTTTTAAACACAAATTCAACATCAAGCATCAATCACTATAATCTGTCACTGGACATCAGAGGCAAGGTATATACACAGAGTTATAATTCTCCTATAAATGCAAGTTCAAATAAAACAGTCAATTTTACATTTACTCCCACAGTATCCGGAAAACCCACGGTATCTGTAACCCCATATTACAATACAACTCCACCCTCAAAAGCAAATATACAATCAAATACTGCAGCCATAACAATAGCAGTTGACCCTGAGAAAACATATACGGCTATAGGTGCAATGATTGCAAGTGTTGTCTTGATTTTTGGAGCATTTTATGTAATCACAAAACACAGAAATACTGCAAAAAAGTCTTTAAAAGAAATAAATAGAGGCAATGAACTGGAAAAGCACAAAAAATCTTAAATTACGTATTTATCTATTATTGGTGCAATTCTTTTTATTTTTTCATATAAATGGTTGTACTCAGGTATTGTCAGCTGCTGTGAAGAATCGCTTAGAGCTTCCTTCGGATTTGGATGAACCTCTATTATAAGGCCATCAGCACCGGCTGCTGTTCCTGCCATCGCTAGTGGCTCCACATATCTGCTCACCCCTGCAGGGTGGCTTGGGTCAATTATCACTGGAAATTCAGTTTTTTCATGAAGCAACGGCACAGCGGAAACATCCAGTGTGAATCTTGTTGCTGTTTCAAATGTTCTTATTCCCCTTTCAACCAGAATCACCCGATTATTGCCACTCTGTGAAATGTATTTTGATGAGCCTATCAATTCTGATATTGTGTTTCCAAATCCTCTTTTTAGAAGCACAGGTTTATCATATTTGCCAACTTCCTTAAGCAGGGAAAAATTCTGGCAGTTCCTTGAACCTATTTGTATTATATCGGAATATTCCTCAACAAGCGAAAGGTTTTCTGTATCCATGACCTCTGTAACAATGGCCATACCAGTTTCTTCTCTTGCCTTAACAAGCAATTTCAATCCCTCTTCTCCAAGTCCCTGGAATGAGTCAGGGCATGTTCTTGGTTTGAAAGCACCGCCTCTCAGCACATTCACACCCATTTCCTTAAGTTTTTTGGCCACTTCCATAACCTGCTCTTTACTCTCCACCGCACATGGGCCTGCTATCATCAGGAAACTTTTTTCGTTCATTTCCAGATTTTTATTTATTTTTATATTTATCATTTTAATACCTCTATTATTTTATTTATGCTGTCTCTGGAAAGTAGAGATGAGCCTATCAAAAGACCATCATATTTTTTCAGATGCAGACTTTTTGCATTTTCAGAGTTTATTCCGCTCTCCAGTATTAAGGGCAAACCAAAGCTCTTCAGTTTATCGTAAACAGATTCAGAGTCATCTTCCATTTTCAGGGTTTCAAGATTCCTCCTGTTATATCCTATTATTACATTTTCATCCGGAATTATATTTTTTATATTTTCCGGATTATGGACCTCTATTAAAGCTTCCATTCCCAACGATTTTCCATAGGCCACCAGATCTTTTATTCTGTTGCCATCAAGGAAATCCGCTATCAACAGAAATATATCGCCACCTATCATGAAGGACGATTTTACCATTTTTCTGCTTGATATGAAATCTTTAATCAGTATTGGTTTGCTATAGCATTGCACAGATACAGCATCTAACTGGTCCCCATTAAAATAATGTGGCTCCGTTAAAATACTGATTCCTACAATGCTTTCCTTTATTGAATCAAAGTATTTAAATTTATCAGTGTTGATCATATTATTAAAACCTGATGGTGATTTTCTTTTATACTCAGCTATTATTCCTGGTTTAATTTTGGAGGATTTAAGTGAATCTGATAATTTTATAACCGTTCTGCTTCTTAAATTTTCAAGATTTAACTTTCTGCTGTTATTATTTTTATAAATTTCATCAACTATCATAAGGCATCAACAAAATTTTTTATGATTTCAAAACCATATTTAGAGTAATAACTTTCTGGATGGAACTGTATGCCGAACATATTGCCACTTTTTGAATGAAAACCCATTATTTCTTTATCTTTTTCCGAGTAAGCATCAACAATAATATTCTCATTATCTGTAATAACAAGTGAATGGTATCTTATGGCTTCGAATCTGGATGGAATATTTTTATACAACAGGCTATCACCATGATTTATATAATCAAGCTGGCCATGCATCAACCTTCCAGACAGCTTAATGTCAGAACCAAGGTAATACCCAAGAATCTGATGTCCGAAACAGATGCCAAGAAAATATTTTTGCCTATTATATTCAATAAATTCAAGCAAATTCCCACTATCTTCAATATTTTTTGGGTTTCCTGGGCCAGGGGATATTATAAATCCATCATAATTATTGCTGATTTTATCTATTTTATCATTTTCAATTATGTCCACATGAACCCCCATTGAAGCAACATACTGGTATATGTTATACACAAAAGAGTCATAGTTGTCAATCATCAATATTTTTTTCATATAAACCCCCTATTACAGTAAGAGCCTTTGAATGCATCTCATTTACCTCATTTATTGCAATTGAATCCTTAACTATGCCTGCACCTGCCTGTGTATAATTTTCATCCTTATTTTTAAATAATGTTCTTATGGCCAGTGCCATATCCATATGTTCATTTCCCATTACACCCACAGCACCAGCGTATGGGCCCCTTGGAATTTTTTCATACTGATTTATCAAATATATCGCTCTTTTCTTTGGGGCACCGCTTACTGTGCCTGCAGGGAAAACAGCCTTTAAAATGTCACCTGGATTGTTGTTGATAAGTCTACCCTCAACTGAACTTACAAGATGCTGAACGGATGCAAATTTCTGAATTTCCATTGATTTTACAACGTTTACCGAGCCCGGTTCGCATATTTTTCCAAGGTCATTTCTTGCAAGGTCAACAAGCATTCTGTGTTCCAGGAGTTCCTTTTCATCCTTTTTCAATTCCATTTCAAGTTTGATATCCTCCTGGCCGGTATCTCCTCTTTTTCTTGTTCCAGCAATTGGATTTATTATAATTTTTTTATCAAACACGGTAAAAATGTTTTCAGGTGAACTTCCAATTATCTGCAAATCCCCAAATTTGTAATAATAAACATACAATGATTTATCGTTGAAGATAAAATTTTTAATGGCGTTCATAACATCAAAATCACTCAAATCGAATCTCTTTGAAATGACAATCTGCAGCAATTCCCCATTTTTTATTCTATTTATTGCATCATCAATTTCGATGGAAAGCTCGCCATCAATTATATCAAAATTTTTGACGTATGATGGCTTTTCTTCACGGACTATTTTTTCCTTAAATGTTTGTTCAGGCAAAATAAAAGCAATTTCAGGCCATTTTGATCTCATTATATGTATATCTGGAAAAATTTCATCTATAAAATCATATGTGATAAACAGAGGTATTTCCTCATAATTTTTCATGTATGCTTTCATTTCACCGTTCAGGTAATCAAGGGCATTCTGATATATTTTAACAGGATCTTTGCCAGATACGAAGAGATTTTCGGTTCCTGACTTTCTATCCTCATCAAATTTTACAAAATACGCAATATTTTTATCACAAAAAGTATTAATTTTATCTAGTAACATTTGCATCACTTATTACACTGAATAATTCATCCATCTTTTTGAACGATTTTTTTCCAATTCTTTCCTCCAGGGAGCTGCTGAGATCAATAAAAGCTGGATTTAAGGAGATCATGGCTGATATATTTTCACTACCTATCTTGCCTGCTATGGCAACCCTGTTCATATTCAATTGGGAAATCTTTTCAAGGTCATTTATGATCCCATCTCTATCCTCAAGCAAGATATAATCAGATCCAGCCTCAATATATTCTTCCAATTTGGTCTGATAATTTTCATTATTTATATTTATGACGGAAATAACTCCCTTTTTAAGTTTATTTTTAATGTAAAGTATCTCCTTTGGTGTATGGGGAAAGTGTAGCTGTAAAATATCTTCCTGAAAATTATTATTCTCAGGCATACTAGTATATACACCAACAACCTTTATATCCGGATGGGCTTTTTTAATTTCCCCTATAAGCCCTTCATTGCCATGCCTTTTTATTTTTTTATCAAGAATTACTCCAATAAATTCGGCGCCTTTATGTATGGAATAGTTTGCATCCTCCATATTTGTAATGCCACAAATTTTAATCTTTATAATTGAACACCTCCTTAATTTTATTCATAACCTTTCCCTCATTTATGTGTTCAATAACACCGAAGTAGGCATCCTGAATGGTCTTATAAATTCCATTTGCAACTAGTGCAGGAGCAACATTTAAAGCTATAAATTCGGACACTTTTTTATTTTCTCCTTTCATTCCACCTACGGTCATTTCAAAGCTTGTTTTTGAATCAGGTGATGATATGTCATCAATTGAAATATCATCCTCTATGAATTTTTTGGGATCCAGTTTAAAATTGGTGATGCTTTTATCCACATGATATATATTATTTACTGAAAACGGAGACATTTCATCCATTCCGTCTTCCGACGTTATTACAAATCCTCTTTTTGAATCTTTTATAAGAATATTTGAATATAATTCTGCTATGCTGTTATCATATGCTCCAAGAACAACACATTCTGGATTCAATGGATTTGTTAGAGGCCCTAAAATATTGAATACCGTTTTGAACCCAAGAGATTTTCTAACGCTCGCAAATTTGGCAAAATTTTCATTGTATTCTGGGGCAAGTATGTAAACATAGCCCTTTTCATTTAAATTTTTTATTATTTCATCATCCGGCATGTGGAAGTTATATCCAAGAAATTTCATTAAATCTGCACTTCCATGATTTCCAGTAATGCCAAAATTTCCATGTTTTGCTACTTTTAGGCCCATTGAAGCAAGGACAATGCTAGCTGCTGTGCTCACGTTTATGGTATTTTTTTTATCACCACCGGTGCCAACAATGTCCGTTAGATTACCATATTTGATTTTCAATTTTGACAGTGATCTAATGGCATCCGCAAATCCTGCAATTTCTTCTGCTGTTTCACCCTTATTGTGGAGGGATATCAAAAAATTCGACTTGTAGCTATCAGGCATATCTACAATATTTATCATGATATTTTTTGCCTCATTTTTTGATAAATTTCTGTTGAAATGTTCCATATTATTCATCAAGAACCCCCCTTATTCTGTCAATGTATTCGAGAAATCCTTTCTCATCACCGTTTCCAAGCATTTTTTCTATATGACTTCCTATTGCAACTCCTGAACCTCCATTTTTCATCAGTTCTCTGATATCATCTTCGGTTTTAATGCCAAAACCATATGTGATTTCCCTTCCGGGTATTAAAGAATTTATTCTTTCAGTTGTATAATCAATTTCATACGGTATATCTATTCCAGTTGAAGGTTGCAATCCATAATATATCCATGAATTTGTCATGTTTGAAATGTTTTTTATAATAGCATCGGGAGTTGCAGGTGAAAAAAATGGTATATATTCGAAATTTACATCATTCAGATAGCTTATTATTTTTGAAGATTCAGCAAAATAATCTATAATTAAATCAGGAATAATAATTCCCGAAAAATTTACTTTCCTGAGATAATTTATAAACTCCTTAAATTTTGGTCTTATATCTGAATAATAAGATAGGGAATACATTTTTATATTATTTTCATGAAAATAATCAAAAATATCCCGGTAAATATTCTCATCAAAGTTGTCATTTCCAATTTTATGGCTTGTTCTAATTGTTGGCCCATCATATCTCGGATCATTTGAAGGAAAACCAAATTCGATATAATTTATTTTTTCAATCGGAATAGTTTTTAAAAACTTCAGCAAAGTCTCATTATCAGGATATCCAAGTGTAAAATATGGTATTAAATTTTTCATAAATTATCACCAAATATTGATAGGTCAAGGAGACCATGGCCACTGACATTGACTACAAGGGTTTTATTTTCATCTTTATGCTGTTTAGCGTATTTCAGGGTCGTTGCTATTGCATGCCCGGATTCCGGTGCCGCTATTATTCCCTGTGTATTTGCAAAAGTTTTTAATGCCTCCTTTACCTCATTTTGGTTAACCTCATCGCTTTTTATTCTTCCACTGTTAATAAGCAGGGAAAGAGAAGGTGAAGCACCATGATATCTCAAACCACCCGCATATATTGTTGGAGGAACAAAATCTGCACCAAGACTGTACATTCTCATTTCAGGAAGAACTCCTGCAGAGTCCATTAAATCATATTTATAACTGCCCTTTGAGAATTTTGGTACCTCGTCAGCAGTTGTGGCAAATATCTCAGTATCAGGATGATCTGGTAAAAATGGGAACGTGAACCCGCCAAAATTGCTGCCACCACCAACGCAGCCAATTAAAACATCTGCATGTTCACCCAGCAGTTCAAGCTGCTTTTTGGTTTCAAGGCCTATCACACTCTGATGAGTCATTGCAGAGTTCATCACACTGGCAACCATGTACCTGTAGTCATGATCAAGGGCATATTCAATAGCCTCGCTTATGCCTATTCCAAGTGTTCCTGGGTGATCTGGTTTTTCCTCCAGTATCTTCCTTCCGTATTCGGTTAAATTTGAAGGGCTGGGAACCACATTTCCCCTGTACAGATTCATAACAGTTTTTCTCAACGGTTTCTGTTTGAAGCTTATTCTGACCATGAATATCTGTGCTGGTAACTTGTATATTGACGCAGCCAGTGCCGTGGCAGATCCCCATTGTCCCGCACCTGTTTCAGTTGTAACACCATTCACCCCTTCTTCCGCGGCATAATATGCCTGTGCTATTGCGGTATTTATTTTGTGTGACCCTGTAGAGGTTGCACCCTCGTATTTGTAAAATATCTTTCCCTTATAGCCAAGAGCTTTTTCAAGGTTTTTTGCCCTTATTAAAGGAGTGGGCCTTCCTATCTGTTCATACTGTTCCCTTATTTCATCAGGTATTTTTTCATATCTCCGGAATGTAAATTCCTGCTTAAGTATCTCCTTAGGAAGAATTTTGTTTAAAAGTTCAATTGAAGAAAAATCATTTTTCGAATCCCTCGGTGGTGGTAACGGCTCTGGCAAATCAGGTATAACATTGTACCACTTTTCTGGAATTATTTCACTATTTATTGTTGAAATCATGTATGTATATATATGCATAATATATAAGCATTATTGATTATAATTTGTGATTATATATTTAAATAAAGGCCACAGAAACGAAATTCAGACACCTTTTAACAAAACTAATAATATTATATTTAAAAAAATCATCAGGATATATGGAGCCAGAAATATTTATAAATTTTAAACATTATGAAAATGCTGTTGGGAAGGGTGCGGAACAGTTATTGAATGAGTTTCAAACAGTAAATAAAAAAAATTATTATTACTGTCTATCGTATATGGATTTATATCTGAAATCAAAATTTAACGATATGAATATATTTTCACAGTCCCTTGACTCTAACGGTTACGGTGCATTTACAGGATCAATATCTATGGATTCCCTTATTGATTTCCATATCCATGGGTCATTGCTGAATCATTCAGAAAAAAGAGTAAAAGGAGAAGATATTATAAATACAGTTAACAATTCAAAAAAGAAGGGCTTTACCATTGTTTTATGTGTAGAAAATATAGAGGAGGTAAAGGATTACGCAAAGCTTGCACCATCATATATAGCGTATGAACCACCAAATTTAATTGGCGGAAACGTTTCTGTTTCATCTGCTAAGCCAGATATAATTGAGGAAGCGGCGAAAATATGCGAACATTACGATGTAAATTTACTGGTTGGAGCAGGGGTGAAAACCAGGCTTGATCTGGAAAAGTCTATGGAACTCGGTGCCTCTGGCGTTTTAATAGCATCGGGAATTATCAGAGACCCGAAACCAATAAATAAGTTAAATTCATTAACCAATTTGCAATGAGGAATTAATCATGCCAAAACCTAAAAATGAGGAACCCATATTCGAAGAACCAAAATTCGATAAAAAAGAATTCCTATTATATGAAAGGGAAAGAGCCAAAGCCATTATCTTTGTATTTACTATAGGCCTGTTTGTAGGCATTCTTTCAGGTTATTTTCAAATATATGGCTACTGGTATCTTGGTGTTTTGCTGTTAATAGCTATTTTATATCTGTTGAACAGAATCGTAAAATTGTTAAAAATAGAAATGCCAAAAAGAACATCACACAAATTTTTAATGTATGCCGAGCTTATAATTACATGGTTTATATTCTGGCTTATTGCCCTGAACCCTCCATTACACGTTGTTTCAGGTCCTGAAATAATAGACATATCCTATTATCATTCCGGTGCATGGGCAAATATAACTGAGGTAAATGGAAAGTATACAATAATTCAGAATTCCACATCTAATATGAGGGAGCTCAGATATTATACCGATTATAAATACACCATAACAAATATATCAATAACTGAAAAGGGTGTATCCACTCCTTATCATAGGGTAGGCAATTATGTATACTTCAATCTCACAGGTTTAAGTGTAGGCAGTAGTTACACTGTGAACATATATGAGAATTCAACACATAAAAATACCTTTAAGTCATACGATATACTTGTTACATCATAGAAAAGTAAATAAAACAAAATGTAATTACTGACTAATGCAGGTGTGGTGTAGCCTGGTAGCACGGAAGCCTTCCAAGCTTTCGACCCGGGTCCAAATCCCGGCACCTGCACGTTTTAAACTGTCCATATCTCACATAAACATTTATAAAATATAATAAAATATAAAAATATGACTGGAATTTATAAAACCGATATCAATATAGAACTTAATAGAACCCAAAAAATATTAAAAAATGATATAAATTATGAGGCAATTAAAAAATTTTCAAGAGATATAAAATTACTAGATAACTTAAGTGAGTTCAGGGTTTTAATATATATTGGAAAATTACGGCCATTGGCAGAATTCTTAAAGGATAAATTTCTGGATCCATCGGAAGACGATTTAAAAGATTCACTCGAATATTTTGAGAATAAAGGCAATGCACCGGCAACAATAGAAATTCATAAACAAACAATGAAAAAATTCTATTACTGGTATTTTAAAAATGATGAAAAATATAATAAAGTATGCGGGTGGATCAAAATAAGGAATAATGTTAACAGGCATAAAAAAGCTGAGGATATGATTACCTATGATGAATATAATTCTATACTCGATAATGTAAATTCGCTCAGAGATAAAGCATTAATTTCATTACTTTATGACTCTGGATGTAGAATAGGGGAGATATTACCATTAAGGGTCAGGGATGTTTCTATGGATGATAATGGCCTTAATCTTCATGTTGCTGGAAAAACGGGGGAAAGAATAGTTTTCATTATTGGAGATTCAATTGCATTCTTAAGGCAATATTTGGAAGTTTATAAATATAAAAATGATCCTGATTCTCCATTGTTTATGGATTTTGAAAATAATACACCATTAAAATATGATGCCACAAGGAAAATGCTTAATAGGGCTGTAAAGAGAGCAGGAATAAAAAAGAGAGTGCATCCCCATTTATTCAGGCATTCTTATGCTTCAAGATATGCAGAGATATTGCCTGAGTCAATATTAAAATCCCAGCTTGGATGGACTCCAAGATCAAATATGGTGGAAAATTATATCCATCTTTCAGGAAACCAGGTAAGGAATGCAATACTAAAGGCAAATGGGATGCCCATACAGGAAAAGACTATAGAAAAACATGATATAAGAAAATGCCAAAGATGTGGAGAATTAAACGAATCAACTGCTGCCTATTGCCATAAATGTTGGTTCCCATTATACTTAGAATCTTCAGTGGAACTCCAGGATAAACAAAAAGCCATAGAGAATAGCCTTTATGAGAAATCATACATAAGCCCTGAAATTGAAGTTATTCTCAGGAACATGCCTGAAGACAAGAAGGAAAGTATTTTATCTGCAGTTATTGAAGCTGCACTCAAGGAGAGGACAAATGAGAAAAAATAAATCCCATAATTATTCCAGAATATTATTTTTTCTTAAAAACTGAATATAATCTTCCTTTGACATGGAGCAGTCTATTAGTTTTTCAAAATCATATTGTATATTAAGTTTCAATTGCTTTCTTATTTTAACCATAATATCTTTTCCTGGTTCACTTTTCCCCCTTGACAATTTTGTTCGAATATTCGTTGGTTTTTCATCATAATAAAAAACAAGAAAGACATGGTCTTTGCCTGGATCTTCACAGAAACCTTTTCGCTTTAAAGATTTTTGTATTTTGTCATTTTTATAAACTTTCACTGTTTATCCCTTTAATTTCCGATAATAATTGCCTATATTTTTTTGCTTGTGAATTTAATTCATCTTCTCTGTAAATATCAACATATAATTTTATTGCATCTTCCAATTCCTGTTCTAAACCATTTTTTGCTTCTTCATAATTGTTTCCGCAATTTACTATATCAAGAGCTTCGCATTCAACACAATAGATATCTTCTTCCATATCATATTTTAATACAACTTCAAAGGGGAGGTGGAATTTTCCTATCTTATCAACAATTTCAATATTAGGAAATAAAATGGTCATTATGCTATCGTATGATAAATCATTAGCCGCATCCCCTTCTATATTTCCATTCATGCCATACGATACAGGAACAGATCCTACCATTAAATTTGTGTTATAGAATTCCATTTAGTCATCTCTTTTCGATTTTGCGACAATAACTCTTAAATGATAATCAATGTTATATTTTCGTTCCCCATTTAAATCTAAAAAATATTGTTTAGTTTCTGGGTCAATTGGCAAACTTATGCTATCCATATCAAAAAAGACTTTAACAACAGTGCCATCTTCAAGCGTATATTCATTTGGACATTCTTTTTTTGAAACGATATTCTGAAGTTCCCCTGATACCCATTTGTTTCTATCTATAGGGTCCCTTGTTTTTATATATAATTTATCTGTATTTCCCATACAATAACATATAAGAATTCACAATATATATAATTTCCTTTAAAGATAGATGAGAGAAGAATAAGATAAATTGATTGGATAATAATTAACGTACCCACCATTCAAATTTAAGGGTTAGGTGTTAAAATACAGCACTTGAACTTTATATATCACCGATTATTATAATAGTATAGAAAGAGAGATAAATAATGGCAGATAAAAGAGAGTTGATAAAATTGCTTAAGTATTTAAAAATCGATTTTAAGGATTTAAAGCCGGATTGGGACGGCACCAGTTATAATTACAACTTTGACAACAGGTTAAGAATCCAGAAAATCGTATATATAATTTCAAAGGCAACAAAACAAATAAGATATAATTATACATTATACCTGAGAGGGCCTTATTCAAAATCGCTTGCAAAGGATTACTTCAACATAAGTAGTGAAGAATGGAAAGGGAATGAAGAATTAACTGATAAAAGTGTTATTGACATGGCAGATTTTCTGAATAAAAAGGATAATTTATGGCTGGAAATAGGCAGCACATTTATAATGATGTATTCCAGCGGAAATAACAAGAAAAAAGCAGTTGAAAGGACATATGACTTTAAGAACGATGTTTTAAATGAAAATAATAAGGATATCAATTATGTGGAAGAAGTAGTATCAGAACTGAAAAAACACAATTTATTTAAGTGTGAGTGAGCTATTGCAAGGGGAAATTATTTACAAATGATTTAAAGCACGAAAGCCACTGAGCTTGCGATGTGGATGAAGTGCAAATATTTATATTATTGAATTGCATATTTTCGATATATGAATATATCACAGCCGATAAAGCCTACCGGTTATTTTAAAGATAGGTATTCATCTATGAGTGTGGTAATATTGGAAACTGTAAATAAACATATTGGGGAACAGAACCATGTCTGAGAAATCAGATAAAATTAGCAAATCTATACGTGAGACAAGGGAACGAAGGAAATCACAGACATGCATATCCTATGAACTGAAAATAGATATATCACATCTGGGCAGAATAAAGGTAAAGAATCTTCACCGTATCTTTCTTGAGGCAAAGTGGTTTTATAATTATATCTTATCGGAAGATGATATTTATAACCATGATTACAGTATTAATAAAGTTAAGATAAAGGTAAAGGACCATTATGAAGATAGAGATATATTGTTATTATCATCACAGATGAAACAGGAGATTATTGATAAAACTAAGGATAGCATAAAGGGCCTTTCAAATTCAAAGAAGAATGGTAATAAGATTGGAAGGTTACATTTCAAAAAGAGAATATACTCAATACCATTGAAGCAATATAAAAATACATATAATATTTCAGGCAAATATATCAAGATACAGAGGATAGGTAAGTTAAAGGTTTCCGGTATTGAACAGATACCAAAGAATGCTGAGGATCTGTATCAATTATTGAAAGTGGGCAATGACACATTACGTAAATATGTCCGTGTTTAGGTTTAAAATTATTACAATTGGAGGTAACTGTATCCCTCGGCCTGCTTTTTAACTATTTCTTCGACACCGGTTTCAACAACTCCAACTCCAATGCATGTAGCAACATCATTCAATGTCAATTTCATCCCTTTCACAGAATTCATGCAGGCATTTATTTTTACCCCCGAATCTATGATCTCTTTAATTGTTTCCTTCTTTTCATAGTTTTTCAGCAATGCCTTAACAGCAGACCTTGTAAAAACAACCTCTACAATTGCATCGGGTAGGGCACGCTTCAGATTTTTTATCTGGCTTATAATAAGGTCAATATTTTTGAATTCGTTGCCGTTTACAATAACCCTGTACATATTAATGAAATTATGCAATTATATTTATTAATTTTGCAAAAATAAATGTGCATGTGAGAACGCTACAATTTATATGGAGTTCAAAAAATGAAAATACTAAAATAAATTAATATATATGTTAAAAATGCGTATGAGATGAATTCAAATATTATCCTTAAGGTTGAAAAGGGAAAGAAATATTCCGAGTTTCTCGACAATAATATGAAAAAGAACATAATAGCATGCAAACAAAACAGTATTATGCACGATCTATCCGATGTTTGTGACACGTCTGGAGATGCGGAATTTATTGATATTTCTTCTGAGGAAGGGCTAAAAATTTTAAGGCACAGCACTGCACATTTACTTGCCAATGCAATAGTTGAACTCTATCCAGATGCAAAACCAAACACAAGCAATGAGGATAACATCATTTTCTATTATGATTTTGATATGAGTCCAATATCAATTGATGATTTTTCACCAATTGAGAAGAAAATGGAAGAAATAGAGAAAAGAAATGAACCAATAGAAAAAATAGTTCTGGACAAGGAGGGCATTCTTGAAATTTTTAAAAATAATCCTTACAAAACAGACAAAATAAACGAAAATGTGAATGACGGTGAAGCATCAAGTGTATATAGGGAAGGCAATTACATGGAATTTTGCAGGGGCCCCCATGTACCATCCACAGGCTTTATCAAAGCCTTTAAATTGCTATCTGTATCAAGCACAAATTATGAGGGAGATATAAATAAACAGAAAATGATAAGAATTTATGGAACATCATTCCCTGAAAAAAAATCTCTTAGGGAGTTTTTATTAAGGAGAGAAGAAGCCATGAAAAGGGATCACAGGAGAATCGGGCATGAAATGGATTTGTTTATTTTTGATAATGAACGTGCACCTGGATTTCCGTTTTATACACCCAATGGTGCCATAATAAGAAACGAACTTATTAATTATATGAAGGAATTAAATGAAAAGAACGGATGGGAAGACGTCTGGACACCTCACATATACAGGGAAACAATCTGGCGTGAGTCAGGGCATTACGATAAATATAAAAATGACATGTTCTTATTTCAGCTAAGCAATGGCGACCATTACGGTTTAAAACCAATGAACTGTCCCGGCCATATTGCCATTTTCCAGAGAAGCGTTCACAGTTATAGGGAAATGCCCGTTAAATATTCCGAAGCAGGAACAGTTTATAGATATGAGAAATCGGGCGAGATGGGAGGTCTAACAAGGCCCAGGGCATTTACCATAGATGATGGCCATGGTTTTTTGAGGCCTGATCAGATATCAGAAGAGGTTACTTCACTTCTGAAAACTGTTCCATTTATATTCAATACAATAATGGGAAATTCCGAGATATCCTACGATCTGAGTACAATGGATAAAGACCATCCAGAAAATTATCTGATTTCATACATCTGCTTTGAATGCAATCAAAAATTCGAAATGCGCGGTGCCTCAAGTGAGCTGAAATGTCCAAACTGCGGATCAATCCGCCTGAAAGAAGATTTTTCAATGTGGGACAATGCGACTGAGAACTTAAAAAATGCACTCAATAACCTTGGATTACCATATAAGGAAAAACCTGGAGATGCCGCTTTTTATGGCCCAAAAATCGATGTCCATATAAAGGATGCACTGGACAGGTTATGGCAGGTATCAACCATTCAACTTGATTTTTTTATGCCCATAAATTTTGACCTTAGCTACATAGATGCAGATAGCAAAAAGGTTAGGCCCGTTATTCTTCACAGAGCAATTTATGGTAGCTATGAAAGATTCATAGCTATACTGCTTGAGCATTTTAATGGAAAGCTTCCCACATGGCTTTCTCCAGTGGAGGCATACATAATACCGGTATCAGAAAATTACAGTGACTATGCCGAATATGTCCACAGGGAACTATGCAAAAATCATATCAGATCCAAACTGGATTTATCTCAAAATACCATTTCAAAGAAAATAAAACTCATTAGAGGCATGAGGCCATCATATATCATTGTTGTGGGTGAAAATGAAAAAAATAGTGGAACCATAAGTGTTAGAAACAGAAATGACAGAACAAAATCCTATAACCTAAACGATTTCATAGATAATCTTGATAGAGAGGTCAGGGATCATAATATTAAACAAATTTTTTAAAACAATACAATATGTTTTATATATTATTTTTATACTGATTTTATGTCGAAAGTGCCCGATGATTTAAAATATACCAAAACGCATGAGTGGTTCAAGGTAGTAGATAATATCGCTACGATAGGCATAACTGATTATGCACAGAATCAATTAACAGATATAGTTTATATAGATGCACCAAAGGTCAATGAGAGTAAAAAAAAGGGTGATGTACTTATCACAATTGAATCTGTAAAATCTGCAGAAGATGTTTATTCTCCAGTGAATGGAACTGTTATTGAGGTAAATAAAGATCTTGAAAAATCCCCTGAGCTTGTCAATTCTGATGCTTATAAATACTGGATAATTAAGATTAAACTGGACGACAGCAACTTTGATTCAATGACCGCCCCCGAATACAAAAAATATATTGGAGAATAAAGCCAAAAAGGAAATACTACATGAACAGAAAGGACAAATATTATAAAAAAGCCAAAAAACAGAACTATAGAAGCAGGGCATCCTTTAAACTCATTGAAATTCAAAACAAATTCAATATAATTAATAAAAATTCATATGTGCTTGAATTTGGAGCCTCTCCAGGGGGATGGACGCAGGTAATAAAACAGCTCACCGATATGCCCATAATATCAATAGATATAAACAAAATGCCACCGGTTGATAATGTCATATTTATACAGGGAGATATACTGAATTCAAATATTGAGGAACAAATAGATGAAACAATGTCAAAAAATAATATAAAATCAATAGACGTATTTCTTTCTGATGCAATGGTTAAAACCAGTGGTATAGCCGAAAAAGACAGCTACGAATCATACACCATATGCGAACAAATAATGGCCCTGTCTGAAGAATTTCTAAAAACGGGCGGCAATGTACTGTTAAAACAGTTCCAGGGAGAGATGACGAATGAATTTTTGAATAAATGGAGAGACAAATTTCAATTTTATAAAATAACCAAACCGCATGCTTCAAGAAAGGAATCGAGGGAGATTTATATAATATTCAAGGGTAAGATATAGTTACCTGCCATTGTTATCAAAATAGTCAGATATTTCTGGATAATAGTCATAATCTGAAACAAACATTATTTTTTTATTTTTGTTTTCCTCAATTATTGAGTATGCTTTTTCAATCATGTAATTCAATCTTATCCGGTTTAATTTATAAAATCCACCAATATCAACCGTTTTATTCCACTTAACAACATAGTCTTCAGGTGACTCGTTATTAAATTTAATCCTGCCTATTTTCTTTTTTCTCATTGAATGCCTGAAGAGGTCAAAAATTTTTATGTTCTGTGAATATGCTTTCTGGTATTCCTCCTCATCCATATCAACACCAATAATATCGACATTGTTCCTGCTGGAGTACTTTGCAGTTTCTATATAAATTGGGGAAGGAGTCATAACCTCACCATATTTTGATAAATTCACACCATATATTATTTCATAATCAGAGAGTGACATCTCAAATGGATTTTCAATAAAATATTTAATTCCATCCACTTCTTCCGGCGATATTGTGATTAAAATAATATCCGGTTTCATTGAATTTAGACTGTCCTCAAGTTCGTTTCCATCCCTTATTAACCCCTTTATTCCTCCATAAATAAAGAGTTCATCACTAATTTTTCTAATCATAATCTCTGTTCAATTAATTTTTTAAATTTATCCCTATCACTCACATTCATCACATCCTTCATGTTCAATACAGGGCAGCCGTATATGCTTTCTTTATTTGAAATTTCCTTATTGAATATAATGGGAATATCTCCAAGAACATCACTGATTTTTTTTATGGATACAATCCTATTTATATTTTCATTTATATTATTGAATGTACCTATCATCAAAAATGATTTCATATCATAGGAGAGCCCATCAAAAGGATTCCTGCTTATGTATTCTGAAACGTATCCCATGTTGTTCATCATATTGAATACAAATTTTATAAAGGCATCACTGGTGCTTTCAACCTCAATATTTATGTTGTTTTTCATTAGACCTATATCAACTTCTCTGCTTAAATTGTCATTTAATAATTTTTCAAGCTTAATATATATATCTATGGTGGCTGAAGTACCGGATTCATATAACGATACGGATCTTCTCGAGACACCCAGCTTCTGTGAAATGTCACCAATTGAATAATTCTTTTTATTTCTTATGTCCCTCATTTTTTCTCCGTTTATTTTAACATAAAATCCGCCTGGAGCGGAATACACGCATGGTTTCTGGCCATTGATGTAATCCCTGAAGGTTACAAATGAAAATATTGGTATTCCGTGCCTGAAATAAAGAACGCCATTTTCAAGTTTGCCATTACCTGTTTTATCACCTATCACTATTGCTATTGACCCTGTAATTTTTTCCATTTTCAGCAAAGAAGAAACGCTGAATCTATTGAATGTATCAATATTGTAAAGTATTTTTAATATATATTTTTCATCATCCCTCTTGCAAACAATATCAAATGTAACTAGCCCATATAAGTCTGGCTCAGATACATTGAAATCATTTATTCTTAAGAAATCGTAAATTCTTTTTAACAATTCTCTTCTTTCATCCACGGTCATATATTAACATTTTTGTATAAAAACTTTTTTAATATTTTTAAAAAATTATATTTATGGATACATATCAGCTTTATTAATTTCAGATGATATCTTATGTGGGCAGACTTTAATTTCACACTTATTGCATATTATATTTATTTTAACAGGCGAATTGATTACAATATGCTTTATTCCGGAAATTCCATCCAGCTCTTTATATATATTGCTATCTATTTGGTTATAAAATATTATTCTTATAAACGTAGTTTCTTGATCGGAATTCCTGCAATACAGTTCCTTGATATAAGATGTGTATTTTCTGGTTAAAGCCATGACTTTCCACAGTACTCTGGAGAATGAACCTATATTTATGTAAATGGTGACTATCTGGTTTCCCATTAACAGTGATACTCTGGAAATATCTGTTTGGCTAGAAACATTTTCCATAACGTTTTTAATAACTTCATTTTTGTTGATAAATTTTATGGTTTCATACAATGTTCTTCTGTTAACCTTAATTGATTCGGCAATACTGGATAAAGAAATTTCAATATCATTTAGAAAAAATTTGCTATTTTTTATAGAAATACCGTTATTGTAAAGGGTTTCAACAACTTTTTTTTTTACGGGGTATTCCTTAAAATATTCTTCCAGTACCAGTAGCATATGTATGATAAAGCAGGTATAATATATATACTTTATATATTATTTCCCAAATGTATATCGTACAAATATTATAAAGCAAAAAAGTGAAACATTTAATTAAAATTTATCAGTAATCATTTATTTAAAACAAAATACGTTACAAAATAGATTTATTATTTATTTGGATTAAATAATAACGAATAGGTTATATACATTTTAAACATAACATTTTAAATGGTAATTATATTATCATATTATATAACTCAATAATAACGGTGATAATAGTGAATGTCGATCCAAATATAACGAAATACTTAATCAAGGCCAAAATTGTTACTGACGGGGTTGTTGAAAAACCCGATGTTGTTGGTGCTATTTTTGGACAAACAGAAGGGCTTCTTGGTGAAGAACTGGATTTAAGGGATTTGCAAAAAAGTGGTAAAATAGGAAGAATAGAAGTTGAAATTGATACCAAAAAGGGCAGAACTGAAGGGTTTGCCCTGATACCATCTGGTCTAGACCAGGTGGAAAGTTCAATTCTGGCTGCTGCCCTTGAGACCATTGACAGGATAGGTCCATGCAAAGCCAAGGTGGAAATTGAAAATGTAGAAGATGTCAGAATAAATAAGCGCGATAAAGTAATACAGAGAGCTGAAGAGCTGTACAAAAAAATGGGCGATAATGGTAAAAGCCTGAGTGAAAGCATCATTCAATCAGTAAGAGAAGAGGTAGAAAAGAAAGAAATAATATCCTACGGTGAAGAGCATTTACCAGCTGGACCTGCAATAAACAATTCTGATTCAATAATCGTAGTAGAAGGCAGAAATGATGTTCTTAACCTTTTAAGATACGGCATAAAAAATACAATTGCAGTTCAGGGAACAAATGTACCAAAAACTGTAAAGGATCTTTCTAAATCCAGAACGGTAACACTCTTTGTTGACGGCGATCACGGTGGAGAATTGATCATAAAGGAAATGCTGCAGGTCGCTGATGTTGATTTTATTGCAAGAGCTCCATCTGGAACAGAAGTGGAAGAATTGACATACAAACAGATAGTTAAGGCGTTAAAATACAAGACTCCAGTTGAACAATATCTTGAATCACATGGAATGATAGATGAATTGAAAGAATTTAACGAAAAATCAAATCAAGAAAATCAAAATCAAAAAATTGATCATATAAAGGAAGAAGCGCCGTCAAAAAATATTGACAGAGATAGAAAAGTAAAGGATAAGGAAATACAGATAGTTGAGGAGATCAATGATATAGATGATCCAAAATACATCAGAACTAAATTAAACGAATTATATGAAAATAAGGGGATGGAGTTATATGATGAATCATCCAATTCTGTTGCCAGATATTCTGTTTCGGAAGGTGTTGATGCCCTGGAAAATATAAAAGGAGCAACGGTGCTGATAACTGGAGGAATTATAACCCAGAGGTTGATAGACATAGCCAATAATATCGGCATTAAAAATATATACGGGGTAAAAACCGGACATGTGACCAAAAAGCCTGATAATATAAGGGTGGTTACGTGGGAACATATATAAATTTCAGCAACTATCCGGACACATCATATATAAAAATACCATCAAGCCCACTTGAGCGTGTTGTGGGTCAGGATGAAGCCGTAAGAATGGCACTTCTAGCAGCAAAACAGAGAAGGAATATGTTGCTAGTCGGTCCACCGGGTGTTGGAAAATCAATGATAGCTCAGGCAATGTCATTTTATATAGAAAGGCCGCGGGAGGAAATCAGAGTTGTTCACAATCCATCCTATCCAGAACGCCCCTTTATAGAGGTAAAAACTATCAATGAAATAGAAGGGGAAAAACATGAACTGAACTCAATTGAAGGTGAAATCATTGATCCAAGGGATGCCCCTCAGAATGTCACTGAAAGATTGGGTTATAGATGTCCACATTGCGGGTTTTATTCGCAACCATCAGAAAATATATGCCCAAATTGCAATAACAGCAAAATTGTAAATAATGCGCAGGGTCCCTTCAATGACGTTTTTAATGTTATTGGTGTGGCCTTTGGGATGAACAATGGCAGTGAAAGGGTAACACAGACAAGAAAGGTCGGAGACAGGGAGGAAATTGTTGTATATGAAAAATATGGCGATAAGATCCGCGTTCTTGATGAGAAAACCCTTGAGAAAAGAAGAAAAATAGAAAAGAAAAGCCCAAGCAAGGTCATAGTTCCTATAGATAGAAATCCATTTGTCCTTGCAACTGGAGCAAGCGAAACTGAACTTCTTGGAGATGTAAGACACGATCCATATGGTGGACACCCACAACTGGGAACATTGCCCTACGAAAGGGTTGTTTCTGGTGCAGTGCACATGGCACATGAAGGGGTATTGTTCATTGATGAAATAACTCACCTTGGAAATCTTCAGAGATTCATTTTAACTGCAATGCAGGAAAGGAAATTTCCCATAATCGGAAGAAATCCACAGAGTGCCGGTGCCAGCGTCAGGGTTGATGATGTACCTGCAGATTTTATTCTGGTTGCCGCATGCAATATTCAGGATTTGCAGTATATTTTAAGTCCATTGAGGTCAAGAATACTTGGAAATGGTTACGAGATATTGATGGATATTGCCATGCCAGATAACAACCAGAATCGGATAAAATATCTGCAGTTTATTGCTCAGGAAATAAATATAGATGGAAAAATACCTCACATGACTATGGATGCAGTGGATCTTATAATAGAAGAAGGGAAACGCAGGGCAAGGGAGGATCATAAAGAGCATTCATTGACATTGAGGTTGAGAGAACTTGGTGGTTTGATCAGAGCTGCAGGCGATATGGCTACAGAAAAAAACCATAAATTAATAGAAAAAAGCGATGTAAAAGAGGCCCTTTTACTGTATATACCAGTTGAGGAAAAAATAAAAAAATATTATGGGAGCATGTACAATGCAATCAGTGGCGAAACAACCGGATCACAAAAGGGAGAGTACAGTACCCCTCGCAATTACAGTGATGATCGAACATATCAGTGAATCTGTATTTCCAGTAACACATCAGATAATGTGAGATATTTTTATAAATATTGGTGGACGCAGTATAAACTCTCTCTCTTGATGGAGAAATGCAGGACCCCACATCAGCACAGCCGTTTTATAATTCCAACAGATAAACCAGGATATGCAGAAAACTTACTGGAGATTAAGTAGCATGATGGTACATAAATATGGGTCAGATCGCTGAAGCAGGAAGTAAATATTCCTTAAACATGTATGGGTATCACAATTGCAAAATGATTAATATATAAAATAAATATGGTGTAAAATGTCTTTAATTTTGATTTTTGTTACTGTATTCGCAGCATTATTTGCAATCATGAATCCAATTGGTGCAGTACCAGTATTGATATCACTGACGGATGGATACAGTTTAAAGGAAAGGCATGAGATAATAAGAAGATCAATATACACCGCTAGTGGAATGATATTCGGTTTTATGTTTCTGGGCATATATATTTTTGATATTCTTGGCATAAATATTTATGATTTTGAAATAGCAGGCGGAATATTGCTGTTTAAAGTTGGCTTTGATATGCTGCAGGGAAAACTATCAACTACCAAAATGACACAGATAGAAAAAGATGAATCAGCTGAAAGAGAAGCAATAGCCATAGCACCTTTAGGTACACCATTGCTTGCAGGTCCAGGATCAATTACAACAGCCATTATATTTTTTAATACAACCAACATAACATTGGCATCAAGGTTTGCGGTTATACTGGCAGTTATAACTGTTTTAATTCTTTCATTCTTTGTTTTGAAGTACTCAGTAAAAATTTTTGGAAAGCTTGGCAAAACAGGCTCAATAGTTATATCAAGAATCATGGGGCTTCTTTTAACGGCAATAGCAGTAGATTTAATCACAACTGGAATACTTCATATATTCATAATTTGAATATTCTGTAAATATCCATATAATCTTCAAGAGATAACTGTCCCGGTGCAGTGTTGAACCTGTAGCTTGCATACATGATATCAGAAAGGAAGAAACCTGACACCACTCTTAAAAAACTATTTTCCTCCCCCATGGGTATGAATGCAATTTTGTTGCCTGTTTCACTTTTGAATTTCATTAAATACTGCATATCATCAAGGAATTTATTTAAATCGCTATAGTTCAGTGCAATTTTGTATATGTCAGGTTTGACACTCAACATCGTATTGACAATTTTCCCAACATTATCGTCGTTATTGCCATGAAAAGAAAGCATGAGTTTTGATCTGTTAAACAACTCTCTCTTAAAATTGTATGAATTTATATCCACATCAATTATTGGGGAAATATTTATTGCTTTATCATATACATCCAAAAGTTCTTCATTATTCTGTGATCTGTAAGTAAATATATAGTTAATATCATTTTTTAACAGATAATCCAGCACATTATTCAGCGTATGGGAATCCTTTTTGCCAAAGAGGTCAAACCTTATTTCATAGTTATCGCTCTTTTGAAGATTTTTTTCAAAATTGACTTTAAAATCATCATAATCATTAAAAAATACGGATGTATATATATCGCTTTTATTTAACTTCAAGAGTATCATAATGTAATTTTGTTATAATATAAAATTATACTGATTTTTATTACGGATATTGTAGAGTACGGTACAAAGTCTGCTTAAATTTTTTTGAAACTTATAAAAAACCTTTTTACGATGAATATTATACCCATTCATGGACATGATTGAAATAAAAAAGGGTGCAACATATAGTGTTATTTCTGTAAGCGGAGATGATAAACCTCTAACAACCGATGGCGAATATATTGGTTATGCTATACTTGGCGAAGAAGGTGCATTATGTTTTAAGGTAAAAGACAACGGCAAGAAAAAAATAAGGCTTATACCCATAAATTCAATTTCATATATTGAATTTGACGAACAGAATCTTGTTATAAAAAACAAGGATGAGGAAAAAGATAAAACCAATTATATTGTATAAAATTTTTAAATATTTCGTATACTGTAATGATATGTGTGAAAAAACGCACAAGAATATTAAATATAAGCATACAATATAAAAAATTATCAATAAATTTATTAAATCAGACATTTTATGTTATTATTTGTACAATGTGAATTGTCTTCAATATAAAACTTATATATAATAAACAAATTTTTATAAATAATAATGCCATATGGTGCCATGGATGGGAAAATTCTTATATGTGATCCGGTAGATGAAGTAATAATTGATAAATTAAAAGACAGATTTCAAATAGCGTATAAACCAGAAATAACAAGAGATGAATTATTGACTATTATCGGCGATTATGATGTTGTTGTTGTTAGAAGCAGGACTAAAATAGACAAGGATATCATAAACAATGGCAAAAAATTGAAAATAATTGCCAGAGCAGGTATTGGGGTTGATAACATTGATACTGACTATGCAGGGGGAAAAAATATAAAAATTGTTTACGCACCAGGCTCATCCACAGAAAGTGTTGTTGAGCTTTCCATCGCAATGATGATTATTGGGGCAAGACAACTTGCAAAGGGTATTGAAAACACAAAGAAGAATGATTTTAAAAAGCTGAAGGGTTATGAATTATCAGGAAAAACCCTTGGCATTCTTGGTTACGGCAGGATAGGTCATTCTATAGCAGACGTGGCCAGAGTCCTGAATATGAAGCTCATAGCGTATGACCCGATGCCAGTTCAATATCAGGATTTTGTCAAAAAAGTCACTCTTGAAGAACTTTTGAAACAATCTGATTTTATTTCGATTAATGTGACCCTGAGAAAGGATTCGGCATATATATTAAACGAAAATGAGCTGTCCTTGTTGAAGAAAGGTGTAATAATAATAAATACTTCGAGAGCAAATGCAATAAATGTAAGGGATGTGGTTAAATATCTTAAAGATGGCACAATAGGATATTTAATCTCAGATGTATTCTGGCATGAGCCAGCAAAAGAAGATTATGAATTAGATATATTAAAAATGGAAAATGTAATCGTAACTCCACACCTGGGAGCTCAGAGCCATGAGGCCCAGAAGAGAATTGCAATCATGACTGCAGATAATATTATGAAGGAGTGGTAAAATGCTTCTAATTCCTGGCCCTGTTGAAGTACCTAATTCTGTATTGAACGCTTCCATATATCTGGACAACCACAGATCTGGGAAATTCAAGGAAATAATGGCTGAAAATAAGGAAATGTTGAATGATATATCTGGCGCATATGCATCAGTAATGGTTACCGGATCCGGAACTCTGGCCGTTGAATCAATGGTATTTTCATTAATCGATAACAATAAAAAGGTTTTATCAATAAGTTTTGGAGATTTTGGAGAACGCTTAATTAAATCAATAAAAAGAAAAACTGAAAATGTTGAATTTATTAACTATGAAAAACCAGATCCGGATGTAATTTTAAATGATATAAAGGAAAGGGAGTTTGACTATCTATTTCTGGTGCATAACGAAACATCAAATGGAACTGTACTGTGCAATATTAAGGAAATCTCACAGATAGTTAAATATAAAGGAGCCAAACTTCTGGTGGATGACGTCTCAGGGTTTGCAGGTTACAATTTCACCATGGATGGCATATATGCAATGGCCACAGGCAGTCAGAAAAACCTTGCCTCAGTACCGGGAATAGCCATAATATTTCTTTCGAAAGACGCATATAATTATTTAATGGAAACTGAAATCAACGATGTCCCATTTTATCTCGACTTAAAAACGTCATTAAAATTTCTTGATAAAAATGAAACAGCATATACACCTGCCACAGGAATTTTCAACTCATTAAACGTTGCACTAAAAATTCTGAAAAGAGAGGGAATGGAAAATAGAATTAACCGGATTCAGAAATCTGCAGACTTTATTAGAAAAAAACTTATTGAAAACAATGTTGACATCTTTGGTGACGCAAAAACCTATTCAGATACAGTGGTATGTTTTTATAATGAGGATAACAGCAGTTTGATAAATAAGCTTGTTCAGGAAAATATTATTGTTTCGAAAGGAATGGGAAAAATTTCTGGAAATACAATAAGAATTGGTACCATGGGAATAATAAATAAAACATATATACAAAAATTCCTCAATTCATATTTTAAGGCCACAGGCAATAAAACAATTATTGATGAAAATGAGATACCAAAAGATACTGAGTTGCCAGATTTTATCCGTAACGACATCAATCTATGGTAAAGGTCAATCTTTTGTGACCCTTTCCCTTATTTTCAATTTTTTGCATGACTATTTTGCCAACCTCGCGTGTATTTGCCACATGAGTGCCCCCATCGGCCTGAAAATCGAAATTGTCAATCTCTATAATTCTAACTTGATCAAGTTTTCGAATTAATTCTCTTCCCGGTTCGGTTCTTGCAAGTCCAGGTATTTTTAAAGCCTCATCACCTGTTATCTCACGTTGAAAAACATTCAGGCCACGTTCCACGATTTTATTGGCGCTTTCTATTATTTTGCCTATAAGTTCTTTATCTATCGCATCAAAACTGAAATCAACTCTGGCCCTATCATTATAGATCTGGCCTCCTGTTAAAAGACCCTGACCGTTATAATCATTGTCTACGACACCATCTATTATATGAACTGCAGTATGATATCTCATATGTATGTACCGCCTATCCCAGTTTATTTCACCATGTATCAGATCATTTATTTCAAGGCCATCAGCATTGTCAAGAACGTGTACGATATCCTCGCCTTCCTTGTATACATCTATAACATTATACAGCCGGTCTTTGCTCTTTATAATTCCAGTATCATTTGGCTGGCCGCCACTGGATGGATAAAACAGAGTCTTATCAAGAAATATTTTATTCCCATCCTTAGATTCTATTCTACCATTAAATTTTCTACCATACATATCATTAAAATAAAGCCTTTCACTCATTAAATTATAATAACTGTATATTATATTAATATAATTGAATGCTTAAACAATATACATTTATGTGCAGAAATATTTAAATATATGTTTAAAATACTAAAAAGATAACTATGGTATTGATAAGAGATGAAGATAAAAAGTATTTAGTTGACGAATTTTCGAAAAAGATAAAGAACTCTGTGGATCTGGTTGTTTTCACATCAAATGACAATGAATGCAAATACTGCAAAGAAACCCTGCAGCTTGTTGATGAAGTTTCAGCTTTGAGTGACAAAATAAATTTAACCAAATATATATTTGAAAACGATAAAGACATGGTTGAAAAATACGGGATAGAGAAATATCCAGCAACAGTTGTGGCACCTGCAGGTGAGCAGGATGGTAGGATAGTATACTATGGAATTCCATCTGGATATGAGTTTGGCTCATTAATAGAAGACCTGGAAAATGTATCCATTGGAGATGCAGATGTTTCAAAGACAGCTGTGGAACTTCTGGCAAAGGTTGACAAACCAATAACAATTAAGGTATACGTAACACCAACTTGCCAGTATTGCCCAAGGGCAGTTGGCACAGCACATAAATTTGCACTGTTAAACAAAAACATTAAGGGAGAAATGATTGAATCTCTTGAATTTGATAAGGAAGCTTCCGATGCCGGAGTTTCAGCAGTTCCGCACATTGTTATAAACGACGATGTGACATTTGTTGGCGCATATCCGGATGATCAGTTTGCTCAATATGTTATAGAAGCATACAATCATAAAGATTAAAAATAAATTTTAATTTTTTTTACAAATGGTTTAAAGCACGAAAGCCACTGAACTTGCGATGTAGATGAAGTTCGAAAGTTTATAATCATTATACTGTACACTTTTTCTGTAACATGGAAATAATACAGCCTAATAGGCCCTATAAATAATACAACCACAGGGTATTCCATAAATATTTTAGAATATAATGTACCTGTGGAATACAGGGAATATACGCCTATGGACATTAAAGCCCATACCTCCATGATGGAATAACTGAACAATATCCGGGAGTGAAGGCAAGCTTTGTGGTTGATATAGGAAGCTTCACGGCTTTATCATTAGGTAGTTCACTTTATTTGTAAATGTATAAATTTTATATAATATTCTTTAATATGGTATCAAAGCCATTGTAGCTCAGTTGGCAGAGCAGCTGATTTGTAATCAGCAGGTCGGGGGATCGAAACCCTCCAATGGCTCTCTAGTAAACGTTCAAAACCCACCACAAGCATTTATAAAATATTTTTAAATTAAAAAATATAGATGAAATTTATAAAACAAATATTGATTTTGAATTAAAACGAACAAAAAAATCTTAAAAAATGATGAAAATTACAGGGCAATTAAAAATTTTTCGGAAATTACAATGGCATTAATAATTACAATAAAACCACTTTTTATATAGTCCTGAACTTTTATAAGGTTTTTCTGAATATCATTTCCACCAAAATCAATAGATGGACAATCACGCTCATTAAGGAGTCTTTTGAAAACTTCACCTAACGTATATAAAAATTCTAATCTCATCATTTCCTTTATTGGCATGATTAGATATACTTAAAATTTTATTTCTATGATCTCTTTCACTTGACTCATTTTGAAGAATATAGCCTGTTAAAATATTAGCATCTATTGTTTTAATAGAATTTTTGTCTGGCATAATTAACAACAGGAATTATAAAATCTTGCGTTTCCTAAGAATATTAAGAATATTTCTCAAATAATTATCCTTGTCAGGTACCTACGCCAGTCTTCTTGACTTCACAGTTGAGACAAACCCCATAAGTTTTTTATCATCGATATTTTTATTTGCTGAATGAATAGAATCTATTGTTGCAGCCATCTCAAGGAAAAGTGCATCTATTTTTTTTAGGAAATTAAGGCTTGGTTTAACGTCATCAGGTATTGTTATAGTTTCATCATTCTATTTCTGTTATGCTATAATGGTCATTAGCAAGGTTTGATGAATATGGCCATAAAGATAAATAGCAATCTGGTTAATTACAAAAATTAAAATAATGTTTATCTATTATTATAAGAATGATTAAATTTGGTGTTGCAGGCATACCCTTAACTAGTAAGGATAGAACCTATACAGATTCAATTGAAGATACAGCAAATCTTGGTTTAAATTCTCTTGAGGTACAGTTACTGAGGGTTAATGTAAGCGAAAACCCTGCCATAGAATATGCTGGCATGTATCCTCGAGACATTGAAGATTCGATAATTGTTGATGTTTTAAGGCCAGATGATTCAGGAAATTATAAAAGCATAGGTACTGATTCAGAAATAGAAGAGGATGATATAATACAGGAATTATTCTGGAATATGGCCCAGAATTATGATGATTTAAATGAAGGGAAGCAAATAGCTAGGGAGCTTGATGTTGATATATCCATGCATGCCCCATATTATATGGATTTACTAAACGGCGGTGAAATGGCTGAAAAATCATATAACCATCTTAAATGGTCTTTAATTATCGGAAAAGCTATGGGCGCAAAACGAATCATAACACATACCGGATTTTACTGTAAAAGGAAAAACACAAGCGCAAAAAAAGCAATGGAAATTTATTCCGAACTGGCTAAGGAATTTCCGCATGAAAAGGGATACCCATATATTGGTGTGGAAACCTCCGGGAAAACAGATATATTTGGAACACAAAAGGACTTATTCACGCTGGCAGAGAATATACCGGATGTAGAACCAATATTGAATTTCTCACATATACATTCATTAAACAATGGTTCTTTAATTGAAACAAAGGATTTTGAAAATGTAATTTCAGCATTTACAAAATATGCAAAAGGCGATCTATATACTGAATTTGCCGGTGTAGATTATGAAAACGGCAATGAAACAAAAATTACGGCAATTAAACATGGTGATTTAAAATTTGAAACGCTTGCAGAGGTTCTAGTAAATATGGAAAAAGATATTACAATAATTTCCATGTCGCCACTCCTGGAACACGATGCTCAGTATATGGAATTAATATACTGGCGTGCAATGGCCAAAAAATATCAGAAAAAACTAGCTAAAAAAGCGTAAAAAAGGTGAAAATATGGTGAGAGCATATCCCGTTAAAAAGGGCATAAAAATGGAAAATGATTATATAGAGAGTATATTAAAGGATTTTGCGAAGGAAATAAACAGAGAAAACGATCGTATAGTTTCAAGTTTTCCCGGACTTAACAGAATTGAAATTTGGACTGATGGCAAAAAATTGTTTGTTTCCACCGAAACAGATACAGATTACAAAAATCCACAGGAAACATTGAAAAAATATAATGATCTTGTTGAAAAATTAACTGGATATAATGCCAAGGAAAGAAAAAAGTTAATGTCAAAATGAATGCCAACATTTAAAAATGCATTAGATATCACTTTTTTATGATAAAAGACAAACTTTATATTTTATATGCTATCGTAGGCATTGTTTCCGCCTTCTTTTTTGTTATCATGTTCAATGATCTTATAACTCAAAATAGCATACTTATATCTTACTTTAACCTGAATAAGGAAGGAAACTGGCAATACTGGATATTTCTTGCCTCATCAATAGTATTTATTTACTCTATCTATATGTTAACATCAACCCTTAACGATATTTCTAGATTCAATAATATACTCAAGACTAAAAGTAAAAAAACCTTTTTAAAAAATTTATTACTTCTGGAAAAAATAGCAAAAAAGATGGGGGACAAATATGAAAAAAAATTGGAGGATGCAAAATTGCAACGTGGTATAAAAAAATAATTACACTACATTTTTAACAAATTCAGGCAAATCAAAGCATCCTTTAAGGATATTGCCATTAAAATATCTACCTTTTATATACTCATCCTCTCTGGCATTAAAGCCATTTATAGATGCCATTGTAAATGACCAGAATCCACTGGGATATGTTGGTATAAATGCAATATATGTTTTTACATATTTAAAAACAGAAGATAGCCCCTCAACAGCCATTTTTAAAGCTTCCGGCTGATAATATGGAGATCCTGATTGTGTTACAACTATTCCATCGTCCGTCAGGTGATTTTTTATATCTCTGTAAAAATCTGGGGAAAACAACCCCTCTGCTGAGCCAACTGGATCTGTTGAATCAATCAATATTCTGTCGAATTTTTTATCGGTTTGGTTTATATATTTTATACCATCTCCTATTATCAAATTAACGTTTTTATTTTTAAATGACTCAGACAACTCGGGGAAATATTTTTTTGAAACTTCAACGACATTTTCATCTATTTCGACATTTATAATATTCCTAAAATTAAGATCAATAAGCCTTTTGGCAGCGCCCCCATCTCCACCACCTATTATAAGTGCTGATTCGGGTTTTTTATTAAAATAATATGGAACCATGGTGATCATTTCATGATAAATATATTCGTCCTTTTCTGTTAGCTGCACTGTACCATCTATTGATAATAATTTCCCAAAATCATACGTATCAAACAAATCTATTCTCTGGTAGTCTGTTTTTATTGATAGTAGCTGATCCCTTATCCTGAAGGAAAGCTGCAAATTGTCCGAATATCTCTCTGAAAACCAGTTCTCAATTAATTTCATAACAAGGTTATATTTATAAAATATATAATAATTGTCTGGATTTTATTTGAATTTTTTTATTTTATTAATGAAATATTCCATAATTTAGTTTTTTCAATATTGTAATAAAATTGTAATCGAAAGATTTTAATACTTTCGTATGTATAAGGTATTGGTGATAAAATGGTAGGAATAAGTGAATTGTCTAAAACCATAGCGAAGAAGACTGGAACGACACAAAAAAAGGCAGCAGAGATCATTACAGAATTCCTTGATGAAACAGTCGCTGAAGTTAACAAGGGTTCCAAAATTAACCTTGCAGGATTTGGAATTTTTGAGAGAAAGAAACAGAGTGCAAGAACAGCCAGAAATCCACAAACCAGGGCTGAAATAAAAGTCCCCGCAAAGGATAAATTTGTATTCCGTGCATCTTCAAAAATAAAATACAAAGACTAAATTTAATTTTTATTTATTATTTTATATTTATTTCAAATTAAAATATTTTAATGTTATTTGGTTCTAATGATAGTTTTGGGTATAGAAGGTACAGCACACACGATAAGTGCAGGCATAGTTGATGAAAATAAGATTATTTCAAACTCATCTTCCACATACATTCCTTTAAATGGTGGAATACATCCACGTGAAGCAGCCATACATCATGCTGATCACGTATTGGAGGTAATGCATAATGCATTCAAAGAATCTGGTTTAACTCCCGAAGATATTGATCTGGTATCATTCTCAAAGGGCCCTGGTTTAGGCCCCTGCCTCCGTATTGCCGCAACCGCTTCCCGTGCCTTTTCCCTGAGATACAAAATTCCAATTATTGGTGTCAATCATCCACTTGGCCATGTGGAAATTGGTAGAAAATTATCCGGGGCAGTGGACCCAATAATGTTATATATTTCAGGTGGCAATACTCAAATAATAGCACATGAGTATGGCAAATATCGGGTTCTTGGAGAAACAATGGACATTGGCCTTGGAAATATGCTTGATAAATTTGCAAGAGATGCAAATATTCCATTTCCTGGAGGCCCAGAGATAGAAAAAATGGCACTATCAGGGAAAAAATTATTAAAATTGCCATATTCGGTCAAGGGTATGGATACATCATTTTCCGGAATGTATACTGCAGCTAAAAATTTTTTAAATCAGGGTGAAAAAATAGAAAATATTTCCTACAGTATTCAGGAATATTCATTTTCCATGGTTATTGAAGTCCTTGAAAGGGCATTGTATTATACAAACAAAAATGAAATTCTGCTGGCAGGTGGAGTTGCTAAAAACGATAGGCTCAGATCCATGGTTTTATCCATGGCAGAGGAATCAGGTTACAGGGCATATTTAACAGATAAGAAATACTGCATGGATAATGGTGCAATGATTGCACAGGCAGGCATGTTATTGTATGAAAATGGTGAACATGACTCCATTATGGATACAAAGGTAAATCAGAAATACAGAATAGATGAGGTAAATATTCCATGGATTAACTCTGATAAACATGAATTGACTAAAAATCGTGGGGCTGAGTCGCGTATAAGGACTTCCAGGTTCTTTGGTAGAAAAGTAATTATTAAAGATCGATTAAGGAAGAGTTACAGGGATAAAAATCTAGACATATTTTTGAGAAAAGAAAGAACAAGAAATGAGTTTTTCATACTTTATGAGTTACGCAATCTTGGCATCTCTGTACCCCTGGTCTATGACTATGATCGATATAAAAATACATTGATACTAGAGTATATTGATGGAATAACTCTGAATGAGCTTATATTGAAAAATGGAAATATTGAACATAATCTTGACATAATAGCAAAAACAGTAGCAAAAATGCATAAACATAGAATATCGCACGGCGATTTAACTCCGAATAATTTTATAATAGGTGATAGGCTGTACATTCTTGATCCAAGCATGGGGAAAATAAAGTGTGAAGATGAGGACATTGCAGACGATGTTTTTTTAATGAGTGACTCACTTAATAATTTATATGGGAATTATAATTTAAGCAGAATGTTTTTATCAAAATATTCTGAGTATAATGATGATCATAAACACATATTTGAAATAGTGCGGGAAATTAAGGCACGCAGAAGGTATGTATGAAATAAAAAACTTTAAAATCCCCTTGTAAATGATGGTTTATGTTATCACTTGTTACCAGTAATGAACACAAATATAAGGAAATATCTACATACCTTAACTCAAAGAATCTTGAAATAAATTGGCTTCAAAGGAAATATGAGGAGATTCAGGCCGATGATAATGACACAATATCTCTTGACAGCTCCAAAAAACTTGCAAACAAAATAAATGCACCATTTTTTCTGGAAGATACCGGGTTATATATCACCAATCTGGCGGGATTTCCAGGCCCGTATTCATCATATGTTCAGAGTACAATAGGAAATGAAAATATTTTAAAAATGGCTTCCGGCTCAAAGGCATATTTTAAAACAGTTATTACACTTTGCTGGAAAAAAAATTTTTACCAGTTTTCCGGCACGCTCAATGGAAAAATATCCAGTGCAATTTCAGGAAATCTTGGATTTGGCTATGATCCCATATTTATACCGGATAACTCGAACAAAACTATGGGAGAAATGACAACAGTTGAAAAAAATAAAATTTCACATAGATTCATAGCACTTGAAAAACTATACCTATTTATTGTGGAAAATCGTATTAAAAATAATCTATAATTTTATTAATGAGCTAATAATAAGGAATAAATAACAATCATGGTGAATAAATATGGTAGTAGCAGTTATAGCTGATAGAAAAACCGGCAAAACATATAAAAGGGAATTTTCCGATGAAGTACTCGGTTCCATGGCAGGCAGAAAACTTGGTGAGGAAATAGATGGCATATTTTTTGATATGCCAGGATATAAAATGAAAATAGCTGGTGGAAGTGCAAGAGATGGCTTTCCAATGAGAAAGGATCTTCCCATAATGGGCAAAAAAAGATTATTGATAGTTTACGATAAGGGTGAAAAAGCAAAGAAAGGCATCAGAAAGAGAGTGACTTTCAGAGGCAATACCATCGGTTCAGATATTGCCCAGTTGAATCTCGTAATTACACAATATGGTACAAAATCTCTTGAGGAACCGGTTTCTGAGGACAAGGGAGAACAGTAATGGAACAACCATCAGTAAATATAGGAATGGTAGGCCATGTAGACCATGGCAAAAGTACACTCACATACGCTCTGACTGGCAAAAAGACAGATATACACTCAGAGGAGGTAAAGAGAGGAATATCAATCAAGCTTGGTTATGCAGACACGCCAATTTATAGATGTTATGATAATGATGGAAATCCATTTTACAGCAATAAGAAACTCAACGAAAACTGTGAACTTTCAAGAGTTATATCAATAGTAGATGCCCCAGGGCATGAAACCCTGATGGCAACTATGCTTGCAGGATCATCAATAATGAATGGAGCTATACTTGTAATAGCTGCCAATGAAAAATGCCCACAGCCGCAGACAAGAGAACACTTAACAGCGCTTGAAATAATGGGAATAAAGGAAATAATTGTGGTTCAGAACAAAATAGACCTTGTTACAAAAGAAAGGGCAGTTGAAAGTTATAATGAAATTAAAAAATTCTTAACAGGAAGCATAGCTGAAAATTCCCCAATAATTCCAGTAAGTGCATATCACAATACAAATATAGATATTGTTTTCGAAGCAATTGAGGAAATTATAAAACCACCAGAATTCAAGGAATCGGACAATCCAATGATGTATGTTGCAAGATCATTTGACATAAATAAGCCCGGAACATTGCCTGAAAATTTAAAGGGAGGAGTTCTTGGCGGCTCTCTCGTAAGGGGTTTCTTATCAATGGGCAATGATATAGAGATATCACCGGGCATACAAATAACTAAAGGCAATAAGACCACATGGGAAAATGTCACAACAAATATTGTTTCATTGATGGCAGGTTCGGAAAGCTATGAAAAAATTATTCCAGGAGGATTGGCTGCAGTTGGAACAAAACTGGACCCATTTCTCACAAAAGGCGATTCATTTACAGGGAGAGTTATTGGCAGAGCCGGAAATGTCCCCCCAACACTCTTTAACCTTTCTATGGACTCTCACCTTCTAAAAAGAGTTGTGGGATTTGATGAAGAGGTTAAGGTTGAACCGTTGAAAGTAAATGAAATAATAATGCTTACCGTTGGCACTGCAAACACCGTTGGTGTTATCTCCTCTATTAGAGATGGGAAGGTTGAAATTTCCCTGAAGTATCCAGTTGCTGCCAGTGTCAATGACCGTATTGCCATTGGAAGAAGAATATCAAACAGATGGAGATTAATAGGCTACGGTTCCATTATGGGCTTGTAGGATGGAAACAGTGAATTACCTCACACTAAAACTGTGAAACTCCTATGTAAACAACAAAGCTTACCTTAATGTTTGGAATAGTGTTTAGATATCAATTATGCAGGTAGAGGTTTTATTGTCCATAAGTATATATTCCTTGCGTTTCACAGGTGCATTATATTCTAAAATATTTATAGATGCATTTAGATCTCGATCAATAGAGATATTACATGATTCACAATTGAATATTCTTTCATTGAGAGCTATTTTTTGTTTGTAATTACGTATATGTGATTTTCTTTCTAAATCATCCATTCCCCCTCCTATTGATCCTTGAATATTTGTTATGTGCCCATTTTCATTTGGGAGGCTTTATAGTGGAAAAATGCTTAAATAACATTTTAACAGGTATAGAACTCAATGCAATGGAAGAAAACCTTAATATTACTAATTTACAAATTTTATGATGAAAAAATGTTATTATGCCTATGTAAATGAACTTTTTTCCATTCTTCGCTCAATAAAATATTGAGATGCAATTATATACTATAATTATCCTCATTTATAGATATTTTGGATGCCTTATTCTAACAGATATAGACATTTTTCCATTCAATAAATGTCTAAACAAGAAGAGATCATGTCAAATATTTTGATTCCTCATATTTTTTTCATATAAATAATCCAATTTTGGCGTTATTATTCTTTGTATAATTATATTCCTATTTTTTTCAAAAATAATATCAGAACGTGTAAAATATACAACTGGAAGCAAGAAAAGAATATCTAGAATAATAACTATTAAAATAAGTATTAAAGCAGAAGGGTTTAAAGTTAAATGCTTTAAATTTAAAGAAATTAAAAGAAGTATTTGGAATATTATATAATCAGAAGCCAATAATAAATTTAGTATAATTCTTAATTTTCTACCCCAGAAAAAAATATTTATGGTGTATTTGCTTTTTCCATTTGTTCCTTTGTGCTTTGGTAAATACATAAAAGGAGCTTTAAGTTTAAAGGGGCCTTTAATATAAGGTAATTTAATAAAAAAAACCATATACATTATTAAGATTATAAAATAAAAAATTGCCAGCCAGAATATTTCCGCCATACTC
This sequence comes from Thermoplasmata archaeon, assembly GCA_021846395.1. Lineage (GTDB taxonomy): Archaea > Thermoplasmatota > Thermoplasmata > Thermoplasmatales > Thermoplasmataceae > Acidiplasma. The sequence goes on along the minus strand of JAJZXB010000002.1, from coordinate 67,802 downwards.
ATGTACTCTCACCGTTTAATATATTACTGTTTAAATATTTTTTCCTCTGCATAAATGTATAATATATATAAATTTTTCTTTTTTGCATTTTCCGGCAATTGCCCGTTAGAACTCCTAACATTTTTATCCAATGTTTAATTATTAATTTATTATGGTTGATTGTATAATGAAGACTGGCTGTGAAAATATCACAAACGTGTGATACATAAAAATATAATTAATGCACATATAAAGTAATATGGAACTAAAAGAACGTGCAGAAAAATATATCAATATTACCGATGAAGCCTTAAAAAAAATCAGAATAATAGCCCCAAAAAATTCATATATTTACGGTATAGCAAAGGATCATATGGACATGATTCTGAACTATTACAATGATGCCATGTATTTTTATAAAAAAAATGATTTTATCAACGCACTTTCGGCAATAAATTATCTGTATGGATGGATAGATTCAGGAATCAGAATTGGTTTATTTGATGGTGATAATGACCACAGGCTATTCACACAGTTTAAATGATTATTTATTGATTAAATCGGTATTTTTATTTATCTGTTTTATTTCCATCCTGTCTCTGTCTATGATTTCATTCTCCCCAAGCTTATTCACAACAGGCTCAATTTCTCTCTCAAAACTCCTTGATGTTTTATTGAAAGAGTCCACTGTTCTGTTTAGATTTTTTACCGTTTCATTGTAATTGTCTATAAATAAGGTTAAATTTTTTGAAAAATCCTTTATTCGAAGCAAAATATCCTTAATACTATCAATTGTGTTTGCATCTTTCCAGCCCATATGAATTGTCATTAAAAGGGAGATCAGTGTAATGGGTGTAGAAACAATTACCTTTTTGGATATTGCATCCTCGATAATATCTGGTGAATTTTCCATGATAACACTTAAAAGTGATTCCAGTGGTAAAAACATTATTACAAAATCTGTTGAGGTGTCAAAATTCTCATAATATTTTTTAGAGGACAATTCCCTTACGCGATTGGAAAACACAGCAAGATATTTGCTTAAATTGTATTTTTTATCGCTTTCACTGTCGCTATTTAAATATTCAAAATAGCCATTCAAAGGAACTTTGGAATCAACTATTACTTTCTTGCCTGCTGGCATCTGTATAATCATATCGGGCCTGTATGTATTGTCACTTGATGATACCTGTTCTTTATAAGTGCAGTAATTTGACATGCCCGCCATTTCAACAACCCTTTTCAGTGTTATTTCCCCCCATTTACCTCTGATTGAAGGATTTTTCAATGCATTAACAAGCCTGTTTGTATCTCCTTCAAGGGAATTAATCTTCTTATAGAGATTATCAATACTTTCATTCAGTGCACCTGTTTCGGTTTCTCTGGATTTTTCAATGCTTTCTATATAATTATGGTAGTTTTTTATTGATTCTCTAAGGGGATCTATCACACCACTTATTTTTAATATATTTTTTTCATTTTCTGATTTTTCGCTTTCCAGAACATTTTTAAATGCTATTGATCCTGCATTTATTAAATTATTATTCTGCTCCGCCATCATATTATTCCAGTTAGTCCTGAATTCAATCTGCATTTTTTCAGAAATCCCTGCAATAACTCTTTTATTTAGCTTAAAATAAATAAAGATGCCAATAAAGAATCCTGAAGGAATACCGATCATAAAGCCAAGTATAAACGAATAATACATGTATGATTAATTAATCATGCCTTTTAAATATTGTCATACCACGTCTTACTTGGCACTTCCAGGCCTAAAAAATCCCCGCTTCAACTATATGATTTGCTTTTCAGGTGATCCCCCAATATCCGTGCACATAAATTTAAACTACACTTTGTCATTGTATTTATTCAATATAATATTACAATTGTATGTCTGTTGAAAATATAAAAAACCTGTACTGGTGGAAGCTAATATATTTTCATCCTGAAGGAGTTAATTTCTATCCCCTCCATTAAATTTCCAACATTGCTTATAAAAAATTATTCCAGCCCAAGATTAAATTGGTTTTCTACATATTCCCAGAATTTTTTCTCTATTTCAAAGCCCCACAATGATTCTGGAATCTCAAAGAATGCAAGTTCTGGAGTTAATAGAAAGCTTTCTATTGCTGCAACACCAAGATTCTGAAGCCATTTTCCCATTCCAACGGATATCTTTAAATCATCAGGAGTTCCGGATATGGTAATTGTATACGCTCGATCCATACCTACTATTCCTCTCAATATTCCCTCCTTTGTCGCCTGAATCAGTATACCATTGGGATGTTTACCCGACTGCACTTTAAAATTATCTTTCTGGAAAAAATCTACAACCACGCCCGACGCCTTGTCAAGATCCAAATTCTTACCTGTATACTCTCTTGTTTTAGTTTTCATAAATCCCTATACTAAAAAAAGTATATAATGGTTTTTATATTGGTGTTTAAGTAGCGGGTCCGGGGGGATTTGGACCCCCGACCGATGGATTAAGAGTCCATCGCTCTACCTAGCTGAGCTACGGACCCATCTAATTTACCCTATAATTACTAAATACTATTTTAACTTGTATATTATTTTTATCAGATATGTACTTATAATTCGATCGAGGATGCGTGAAGGACGTACGCGAACAAAAACCAGCGCGAGGTGAATTGACAATATTCACTCACTGTTAATTTCGTGGCACATAAGAGTATTGATAACCGCAAATAATTATTACAAACAATAGAATAAGAATAACAAAGTTAATAAATATTAAATCAATTACCTTAAAAAACCATACACAAAGGGCAATGCTAAATGCATCCCAGATTATCAGATATTTTCTCTGATATAAAACGTGTAACGGTTGGTGATATAAAATGGCAACACCGCATCATTCCCGAAGGGGATCAATGGCGTATTATCCCAGAGTACGTGCTAAAAAAATTGGGGCTGATATTCGCTCATGGCCAGAAATTGAAGGCAAGGCAAAGATTCAGGCGTTCGCAGGCTATAAGGTTGGTATGACTCATATACAGATGACAGATTATAGAAAGACCAGTGTGACTGCTGGAAAAACCATTATGGCTCCCGTAACTGTGCTTGAAGTTCCACCTTTAAACGTTATGGCAATCAGATATTATGAGGAGGGAGACAATGGTCTGAGAGTTTTCGCAGAGAAAAAAGCAGACAATATCGACAAATCCGTTTTTAAAAGAATACCTGAGATAAAGAATAAGTCAAATAAGGAAATAGAAATAAAGGATATAATTGATGTTAGATTAATAGTTCACACAAATCCAAAACTCGTTTCTGGAATACCATCAAAAATTCCAGAAATCTTTGAGATACGTATTGGAGGCGGCACAATAGAGGAAAGAGTTAAACTTGCTGATGAAAAACTTGGTAAGGAGTTGCATTTCAACGATTTTTCAACCAACGGATCATTTATAGACGTAATATCCGTTACAAAGGGAAAGGGTTTTCAGGGAGTGGTAAAAAGATTTGGAGTTAAGCTTTTACCAAAAAATAATAGAAAGCATAGAAGAATGATAGGTACTCTTGGCCCATGGCATCCAGACTGGGTCAGAAATACAGTACCGCAGGCTGGACAGGTAGGCCTTCATCAGAGAACCCTTCATAATATAAGAGTAATAAAATATGACGTTAAAGACCATGTTGATGATATTAACGTTAAGGGAGGATTTCTCAATTACGGGCTTGTGAAAAATGATTATGTACTCTTATATGGCTCCATATCTGGACCTGTAAAGAGACTCATTAAATTTAGAGACCCAGCAAGGCAGAGAGTTGCAGCAGTTGAAAATATAGATATAACCTATATATCAAAGGAATCAAAACAGGGTGATTAATCTGAAAGCAAATGTATATACAATTGATGGAGAAGTAAAAAAAGAATTGGAGCTACCAGGAGTCTTCTCGATAAATCCAAGGGAAGACTTAATTCATAAAGCTTTCAAGGCAATTTCATTATCGTTAAGGCAGCCCTATGGTTCAAGTCCTCTGGCAGGATCCAGAAGAGTAGGACATAATTTGGGCCCAAATCATGGTATATCCAGAATTCCCAGAATATCTGGAGGATCAAGAGGTGTTCTTCTTGCTAGTACCGTTGGCGGAAGAAGCGCATTATCGCCAAGAAGCGATAAAGTTCTTTACAAAAAAATTAACAAAAAGGAAATAAAACTAGCAAGATTAAGTGCTATAGCTCTCACATCAAACAAAGAATATATTATAAAAAGAGGGCATAGAATATCAGATGAAACCCTTAAAAATATTACATTTCCTATAGTTTTGGAAGATGAGATTGAAACAGTAACACGTGCAAAAGATGCAATAACAATCTTAAACAATCTTGGTTTGTATGATGATATATTGAGAGCCAAAGAAGGCAAAAAAATAAGGGCAGGAAGAGGTAAAATGAGGAACAGGACATATAAACAACCAAAAAGCATACTTATTGTAGGATCTTCACAGGAAAGTTTAAGGGCATTTGCCTCACTGCCAGGTGTTGATGTTGCCTCACTTAATAGTTTGAGCATCAGGAAACTTGCACCAGGAGGAAATCCCGGGAGATTAACAATTTATACAGAGGGAATAATTGAAAAAATGAGAGGTGTAGAGTAATGGATTATATAATTACGCCTGTTATCACAGAAAAAACGACATTGATGATGGAAAAGGAAAATAAGTTGACATTTCTGGTAGATAGAAGAGGTCGAAAAGCCGATTTAAAAAAGGAAATAGAAGAAAGGTTCGATGTAAAAGTTGCACACATTAATATACTGATCACAAAAAATGGCAAAAAAGCAATTGTAAAACTTACAGATAATTTTTCTGCTGAGGAAATTGGAGGAAGAATAGGAATATTCTGAGGTGAAGAGATGGGTAAACATATAGTAGCACAGAGAAGAGGTCACGGGTCATTAACCTATAGAAGTCCAGGTTTTAGGCATATTTCAGAAATAAAACACCTGAGAGATGGAAATTACAAAGTGGATGATATAGTTCAGGCACCAGGAAGAAATGCACCTTTTCTGGTTTTAAAAAATGAGAGAAATGAGAAGAGTTACATGCTGGCATTTAATGGTGCATACGTTGGGCAGGATATTGCTGTTGGCGATTCAGTGCCAGCAAAAACCGGTGCCACAAATTTTCTTTCAAAAATTGGAGATGGTGCACTGGTATACAATATAGAGAGCATTCCAGGAGATGGAGGAAAATTCTGCAGAACAGCTGGTTCATCTGGACTTATTATAAGTCATGGAAACTATGTTTCAATTAAATTACCTTCCGGTTCAACAAAAGAATTCAATCCTGGGTGCAGGGCAACAGTTGGGGTTGTTGCAGGTTCAGGTGCACGTGATATACCCATGCTGAAGGCAGGTACACATATTAAATACTTAAAAAGTAAAGCCAGAAAGGCATACAGTGTCAGGGGGGTTGCAATGAATGCAGTTAATCATCCGCATGGTGGAGGAAACCATCAGCACGTTGGAGGACCAAGCACTGTTGCCAGAGGAGCTCCACCAGGAGCAAAAGTTGGGAGATTATCTCCTAAAAGGAGGAAGAAATCATGGTAGTTAGAAAACAGGCATCGGTCAAGTCAATAAAGAGAAGATCAAGAAAAGCTCAGAAAGCCATAACAGGTAGAGCGAGGGAGTTCCTTTATCGTGGGCACTCTCTGGAGGAACTACAGGATATGGAGCTTTCACAATTGCTTCCATTATTTCCTGCAAGAATAAGGAGGTCATATAATCGGGAAATGAATCATGAACAGAAAAAATTATTTGATGACCTTCTGGGAGATAAGGAAAATATCAAAACACATGTCAGGGATGTAATAATATTGCCACAATTTGTGGGCAAAACAATAGAACTGTATAATGGGCACACATATTTAAAGTTTGAAATAAGGGCAGAAATGATAGGGCATTATCTGGGCGAATTCGCTCCAACAAGAAAGGAAGTAAAACATTCTGGACCCGGTGTAGGGGCAACAAGATCCTCAAAGTTCTTACCGTTGAAGTGATATTATGAAAGGATACAGTATTGATAAATTTCCAGAAAAACATGCAAGATCGAGAATAAGAGAAGAAGACATATCAGTTAAAGACGCAGTTAATATAGCTCATTTTCTGCGTGGGAAAAAACTTGAATCAGCCAAAGATATACTTGATAACGTTATGGCAAAAAAAACAGCCATACCGTATTTCAGGTATCTTGATTCAATATCTCATAGAAAAGGCATTGGGCCCGGCAGATATCCAGTAAAAGAATCAAAAGTGTTCAAGAAACTTTTGGATGATGTTTCAGCCAATGCTGAATTTAAGGGATTGTCAGAAAATCTTGTAATTGTTTCCCTATCAGTTTCAAAGGGCAGAATGATTAAAAAATTTACTCCAAAGGCATATGGCAGAGCTGGCGCATTTTTCAAGGATCTGGTAAATCTTGAAGTTGTAGTTGTGGAGGAAGAGTGATTGCGATGAAGGAGAAAAAATTTGTAAGTGATAATATAAAGAAACTGCTCGTAACTGAATACCTGAGAAGTGAAAATGATAATGCGGGATTTGGAGGCATGGAAATGAAAAGAACTCCATTTGGAACAAATATTACACTTCATGTAAACAGGCCAGGTCTAGTAATAGGGCGTCACGGAGTTAAAATAAAGGAAATGACAGAAATCCTTGAGAAGAAATATGGACTTGAATCTCCACAGATAGAGGTAAAGGAAGTGGAAAATCCCGATCTAAATCCACAGATAATATCAAAGAAGATAGCACTATCTCTTGAAAAAGGATGGAACTACAGAAAAGCTGGAAATACTACATTAAGGCGCATAATGGATCAACATGCTAGAGGTGTATTAATAAGAATAGGGGGCAAAATATCCGGTGAAAGAGCAAGAACACAGAAGTTCATGTTTGGAGAAATAAAATATTCCGGAGAACCTGCAAGATCTGGTGTTGAGGGCGGATTTTCAACAGCAATGCTTAAAACAGGCGTAATTGGCATATATGTAAAGCTTCTTAGAACAGACTATGAATTGCCAGATGAGATACATATAAATAGCGATGTAAGAGTTGTAAACACTGAAAATACAAAGGAAAAAGAGGAGGTGGACGATAATGGCGGAGTTAAAAACTAAAGACCTCAGAAATATGAATAATGAAGAATTAAATCAAAAATTAAAATCATTAAAGGAATCCTTGCTAAGGGAAAGGGCGTCTGTGGCCATGGGTGGTGCACCTGCAAGCCCTGGTAAGATGAGATCCGTAAGACGCCAAATTGCTAGAATATTAACAATAATGGAGGAAAAAAAGGAATGAAAGATAAAGATTTTACTGGTATGCCCAAAGAATTACAACCCTGGGAAGGATTCAACAGGAACAACGAAGTGGTTAAGGTAAGTGTCGATAAAAGAAGATATGGTAAGATGGTAACAATAATTGATGGTATAGATCCAAAATCTGAGAATATAAATGAAATTGCAAAAATATTAAAGAAAAAAGCTGCTTCAGGGGGAACTGTTAAGGATGGTAGGTCCATAGAACTTCAGGGCGATCACAGAGACGCAATGAAAAAGGAATTAGAATCGATGGGATTCAAGGTGCAATTGGTATGAATAATGAGTTCTATCTTCAGGAATTTATAGGCAATAATGTCATAATAAAGGATTCTCCAAATCCCAATAATGTAAATATTAAAGGCAAAATTGTTGATGAAACCCGAAATATGATCACAATTTACAGCAAGGGAAAGATATGTAAAATTCCCAAGGAAAAAACAATATTTACAATTGAGTTTGGCAATGAGATGCATAATATTAATGGTGATTTTATTAGGATAAGACCCGAAGAAAGAACAAAAGAGAAAAGAAAAATATATAAAAAAATAAGGAGATATGATAAAAATGAAAAGTATAGGCTTGGATATTAAACCCCCAAAAAATGAATGCAATGATATTAATTGTCCATTTCATGGAAATCTTAATGTTAGAGGACAGATGATAACAGGAGATGTTGTATCTACAAAAATGAATAAAAGTGTGGTTATAAAAAAGGAAACAAAGGAATTTATCAAGAAATATGAGAGATATGCAACTAAATTTTCCAAATACCATGCACATCTGCCCGACTGTATAAGTGTAAATGTGGGAGATCGGGTCAGAATTGCAGAATGCAGGAAATTGGCCAAAACTATTAGTTTTGTCGTTGTTGAGAAGGTGGAATAAATGAAGGGGATTTCTGGAAATGAGTCACGTGGGTTACCTCTGGGGGCAATAATTACATGTGCAGATAATACGGGAGCAAAAATAGTGAGTTTAATTGGAGTTAAGGCTCTTCATACTGTCGCAAGAAGAATTCCCGCAGCAGGAATAGGCGATTTATTGATCGCCAGTGTCAGGCGTGGAACTCCTGAAATGAGAGCAAAGGTAGTATATGCTGTAGTGGTCAGGCAAAAAAGACCATTTCGCAGAGCTGATGGCAATGTAATCCAGTTTGAAGATAATGCTGTTGTGCTTGTTACACCTGAAGGTGAAGTCAGAGGATCTGAAATAAAAGGTCCTGTTGCAAGAGAGGCTGCGGAAAGATGGCCGAGAATAGCCGCAATAGCATCAACTATTGTGTGAGGTAATTAAAATGATGAATAATAAAATTAACATATCCCTTAACAAGGAATTACGAAAGAAATATGGTATCAGAAACTTTCCTGTGGTGAAAGGTGATGTTGTAACCATAAATTCAGGATCAAGAAAGGGAGAGGGAGGAAAGGTTATTGGCGTAAACCATAAAAATAAAAAAATATCGATAGAAGGCATAACAATTGCAAAAGCTGATGGAAAACAGGTAGAATATTACGTTGATCATAGCAATCTTGTTATAACAAAACTTGATCTATCCCGACCTGGTAGGGAAAATAAATTAAGAGAAATAACTGCAAGGAAGAATCTCCCACCACCTGTGGTTGAAAGAGAGGAAGACCAGGGTTCAGTTGGAGAATATATAGAAGAGTCGATAGAAAATCAGGACGAACCTGAAGAAACTACCGAAAATTCAGATGAAGAGAAAATAGAAAATTCATCTGAGAATAACTCAAATGATGAAAAAGGTGATGATATTGAAGACTAAAATAATGATGGCGTCAAGCAAGCTAAAAATACCAAGAAAAACAAATTTCTGGTCAGTAACACCCACACCTGGTCCACACAAAAAAGAAGAATCAATACCCATTCTTATCGCTTTAAGGGATTATCTGAAACTAGGTGACAAGGAAAGAGAGATTACAAGAATATTAAATAATGGGGATGTAAAAATAGATGGAAAAATAATAAAAGATAGAAGATTTCCTGTTGGTTTTATGGATGTTATTTCGATAAAATCCATTGATAATACATTTATAGTTTTATATGACAATAAGGGCAAGCTTATAATATCTGCAAATCCAGAAGAGAATAATGATGTAAAACTTTTACGCATAAAAAGTAAATCTATAATAGAAAAAGGAAAAATACAGCTTGGATTCCATAATGGGCATTCAATGATAACTGACCGTAAAGACCTTAAGAATGATGACACCTTACTTATTAAATTGCCAAATATGGAAATACAGGACGTATTGAAAATGGTACCCGGGAACAAGGCATTTATAATTGGAGGATCTCATGTAGGAGAGGTAGGCACAATAAAATCTATTGATATTAATAAATCATCAGGTAAAAATACGGTTTCATTCAATGAAGGTTTCTCCACAGTTAAAAATTATGTTTTTGTTATTGGAAATTCTAAATACAGCTTTAAAATTCCTGAAAAAGAGGTGAAAGTATATGATGAGTGAAAAAACTGGCAATCCAATGACTAAACTTGTAATAGATAAAGTGATGATAAATATTGGCGTTGGTGCTGCTGGTGAAAGATTGACAAAAGCCTCAAAAGTTATAGAGTTATTGACACATCACAAACCAGTAATTACAAAATCAGAAAAGACCATCAGAGACTTCAATATTAGAAAAGGGCTCAGTGTTGGTGTCAAAGTTACGCTGAGAAAGGACGATGCATATAAATTTCTCAAAGAGGCATTTTATGCAAAGGATTACAAAATTCCCATATATTCATTTGATAAACAGGGAAATGCATATTTTGGCATAACTGATTATACAGATTTTAAAGGCATGAAGTATGATCCAGATATAGGCATATTTGGCATGGATATAGCAATAGTGCTTAAAAGATCTGGAGGATATAGACTTTCAAAAAGAAGAATCAGCAAGAAAGGCATTCCTAATAAAATTAGAGTTACTAAAGATGAATCGGTTAAATTTCTTGAAGAGAATTTTGGAGCTAAAATTATAGGGTGATGATATGGGGCAGATTAAATTACAGCCAAAAAAGAATTTCGGACACAATCAAGGATGCGTTCGTTGTGGAAGAAAACGCGGGATAGTAAGAAGATATGGGATAAATATGTGCAGGCAATGTTTCAGGGAAACCGCTGAGAAGATCGGTTTCAGAAAATATAGTTGAGATGATGTTTAAATGAAAAGTGATCCTTTAAATGATGTAATAAACACAATAAAAATGGCTTCGAAGATTGGAAGGAATGAAGTGAGTATTTCACCCGCATCCATAGTGATAGGAAGAGTTTTAAAAGTTATGCAGGATTATAACTATATAAAAAGCTTTGAAGTTATTGATGAAGAACGTGGTGGAAAATTTAAAGTTACATTGAGTGATACCATAAATAACTGTGGTGTAATAAAGCCAAGATTGTCAGTAAAAAAGACAAATATAGAAAAATATGAATCAAGATACTTGCCAGCTCAGGATTTTGGGATAATCATACTCACAACAACAAAGGGCATTATGAGCCATCTGGAAGCCAGAAAGTACGGAATAGGTGGCAAGTTAATGGCTTATGTATATTAAGGGTGCATATAAATGATAAAATGGGAAGAAAAAACAAGACTGGAAATACCAAACGGCATCCAGGTTTCGCTGGAAGGGACAATTGTTAAAGTTAAGGGGAAGCTTGGTGAAGTATCAAGAAATTTCAGAGATAAATACGTAAAGGTAGAAAAAATAGATAATTATCTTGTTATATCAGCAAGCAAAGCAAATAAATTTATAAATGGTATCGTTGGAACATGGCATTCTGAATCAAAATCAATGTTTACTGGTGTAACTGAAGGCTATAAATATGAAATGAAAATAGATTTTACGCATTTCCCCATGAGGGTTTCTGTCAGGGGAAATTCATTATACATTGAAAATTTTCTGGGAAGTAAGGCCCCAAGAGTGGCAAAAATTTTAAACAATTGCAAAGTTTCTGTTAAAGGCGATCGTGTTTCAATAGAAGGTATTGATAAAAGAGATATGGGAGATACTGCAGCAAACATTGAAAAAGCCACTTATATAAGGCATTTTGATTCCAGAGTATTTCAGGATGGAATTTATCTTTTAAAGGGGGTGAATCCAGATGAGTTATAAGCCAATGCTTACAAAAGAACAAAAGAAATTATTAAAAAAGAAAAATGAAGTCAATAGAAGAAGAGTAGAATTCCATCGCCAGGAATGGTTCAGATACAAAAAATTTGATGATTCATGGAGACGACCAAGAGGAAAGCATTCAAAGCTTGCAAACCATCTTGGATACAGGCCTCCCGTAGTAAATCCCGGATACAGGACACCAAAAAAAGTAAGAGGGCTACATCCTTCTGGGTTCAAGGAAGTCCTTGTTCACAATGTTGCAGAATTACAAAAGCTAAATCCTGATATAGAAGGTGCAAGAATTGCTTCAGCAGTGGGATATAAAAAGAGGATAGATATAGAAGAAGAGGCTGAAAATCTTGGCATACATGTGTTCAATAAGGTGGTAAAATGAAAATGAACAGCATAAAAAATATAGCTTCCGATGAACTTAAAGTTGGAAAATCCAGAGTGTGGATAGACACAAACAATCTGGATAAGGTTCTGGATGTTACAACACGTGATGATATTAAAAAACTTATAAATTTAAATATTATTAAAAAGAAGAACAAAAAGGGAAACTCAAATATGAGATTAAAGAAGAGAATTACGCAGCTTCAGAAAGGCAGGAGGCGTGGTCCAGGGTCAGTAAGAGGGACAAAATATGCAAGATACCCGAGAAAAAGAAGGTGGATATCCCTGATAAGGGCTTTAAGATCCGAACTGAAAACATTAAAGGAAAAAAATAAGATAGATGGGGAGGCATATAGAAAGTATTACAGAATAATCAAAAGTGGTTCATTCACTTCAAGAGCACAGCTGGTTTCTCATCTAAAATCATCATCATTAATAAAGGAGGATGAAAATGAAAACAATAAGAGTTCTTAAAAGAAGAAAGGCAGGGATAACAGATTACGGCAAAAGATATAAATTATTAAAATCAGATATTACAAGGGCAGTCATAAGACCAAGTAACAGGGGATTTTCAATTCAATTTATTAACTATAACCCAGTTGGTGACAGTATAGTCTTAACAGTTACGCAGGAAACACTGAAAAAGACCTATAATTTAACTGGAAACAACATACAATCCCTCTACCTTGGAGGATATCTGGCCGGCAAATTGGCCAAAAATAAAGGAATTGAATCTGCCATACTGGATACAGGAAGATATAAATTTCAACATGGAGGAAGAATTGCAGCTGCATTGAAGGGGATAATTGATTCAGGTATTGACATTCCTGCAGACGAAGATGTATTTCCTGATGAATCAAGATTGAATGGGGAGCATTTAAAAAATAGAATAAATCTTGAAGAATATAAAAATAAAGGTGTATAAATATGGATGAAGAATGGGTGCCAAAAACAGAACTTGGAAGGCTTGTTGCCAATGATCAAATACACAGTATTGGAGAAGCCTTACATACGAAATTACCATTAAAAGAATATCAGATAGTAGATTATCTTGTACCCGATTTGAAAGATGAGGTCATAAACATTGAAAGAGCTCAGAGAATGACCGATTCTGGCAGGAGAATGAATTACTCAATAACGGCTGTAGTTGGTAATTCAAATGGATATATTGGTATCGGTAGGGGAAAAGCCAAAGAAGCAGCACCGGCAATAAGAAAAGCAATAAATAATGCTAAGACAAATATTATAGAAATTAAGAGAGGCTGTGGCTCATGGGAATGCGGTTGTGGTAGGCCACATTCTCTACCCTTTCACATTGTTGGAAAATCCGGCTCAGTAACAGTTAAATTAAAGCCCGCACCACAGGGAGTTGGCATGGCAGTTGGGGATGTGGCTAAAACCATATTAAAAATGGCAGGTATAGATGATGCATGGGGATTTGCATCTGGTCATACAAAGACAACAGTGAATTATGCACTGGCAACATTTGACGCTCTTAAAAAAACAGTGTCTATGAAAATTAACCCAAAGATCACTCTTACAACGCCCATATATATTGGAGGTATAGGAAATGATAGCGATAATCAGAATTAGAGGAAGTACAGGAATTAAACCGGGAATTGAAAAGACTGCTGAGCTTTTAAATTTAAATCGCATCAATCACATGGTACTTTACACGGAATCACCCAGCATAAATGGTATGTTGCAGATTGCGAAGGACTATATAACATGGGGAGAGATCGATACCGATACCCTTGAACTTTTATTGAAAAATAGAATATTGTTAAAGGGAAGAAAAAAAATAGATGAGGAAAAATTAAAAGAGTTCGGTTTCTCATCATACAGGGAAATGGCTGAGGCTCTTAATGAGAATAAAATAACCATAAAATCATTAAATTCACTGATTCCTGTAATACGATTGAATCCACCAAAAGGAGGGTATGAAGCAATTCAAAAGCCATTCAAACAGCAGGGTTCTGCGGGATATAGAGGAAATGAAATAAATGCACTTATCAAAAAAATGATAACAGCGGGGATTGATTTAAATGGTAAGAACCAGAACTAAGAAATTAAGAGGAGGACATTACGGTAGAGGTATGAAGTCGGGTCGTGGAAAGGGCAAAAAAGGAGGAAATGGTATGGCCGGACTTGGTGGACATAGAAAAACATGGTTGATAAAAAATGACAGGAACCATTATGGTGTACATGGCTTTACATCCCATTCAAGGACAGAAACAAATTCAATAACCCTTGGTCAGCTGGAGTTTTTATATGATGATCTGAAAAACAGAGGCTACATTGAAAACGACATCATAGACCTTGATAGGGCAGGTTATACAAAATTGCTTGGATCAGGTGATTTTAACATTAAATCCAAAATAATCATAGGAAAGGCTACCGAAAAGGCTATTAATAAGCTTTCCAATTACGGTATTACGATAGAAAATGACAGAGATTCAAAGGAATAAGGGGGCCGCAATCCCTATAATATTTGTATTCGCTATTTTCCTGGCCACGGTATACTATTTTGAACATTATACTGGTTTAAAAATATTTATAGTTGGATTATTAACTTCACCACTGTTTCTAATTGCTTATTTGCTGTTAAGTTATAATGGACCTAAAAAAAGCAGGTTATATGGTCTGGAAAATCTAACAGCGAAATTACCTGCAATTAAAAAAGCATCAGGGCACGTTCCATTCAAATATAAAATAATGTGGACTGCACTTGTTGTTATTCTTTATTTCGCACTCACAAACATATACATATATGGTTTAAATACCAAAAACACAGTTGATGTATTTGCCTCATTCCGCGCAATATTTGCAGGTGCATCCGGCTCATTGATGGACCTGGGTATCGGCCCAATAGTAACGGCAAGTATTGTCATGCAATTATTTGCAGGTGCAAAAATATTCAACCTTAACCTTTCAGACTCATCAGATAAGGCAATATATCAAGGTGTCCAGAAACTTCTTGTTATAATTATGATATTTGTTGAAGCCATACCCCAAGCCTTTGGCTTCCTGGTACCAGATACTAGTCTGGTGTCAAGACTCGGCCTCTTTGCTCCAGGTTATGGAACATTTCTTGCACAGTCCATTATAATAGCTCAGCTATTCTTTGGTTCATATCTGGTATTTTTGATGGACGAGCTTGTGTCTAAATACGGCATAGGTTCAGGTATATCACTGTTCATAGCTGCAGGCGTATCTCAGCAATTATTTACCGGAACCTTCAACTGGGTACCATCAACAATATCATCACCATTATCAATATCAAATCCCCCGGCAGGTGCCATACCAAAGGCTTTATACCTGTTCCTTAACGCACCCGGTTCATATTTAACAAATACTGGTATGGAACAGATATTATTTGCACAGCCAAATCCAATGATTGCATTAGTTGGTACATTGCTTATATTCTTCATCGTGGCATATTTCCAGAGCAGTAAGATAGAATTGCCAATAGCGCATGAGAGAGTAAGGGGTGCAAGGGGCAGATATCCATTACAGTTATTGTATGCCTCAAACATACCAGTAATACTTGCAACTGCATTGCTGGCAAATATATCCATGTGGACATTATTATTCTGGAGTAGCCCTACTTTAAGTAAAATACCAATTTTGGGGCACAGTTATCTCCTCGGGTCATACCCCACACCAACGCAGGTATCGTCACTGGGCATTTCAAATACAACCCCCATGAGTGGCCTCGCTTTTTACCTTTTCACACCCAATGGCCTGGCAGGGTGGTTGTTCCCAATACTTCAACCGGGGGCATCACAGGCTGAATTGCTGGGTCACACACCTCTGGAGGAAGTAATACACGTTCTGGTATTTATGGCATTCATCATTGGGTTCAGTATACTTTTTGCAAAATTCTGGATAGAAACCACAAATATGGGGGCTGGTGCTGTGGCCAAGCAGATCAGATCCAGCGGCATGCAAATTCCTGGATTTAGAAGAGACCCTAAAGTCATGGAAAAGGTTCTAAGCAAATACATTCCCGCAATAACAATATTCAGTGGAGCTATCGTTGGCGTACTGGCAGGTGGTGCAGATCTAATCGGAACCGTGGGCAATACCAGTGGTACCGGCCTGCTTCTGGCAGTTGGAATAGTTATACAGTTTTACGAGGCAATGGGCAGAGAGCAATTAATGGAAATGCATCCAATGATAAGGCAATTCTTTATTGGTGGGTAAATGAGAGTGATAGTTTCAGGAATACCAGGAGTGGGTAAATCTACTGTTATTGATATGGTTGTAAAGAAATCCGAATACAAAGTTCTTAATTTCGGGACGCTTATGTTTGAAATGGGAAGGGATTTAAGCCTCATTGAAAACAGGGATGAAATACGAAAATTGGCAATACCAGAGCAAATAGACCTTCAAAAAAAGGCAGCAGTCAAATTGGGGCAGATGGATAATATAATAATAGACACCCACATGTCAATTAAATCCCCCAAAGGTTATTTACCCGGTTTGCCTCAATGGGTTTTGAACGAGCTAAACATATCTTCATATTTTTTAATAGAATCCTCACCTGAGGAAATTTTGAAACACAGATTAAATGACCCATCACGTAGCAGAGATGAGGATAAAGCGGATGATATAAAGGAACAGCAGGAAATAAACAGATACTATGCTATTGCATATTCTGTTTATTCTGGAGCCACAGTTAACTTTATATATAATCCAGACAATCATCCAGAAATAGCAGCAGAAAATATCATAAGGAGGTTATAAAATGCAAAGAGGTAATAATCAACCAGTTTCAGGACAACCACAAATGCAAAAAATGATGATGATACAGTTTATTTTCATGTTTGCAGGTTTGGGTCTTATATTTATCATAGGCGATCCAGCAATAAGGAATCCAATAGGAAATGCAATGAATATTGTCTTCATGCCACTTCTTGGGTTCAATCATTCCTCTCCCATATTAACTTTAATGTTGACAGGCATTATCCTTGGCTTAATATCTTCAATACCAAGGTATTTTTTCACTGACTGGATTAAGATGGGCAAGGTTCAATCTGTTAGCAGAGCGTATCAAAAAGCAATGAGAGAAGCCATGAAATCCGGTGATAGGGCAAGACAGCAAAAGTTACAGAAAATGTCAATGCAGAGACAGATGGATCAGGCTGCAATGTCCATGAATACAATGAAACCTTTATTTGTAACTGAGGTTTTCTTTTTCCTTATATTTATCTGGCTTTATGTATTCATTCTATCATTGCATTATCAGTATGTTTCAGTTCCATGGGATATGAACCTTAATATAGTTACGACCAAGTTATATGTAATGCCATTTTGGATGGGATTATACACACTGGGCAATCTTGCTGTGGGATATTTTGTGACAATGGTAATGAAATATATCGATTTTACTTATAAAATAAGAAAATTAGAGGAAGAAGAAGCGCAATCAATATGAAAATCACCATAAGCGGAGAATCGGGGTCAGGTAAAACAACAGTTGGGGAGATGCTAGCAAAAAATCTCAATTATAATTTTTATTCTGGAGGTTATTTTTTCAGGAAAAAAGCAGAAGAATATAAAATGGACATTATTGAATTCAGCACATATGCCGAAAGACACAGGGAAATAGACCTTGAAGAAGATAAACTGATAACAGACTTCATTAAAAATCATGATAATATTGTTATAGAGTCAAGATTGTGTGGTTATTTATCACATAAGGAGAGCATCGATTCATATAGAATATTTCTCTATGCTGAAGAAGATACAAGGATTAACAGGTTACTTGGCAGGGATGATGGTGCCTCAAAGGAAAACATAATAAAGCGAGAAAGATCGGAACTTAGAAGATACATGACTTTTTACGGGATAGATTACAGAAATTACCAGTATTACAATCTGATAATAAAAACTGACAATTTATCAATAGAAAATGTTCTATCCTCAATAATGTTCTCTATAAAAAAGAAAAGTTAAAAATCATATTATGAATATTGAATGACAAATGGAAAAAATAAAAGGACAAAACATTAATGGATTCATAGTTATAGATAAACCTGCGGGGCCCACAAGTCACCAGATCGATTCATGGGTCAGGGATATAACAGGGGAAAGAAGAGTTGGGCACATAGGAACACTGGATCCGAATGTTTCAGGCGTGCTTGTAATGGCTCTTGGCAAGGCGACAAAACTTATAGATTTAGTTCATGAAAAACCCAAAGAATACATATCCATTATGAGATTGTATTCAGATGTTCCTGAAGAGGATATAAAACATGTTTTTCAGGAGTTCACAGGAAGGATATACCAGCTTCCACCTGTGAGATCTGCTGTGGCAAGGGAATTGAGAATCAGGACAATTTACAATATGGATATTATTGAAATTAAGGATAAACTGGTATTATTCCATGTGAAGTGCGAATCGGGCACATATATAAGAACGCTATGTACGGATATGGGATACGTGATTGGAACTGGCGCTCAAATGGCGGATTTACGAAGAATATCCACTGGAAATTTTAAAGAAGATATGGCTCATAGCCTGCAGGAATTAAGTGATGCTGCTCTCTTGAAGAATGAGGGAAAACCTGAATTGTTCAATAAAATTTTATTGCCAATGGATTTTGTATTCATGGATTATCCCAAAATGATAGTTAAAAAAACAGCCATAAAAAATATAGAAAACGGTTCAGACATATATCCACCTGGAATAATAACATTAATTGGTAAACCGGTTAAGGGAGACAAAATAGCCATATATACAGATAAAAATGAACTTATAGCATATGGTACGATGCTAGTGAATGAAGTCAAGGATTTAAAGGTAGTAGATATTGACAATGTGCTTATTGGAGGAGATGAGGATAGTGGAAAAAATATTGTGGTACGGGGAAAGGATAAACGGGAAAATATACCTGTTCAAAAATTTGGAAAAAGATTACATGGAAATTTTCAACATGCTAAGGAAGGGAATAAAACCGGAAATAGAAACAAATCCTTCGGAAAGCATTCCGGATTTGAGAGAAATACTTCTAAAATACGAAAAAGAAAGGATAAGTGAGGAATTTTCAGGTGACCAGTACATTCTAAAAATTTATTCGATTAAAAAGGAAATGGATGAAATCATCAACCTGTATCTGGAAAGATTGATATCAATATTTACCATATTTGATATACCGTATAATAACGATCCATGTTCATATTTTAATAAATTGAAAGCATCCAACCTCAATGACATCGAAATTAAAACCGCTGAATTTGGATCACAGATATGTGAATTCAGGTCACAGATAATGAATTATCTTTATAATGAATTGGAAAATTATATGCCAAATACCTCTAAATTAATTGGGCCAGATTTGACCCTTGATTTTTTGCTGAAGAGTGGGGGGTTAAAGAATCTTGTAAAATTTCCATCGAGCACACTTCAAATACTTGGTGCAGAGAAGGCATTTTTCAAGCATATGAGAAATGGGACTCCACCTCCTAAACACGGAATAATTTTTAATTATCCCGGTCTATCATCGCTTCCTGTGGGTAAAAGGGGACAGATATCAAGAATAATAGCAAATAAAATGGCAATCACCATTAAAATGGATTATTTTCACAGGACAGGGGATGTTGATTCCCTGATATCCTACATAAACAGTAAAATAAAAAATTAGGTGTAGTTTGGCTTTGCATGTGGAGGTATATCCTCAGGATACTTGCCTGTAAGGCAACCCAGGCATAGGGAACTCATGCCAATAGCTTCTTTTAGGCCATTAATTGACACATACCCAAGAGAATCAGCTCCAATAGCATCCCTTATTTCATCAGTGCTTTTATTATAGGCTATGAAGTCATTGCTTGTTTTCATATCCACACCAAAGTAGCAAGCCGCAACAATTTCTGGGGATCCAACCCTTACATGTATTTCCCTTGCACCTTCTTTTCTTAGCAGGGAAATTATGTATTTCATAGTATTCCCACGGACAATGCTATCGTCAATCAGCACTATGTTTTTATCCTTTACAGCCGATTTTATTGGATTCAATTTGATTTTTATTGCATCATATCTACTCTTCTGGTCAGGCAAAATAAAAGTTCTATCTGAATATCTGTTTTTTATCAGCCCTTCGCTGTAAGCTATTCCCGATTCAACTGAATACCCCAGGGCCTGTGCTCTACCGGAGTCAGGTACAGGAATTACAACATCTGCCTTACATGGATGCTCTCTTGCAAGAATTGTGCCAAGGTTGTATCTAACATTGAAGACCTCCTTATTGTCAATTACACTGTCAGGCCTTGCAAAATAAACATATTCAAACATACAATGTGCTATTTCATGATTCATGGTAAACACGCTCTGGATACCGTGCTCATTTATCTCAATCAATTCACCAGGATTTACATCCCTTATAACATCTCCAGAAACTGCATCAATAGCAGCACTTTCTGAGGCAACAATATATCCATCACTGGTTCTGCCATATATCAATGGCCTGAAACCATATGGGTCCCTGAGTGCATACAGTGTATTGTTTATCATGATAGCAACGGCATATGCCCCTTTTAACTTCAACATTGTTTTCTTAATTCCATCATATATGCCATATTTGTTTATTTCACTGATAAGGGTAATCAGCATAACCTCAGTGTCGCTTGAACTAGTAAAAATATACCCCTTGCTTTTCAACTCTTCTCTCAGGTAATGTGCATTGGTTATTTCCCCATTATGGGATAAACCAACATAGCCTATTGATCCAGATATTATAAATGGACCGGCATTTTCAACACCCTTTGATCCTGCTGTTGAATATCTATTATGGCCTATGCCTGTATTCCCTTCAAGATTACCTTCCTTAAAAACTTCTGAAACAAGGCCCATGCCCTTTTTTATGTGTATTTTCCCATCATATGTTGCCATACCGGAAGTTTCCTGGCCTCTGTGCTGCAATGCCTTCAATCCAAAAAGGATGTTGGCATATGCATTTGTGCCAAGGTATCCAACCACAGCACAGTCTTCATTTAACTTTTGCCCAATTGTAATGTCTGATTTTTGGTGATGGAAAACCACAGTAAGAACACCTTTTCTCCCTTACATTATAGCTAGCATGCCCACATCGTCTGCATCTAATATGGATCTTTTTATTATTCATTTTGCCCATTGAGGATGTGCCATTACTCATTTTAATCGCCTCCAGATGGAGATAAGAAGATAATATTGTCTCCTCTTAATAACATTTTTTCAAACACTCCCCTATTTTCTCCATTTATTGTTTCCGATACATTTTTAAGAACAAGATTCATGTATACATCATATCCCTGCAATATTCCGGAATAACTTCTGGAGCCTCTTACATCTATCATGACATTTTTTTCAAGCGAATTTTTTAAAGTATCCATCGGTCGTGCCGCATATGTTGATCTATTATTATTGACCATATTATTTTCACCATCCTGATAATTTTATTATCAACTATAACCTGATAAGAAAATAATATAATAACTTTTATCAAATAATTTATTTTTTTGTCATGGATAGTAATTCAAAGTTCATTTTTCACATTGACCGAACTTGCTTTTAATAACAGATAATATGAAATTGAAATTGAAACTATGAGTATTGATAGGCCTGTTATTTCATAGAAATTTATCTGGCTGAATAGATGGGCTGTAAAAATTAAAAGTATAATCTCCCTTGTAGTGAATGATATGGCTGCACCTAAAATATAAGTTATTGTTTTGCCCTTCCCTGCAAAAAAGTCCAGAACACTTTCATATATTTCAAACACAACAATGGCCAAAAGGGAATCTTCAACAATTATATTCACGGCTGAATAAAGCAAATTTTCAACTCCTGAAATTGAAAACGGAGTTACCAGCATTGCGGTATATATTGCCAGAAACATATGAATCAAAATGAATATTATAGCTGTGAATAGAACCAATTTTAACAAAATCGAAATTATGCGAATGAATCTATCATTCATATCCCTGCCATTCATATTTTAACCCTTTATTAAACATTAACTATATGATAATATTTTATTTTAAAGTTTACCTTATAATATTTATAACCCGAAATATTGAATTGACATGAATTAATTCCGGGGAAATTGTTTTCACTTCATACATTTTAATCAATGCCAGTATATACCCCAGCCTTCTCCCTTTATTTACAACCTGTTGCGCACTGTTGGAAGTGGATCTAGAGATCAAATAATGCATTGAAATTACCGCCCCCTCTTTCGATCGGATCAATGATGAAGCAAGAAAGTTAATGGATTCAAAATTTCCCATTATAATGTAATCCGCGCTGATATAAGGGCACATTTTTCTTGAATCCCCAGTGATAATTTTTATTTTATCCCTATTTATTCCATTTTCTCCTATATTTTTTTCCAGATAAAAAATGGAATCAGGATTTAGATCGCAGGCATATAGCATCCGTGGATTTTTATATTTCAGGACAGGAAGTGAAAAATATCCAATTCCTGCGAACATATCCAAAACGATTTTATCATCAACATTTGCATATTTCATATATGTTCTCACGTTAATATTCCCGGGTGAAAACATTATTTTCAATGGGTCAAAAAAATATTTAACACCATATTCAACATTTCTCACATCTCCACCTGGACCATAAATTTTTTTTAATGAAGGCTGCCTCAATATTCCTGTTACATCTCCCCTATTTATATAGATATTTTTGGCTTTGAATCCTTCTGCATAAATTTTCGCAATTCTTTTTGTTATTTTGCTATTTTTATTGAATATAATCGTATCGTCAAATTTAATGTACCGGATATTCTTGATATCTATATTTTTTAAATGCAATTTTATATAATTCATAGGCCTAACGTAGGCTTTAAAACTGTGTACGGTACTACCATCTGTTTTCTCCCTTAAAGGGATATATACAAAATTTTTGTCCTGATTTATGATATAATTAAGGTCAATTAAATTTTTTTCGATTAAATGATTTATCGTAATTTTTGCATTTTGCTTTTCAACTCTTATGCAATATTTTTTCATGAAACTTAATTGTTATAATTAATTAAATTCTTTTTAAATTTAATTAATTACATTTTAAGCAATAAACAATTATCCCATTAAATCGGAAAATAATTAAAGTCAGGACAGGTGCACTCATTACCAATTTTCATGAAGTCCTTTTAAAAATAAGGTAACTGTATTGTACTGGATAAAATTTGACAATCAATCATTATCGATTGAACATGATGGCCAAAAAATGTTGGGGGTAATACATTCAATCAAAAATTCTAAATTATAATATAAGATTATGAGTCATGAAATCGGAGGAACTTTTTAAGGAAGCCTTAAATTTATTCCCAATGGGAGTCAATTCACCAGTGAGATATTACTCGCCGATTCCGGTAATGTTCAAGCGTGGCATGGGTTCAAAAATATTTGATGTTAACGATAAACAATATATTGACTATTCTCTTGGCTTTGGCCCAATGATACTGGGGCATGCAAATGAAGGAATAGTCAGAATAATGAATGAACAGATTGATAAGGGCATACTTTTTGGGTCAATTACAGAGAACGAAATACAGCTTGGCAAAATTATAAAAAATTCGGTGAAATCTATAGAAATGATGCGTTTTACCAACTCAGGAACGGAGGCCACAATGCACGCAATGCGATTGGCAAGGGGATATACCAAAAAAAATCTTATACTTAAAATGGAGGGAGGATATCATGGTGCACATGATTATTCACTGATTAAATCCGGAAGTGGTACCATGACATTTGGAAAACCCTCGTCCGATGGAGTTCCCGAAGAAATATCAAAAACTGTTGTTGTGGGCCAGT
The DNA here is from genome assembly GCA_021846395.1 of Thermoplasmata archaeon. GTDB lineage: Archaea > Thermoplasmatota > Thermoplasmata > Thermoplasmatales > Thermoplasmataceae > Acidiplasma. The sequence goes on along the minus strand of JAJZXB010000002.1, from coordinate 44,133 downwards.
ATAATGATAAGGAAAGCATTGAAAATATCTTTAAAAAATATGGGAATAACATAGCTGCTGTGATAACAGAACCCATTCTTGGCAATATCGGTGTTATAAACCCTGAAAATGATTTTCTGCCATTTTTAAGGGAAATTACAGAGAAGCACTCCTCCCTTTTAATTTTTGATGAGGTTATTACTGGCTTTAGATTTGGTTTTGGGGCATATCAGGATATAATTAATATAAAGCCTGATATTACAACCATGGGTAAAATTATAGGTGGAGGAATGCCCATTGGGCTGTTTGGTGCTGGAGAGGAGATAATGAAAAATATAAGCCCATATGGTGATGTATATGAAGCAGGCACATTTTCCGGAAATCCCCTATCAATGGCAACAGGTATAGCTGCCCTTAACACACTAAAGGGCAAGAATTATAATTACATCAATAACTATGCTAAAAGAATGGAAAAATCTCTTAATGATATAATTAATGATTATAAAATAAATGGATCCGTCAATCGTGCATATTCCATGTTTCAGATATTTTTCAATGATAGAAAAGTTAATAGCTATGGCATTGCAAAAAATTCTGATGCGGGCAAATTTAAGAGAATGTTTGATCAGCTCCTTAAGAAGGGCATATATGTCCCTCCCAGTCAGTTTGAAACGCAATTTATCAGTTTTGCACATGATGATAATGACCTTCAAAAAACAATGGATGCATATGACACGGTGCTAAAATGCCTGTAATAATTGGGACAAGGAAAAGCAAACTTGCAATGATACAGGCCCAGAAAGTTAAGGATGAGCTTGAAAATATTGGTTATGATTGCATTATAAAGGGGTACACGTCAGGAGGAGATGTTGATGTGCAGACACCTTTATACAGGAGCAGTTCCACCGGAGTATTTGTTGAGGAGCTTAATAATTTGGTACTGAATCATACTGTGGATATAGCCGTTCATAGTGGAAAGGACATACCATCAAACATGGGGAAAAATCTTGAAATTGCCGGCACATTAAAAAGAGGGGATTACCGCGATGCATTGATCTCTGAAATGGATATAGGTTCCATGCCAGCAGGTTATGTAATTGGAACATCAAGCTATAGGAGAATAAGGGAATTGAAGACCATGAATCCACAAATTGAAATTAAGGATATACGGGGGAATATTGATACCCGACTTAATAAATATAAAAACGGAGAATATAATGGCATTGTTATTGCAAAAGCTGCTTACGATAGGATGAATTTAACAGAGCCGCATTTTACGTTGCCAGTGGAGGACTTTGTACCAGCACCAAACCAGGGCATAATAGCTATTGTTGCCATGAGAGGCTCCAAATATTCTGATATTATTAAAAATGTAAATGATATTGAAACATATGAGGATTTTACAGTTGAACGATTCATTGTAAGGGAATTGAATCTTGGCTGTTCCATGCCAGCAGGAATACTTTCAAGAAATAAAAATGTTTTAACACGGTTTTATTCACTGAAATCAGGAGATTATAAAAACATATTTTTTTATAATGAAGATAAGCAAAAAATGGTAAATAAAATAAAGGAGGAGATCAGGGATTATGGATATTTCTAAATTTCTTATTACAACCCGCCCAGAAGATAAGTATGAGCCCGTATCATTGAAAAATATAAAAATTGTGAATATTCCACTTACAAGGATAAAAAAAATTAAAGTGGGTGAAAATGAAAGAAATTTGCTATTGCACGATACCCCTGATGTTGTTATTTTAACCAGTTCCTATGGGGCAAAAGTATTTTTTGAATATTATTTTAAACTGTTTAAATATGAGCCAGTTTTTATTGCCATTGGTGAAAGCACTGCAAACATCATAAAAAAATACCATCATGATTCCACTGTTCCAGTTGAAAAAAATTCCTATGGGGTCATATCACTGCTTAAAAATTATAAGAAAAATAAGATTGGGTTATTCAGGAGTGATAAATCAAATGAAATAATAAGAAATTTTCTTGAAAAGAATAGATACAATTACCGCGAATATTTTATTTATTCAATTGAAGCCATATACAGCAACAACATAAAAGAATATATAGACAGTGAAAATTGTATCGGTATTCTGTTTACTTCGTCAATGGAGGTTGATGTTTTTTTTAAAATTACAGAATTTATAGATAAAACAGTATATGCAATTGGCAAAATAACCAGAGAAACATTAAGCAAATACAATTGCAATCCCGTTCTATTCAATGATGACTCAAATTTCAAAAATATTGTTGAAATAATAGACAGGGACGTTGATAAATAGCGGGGAATGGATTTGAACCATTGATCTACGGGTTATGAGCCCGTCGGGATCTCCTGACTACCCTACCCCGCTTCAGTTCTCTATTGCTAAAAGGAATATAAACTTTAACAAAGAAATTAAAAGGATCCCTCCATTTTTTTGAATTTCAATTCTCCGGCATTTTTCTCTAAATATGAATAAACGGTTTTATGTTTTCTGCCCTGCAATAGCATATTTATTGCCTCCCTACTGTATTGAATTGAAATATAATCGCCAATCACTGCAACGGTGTTTCCCATGACAGAAATATATGTACCAGTTAATGACTCTATTATTTCCCGAGTTCTTCCTTCTCTGCCTATAATTCTCCCCTTGAGTTCCGTGGTTCTCCTTGCATTTCCATTGGTAAACTCCTTTATTGATATAATTTCAAATTGCATCCCTTCATTGAAAAGAATCATTGCTTTTTCTGGATTGAAACCCCTTGCAATTGCCTGCACAACGTTAAATGCTATTAGCGATTTTAAAGCATTATTCTTTTGATAAACTGCAACCGTATCATTCTCAGTATCTATGGATATTTTTGAATCACCATATTTTTCTATTTCATCTTTAACGCTGCCATTTTTTCCTATTATTATGGCTATCCTATTCTGCGGTACCTTTACATTACCGGTCTCAATCATATTCCTCACCTTTTATATACCTGTACAAATCACTTTCATTGCATTTAACATTTTTCTTTAAAAAAAACGCAGTAATATTTTTTATGTCCCTTCTTAAAAATTCATCTGCCCTTGGATGTTTTGCTGATACGGATTGCCCCACATCTATAACATATGGATTTTTCCTGTAATATAATACGTTGTATTCGCTTAAATCTGCATGCACCAGTCTTGCCTTTTTATACATATTTTTTATATTTAATTTCAATTTATTGTATAAAATATCAAAATCGGTATCAATATTCTTAATCTGCGGTGCAGGCTCATTTTTTGAGCCCACGTAGGACATGAGCAGGACGTTTTTATGGTATCCATAAGGCACTGGCCCTTTGACCCCTGCTTTTCTCATATCCTCTAGATTTGTAAATTCCTTCTGTGCCCATATATACACAATATTGCTTCTGTTTATTCTTTCCTTATCAAATCGATAATCTCCTCGTATATATTCAAACGTATTTGAAAATTTAAGTGTTGACATTTTATAAATTTTTAATGCAAATGCTTTCCTTTTTATATCAATCACCTTGAAAACAAGCGATTCTTTTCCACTGGATATAGGGAAATCAATAAAGTCAATATTAAACTTCTTTATTATATAATATATGGAATTTAATGTTCGTTTATCAAACACAAGTCCATAGGTCTTCCTATCAAGGTTTAGTTTATTTGAAAATTCATCAGCATCTATCAGCTGTTTTAATGCACTTTTATCGTTCATTGAATACATCTATAATTTCTGGCAGCATCCTGTTCCTGCTTAAATATGAAGCCTGAGTTCTGGTATATCTATATACAATATCGCCCTTTTCATTCTGAAAATCCCACGGTTTCAAAATAACAAGATCTCCTTCCCTGATCCACATTCTTTTTTTCATTTTTCCCGGTATTCTGCAGTTTCTTGACAGCCCATCCTCACACATTACAGTAAGTCTTGATGCACCTGATAATTTTTCCACTATTCCATAAATTTCTCCCTTTCTTTTATTAGGGGTTATCACCCTCGTAATATTTTCATCATTATTCTTACTTTCATTGTTCATATATAATACATAATTCGTTACAATAATATAAATATAAGCAATTTTAAAACTTAGAAATGCTATTATTTTACCATTAAGTTTATTTATAACAATAAAGGGAATTGCTAATTTTCCTCGCATTAAGGTGAAATTAATCAATATTTATTAAGAAAAATTTAAATACATCTGCCACATAATCACATATGGCTGAAAAAAAAGCTACAGAAAGTTCTATAAGTAATAGTTTAAGACAGGATAAAAGATTAAGCAAATCCTTAAATACGTGGGATTTGTATTTTCTTAGTTTGGGTGGTATAATTGGGTCTGGATGGTTATTTGCCGCATCCGCTGCCGCAACAACCGCAGGTCCAGCATCCATACTATCCTGGTTAATAGGTGGTATTATTGTATTGTTTATAGCTCTGGTATACGCAGAGCTAGGAGCAATGATACCGAGATCGGGGGCCATAAGCAGATATGGCCATTATTCGCACGGTGGAGTCGCAGGTCTATTCTTTGGATGGACCTATTTCTTATCCGCGGTTTCCGTGCCAACAATAGAAGCCGAGGCAGTGATAACATACGCAAGCTCATACATTCCATCATTATCATACAGTGCTCCAAACCCACTTGACCCCGCTATAAATGTTACATTGCTGTCTGCCAGTGGAATAGCTCTGGCTGCTATTTTAATTGTTGCATTCTTCCTACTAAATTATACAGGTGTGAGATTGATGGGAAAAACAAATACAGGCATGACATGGTGGAAATTAATTATACCCTCTGTTACGGTGATCATGCTTGCTGCCTTTGTATTTCACTCCTCAAATTTCACAAACCCTTCCCTGGGTGGATTCCTTCCAACGCATAAAACCTCTTTGATATTTGAGGCCGTAGCTACTGATGGTATAGTTTTCTCATTCCTTGGATTCAGGCAGGCTCTTGATTATGGAGGAGAAGCAAAAACACCCCAGAGATCAATACCCCTTGCAACCGTATTCTCTGTGGTAACTGGTATATTTTTATATGTATTATTGCAGGTTGTCTTTATTGGCGCTATAGATCCCTCAAAGCTGGCTGCCAGTGGTGGCTGGGTTGGTCTGGGTTCAGCTTCAACATCATATGTCCAAAGCGTTAGTGCAGCTCCCTTTGCATTCCTTGCAAAATCCTCTGGAATCTTTGCCCTTGTGGTATTGACATATATATTATATGCAGATGCCTATGTATCCCCGGCAGGTACTTTAAATGTATATGCTGGAACATCAACAAGAACTTTATTCGGTTTAGCAGAAAACGGTTACTTCCCAGCAGCATTGTCCAGGGTTAACAAAAAAACAAGAATACCAACAATGTCAGTATTGATATCCTTAATAATTGGACTAATATTCCTTGCCCCATTCCCATCATGGTACGCCCTTGTGGGTTTGATAACAGGTGCAACAGCATTCACATATATAGTGGGAGGATCAGCATTAATGGTATTCAGAAGGGAAGCAGATCAGTTGAAAAGGCCATTCAAGCTGCCATATGCTAAAATACTGGCGCCAATAGCGTTTGTTGGAGCAACATTGATCGTCTACTGGTCTGGTTGGCCAACCGTCCCCTATCTTGCAATAGGCATATTCGCTGGTTTAGTTGTATATCTCATTTTACTGGCTACTGGCAAAGTAACAAATGTATTCACAATGCAGAACATAAAATCCGGATACTGGGTACCACTGTACATACTTGTGCTAGTCGTGTTATCCTATCTTGGAGAAAAGGGCTATGGCGGTACAGGAACTCTTCCATATCCATTTGACTTTGTTGTTGTAATACTTGTTGCAATCATATTCTACTTATTATCTGTTTATTCTGGATATAAAACAGAGGAAATATCAGATATAATAGAATCAGGAACACAGTATATAATTGAGGAGACCGAAACAAAACCCGCAAGTGAAGCAAAAAGCGAAGCAAAAGAATAAATATAAATATTTTTTATTTTTTTAAACAATTGAAAATTTTTTAAAATTTATTGTGAAAATATTTTTAATAAAAGAAATACAGTACAAGTGTTGCGCCCAATCCGTTATGGCTTTTAATTATAGATGGAACGAAGCATATCTATTTTGTAATAATAAAAAACAGCACAAAAAAATAACTTTAAAGGATAAAACGTGTAATAAAAAAGAAATTTAAAAATTTACCTTTGTTTAATTATGACATTTTTGATTTTGAAATATCTAGCTATGCCATCCCTCATCAATTTTATGTTTCTGCTATCTTTGCCTATTGCTTTACCTATGTTTTCCGGTGCAATTGATATGAATATATTTGTGGTATTTTCCTTCCATATTAAATCTATTTCCCTTACCTCATATCTATAAAACAAATTTCTTGTAAATGTTAATAAATCCGGTGAGAACTCAGCCATTATTATTCTTTTATTTATTTTCTCCTTTAGATCAGTTATAATTTTTTCATGTTTTTTAAAGATTTCTGCCAGTTTTCGTTCTCCAACAACAAATAACACCATTTCCTCATTCTCAAGGCATTCGTATACATTTGTTCTAGTATAGCTTTCAAATAATTTTATATATCCTAAAGTCTGGTTATTCAGAGTTATTTCATTCATAAAATCACTTTATTTATTTTTACCTTTATAGACCAGGTCAATTGCACCCGTTCCAAGAGTAATAGGCTGTCCAACAATAATGTTTTCAGCCACACCCGCTAGTGGATCTATCTCTCCAAGCAATCCGGCTTTCAATAGGTGCTTTGATGTAATTTCAAATGCCGCTCTTGCAAGAACACTGCTTTTTCTTCCAGATATGCCCTGCCTTCCAACAGCTCTTACTGCACCTGAAAATGTCATCATATCGGCAACGAGCATTAAATGGCGTTTATCCACATCAAGTCCCTGCTCACTCAGGGTGCTTTCTGCTTCCCTGTATATGGCATTTCTTGCAGCCTCTATTCCAAGAACGTTTTCAACCTCTATAATATCATTTGTATATGTTCTTGTTGAGTCGACTCCCTCTATATTCAGAACATCCTTCAAATTTGATCCTTGTGTATATATGATCCAGGCTTCTTCCTTTCCATCAAACCTGGCAATTGCTCTTTTGATTTTTGGAATGCCTTTTATTGGTGTTGTTTTTACCTGCTCCTGTACCTGATATAATTTTTTAAATGACTCTTGCTGCAATTTAACAAGTATATTCTCATCATCAATCTGGTTAAATATAATTCCCTTAATTTTTTCCAGTGCTGCAACAATATCGGAAATATTAACAAGGCGATCCTTGCTTTTAAATTTGTCAAGCTTTATTGTTAATGACATATCTCCAACATCAGTGGTGATATCAGATACATCTATAATGGTAGTATTCTCAAGATTCTTGATAAGTTCTTTTACTTTATCCTCGTTTGTTCTGTATGATTCTGTAAGATAAACCGTCATTGAGGGTGTGCTTGGGATCCTCCTGGCATCAACAATTTCAATCAATCTGGGCAGACCGAGAGTAACATTCATTTCAACGACTCCCGCAAAGTGGAATGTTCTCATTGTCATCTGTGTACCTGGCTCGCCAATACTCTGGGCTGCAATAATTCCCACAGCTTCATATGGGTCTATTTCACGTTTTTTTAATTCAAAATCCACACGTTTAAGAAGTTTCTCATAATTATCTTCAGATAAATCCATCTTGTATTTTATAAGCTTATCTGCCAGAACATACGGGATATCGTATCCTCTTGTTTTGGCATCATTCACAATTTCATTCTGTTCCGGGGAAATTGAAAATTCTTCCTTTTCCTTGTAATCAACAACAAATCTTTCCCCGTAAGCAAATGATGGAACCTCATCTGCACGTTCTAACAGATTAAAATCAGAAAGCGGGACTTTTCCAATATTTTTTATGGAAGTTATATGAATAACTGTTTTTATGCCAGTTTTTTTCTTTAAAACAACATCGCCAGTTTTTTGATAATCCTTAACAGAATCAATTTCAACTTCATATTCAAAATTCTTTTTATCCAGAGTTATATACGCTGTTTTAATTTCCTGTGAAATTATAAAATCAACTCCATAGAAACAGGGTGCCTTTCCTTTAATTTCTTCCACATTCCTGTTCACGTCTTTCCAGAGCAAAGCATTCATTTTTCATCACCTATTTCATCGTATGCTATATAGTCTATATCTATGGTTTCACCCTCATCGCTTCTAGTAGGATCTATGCCATCTTCGCCATATTTAAATTGAACTATGGAACCAATGGTATCCTCAACTCTTCTTTCGTCATCCACTTTCAGATCTTCAAATGCGTTAATTAATCTTCTCTGCATATATCCACTTCTGGATGTACGTACCGCAATATCTACCAGACCCTCTCTGCCACCTATACTGTGGAAGAAATATTCAGTTGGGTTTAAGCCCGCTCTGTATGATGATTTTATGAAACCTCTTGCATATGCACCAAGATCATTTTCCTTAAAATGAGATAACGTTCTTCCTGCATATCCCCTATTAAGTCTTCCTCCCCTAACGGACTGCTGACCTACCATACCTGCAACCTCGGCAATATTAAGCATTTTCGCTCTTGCTCCTGACCTGGCCATAATTACAGAAGGATCATTAAGACCCAGATATGAGGATGCAATTTTACCCGATTCATCCCTGACTTCACCCGTTGATGATAATATTTCAACCTCAAGAGTATCCTCTATTGATCTTCCGGGCATTGGCTGCAATTGCCCATTTCTGAAAGCCTCTACAAGTTTTTCAATCTTATCTATTGTTTCATTTGATATTTCTTCTATTCTTGAAACTGCATCGTATGGTATATCATAATCCTTTATGCCGGTTGAAAATCCCCTGTAACTTAAAAATCCCACAGCCAATCTTGTAACATTGTCAATAAATTTTGCAGCTGCTTCCGATCCAAATTTCCTGAATATTCTATCAACAATTACACCTGAAAATGGGCCCACTGCCTCATCATCTATTGTTCCATGAACCAGTTTTCCATCGGTAATAACAACAAATGTATCTTCAGGATTATCTTCATATTCGCATTTGTCTTTTGAACCTGCGCATAGATGGCTTTTGAACTTTATGTTTATGCCTTTGGGTATTGCAAGTGAAAATATATCTCTCCCATAAAAATACTTTTTTCCATCTTTGATTAGAGGATCAGGATTTTTATCTTTACTCATGTATGAGGTCATATGAAGGAATTCGTCCTCAGTAAACAATGGATTGTTGTGTGTTAGCAAAAACAATGATGTTATATGATCATGTATTGCTCCTATAATTGGGCCGCCGAATCTTGGAGATAATATCTGTTCCTGTACCCTCATAATTATCCTTGCCTCTGCCCTTGATTCCTCACTCTGTATCACATGCAAATTCATTTCATCCCCATCAAAATCTGCATTATATGGAGTACATACGGCCAGATTAAATCTGAACGTCATTCCCGGCAGTACCCTAACTGTGTGTGCCATCATTGACATTCTGTGAAGTGACGGCTGCCTGTTGAACAATACTATATCTCCTTCTGTCATTTGCCTTTCAATTGTCCATCCAACATCAGCTCTTTCACTGTTTATTTCGGCATTCTGATCCGTTATCTTTATTCTTCTGCCATCGGGCCTTATTAAATAATTCACTCCAGCCATATATTTTCCATCTGGAGTTCTGGGAGATGTTCCCCTTTTTATCCACCCTTTCATTTTTTCAATGTTGAATGAGTTTATTATTACTGGAACTGTCAATTCTCTTGCTGCAATTTCTGGAATACCCACCTCGTTTATTGACAAAAATGGCTCGGGAGAAATAACGGTTCTGGATGAAAAATTAACCCTTTTACCGGAAAGGTTAGCTCTGAATCTTCCCTCCTTTCCCTTCAGTCTCTGAACAAGAGTTTTCAATGCCCTTCCGGATCTATGCCTTGCTGGTGGAATGCCGGCTGTTTGGTTATCAAAATATGTTGTAATATGGTATTGCAATAAATCCCACAAATCCTCTATAATTAACTGCGGAGAGCCATTATCCCTGCTCTCCCTCAATCTCTGGCTTATTCTTATTATGTCCACAAGCTTGTGTGTTAAATCATCTTCGCTTCTCTCACCGGTTTCCAGTGTTATTGAGGGTCTAACATCAATTGGTGGAACAGGCAAAACTGTGAGTATCATCCACTCCGGTCTTGCAGACTCCTTATTTAATCCAAAAAATCTTAAGTCATCATCTGGAATTTTTTCCAATCTCTCACGGATCTCCTTGGGAGTTATCTTTATGCCACCCTCTCTGAACGTTGTTGGTTTGTCCAGTATAACCTTCGGGCTATCTGCACCACAGTGGGGACATTTAATCCTCTGGGCTGCCATTTCAAGAATTTTTTTAAGCGTAAGATCAATGATTTCAGGGTCCTCTCTCTCATAACTTATTGCCTGCAGCTGGGGCAAATAATTGTTTATTTCCTCATCAGTTAATTTGATTCTGCCACAAGCTTTGCATGCACTGTCAAGCATGGTTTTAATTTCCTTGATAAATCCAATATGAACTACAGGCATTGCAAGCTCGATATGCCCAAAATGACCAGGGCATTCATCCACTCTGCCACCACATGTTGTACATTTGAGTCCTGGCTCAATGACACCCATATGAAGATCCATCAAGCCTCTTTCAATAGGGTAACCATCATCATCATAGGTATCAGGTGTAATAACCCTTACCTGTGACATTTTCCTTATTTCCTCAGGAGACAATAAGGAAAATTTAACTTTTTTAATTCTTTTTGAAACATTATTAAAACTCATTTCATATCACCCAATTCTAATCTCATAACTATACCCATGGAACTCAATTCATCTCTCATTAATTTGAATGCATAGCTGGTTTCTATTGGATAAATATTGCCAGTATTGCCACATACAGGACATTTTAATGTGCCCTTTTTGAAATCATAAATTGCAATATGCCCACATGATGGGTTGCCGCAAACGTAAAGAATGGTGCCATCGCTCTGGTCCAACAGTCGATCTTTAATGACCATGGAAGCACCGTGTGCAATCAATGTATCCCTTTCCATTTCTCCAAATCTTAAACCTCCCTGTCTTGACCTGCCCTCTGTCGGCTGTCTTGTCAGTATCTGTATTGGCCCTCTTGATCTGGCATGGAATTTGCTTGCAACCATATGGTGAAGCTTCTGATAATAGATCACACCAACAAATATATCAACTTTGAATTTTTTACCTGTAATGCCATCATACATTACTTCATTTCCAGATTCACGGAACCCATATGTTTTGAGTTCGTCTCTAAGGCTTTTTTCAGGCTGGCCGTTGAATATTGTTGAATCTATGTTCTCGCCTGTCATCGTTGAAATTTTTGCTCCCATCATTTCAAGAACATGACCCAGTGTCATTCTGGACGGAACCGAATGTGGGTTGAATAATAAATCCGGTATAACTCCCTCCTCAGTGAACGGCATATCCTCCTGTGAAACTACATGGCCTATAACTCCCTTCTGACCATGTCTAGAAGCAAATTTATCCCCTGGTTGAGGAATTCTGTCGCTTCTAACTTTAACCTTTACTATTTTGCTATTGCTTTCAGATACCGTCAGGAAAACATCATCAACATAACCCGACTCGTTTGGTCTTACTGTAATGGATGATTCTCTCCTTCTCAGAGGACCAAGTTTGTCAGCATTTTCTTCCTCAAGGAATCTTGGTGGAGATGTTTTTCCAACCAGAACATCAGAACTTTCAACCTTTGCTTCTGGCTGTATTACGCCGTCTTCTCCCAGGCTTTTATAGAATTCTTCGGCTCTTGCACCAAGAACATCATGGCTTGGGATTTCAAAACGATCTTCCTGGCCACCTGGATATCTTTTTTCCTCAGCAGTATAGGTTCTGAAGAAAGAACTCCTTCCAAGACCACGTTCTATTGATGCCTTGTTCATTATAATAGCATCCTGCATATTGTATCCATGATAGGAAAGAATAGCCACGACAAAATTCTGTCCTGCAGGTTTTCTGTAATATTTTATGAAGTCCATAACCTTTGTTGTGACCAGCGGAACCTGAGGATAGTGCAATAAATGGCCCCTTGTATCGGTTCTTATCCTGTAATTGGCAGCGGGCAAACCTATTGATTGCTTGATCATTGCAGATGCAATGGTGATTCTTGGTGAGGAATTATGTTCTGGATAGGGTATAAGTGATGCAACCACTCCAAGTATCATTGATGCATCAACCTCACAATGAGTGTGATCATTTTTAATAAGGTTTGTGCCCTTCATTCTTGCATGGCATTTTTCGCATTCCAGAGTGATATCATCCTCACTGGGGTTTATCCATGTGATACTGTTGCGATAAAGAACCTCTCCACAGTTGGGGCATACTTCTGGATAATTGAACGGAAAAACAGCTATATATGCATTTTCTTCCTCTTCGGCATCAACCCATTCAATAGCTCCATTATTCACAAGATCATTTACTGTATATTCTCCCATTTTCAGTTTTTCAACCATGTCACCATTCAAGCGTGTCCTTCCATTTTCAATTACAAGAAGGGGCCTTCTCAACCTTCCCCTATCACAATTTATTATGACCTCATTGGTATTTTTATCATATTTAACATTCACTTCATTTGATATTTTCCCGGATCTCCTTAAATTTCTTAGCGTTTCAGTCAGTGTTACGGGATCATCATGATATCCCACAAAATCACCGTTAAGGTAAACTCTACCAGAAAATTCTTCCTTTGTGATATCATATATATCCATATTTTTAAGTTCATTATACACAATATCTGGATCAATACCCTGCGTAACATTTATAATAAGTGATGCATTTTTCACCAGTCCACAGTTTTGTCCTTCTGGTGTCTCATTTGGGCATATCCTTCCCCATTGTGTGGGGTGCAAATCCCTCGCTTCAAAATGTGGCTGTGATCTGGTTAATGGCGATATTATCCTTCTCAGGTGGCTGAGAGTTGCCATGTTTGATGTTCTATCCAGAAGCTGTGATACTCCAGTTCTACCGCCTATCCAGTTTCCTGTTGCCATTGAATGCAAAATTTTCTGAGTTAACAGATCCTGTCTTATAGCGGGTTTCAATCTAACTCCTCTTTTTTTATTGTATGTTTTTTCCAACTGGTATTTTAAATCCTTCATAACGGACTGGAACGAATTTCTGAAAAGTTCATCAAGAAGGTCTCCCGACAGCTTAATTCTTTTATTTGCATAATGATCCTTATCATCAACATTCCTGATGCCCAGGTTAAGTTCCAGCAAAGATCTTGCCATTCTTCCAAGATATATGGCTTTTTTCAATCTATCGGAGTCATCGCCGCCAAGATGTGGAAGCAATGCCCTATCAAGCATCTGAATAATTTTTTTGTCCCTAAATTCCTTGGCCTGTCCGGCAGCAAATCTCTTTTCAAGGTATGATATTGCATCATCGTGCGTATTGATTCCATTTGGCGGTAGTATTTTTAAGTTTTTTGAATCCTCTATATTTGCGTATATTAAAGGATCCATTCTGATATCAGAATAAATGGCATTATGTATGTCAACATCCTTTTCAATTCCAAGTGCTTTCATCAATATTACAAGAGGTACAGCACCGGCCACAGTTGGTATTGAAACATTAATTATTCCATCATTTCCTTTCTCCATTGATATTAGAGCTCTGAATCCTCCTTTCTGTGAAAATACCTTTGCAACCTCTACCCTTGTATCATATTTTTCCTCGTATTCTACCAGAATTTTATTGGGTGCCAGATCTTCAAGGGAAACAATAACCTTCTCTGTTCCTTTGATTATAAAATATCCTCCTGGATCTGTGGGATCTTCATCAACATATTTCAATTTTTCTTCCCTTGTGCCATCTATTGGGCCACCGTTTTTATCAATGTATGAATTAAGACTCTGTTCTGATAATGTGCATATTCTGGATCTTATCATAACCGGTATTTCTCCAACTTTAATGGTATTTACCTCCTTTTCCACACCATCTTCAACAACCCTTAACCTGATGCTTATTGGTGCCATGTAATTAAGATCCCGCAATCTTGCCTCCTGTGGGGTTATCTGGTTTGATGCACCAGATGCCTCTTTTATTTCCGGTTTATCAACCCATATGGTTGGATCGCCAACAGGTTTCCCATTTTCATCTCTTTCCCTTCCAAAGTATATCTTTATCTCCTTTCCATGGGTTTTTGATGTGTCTAATTCCACAACCCCAGGAACAGAATCATCAGAAATTTTTGTTTCATCAACAATTTGCTGCATTATGTTATTTGGATTACCCTTGGAAGCATAAAAATAATTCATAGAATCTATCTGATAATTAACCACACTTTCCGATTTGAAAAAAGCATCTAAAATAGGATTCATTTTTATATCACACTCTTTACAATAATTCTGTAATACTCATAATAACCGGCCGTAGGACTTTTCCGTATTATTCGTATTATTCTCCCCGGCTCAAGTTTTCCGTAAATTTCTTCCAAAGCCTTAATTGCTGGATCATTAATGCTTATCTTCGGAAGATTTTCTTTTGAAACGTTGAGTTTATTTAAAACATTTGACTCTTCTTCAACTGTGACCAGATGATGTTCTGGTACTATTTCGTGCTCTAGCACATTGAACTTACTCATTTTATCACCAAAACGGGTCCGAGGGGGTTTGAACCCCTGACCGTCTGGTTAAAAGCCAGACGCTCTACCTAGCTGAGCTACGGACCCATATAATGTAGCTCGCTATAATTTTTTTACTAACCATAACTTTTTGCGTAAAACCATATCACTAAATAGTATTTTAAATTTTTACTTTTTGACTGGAAATTTTTGATTTGAATCGCAACTTCCTTTAATAATATTTAACATATGTATCTTAACTATTGCGAATAGGGAATTCCACTCTACAATTGAGTAGATGAAAGAAAACCAAAAGGTTTATGTTTGAAACAGGTCATGCATCTATTTTACGATTTTGATAAGGTTTCATATTCTGTATATTCATTATATCACCACTTTATACAGGTTGTGAAATATTGCAAACAGGTATATTTTAAGATGAATATCTCTTGCAACATTAGGGCATGTTACCCTTGATGTCCTAAAGAAATATGTGGAATCACAGGAGGTTAAATAATATACAGGCATGGCTGGGCTATTAACGTTTGACTAGTGAGTCATCCACCACTCCATCACTAATATCCGAGGAATTTGTGCCAAATATTCATATGGGAATTTTCACAAGTCAAAAAACCGCAATTTATCTGAATTTTATCTTACCCCCAATATTGTAGGATGAATTGAATATATAATTATAATCTGAAAAAATTAAGAAATTGATAAATAATAAATATGTATTAATATATCAAATGATAAATTTAAAAAATTCTGAAAATTCATATAAACCATTATTGAAATGGGCTGGTGGCAAGAGATGGCTCGTTCCAATTATAAAAAATATTTATGTTAATTACAGAAATTACAGATTTGTTGAGCCCTTCTGCGGAGGCTTGAGCATAACCTTAGGAATAAATCCTGATATAGCTCTTTTAAATGATATAAATAAGCATTTAATCAATTTTTACAATTATGTTAAAAATGGCTTAATAATAAATTTAAACATGAGGAATGACAAGGATACATATTATAATTACAGGGATAGATTCAATGGATTAATAAAAAATAATAATGATAATACAGGGGAAGCAGCACAATTATTTTATTATTTGAATCATACAGATTACAATGGATTATGCAGGTTCAATTCCTCAGGATTATTCAATGTGCCATGTGGAAAATACAAAAATATTAATTATAAATATGATTTTTCAGAATACAAAGATATAATGAAGGACTGGGAATTTGTAAATAAGGATTTTTCAGAATTAAATCTAAATCATAATGATTTCTTATATGTTGATCCACCGTATGATGTTGAATTCACAAAATATTCCAAGGAAGATTTCTCATGGGATGACCAGGTAAGGCTAATAAAATGGTTAAATAATCTTAAAAACCCCATAATAATATCAAACCAGGCAACTCCAAGGATCATAGAATTGTATAAACAATACAATTATAAAATAGAATTTAAAGATGTTCCAAGATTCATTAACAGTGATAAAAATAAAAGGGGGAATGTAAAGGAGATTATAGGAATAAAAAATATAGAATGGTTCTTATGATAAATGATGCTTTAAATAAAACAGTCCATAAGATAATTCATGGAGACGCCCTAAAGGTTTTGAAAACAATAGGTGATAATTCAATAGATCTGATTTTTTCAGACCCGCCCTATAATATGTCAAAAACTAACGGTTTAAAATGGAGTTACAGCAGTCATGTTACAATGCATGAACCATGGGATATATTTGATAAGGATGAGTTCTTTAACTTCAATAGGGAATGGATAGGTGAATGTGTAAGGACATTGAAACCAGGGGGAAGTTTCTGGATATCAGGAACATTTCACAACATATTTGATATAGGGTTCATCATAAAGAACATTTTTAATTTAAAGATAAACAATACAATAGTATGGTACAAACCAAATGCACAGCCTAATATAACATGCAGATTCTTTACTGAAAGTACGGAATATTTATTATGGGCATCAAAAAATGATAGCAAACATAAATGGAAATTCAATTATGGCATCTCTAAAAGCGACATATATGACAATATAAATCCTAAAAATAAACAGACCAGAAATGTATGGGAAATACCCCTGACCCCTAAAAAGGAAAAAATATATGGAAACCATCCCTCGCAGAAACCACTGGAATTGCTGAGGAGGATAATAATTTCAACAAGCGATGAATATGATACTGTTTTGGATCCCTTTGCGGGTTCTGGAACCACTGCAGTTTCATGTATTGAGAATAATAGAAATAGTATTGGAATAGAAAATAACGATGAATACATAAATATAATAAAGAATAGAATCAATGGAAAAGCAAATGGCAGTATAATAGTAAATTATGAAAATTATGGGGATGAACAAAATGGATTACAATAAATTTGGATATAAATCAAAAGAAGAATATTTTAAGGAATTCTTTGATACATTATTATTGTCAAATAAAACAGAGGATTATTTTGTGGACTGGGGCAAAATAAATAACAATGTTAGAAAATATATAAATGAAATATCGTTATTAAACAGCCTGGTATTTATTAAGGATAAAAATGAAAGAAAAGATCATTTAAGAGATATTTTAAGTAAATACCCAGAAACGAGGAATGTAATTCCCCTGATAATTTCCGTAAGGGATAGTTCCCTGTATTTATTGAAACTTGATGATTCATACAATATATCATACCTGGATATTGATTTCCATAATAGCGATGTGAATAAAATAATAAACTTCTGTGAATACACAAAAATTATTGATTTATTTGGCAGCATAAAAGACCTGTATTCATATTTAACAGGAATGGAAGTCGGTAGTGATACCAATGCCAGGAAGAATAGATCGGGATTTATTTTTGAAGAAATGTCATTAAATATATTATTGAATGAGGGGCTTGATGTCAGGAAGGCTAAAAGTAAAATAAATATAGGAAATAGAAGCAAATTGCCAGATATACTGCTTTATAAAAACAATGAAATATATGCATTTATTGAGGTAAATTTTTACAACGGTGTAGGAAGTAAACCTTTAGAAACAATGCAGAGTTACATAAATCTCCAGAGGGATGCCCATAGCCAGGATATTAAATTTATCTGGATTACTGATGGGCCAGGGTGGAAATCGGGAATAATTGAAAGGGAGAAGGGATTTGAACAGATAGATTATATTTTTAATTTAACACTGGCTAAAAAATTAATTAAAATAATATAGCCTGAAACCCCATCATTTTACCACCATGATATCTTGCCCCGTGGTCCAAGGATATCATTATATCTTTTGGTTCTCTCAAATTCAATGGGTTTTCCATTCTTATCCCATATCATGTGAAACTTTTCCAGTTAGAGGAACACTTTTCCATGAGTTCCCTATTTATCTTCGAAGCAGGGTTGGCTGGCATTGCTGTGCTTAGGTGTGTCCACTCTGTACCATGTTTCTATTTATAACATGGGCAAAGGACGGATACTCTTGCATATAGTCCATAGATCGGGGATAGTTTTGGCAGAGTTGATATAACCCTTTTTACCTCTCCATTATCATCTTTGCCAACATAAGAATAATGGTACTTTGTATTCTTTGTTGAGGGATCATTGTATAAAATGCACTCTCGTAAACATAAACAGTTCAATTTCTTTTCTTCTGCGTGATTCTCTGAATCTCCCATTATAATGATGGTAAATGGCAAGAATTAGGGTTAAAATATCATTCCCCCATTTAAAATATTTTAAGACATGTGGAGAGTCTGAAATGCGGATATATTAAAAAAAGATCTTAAATTATCACATAGAATCTATACACTTAAAAACTATGGCAATGTAATGCATAGGTATCACAATGCTGCATCGAATATCTCAAATATAAAACATAAAGCATTATTATATGCACCTTTTCACAAAAATTTAATATTGTAATTTTAACTAATCAATAATGAAAGTAAATATAAATGGAGAAACAAAAACAATTCTTGCTGTATGGTATGAAGATAACGAAGTCAAGTTAATCGATCAGAGAAAGATACCTGAAAGTATTGAAATATTCACAGCAAAAAATAGTGAGGATATATACAATGCCATAAAGAGTATGGTTGTCAGGGGTGCTCCAGCGATCGGAGTTACCGCAGCATATGGTCTTGCAATGGCAAATAAAAATAAAGAGGATATGGAAAAAGCTATGAAAATAATTTCTTCTTCAAGGCCAACTGCATATGATTTATTCAAGGCAATTGGCTATATGAAAGATAATACGTTTTCTGAGTCCGCTGCTAAAAGATATGCAATGGAAATTACTGAAAGATCCAGAAAAATAGGTGAGTATGGCAATGAATTGATAAATAATGGAGATAAAATTTTGACACACTGCAATGCTGGAGCTCTGGCAGTTGTTGATTGGGGTACTGCTCTGGCACCAATGCGAATAGCTCATGACGAGGGGAAAAAGATATTTGTTTTTGTTGATGAAACAAGGCCGAGATTACAGGGTGCAAAGCTAACTGCATGGGAATTGCAACAAGAGGGCATAGATTATTCCATAATTGCTGATAATGCAGCAGGCTATTTTATGAAAAAAAAGGATATAAATATTGCAATTGTTGGAGCAGACAGGATAGCATCAAATGGAGATTTTGCAAATAAAATAGGCACATATGAAAAGGCTGTGCTTGCAAAGGTCAATAACATACCTTTTTATGTTGCAGCCCCTGGAAGCACTTTTGATTTCTCATTAAAGAGTGGAGATGGAATACCAATAGAGGAAAGGGATGAAAGCGAGGTTCTGATTGTAAATGATAAAAATCTTGGTCCCAAAGAAGGGCATGCAAGAAATCCGGCGTTCGATGTAACACCTAATGAATATGTAACTGCCTTCATTACAGAATATGGAATATTCAAACCCGAGGAATTAAAAAAACTATATAAAATAATTCAAGGCGATTTATTCATGAGGTAATCATTTATTTTTGATAATGATTCATCTCTTTTTTCCCTCATATTTTTTAAGAATTGTGATATATTTTCTCCTGCCTCCTTTTTGCATAGGCCACACATTCTAGCACCACCTTTGCATTCATCATAAACGGATTGCACATAGTTTTCATCGTTATTGTGGTAAGAATACAGTTCATATACCGGACACATATCAGGATTACCACCATATTTTTTCTGTTCCTCAATGGTTTTCTGCCCACCGGTGACCGCATTTTTTATTTTTCTGGTTGCATCCCCTTCAGTATCATTCAACGATATCAGTGAATCAGGAACAGATGATGACATTTTTCCACCCTTCAGTCCCGTTTCAAGTTTCTGAAATGTTGCAGATGGCGCAATAAAAGCATAGTCATTATATGGTTTTTCATTTTCAATAAGCATTAGGTCAATTTTTATTTTATCTTCTGGTCTGGCGTTTATTATTTTTATTGATCTATACTCATAATTCTTATCCGTTTTATAATTATTTTTATTCAGAGTTTCTATTGCTGAGTCTATATATAAATGTGGATCCTCTTTTCCCTTTACATATACGGAAATACCATTATTTTCAATTTTGACATTGTATATCCTCAATCTCTGTGCAATATCCCTCATCAGCCTTATATGCGGGTCTTGATCCACACCCACCGGAACTATTGTGGGTCGCGGCCCCCCGTATATTTTCAATTGTGAATGCAGAACATCTGATGCCTGCACTATTGGGGAATTGACATGAAGTATTGGGGAAGAGTCATCAAAGCCATATATAGCCCTTAATTCCGACATATTGGTTTCATTGGAAAAAATATATCCCAGTTTTTGGGTTTCATGATCCTCAGACTGGAAGTAAATATTGCAGGGCTTAAGTCCCATTGAAATATAATTTACTATATACTCATTGATTGCAATTTCCCTTGCTTTTTCAAATGATATGTTTCTTGTGGCATATGATTCAAGATCTGCGACAGAAATAAACAGATCTGCACCAAGGCTTTGAAAATATATCATCTGGTCAATTGTTATTTTATTGCCAAGATGCATATGCCCTGAAGGCATCAAACCGGTAACAGCATTGAATTTTAATTTGTTATCCACTGCATATTTAATATAATCAAGGGACCGTTGGCCAAAAATAAGATGTCTTTTAAAGAGATAATGGTCAAAATAATTGTCCATGTTCTCTATACCAAATTCTTTTTTTAATTTTTCATAATCGAAATACTGTTTTGAGCTCCATGGATTAATCATAAAACCATATAAATGATTGGTTAATTAATTTTATTAAAATAACGACAGCGAAACATAGTTCCCATCCCCTCGCGGAAGATAGTACAATATGCAACACACCGGACTTAACCGTCGGGTTCGGAATGAGACCTGGTATTTCCCCGATGTTATGGCCGTCGTCTAATAGGAATTACGATATACTATATATTTTTTATCTTTTTTTGGGCATTATCACATTTTCTTTGATAAGTAATAATGACGATATGTTGCTTTAGCAGCCCGAATCGTATGGAAAAATTATCCTATGCATTGTTGTTGATCCCGTTTTATTTTAATCCCCAATCATCAGGATCTGGAGTTGCGATCCCGCCCTTTTCTTTGTAAACAAGCACATGAACTGCCCTGAGGAAAAATCATGTGTAAAGCTATATCAATGCACTTCGCAATTTTTGAACTGAATAAATGTAGTATTATGTTAAAATTGGTTCCAAAACAAAGATCGGAACAATTAAATTAAAAATAAAAATTACAGGAATGGACCAATTATCAGTGGCAAAATAACAGTGGCATCGCCGTAAATATTAACATATTTTGCATTTTCCTTGATTTTTTTCCATGAAACGGCTTCCTCAAGCTTTGCACCGGATAAAGAGCCATCATATTCCTGTGCAGTTGTTATGTAAACCGCCTCATCAAGGCCATCCCTGAACTGATTCCACCATATTGTATGATGCTTTGATATGCCGCCACCAATCATCAGGGCCCCAGTTTTTTTTGCATCGAATACTATATCCGATAATTTATGTTCATCCTCCAGCAAATTTATTTTGAAATCATGGTGCATCTCATAAAATGACCATAGCTGTGATCCAAATGAACCATCCATCATGCCAGGGACAAAAATAGGAATGTCATTCTTTGCAGCATTAAAAATTATAGAATTATCATCATTGATTTTTTTGCCCACCTCTTTTATGAGCTCCCATCCTGACCATTCCTTCTTGACCCTGTAAAGCGAATCCAGCATTTCCATAACCTTTTTTTCGATAATTACGCCATAGCTTTCATCAGGAATGAATACATTACCGAGCCTGTTAATTTTCATATCTCTTAGAAGAGTATCACCAAAATTGAAGGACCCGGAATAATAATCTGTATAGGTTCTCGCAATATCATGGTCAAGCGTACCATTTGTTGTTATTATAACATCCACAAGCTTTTTCTTGATCATTTCGTTAATAATGCCCCTTGTGCCCGTTGATATAATATCAGCAGGAAATGATAGAAATGTTGTTTCATCGCTTTCAAATTCTTCCTTTAAAATCGAATACCCTTCATAAATTTTTTTGGAAGTGAAACCACCACTTCTTTTGAACAATTCCATAAGTTCAGATAATGTTGTATTTTTGTGGATTAACTCATCCTTAACTGGATATTTCAACAGATTCTCACGTATAACTGTATCCTTCATAGATGTGGATAACAAAATTATATAAAAGCTCTTAGAATTTCAAAAAGATCAAAAATTGTTTACTTATTTCCCACTTCACATCAGAGCTTATAAAAATGCAGATATCGGTTAAAATTTTTGAGGGCCGGGACCGGGAATCGAACCCGGGTCAAGGGATCCACAGTCCCCAAGGATGTCCATTACCCCACCCCGGCCATGTTGAGAGTTTATACAATATGAATTATTAAATTGCACAACTCCGTTAATCATTACATCTATATATATAATTTTTATCTGAATTTTTATTTATTAACAACACTAAAAACAGCTGATTTAATGCCATAATATTTCTTTTTATGATGTGGATAAATCATAGGGATGTTTATCTCCACCAGGTCTATTCTTTTAATCTCGCCTCTTTTACTGTAATACTCCTTAAGAAAGTCAAGACTTTTGTAATTGTGTATTCCATATATGTTATTGCCTATCATAAAGGCAGTGTCAATAAATGGCAGATCTGAGTGTTTTACAACGGAACCAAAGGGAGCATTCATAATTACCGTATCATATTTTCCAGCAACATCTTGTATATCTACATTTACAAAATTAACATTTAAACCTTTTTTTGTTGCATTTTCTTTTGCAAGATCAATCATTTTTTGATCCTTATCTATTCCAGTAACCGCGGAAGCACCAAGATATTTTGCACCTATTGCAAGTATTCCATTCCCTGTACCAAGATCCATTACATTTTTTTCAAAAATATTACCATCGAAAAATGCATTCCATAATAGGGTTGAAGCAGTTATGGAATCTGTTGGATATTGCTCAAGAGATATATCATAACTTTCATATTTTGATAGACTCTGGAGAAAAATTTCAAGTTTTTTCTTTGTAATATTATCTCTGTGGGTTTCCAACGGCCATCTCCACTATATTTTTTGCCATGGAATAAGCAGAAGTTTTCTCATTGCCGCGTGAAATTAATATTTTTTCTATTTTTCTTATGGCTCTCTGCTTTTTCCACGTTCCGCTCTCATGAGCAGCCAGCACTATGTATTCAGCTATCTCTCTATCAACATTAATACCAAATCTTTCTCTTATTTTTATCTGCCAGACAGGCACCAGAATTTCAGGTATATCCTTTAAGGGGTTTTGATTTCTTGTTTTTTCAATGATTCTATTAATGTTATCTGACTCTGACATACACATAAATTATTTTGTTGCATATAAATTTTCACTTATTTTTTATAAATGCCGTTATAATCTTTAGTGGAAACACTAAAACCCGCCTTTCCGCCTCAAGATTAGGATAAAGCATCGGATGGATGAAGGCAGGCTACGGTCTATGAAACAGGAAGCTTAAGCATTTTAGATGAGGAAGGATACCACAAAAGTAAAATTAAGAAAATATATAATATATTACCAGCATAAACTCTGGTCTATGTATAATAAATTTAAAATTTACCTTGAATATTCAAAACCAAAAGTATGGTGGCTTCTTGTATTCACAGGGTTCGCTGGTGCTTTACTGGCAACTAAAATATTCAACATTTACAATGCAATGCTAATAATTATTGTGGTTTTATCCGTTACCTTTGGGTCGATAGGTGCGGAAGGATTGACGAATTATATTGATTATGATATGGATTCCATTATGGAAAGAACAAAAAACAGGCCACTTCCAAAAGGCCTCATTAAAAAGAAAAACGCACTTGCATTTGGCTATTTTTTTGCAGCATTATCTGTAATATTGCTGATTATTATTGCTAAGTATATTGCTGCTATTTTTATGGTTCTTGGTATATTCGACAACGTTTTCATATACAGCTATCTTTTAAAAAAGAAATCTCCGTACAGCATTATTCTTGGTGGTTTCTCAGGTGCATTTCCAGTTTTGATTGGATGGTACACTTTAACCTCCACATTTTCATGGCTTCCATGGATACTTTTCCTTCTTGTTTTGTTCTGGATACCCCTGCATGTATGGAGCCTGGTATACAGATATAAGGATGACTATGAAAAAGCGGGAGTGCCCATGCTGCCTGTAGTTTATTCCAGTAAAACAACTGCATTTGCCATATCGTTTTCATCGCTTTTGCTTATAGTATTCTCCCTATTTCCATATTTTCTTGGCATTTTTGATTATTTATATTTAATAACAGTTTTGATTTTATCCATTCCTATTATTGTTTTTTCCTATATGTTTATAAAAAACAATGATCGTGCATCATCATTCAAACTTTTTGTTTATACAGCACCTTACCTGACCCTTATCTATGTTATTGTGTTGATAATGAATTTTGTAAAGATATATTAGGCATGCAAACAATTTGATAATAAGCAATTGGACTTATGTGTTCACGCAACCCGATAATAGAACTACAGGAGAATTTAGTTATTGTCATGACAATGCTCCACTCACCTGTGAATGCCAATATATAAAGGGTAAATCCACCTATATTTCTTATTTTACATTGACATTGTAATCAAGCAAAAGATTAATAATAAATAATTAACTACAATGTCATAAATCATAAAAGTGAATGGAATATGTTTAATAATGAGTATCTGGCAATAAACAGTTTCTATAATGTAAGAGCGAAGAGAAACATGAAAATCTGGGGGAGCACTAATGGAAGATAAAAATATAGCATTTCCGGGTGATATAATAGCAATAGAGGAAGAATATCTTCCGGGAAAGAATACTGAAGAATATGGTGGAAATATATATGCTACTGTCATGGGAAAGGTGTATAAGGACGACAAGAATCTTGTTGTTTCTATAATAGCAGAAAACAAAAAAATCAAACCTTCTGTTGGCAGTATTGTTTATGGAAAGGTAATCAAGGTAATAAATAAGGAAGCAATAATTCAGATATCTGCAGTCTCTCTGAACAATAATATTTATCCCGTGAATATTGAATCTCGATTAAGGTTGCCGGTTCAGAACAAGAATGCCTATTCGCACATAATCACCCTGGGAGATATGATAAGGGGAAGAATTACTGGAGTAAAACCCCTTTATTTGACAATATTTTCTCCAAACCTTGGTGTGCTGAAAACCAGATGTCTTGTATGTCGCAGGGAGCTTATATTAAGGGATGATACGCTGTACTGCAACAATTGTCAGAGAAGTGAGACGAGAAAGATTGCCAGTGATTATGGCAATATAAATATATTGGGTGGTAATAATGAGGGAAGAAGAGAAAGTTAAAGACATACAGGAGCTTACAAAGGAAGTTACAAATATGAGAAAGGAGTTAGACAGTCTGAAGGAAGTTCTTAGTGGCTTGATTCAAGTTATGATGGATCACAATGATCAGTATAACGACGAAGATGAATATAATTGAGGTGAAAAATATGGCAATACTACCTATGAAGATGTTGGAAGAAAGTTTGAATAAGAAAGTTACTTTGTTATTGAAAGATAATAGAAGCCTTGATGGCATATTAGTGGGCTATGATGAATATATGAATATGACCCTTAATGATGCAGAGGAAAATGGGGAAACACAGAGAAAGATCGGAAAAATTGTAATTCGTGGAAGCAACGTTGTAAGAATTTCCACAAAATAATTTTTTAATAATATTTTATGTTAAGCATTCTTCAGAAGGGCTATAGTGCCCATGCATAGACCATTGTTCTCCTAAGAAGCCAGTTGCACCAACCAGGACTATAATTACCGTTTTATAGGTTGCAGAATATGTCACAAGGATATATATAATAAATTTTAATGTCCATACATGCCCAGTAAAATTTCAGACTTTCATTACATATTTGGTTATGCACAGTGCGGATATTATAAAGAAAAACAGTATCCATTTGTATTGAATACATTTTCAGATGAATATAAAATTGAAAATGGCAACGTTAATATTTTAGGGAATGAATTCCCCAAAAAAATATATTACCCCGACTTACTGGAACATTCACAGTATCTGGAATCGGAAAATATTGTATTAATTCTAAACGGAGTCGAAATGCTGCAAAGGCCAAAAAAATTTATTGAACTTATTTTTAAACTGAGAAAAATATATGGTTATACAAAATTATTTTATCTTCAGGGAGTATCAGATCCCTATATCATGCCAGTTCTCATATATCTAGGAATAAACATTTTTGATGATTTATATATAAGAAGGGAAAGCATGGATAAAATTAAATATGGTATTTCCGGAAAACACAAGGTTAATTATGATCCATTTGAGGAAAATATGAATTTCGTAGGTAATCTCCTATCTGAATTATTTGAGTCAATACGAGGTCAAACACTGAGGGATGTGGTTGAGAAAATGTCCATTTCAAGCCTCGGGGTTGAGTTGTTGAGATTATCCGACATGGGATACTTTAACGAAGTTGAGGGCAATTTTCCTTCCAGAACGCCATATATCAGGGCAACTACAATGGAGGCTCTTTACAGGCCAGATTTGATAAGATACAGAAATACAATTTCCGGATATGAAAAACCCCAGGGAAGAGACATTGCATTGCTATTGCCATGTTCAGCGAAAAAACCATACTCTCTCTCCAAAACACATCAAAAAATTTTACAGAAAATATCTACATACAGAAAATATTTACATGAGTTGATAGTTACATCCCCCGTGGGGCTTGTTCCCAGAGAACTTGAAAATAGCTATCCTGCAAGATATTACGATATACCAGTTATCGGCCTATGGTATGAAGATGAGAAAAAAATGATGGCAGGCCTGATCAGTAATTATTTCAGTAAAAATGAATATAAGAAGGTAATTGGATATTTCCCGGAAGACCTTGATTTTATAAGGGAGGCCATACCTGATAATTCCATAATAATTGAGGGAAGGGTGACGGAGCCCAAAAATCTTGATGCACTTTATGAACAGCTGGGAAAAATAATAGATAAAAACATGAACAGGGGATCAAAAATAAATGATTATAAATCAATTCTATCATTTCAGTTTGGCCAATGGATCCTTAAATATGTTTCTGGCAATGTAAAGGTTGTAAACAATTTTCATCAAGATATGCTGGTATTGAATGGGAAAATATTATTTGTGTATAATGATAAACTTGGCAAATTTACAATAACAAAGGAATCGGCAAAATTCTTTATTGAAGAAAATAAATACATCGTTAAAATAGATGATTTCCTACCAACATCAAACGTGTATGCAATGGGAATTCAGAATGCCACGAATGATATAAGGCAGCATGATGAGGTGGTACTTGTTCACAATGGAGAAATAAGAGGCGTGGGCATAGCAATGATGCCGTATCTGGCAATGAATGATCTGAATGAAGGCATAGCAGTGAAGGTAAGAAGCTAAAAATTATAAGATATCTCCGCATCTTCCTTTATGGACGTTTTGATCAAGGATGGATTAATAATAACGGAAGATGATGATAGAAAAATATTTAGGGGAAATATATTAATTGAGGGAAATGTAATTAAATATGTTGGAAAGGATATGCCGGAGCATGGAAATGCAATTGAAATTAATGCTGAAAATAAAATTGTAATGCCAGGTTTTATAAACACGCATACGCATATAGCAATGAGTGGTTTTAAAGGCATTCTGGACAATATGGTTTTAAATGAATTTTTAATAAAAACATCAGAACTCGATTCAAAACGAACTGATGAAGGGATATACAATTCATCTCTTCTGGGAATAAATGAAATGATAAACAGCGGCACAACATCATTTTTGGATTTATATTACTCAGAAAATATTATAGAAAAGGCTGTTAAAAAAACAGGCATAAGGGCATTTTTATCATGGGCAACACTGGATGAGGAGTTTACGACACAAAAAGGCAATCCAGTTAACAATGCAGAAAATTTCATAAGGGCCACGCACCCCGACACTGTTGAACCACTGATTGGTGTTCAGGGCATATACGTCTCTTCTGATGAAAATTATTTAAGGGTAAGGGAAGTATCAGAAAAATACGGTGTCAAAATACATACACATTTATCAGAAACAAGGAAGGAGGTATATGATTTTGTCAGGGAAAAAAAGGAAAGGCCGGTAGAGCATTTATATAAAATTGGCTTTCTTAATAAAAATGTTATAGCAGCACACTGTGTATGGGTGACATTGAACGAAATTAAATTGCTATCAAAATCAGGAACGAGAGTTTCATGGAATGCTACAAGCAATGCCAAACTGGCTTCTGGCGGTACGGCCCCAGTACCTGAAATGCTAAAGAATGATGTTAATGTATCTCTTGGAACTGACAGCTCTGGAAGCAATAATTCCCTAAACATGCTGGAGGAAATGAAGTTTTCATCATTGAGCATAAATAATGATAGATGGTCTCCGGCCGTAGTCAAATCACAGGAAATACTTGATATGGCAACCAGGAATGCCGGAATTGCTTTAAATAAAAATATAGGGATTATAAAGCCAGGCTATCTCGCAGATATAATTATAATAAATTCACACAATGTAAATATGATTCCAACTAACACCCAAAATGCCATAAACAATGTTATATTTTCGGCAAATCCCGAAAATGTCGAATATGTAATAATCAACGGTGAAATTGTAAAGTCCAGAGGCATTATAAAAAATCTTAATGAAGATAATCTTATGGATCTAAATTATCTTTAATTACCGTGAATGAGATGCACATTTCAGGGAGTAGAATCTCTCCTGTTTTGAACCACATATTTACCGTTTTTTATATAAAAACTAAATTTTGATTTAAAAAAATATAAAAATATATAAAGCCTTTAATTATTAACCAAGAGATTAGTTATGAGTTGGACTGAAGCTGAAGTACGTGAATTAAAGGTAGGCAGATACATGTTAATTGATGATTCCCCATGCAAGATAGTAGATATTACAATGTCAAAACCCGGCAAGCATGGTGAAGCAAAGGGGCGAATTGTTGCAATAGGGGTTTTTGACGGTCAAAAACACAGTGTTGTTTATCCTGTAAAGCACAAAGTAAAGGTTCCAATTATAGTTAAAAAAAATGCACAGGTCCTATCAATTTCAAATAATGAGGCACAATTGATGGATTCCGAAACATTTGAAACCTTTATAATACCTCTGGAACCGGATAATATTGACAGGGTTAAAGCAGGAATGGAGGTGCCATATTGGGAAGCAATGGGAAAAAGAAAGATAATGCTGCAGAACTAAACGAGCATTTCAACCATTTAAAAATAGCTGATGCCACCAGCGATTATGCCACTGCAGACTATGTAATTTTTGGTGTTCCCTTTGACAACACCTCCAGCTATAGGAAGGGATCAAGGCTTGCACCGAATTCCATAAGGGTTGCTTACGATAACCTCGAATCATATGAGGTTAATTATGGAATAGATTTTGGGGACTGCCACATTATTGATCAGGGGGATTTGCCTGCATATGAAGATGTAAATTACACACTCAGCGAAGTGGAGGATGTTACACGGCTAATTTTCAATGATAAAAAGATACCAGTAATGCTAGGAGGAGAGCATTCTATAACCGTTGGAGCCATAAGAAATCTGAAGGATATTGATATGATTATCATTGATGCGCATTCTGATTTCCGTGATTCTTATTTTGAAAATAAATTCAACCATGCATGCGTTACAAGAAGAGCGCTAGAAATGCTTGGTCCGGATAGAATAATATCAATTGGAACAAGATCAACATCAAAGGAGGAGATAGAATATGAGGGGTATAAAAAAGTGAGATTTGTATCAGCAAATGAAGTTCGATCAAAGGGAATAAAGAATATAATAAATGAAATTAAATCCAGGTTTGATAAAAATATATATTTTTCCATAGATATGGACGGCATAGACCCTGCGTACGCCCCAGGTGTTGGAACCCCTGAACCATACGGTTTATCCGCGAATGACGTAAGGGAAACAATAAACGCATTTGCTGATAAAATTATCGGCTTTGATATAGTGGAAATAACACCATTGTATGATAATGGCAACACATCAATGCTTGCTGCTAAATTTATACAAGATTTTATCGCCAGCAGAGAAAATATTTTAAAATCACGCGAAAAATAAATAAAAATTTTTTGAACTTATATACCCATGCTTTCTGTTATTTGCTTTCCCTTTGTTATAACAACCCTGCATGGTGTGGGCAATTTAAATGATGCTTTCTTCAGTGCATCTTTGAGCATTTTAGCACCGTTTCTATCTATTTTTGCTTCCATTATTATCTCACCTGGATGGACTCTGGCTGCAGTTCCAACAGGTCTGCCAAATGCCATTCTCATGCCGCTTGATATCCTATCTGCACCAGCACCTGTTGCCATTTTATGCTCTCTGATTACCTGATGGGGATAGGGTCTTATGTGAAGGAAATATCCTGCTGCACCGGCACCTTCAAGCAATTTCCTGTTAACCGAAATTCTTGCAGCTTCCAGGGCCGTATGCCTTACCTGGCATGCCTCCTCTGCTACTAGTTGCATTTCAATTTCAAAATCTTTTTTCTGGTTTCCCTGTACAAATGTGGTAATTTTAGGGTAGGGCACTCCTCCCATAAATTCCTTTCTGGTGTAAGCTGGACCGGAAATCTTTGAATACATTCTTGCTGGTTTAGTTACCATAATAATCCATTCATTAATTCAAATGAATATATAAACATTTATGGTTAAAAATTATCTTCTTGCATTTGGATAGTTATTAATTACAATGTTGTATGGTCCAACCGCATCCTTTTCTATTACTGCACCACATTTAAGGCACTGTAGTGACATATCATTATCAAGCTTAAATTCAACGCTTCCACAGTTGGGACATGAACTTCTTATCCAGAGTTTATTTGGGTTTGTTTTGGTTATTCTGTCTATTATTTCGTTATTTTTTTCCCTAGTTATTTCCTCAGTGTTGCTTTTTTCAGTATCCTGCTCTTCTTTATTTTTCCTGATAGTATTAGACCTTGTTTTAACGAATATTATTGTTATTGTATATATGCCAATAAAAGACCATATGAACAGAAATACTGAAAGGGAAGTACTGATAAAAACATTTCCAGAGAATAAAGAAAGAGCCATATCAATACCTGTTGAAGAAAAGTTCACCAACAACGCCCTTAAAAATCCAAATCTTAGATAAATGAAGGTGAGCATCACGGTATATATATAGAGTAATATCGAACTGTATATATTTTCACCCACTATAAAAACAGACACTCCTGCGGTAATGATTATAAATACAAACACTATATTTTTTATATACCGGTAAGGGTTAAGAAGTGAGCTCAATTTTAAATTTTTTGAAATTGCAAAATATATCAAAAGTAAAATGGTAATTGGAATAAATTCAACAACGATCATCTGCATTACAGAACTTACTGAAAAGATAAAGTTTTGAGTTCCATAATTGTACAGAAATATTCTATGAGGGGTAATTTGTGGGTATATTATTTCCATTATTACAGAAGAAACAATAAGTACGGAGATGTACACAGAGAAAAAGGAAAAAAATAATTTATTGTTATCCTGATCAAAGCTTGCAGAAATTTTTGATTTGTATATAATTGAAGCAACAGATAGGAATATAAGGGATATTGTTAAAAAAATCAACAGGTATACCACTGCGGCATTTAGATGAAAAAATAAATAAATGTATGAAGAAGATAAATGGGATATCCCGGTAATATTTGAGAGAGTGGATGGTAAAAGATAAATAAATATGGTAATGGATATAATGATACCCAGCCACGAAAAGGCTCTGTTTACTTTGTTCATTATTTCAATTTCATCCATTTCAGATTATCCATAAATCGATTAAATATATTTATTTTAGGGTTATTGTTAGCCTTTTGTCTATTTTGCCCTTTACCATTGAGGTTTTTGCTTCAATTTCACCTATTTCTCCCGTCTGTTTTACATGATTGCCATAATCAGCCTGCAGTGGCAGTCCAGAAATATTGACAGTTCTCAATGGCTCTTCATCTGGAATTTTTCCCGTTGAAAAGCCAAACATCTGTTTCTCTATTGAGAATTCATTTTTATCAGCATATTTAACCTCTATTGGCAGATTATTTGAAACGATTTTATTAGCTTCCTCCAGTATTTTATTTACAATTTCACTGGAAAGGTTATCTATATAAATGTCAATCCATGCTTTGTCGTCATATGTTTGACTTATTCTGGATTTTGCATTGTAAAATTTATATGCAAGCCCCCCAAGAATAAAAAGTGCCGATCGCAACTTCATGTGGCCATACCTGATATTCCAGTCAAGCTCCTGATGAACACTTTTTCCACTTATATCCTGTGGATAGGTATCAAGTGATATCAAATGGACAAATTGCCCATCCTCCCAGACATCAATGATCTGGAATTCTTTTCCATCTATTGTCACCGTTCCCCTGTCATTCTGCTGACCGAAGGAGGTGGGGTAAAATATTGTTTGATCGACGGTTAAATCTGTAAATTCAACCATAACAGCTTTACTATCACATTTTTTTAAATATGAATCATCTAGGAATAATTTTTTTGTTTCCATCATCACTTAAGCACAATTTTATATTTAACATTATTTTTTTATCAAGTTATATTTAAAATATAAAGAATGATAATCCGCTATGTTGGGCATTTTGCAATAAATTAAAAACTATTTGTTTAAATAGTAAAAAACATCGTATATAATTTTTTCAGTGTTGATATTTAATAGGTGGTCTTCAATGCGCTTTTTTGAATAAATAGACCTGAAACGATTGAATTCTATATTTTTGTATTCAATATCCATCAGGATTAATTGCTCCGGCTTAGAAATATAACTGAAATGAGATTCCATTAAAAACGGATCCATATCTGTATTGTAATATCTGAGTGCAAAACCCATTATATTTCTTATTTGATGCCAGATGAAACTCCTGCCATAAAAATTTATCAGAAAAAAATCCTGCAATTCATCATAATTTATGTTTTCTATTGTTCTTATGGTATTCCTGTTATCTTTCCTGCAGAAATTAATAAAATCATGAGTTCCAATGAATTTTTTTAATGTCCCCATAATTGCATTTATATCGTATTTTTTGGAAATAATGTATGAGTATTTTTTCAATTCGTTGTGCCTTGGATTTATATACTCTATTGATTTGAAATATGCGTAAAAAAACATATTTTTTATTTGAGAATTTAAAATTTTCATAATTTTCTCAATGCTTTCTTCTGTATTAATTAAAAGCACATTCCCAGCCGCAGATACATTTTTATCTGTTCTGGCAGCACTTTCCATATCCTCTGAAATGCTGTATTTTTTAAGAACTTTCAATATGACATTTTCCACACTGCTATCACCATTATTTCTCTGAAAACCACAAAATGATTTTCCATCATAGCCATATTTTATCAAATAATACATAATTTTCCCCCTAATATTAAACTGATTCGTTAATTAAGAAAACTTTATATTAAGAGTTAATTTAATCTTATCGATGTCAGTTCCATATAGAATTACCATAAGAGTATCAGAGGATTTAATAGAAAAATTGCAGGAAATCGTAGATAAACAAAACTATTCAAGCATTTCCGATGCAATAAGGGAGGCCATAAACGATTTTATCAAGAAAAATGAAGATAACAAAATAACAGATGTGGATTTAAAATTGCCAGGCAAAATATATGAGCAACTGGAAACAGAAGTTAAAAATGGTAATGCAGTTTCAATAGAGGATTTGATAAGAATTATTTTGAGAGAATATGCAAAGGCTAAAACCAAAAATTAAATAAATAATAGGCATAGGCATTTTAATGGTAGTCATTAAGGAGGATAAAGAACTTTTAAAGGATGATATTGGTGAACATTACTGCAGAAAATTTTTTGATTTTTCAGAAGTTATAGGTTATTCAATTGAGGAAGATGAATCATCCATAAGAATAGAATTAAACCCTGACAGGCCAGATTTATTTTCCTTCTATTCGTTAAAGGAAGCTATAAAAACATACTATGACAATAATTTTAAATTGAAGGGAATAATTGATAGATCAGAAATCAGCATAATTCCAGATGTTGAAGTTCTTAATGAAAGGCCCTATTTGCTGGCTTTCGAGGCAAGAGGTAAAAAAATAGGACATCTTTTTAACCATATCATAGAGTATCAGGAAAGGCTTCATGATAGCATTGGCAAATCAAGAAAGAAAGTATCAATAGGCATTCATGATTTGAAAAAAATTAAACCTCCATTTATATATAAAATGGAAGAAAGAACAAAATTAAAATTCACGACGTATGATAATTTCACAGGAACAGCAGAAGATATAATGCATACACACGAAAAAGGCATTGAATTCAAATCACTTATAGCATCAAAAAATAAAGTTCCAGTAATACTGGATTCAGAAAATGATGTGCTATCTATGCCACCGGTAATAAACGGCATAAAATCAAAGGTTACGGAAGAAACAGAACACTTTTTTTTTGATATAACCGGAACGGATTACAACGCAGCCAGAAATGCTTTTTATCTATTTGCCTATGAGATGTCCTACATGGGATATAAAATCTCTATCTGTGATTCTGGAATGAAATCAGGGAATATGTCATCATTACTTGGTTATGATTTCAGGGAATTTGATATAAATAACAGTGCAATAAAAAATTTGATGGGCATAAAAATCGATGATCCGGTAACTCTGTTAAGAAAAATGGGCTACCGCTGTGAAATTTCACATAATGGCTATAAAGTAAATGTGCCCGGGAATAGAATAGATGTTATGGGGCCTGTCGATATTGTGGAGGATATAGCAAAATCCTACGGTTACAAAAATATTGACGAAAAGCAGATAGATATTTACAGAACCGGAAATCCATATTATAAAAACGATCAGATCAAAACTGCAAGGGATATAATGATATCTATAAATTATCAGGAGGTTAAAACCTTTGTCGTAAACTCAAAATCATTTTATGATAACCTGAACTATTCTGGCAGTGTTTCCATTCAGAACCCCAAGAGCCTTGATTATTCCGTTATAAGGGACAGCCTGCTCCCTGGAATGCTGGATCTCATCAGAATTAATAAAAGAAGAAAATTGCCAATAAAAATATTTGAAATTGGTGAGGTCATTGTTGGTGGAAAACAGATAACCAAATTATGCGCCTTATTCACAAATTCCCGGGCATCCTATTCCGATATTTTTCAGGTTTTGAATTATCTCAACAAAAGAATATTAAATAAATCTCTAAAGATAAAAGCAAATGAGCACCCAGAGATTATTGAAGGCAGGGGAGGCAACATTCTATTAATGGAAAGCAACATCGGCATAATCGGAGAGGTAAATCCCATAATACTTGAGCAGTACGGAATAACAAACCCCATATCGTTTCTTGAAATACGCCTGGATAGTCTTTTTGAGTAAAAATAATGCATTTAACATAATTTCCACAAACTTTCTTTTTAAAACCCTAAATTTGCATAATAGCGAAACTGGAGAAAAATCATTGTCCACATATATGATGAATACAGGTATAAGAATACCTGGCAACACATGGAATACAATATCAAAATCATCATAGAAAGGTGTTTAATGAGTTTTTTTATGTAAGAAAAAATCTTATAGTATATTGAAATACCTGTTTTGATCATGAATAAAATATCACTAAAACATGCTGTAATGCAGTCATTTACGTCGATAGGTCCCATGCTTGATTTTATAGCATTATTTTCCGTAATTGCTATATATTCAGGTACCATGTTGCCCATTGTGGTAATATTCTCATTCATTCTATCATATTTTACCCTCTATTCCATATATAGCCTTTCAAAGATATTAATCACAAACGGCGGTTATTATTCCTATGTTGGCAATCTCCTTGGGAAGGATGCTGGCATTTTTATATTCCTTCTTTTTGTTGGATATTCTCTCCTTACTGTGCCAAACATAGCTGATTTTATTTCTGCCTTTCTATCATCAATACTGAACATGTCAGGCTTCAACAATGCCATTGTACAGTACTTAATAATCATCGTATTTATTGGGCTTGTATATTTGACTGTGGCAGGAGGTCTGAAAATTTCAATTAAGTATACATTGATTGCAGGATTTCTGGAAATTATTTTCATACTGTTTCTGAGTACGGTATTTTTTATATACAAAAGTCCAGATTTTACAGTATCAATGATCAAATTCAAATTCAATCCATTTTTCTTTGGCATTATATTTGGAATACTTGCGTTTTCAGGAGGCGGTTCCAGTATTTTTCTGTCAGAAAGGACTGATATGTCGGCAAGAAACACTCCCAGATCGCTTTTGATTTCATTTACAATATCCGGCATAATCATGAGCATCTCTGCATTTTCTCTTATATTTTTTATAGGCCCCAAAGGGTTGTTAAGTTATGAGGGAAATCCACTCTATATACTAAGCATATTGAAAGATAAATTTGGCTATCCATTTATGATAGTATTCTCTTTTTTCGGCATTATGAGTGGATTCAACCTAAGTGTCTCATATCTAAACGCATTTGTACACATGATATCAAGATTTCACAGCGACTTCAATTTTGGGCGTAAATTGAACATCAAAAAATTGATGGCATTATTATTCATTCTATCAGTGGCAACATCCATTTTCAGCACATATCTTATCGGTGCATTTACGGCCTTTGTAATTATAGCAGGAGTCATAAGTTTTCTGTATATTATAATACACATCTTTGCAAATATTTCTCTGATAAGATACCACATGGGAAAAAAATTCATAGTTCCGGCATTATCATCCATTTTTTTGAGTGTGGCATTCATTTTAAGTTTTACATCTAATTCCGGCTATTTTGTTATGATAAATTATATCTTGATTTTATATGTAGCAAGTTCCATTATTCTGCTGTCATATGTCAAAATTGTAAAAAGCAAGTTTTATTCAAAAATTAAATTTGAACAGGGATACTGACGCATTCATTTGTTTGGTTCTATTTGAACTACCTCACGCTAAAGCAGTGAAGCTTCCTATATCAACCACAAAGCTTGCCTTCACACATGGAATACTGTTCAGGTATCTCACCATGGATGTATAGGCTTTAATGCCCATAGGGGTATATTCCATGTGTTCCACAGGTACCATATATTCTAATATATCTATTGATGCATTTAGATCCCGATCAATATAAAGGTTGCATGATCCACAGTTGAATGTTCTTTCCTTCAGAGGCATCTTCTGCCTATGGCCACATATTGAGCATACCTGTGATGTGGGTGTATATCTTGGAACAACCTTAGGAGTACGTGATTTTCTCTTTAAATCATCCATTATTCCTCCTATTGCTGATCCCCGAATCTTTCTTCCCCACAATCTCATCCACCCTTTTATGGGATCATTCTGGAATGCAATTGTCTCAAAACTATTTGTTATAATATTAACTATCTTATTTATTTCATCCTTCTTCTTCTGTGTTATATACTTATATTCTTTATTCAACTTATTCAGTGTTTTATACCAGTTCTTCCCATGCTGTTTTCTACGTGATAGTTCTTTATGAAGTTTTATAGCCTTCCCTGTTAGTGGTATATCTTCATTAATGATTATTCCATTTGATAGTGTTAATGAACTTTTAATACCGAAATCAATGCCAATGCCATTATCAGAATGTGTTATATCTTTTATTCCAGTAAATGTTGATATATGGATAAAATCTGCATGTCTGTGATTTCCTCCTTTCCCTTGTCTCACGTATAGATTTGCTAATTTTATCTGATTTCTCAGACATGGTTCTGTTCCCCAATATGTTTATTTACTGTTTCCATTTTTATTGCATCAATATATGAATACCTATCTTTAAAATGACCTGTAGGCTTTATCGGCTGTGATATCTTCATATATCGAAAATATGCAATTCAATAATATGAATATTTGTGCTTCATCCACATCGCAAGCTCAGTGGCTTTCATGCTTTAAATTATTTGTAATGAATAAAATATTTAAACATAAAATACAGTTTTTTAAACAATGCATATGGTTAAATATAATACAAAACAAATAAAAGTAAATTTTTATATTAAGATTTGATTTAAGAGAACTGATTATGAATACTAAAACAAACATTAAAGAGAAAATACTCAGACATACCGAATTTCCAATAGTGGCCATACTGATAGCAATTTATCTATTTCTGGCCAATTACTTTACGTGGTCTGTAGCATTCGCATATCCGTTTTTGAACACATCTGGGGGAAGCGATCCCTATTTTAACTACCATATAGTTACGTATATATTACACTACCACACTCAGCTTATATATACTCATATCATAAATTATCCGGTGGGTTCCTATAATTACAGACCCCCATTTTATCAATGGAGCGTTGTTTTTGGTGCATATGTTATATCGCCATTTGTTGGATTGAACAAGGCAGCGTATTTTGTATTTGAGGAGTCTGACGCCATATATGGGGCATTATTGATTGCTCCCGTGTATCTCATAACAAAAGAGATATTTGGCAAAAAAGCAGGAATAATGTCTGCCCTTTTATATACAATAATGCCAAGCAATCTCACATCCGGTATATTAACAGATGGCAGGGCACATACACCTGAATTAATATTTGCTTTTCTTGCAATTTATTTCTTTGAGATGGCAATAAAAACTGCAAATAAAGGCCAAATAATAAATAAACTGACAGATTTCAAATCATATTTCAAATCGATAGGTAATTATTACCGTGAAAATAATCTTGCAACAGTATATGCATTGTTGGCGGCTGTATCACTGGGGGGACTTATACTTATATGGCAGGGTTATCCGTATATAGAAGTCATAATACTGATATACGTTGCAGTACAGTTAATTTTTAACATTTTAACAAAAAGGCCAACAGGTTATTTAACCTATTTAACAACATTATTCATAGGTTTTTCATTCCCATTCGGATTCTACTATTATTATTCAACTCACATGCTCATGCCATGGTTTTTCCCTCCACTGGCAATGGGCTTACTGATTATCGGCTTTGGATTACTTGTGAATATAATTGGAAGGAAGCCATGGATAATTACGATACCATCAATGATTCTAGTAAGTGCAGCAGGATTGCTTATATTGAGTAAAACAAACCCAATTATATTGAAGCAGCTTATAACCGGAGACGGTTACTTTGTTAAGTCCAGGCTTTATTCAACAATAGCTGAAGCTGCAGCGCCCGCCCTTGGAAGTTATATTGCAGGCTTTGGCCCCGGAGTATTCATTCTGGGTATTGCCGGCATCCCATATATTGTATATAAATGGCTTAAGACAAAAAGCGAGGCAATTCTCGCAATTCTTATTTTTGCAATATTCTCAATTTTTATGAGTTTTACAGCATCAAGGTTCAATGTTACGGCAGCGCCAGCATATGCAATACTTGGTGGCGGTTTGATAATGTATTTTGCTGAACTATTAAAAAAGGGAGAAAATCCAAAAAAATCTCGTCAGAATATGATGAAGCGCTCTCTGAAAACAAATGTAACAGCGTTGCAGGTTTTATTCGCATTAATAATTGTGCTGATATTGATAATACCCTCGGGAATGGGGGCTGTATCTGCGGCTGTTCCTGCTAACACTGCCTCGCATTATAACAAAAAAATAAGCTCATCCATACCACCATTCTTACGCCCAAATTCAACATCATATCTTGGCAATTATGGTCTTTTCGTTACCAACAATACATCCTATCTGGCCAAGTCATTTTTATGGTTATCCAAGCAGAATACAAACTTGCCAATAGCAGATAGGCCGGCGTATCTATCATGGTGGGATTATGGATTCCAGGAATCACAACTTGGCAAGCACCCGGCAGTTGCCGATGATTTTCAGCAGGGATACGTGAGTGCAGGTCAGGTATTACTTGCACAGAATCAGAGTGACATGATATCCCTATTCATTTCAAGACTGCTGGAAACCCCAGGAGCATACAGCAATGGGCATTTCAATACATCAGTAATGAATACCTTAACTGCCTACTTTGGCAAATCAGAAGCAAATAACATAACTATGACGTATGAAAACGTAAAGATTAACGGCAAAATTTCATCCTCTGATAAGGTTTTGCTTGCGGAAAGTGCTTATGGAAAACATCAGGTAAATGTAACTGACCCATCGAATGCATATCATGCACTCATAATGGGTCAGCTGTCAACAAAGTATTCATTAAACACAATAGTAAACGCGTATTCTGCCCTTGAAAACGTTACGGGATCATCTATCTCTTATATACAGACACCTCATGCCCTATTTCCATTTGCGGGAAATAATACTGGAACATTCTACGCACCTGCCTATTTAACCGATACAAATACATACACATCCAATGGAGAGGTCGTTCCATACAATTATTACAATATATTCGCTGTTACAAGTAGTGGTCGAGAATACCCATTAAATAAAACACCCTCGGGAGCAAACATCTTAACCTACGATATTTCATACACGCCTGCTTTCTATAATTCAACCATATACAAATCTTTCATAGGCTATTCACCCTCAATATTTAACCAAACAAATGGACTTCCGGGGATTAACTATGGCACTGGAGCTTCCGCAGCACCTGCTTTCAATATGAGCCATTTCGAGCTTGCTTATTACACATCATTATGGAGCCCATCAAAGCACCCGACATCATTAAATGATTTCAAGCCAGTATCATTGCAGAAAGCTTATCAATACAGACAGGAAAACAAGGGCACATCAATATTGCTGCCTCCCCTGAAGGTTGTTGCAAATATAGAAAATCCGATAATACACTATTATCCAGGAGCTGCAATTTCTGGGCATATAACCGGTTATAGGGGCTCGGCATCAGGAATACACGTTACAATACTTGACCAGTATGGAATACCACATCAGGTGGTTACAACAAACAGTACAGGGTATTACAACCTTACAGGATTGCCAGGAAATGATAAAATCGTATACAGCACAGGCAAAATTAACAGTGCCACGATGGAAGGCTCCAATATAATATCGGAAAAAAATATAACCGTGACAAAGAATCAAGCTAATAGGGCATCACCATATAAAATACCACTTGGAAATTACAACATATCAAAAAATGATATAAAGGGAACGGTTGCACTCAATAATGTTACTGGAAAATACAGCATAAACTCTGGACATCTTATTTTCTATAACAGCACATATGACAAAACATACACTGTAAACATAATTTCAGGGCATTACAATATACCAGATATGAGAAATTACACATACAAAGTTAGCATAATGAATGCAGCATTCAATATGAATGGAATATCATATACAGATAAAAATTTTACAAATATATCCACATTCTCTGCACCACTTGGCCAAAATGTTACAAACAATATTACTGTGAAGATGGATAATTTAACAGTAATGACCAATGTTTTCGGGTATGGCTTATCAAATTATACAGTTACCATTACAGACAAAGCTACGGGGAAATTGTACAGTTATACAACAAATTCCTTAGGGTCAATTACCGCAGGTTTGATGCCGGGTAATTATACGATCAAAGTTACACAGACAAAAAACGGCCAAACTGCAACAGCCTCAGCATATTATAATTTCACAGCATTCAACCAAACACACACAATTAATTTAACTCCTGCAGTCAACACTCCAACGGGAAGCCACAATGTTACACTAACATTTAAAAATGGAACAGTAACCATACCATATAGTGGAAGGGTTGCATTGTTATCAAAAAATGGAACTCCATATTTCGGAAACATGACCGCAGGGAAGGTCACATTTAAAAATGTACCTGCTGGAGTCTACTACACAGATATTTATTCAAAGGGTGCATACATATATCTAAATAAAACTGGAACAATAGTCAATGGAACTTCTTCGAGTTTATCAATATCAAAAAGTGTTACAACGGTGAAAAAGATATATAATTACACAATGTATGCCAGTTCCAAAGAGTATGCCATAGCAAATGGGACTGCATATATGTTGCCCATATATTTGAACAACACAGGCAATGCACCAATCACGGTCAATCTCAGCATATTGAATTCAGCCACATTATTTAAAAGTGATAAGGTAAAAGCTTATTACTCCAATGGAAAAAATGTTACAAGTGTAACGATACCAGTAAAAACAAATAAAACGGTATACGTTTACTTACAGCCTGCCAAGGGGGCTACATTGAGCAGCTCTCTGGACAAAGTGAAAGTATATTCACAGTACAATTCAACGGCGAAATATAACCAGACAATTTCACCGGAAACGTCCAGCATAAGTTCAACGGTTGGATCTTCTGGAAATGGCATAACTAATAATTACACACTAAACCCAATGGAGACAATTTACATCGGTATAGGCATAATACTCGGTGCAGTATTAATTGGATTAATAGGCTCATCAATAAGATCGGGGAAGGGTAAAAAATGATTAAAAATAAAGTACTATCAATAACGGTCATACTTATTCTGGTGGCATTGTCATTTATTGTTCTGGCATCATTTAATGCCCCAGAAACAGTCCATGCTTCATCACCCAGCTTTAGTTCACCATCAGCGTATAAATATACA
The DNA here is from genome assembly GCA_021846395.1 of Thermoplasmata archaeon. Lineage (GTDB taxonomy): Archaea > Thermoplasmatota > Thermoplasmata > Thermoplasmatales > Thermoplasmataceae > Acidiplasma. The sequence continues at coordinate 1,397 of JAJZXB010000002.1, read as the reverse complement.
AATGAAATTTTTCCAATATCAGTAAATAACAGTAAGGCAGGGTATGATAATTATACCATTAATATTTTAATGGGAGCGAAAAATGACACAGGTTTGTCTCCTTTAAGCTACCATAGTTTCTCAAAAAATAATGGAAATTTCACCACAAATATCCGGGCCCCTTCGAAGTCAGAGAATTTATACTTATTTATAACTGAAACTGCAATGAAAGAATCCAACAGTAAATTAACAACAATATATAGCTCAGAAAAAACATACAATATAAGCAATCCTGTTAAATTCAATGCCACAGTTAAAACATCATCTGCACCTGCGAATAATATTACCGTTAACTTTTTTGTCAATGGGAATCAGCATCCCATGGGTGCCGCTCATATATCTACAATAAAGGCAAATTCTTCATATAATGCCACCATAACAGTTCCTGGGGCACTTGTTCCAAAGGGCAAAGATCTTTTAACAATAACCACAAACAATCCAGCAGTAACGCCACCAAAATCAACATACTTCTATTATGGCCATCCGCCCAACTATAACTGGATATATTACATAGCTGCTGTTGCAGTGGCTTTCGCAATATTCATGATTCTTGTATCTGGAAAAAGAAATACTATTAAAGCACCAAAGTGGAAAAGGCAAAAGAAAACTAAAAGCCCAAAGAATAATACAAAATAATTTTTATGAATAAATTATGGATCTCAGGGTCGTAAATTCCCTTTCATATATATTTTTCCTGCTGAATTTTAAGGGAACTCGGTTCACATCGTATTTATCGTTTATAAGTGAAATTCTTGCAGCGGAAAGTGCATTATCATGTATTTTATGTGGAGTACTTGTGTTTTCTTCGTTTACAATCATCAATGGCGCTATGTTTTTAATCTCATTTATAATCAAATCCCTGTTTGGCCTATCCCCATTCCCAATTTTAATGGTCATATATTCATACATATAACTTCTTGAAATATCCAGAATTTCACTTTTTATTTTTTCAATTGTAGGGCATTCATAGGCCTCAATTAACACATTATCTGCCATTACTGCAATCCCCGGCCTCGGTCCTGGATCTATGCCTATTATTATATTTACAAATCTATCCTTATATAGTAATAATGATATTGACATTCTTATTGCTTCCAGGGAATTATCTGCCTTTATCTGTTCTGGCAGGTTGAACTGATCTTTACTGGAGCTCAATATTACGGAAATATCCTTGGGAATAGAATATAAATCAACAATGCTGAAGAAAGGTATGTTCCATTTTTTTAAATCCCTCACAATGTCATGGTAAAATTTAAAGTCATGAGTATAAATTCCTACTCTCCTCATCTAATTTAATAATTATTTCATTATTTATAAGTTTATGCGTCATTATAAAAAAAATATATATGAAATAACAA
>JAJZXB010000001.1 GCA_021846395.1 Thermoplasmata archaeon | reverse complement strand
GATGGATGAGATTATGGGGAAGGAAGATTCAAGGATCAGCAATAGGAGGAATAATGGATGATTTAAAGAGAAAATCACGTACTCCTAAGGTTGTTCCAGGATATACACCCACATCACAGGTATGCTCAATATGTGGCCACAGGCAGAAGATGCCTTTGAAGGAAAGAATATTCAACTGTGGATCATGCAATATCTCTATTGATCGGGATCTAAATGCATCAATAAATATATTAGAATATATGGTACCTACGGAACGTAGGAAATTTACGCCTATGGACATGAAAACCTATACCTACATGATGGAATACCTAAACAGTATTCCATGCGTGAAGGCAAGTTTTGTGGTTGATATAGGAAGCTTCACGATTTTAACGTGAGGTAGTTCACCTTTACTGAATATGGAAGAACCTATTAGATTTACAGCAATTAGGTTACACGATCGATTACTATAATTTTTTAAAATTTTTTAAATAATCATAGAACTTTTTACTTATTATTTCCCAGTCATAATTATCTTTTATATAGTTATATTCTAAAATTTTATCATGTTTTATTATATCCCTATTTTCTATTATATTATTTATTATATTATAATATGAATCAACGTTATTTTCAATATATAATAAATATTTATTTTTAAAATCATCAAAATTCCCCTTTAAGTTTTCAGAACATAAAACAAATAATCCTGATGATAATGATTCTAAAACAACAAGGCCATAATAATCATCTTTACTTGGGTATACAAATAAATCTGAGGTTCTGTAAAGTTCAGATAACTTATTTTCATTTACAATGCCATGATAAATTATATTCTTTCTTTTTATTATTTCATTTTTTAATGGCCCATCACCAGCAATATTAAATTCTACATTTTCATTATCTCTAAATTTATCTATTAATGGTAATAAAATATCAAGACCTTTTTTATAAGTTAAAGATGCTATGAAAAACACTTTTAATTTTTTATTTTTAATATTATAATCAGGATAAAATGTTTTAGTATCAACTCCATTGGTTAATACAAAATTATATTTCATTTTGAATTTATTTTCAAGTTTTTTAATTATATACTCATTTTTAGGGAAAACATGGTATCCGTTCATCGGCTTAAAATAGATTTTATAATATAATAAATAATACAATCTCTTTATTATATTTTTGTCAAAAAATAGTGAAGGATCTATTGCATGGTTTGATCCAATAACTGGGATGTTTGAATTTCTAAATAATATTGCATAAAAATTATTGAATAAATAAACCACATCTGTTTTTTTAATATTTTTAAAATCATTTTGATTTATATTTTTTATATCTTTATAATAACTTCTGAATATAATGTTATTCAATATTATTTTAAATACACTATCCATCTTCTTGCCGATAACATTTCTGTGAATTTTGATCAATTCAACATTCTTTAGATAATTATTTATTTCCTCACCACTTATTCTCTGGCTTTCAATGTAATCCGTTTCAATTATTTTTAATTGTATATCCTCTGGTTTATGTTTCAGTATATTCAATAATACCTTTTCCGAACCCCTTCCGTTTCTTAAATCTACATGTATTACTAATGTAACTATCATTTAACGTTAATATTATAATAATTAATAATATTAATTAGAGCGTCAAAAATTTACAAAATACTCGACATTCGTATGACTTCATAATCATAAAAGTGTTAATGGGATATGGAGAACAACCATAATACATTGTATGATTAATTGAATATTGATAAATTTACAGATTTCTGGACATTGTTGCCATACAGGGTTTCAAGATATGAATATTAAAATATAACCATTAAATAATCGTGTATGAAAAATGCTTTAATTACAGGAATAACAGGGCAGGATGGTACCTACCTTGCAAAATTATTGCTTAATAAAGGTTACAATGTTTATGGGCTATACAGGAGACTGAGCACACCAAACTTCTGGAGATTGCAGGATTTAAATATTTATGATAAAATAAATTTAATATCCGGTGATTTAACTGATTTATCTTCTATAATGAACGTGTTTAAGGTCTCCCAACCAGATGAGGTTTACCACCTAGCGGCACAGAGTTTTGTTGAAGCATCCTTTGAATCGCCTTTGGCAACAGCCGAGGTTACAGGTCTATCGACTACAAGGATTTTGGAAGCGGTTAAATTATTTTATAACAATACAAAGGTATATTACGCGGGGACAAGCGAGATGTATGGTTCTTCATATGACAGCACATCACTGGATGAAAATTCAGTATTCAAGCCTATGAGCCCATATGCGGCTTCTAAATTATATGGATACTGGATATCCAACATTTACAGGAATGGCTATAATTTATTTGTTTCTTCTGGTATACTGTTCAACCACGAAAGTCAAATTCGCGGAATCGAATTTGTAACAAGAAAAATAGTGAATGATGCTGCAAAGATATATTATAATTTGGAGAAAAAAATTAAACTTGGCAATATCAATGCAATGAGGGATTGGGGATATGCTCCAGAATATGTGGAAGCAATGTATAAAATGCTTCAGAAGGATAAGCCAGATGATTATGTAATAGCAACAAATGAAACCCACAGTGTTAAGGAATTTCTTGAAGAAGCTTTTAATTACATAGGCCTTAATTATGAAAAGTATTTGGAGATAGATAAGAGATTTATCAGGCCATTGGATGTCCCTGTTCTCAAGGGGGATTACTCTAAAGCAAAAAGGGAATTAAACTGGGAACCTAAAACTAAATTCAAGGATATAGTGAAAATAATGATGGATGCAGAGCTAAAAAGATGGGATGGTTATTTAAAGGGCAAAAAATTTGCATGGGATGTGCCAAATTACCCGAATGAAAATTCATTGTTAAAAACATATATGGTGAAAAAATGAAATACAATGTTTCGGAACCCGATATATCGGATAGGGAAATAAATTATGTATGTGATGCTGTTAAAAGTACATGGGTAAGCTCTAAAGGCAAATACATAGATGAATTCGAGGAAAAATTCAAAAATTATATAGGTACAAGATATGGATTAACCTCATCCAACGGCACAACCGCACTTCATCTGGCATTGTCTGCCCTGAATATCAAGGAAGGGGATGAGGTAATCGTTCCAGACCTTACATTTATAAGCCCGGTAAATGCAGTATTATATAACAATGCTACTCCGGTATTGTGTGATATTAAAAATGATTCCTGGTGCATTGATGAAGATAAAATTGAATCCTTAATAAATGAAAAAACAAAGGCAATTATAGTTGTCCATTTGTATGGGAATTCAGCCAATATGGATAAGATCATGGAGATTAAAAGGAAATACAATCTATATTTAATAGAGGATGCAGCGGAATCCCTGGGAACGGAATATAAAAATAGGAAACTTGGGTCATTTGGGGATATGGGATGTTTTTCATTTTATGGAAATAAAACCATGACAACAGGAGAAGGGGGATTCTGCACAACAAATAATGAGGAACTGTACAATAAAATGAAGATTTTAAGGGACCATGGCATGACTTCTAAGAAAAGATACTGGCATGAATTCATTGGGTACAATTACAGGCTAACTAACCTTCAGGCTGCCCTTGGCCTGGCACAAATAGAAAGATTGGATTATTTCATCAACAGGAAAAGGGAGATTGCAAGAATTTACCATGAAAATTTAAAAGATTATGTTGCAACGCATCCTGAGGGGAATAATTACAATGGAACTTACTGGCTTTATAGCATCCTATTAAATGATGGGAAAATAAGGGATAGTTTAATTGAGTATTTAAGTAAATATGATATAGAAACTAGAAGGTTCTTTTACCCTGTGCATGTAATGCCCCCTTATATAAAATATTCCAGGGATGATTATACGGTATCCGATGAAATATCACAAAAAGGTATGAATTTACCCAGTGGAGTTAAATTAAATAAGGATGATATTGATTATATTTCAGATAAAATAATAGAATTTTTAGAAAAATAACCAATAAATTATTAATAATAGATTTAAATAACATCTAATGCCTAAATTCCTGCTGTATTTACCATTTTCTGATTTTAAAGATTATTATGAGAATAAGGCTCTTGGTTTGATTCCGATCTCGTTTTTAAATAATAACTGTGATGTCGTTTTAATTGTTGGAAAAATGGACTCGGAAAAGTTAAAAATGAAAATTTATGAAACCAATAATCTTGATACAGAATTTTACAGAAATTGGGATAAGGTAGATAGTTTAGCAAAATTATTTTATTATAAAGTGCGAAATTTGCTTGTTTTTGATGAAATATTTTCTGTCTTCAAAATTTTAAAAAAGGAAAAACCAGATTATTTTATGTCATTCAATAATTCAATTCTTACACATTTTATTATTTTCTTATATTCAGTATATTCAAAGATACATAAGATAAAAACAAGAAAAATACTGAAACTTGATTCCGATGGAACATCCTTTAAAAATTCAAAAAAATATGTCAAAATATTAATAAGCATTTTTTATGGTCTGATTTCTATACTTTATGATAAAATAATAGTGGAAACTTCTTGTGGATACAGTATTTTTAAAGCTATACCTTTTTTTGGAAAAAAACTTGAAATTGTGCCTAACAGTATTTCAAATGAATATATGAATAATTATCCTGAAATAAAGAGGGAAAAAACAATAATAACGGTTTCAAGAATTAATAAAATAAAGGGAATAGATATTTTAATAAATTCCTTTATAGAGATATATAAAAAAAATCCAGAATATAATTTAAAAATCATAGGGCCCATTGAGGACAATGATTATTACAATGAATTATTGGAGATAATAAATAAAAATAACTTAAATAATAAAATATTATTCTGCGGTTTAAAAAATAGGAAAGAATTGATAGAAATATATAAAAAAGCGTCTATTTTTTGTTTATTTTCAAGATATGAAAGTTTTGCAATATCAAGGCTTGAAGCCATTGCAATGAGGTTATATGTGATAACAAGTGAAGCTGGATGTGCTGAGGATTTAAAAGGATATAATGTTAAAATTGTCCCAATAGATGATTTAAATGTATCGATAAATTCAATAAATGAGGCTATAAACAAAATTGCAAATGGTTATAATTTTAAAAATAAAAAAATAACATCTTATGATGATATTGCAAAAATGATTTTAAATGATGATTTTTATTCATAATGTTTTATTGCCTTTAAAAAATCATTGTATGTATTTTTTATATCATAATCTCTTACCCTTATGATACCATTTTTTGCCATTTCCAGTAATTTATCCTTATTATTGTATAGATATATAACGGCACTGGCAATTGCATCAGGATCCTTTATAGGTACCAATATGCCATTAACATTGTTTTCAATTATCTCCGATGGCCCTCCCGAAGCAGTTGAAATAGCAGCACATCCATTTATCATGGCTTCTATTAAAGGCTCAGGTATTCCTTCCTCTATTGATGGCAAAATAAAAATTTTTGATTTTTTATACATTTCTTTTAAATCAGAAATTTGAACAAAGCCCTTATGATTTATAAAATTCGGTATATTTCCTTTATAATTCCCAAAAGTTTCAATTTCAATATTTTCAATTTTATCATGGATTAGTTTCAAAGCCTCTATTCCGTATTTTGCACCTTTTAAATCTTCCACTCTCAAGGGCATCATAATTGTAAAATTTTTTTTATTTTCTGGTTTGGTATTCGTAATATACATATCAAGGTCAATTCCCTCCTTTATTAATGGTATATTTTCATCGATAAACCTTTCATAAATGTGTTTGCTTGCAGCGATTTTATTTGATATTCCATATGATTTTATTATAAGTTTCTTAAAATCTTCACTTTTATTTTTATACCGTTGAATTTCAACTGGATCATCGTAATTATGGTATATTATAAAATATTTATTTTGTTTATTGTAATATTCAGATAATATTATTCCCCACCACCACGGAGTTATAATTCTTTTTGAATTTATTTTTTTTAAATATCTTATATTTGGGTAAACATCAATCTTACCCAAATTATTATTGAATTTATTCTTAAAATAATGTTTCAAAAATATGAATAAGAATGAATTGTTTGTTATTAATTCAATTTTATTTATCTTTGTTTTAAAATCAATATTGTTTATTTTGGCAACCTGATTTATATAGTTAGTACTGAAAACAATCGCAACTTTATAATTTTTATCATTTAAAAATTTTGATAAAAGGAATGTTACTTTATTTATGCCGCCTATTCTGTCATAATATGGTATACCTCCCAAAATAAATAAATAATCATACTCTTTTTTCACATTACATGTATTTATTATGCTGATATATTATTTTCCGTATCTGATTTTATATAAAATTCGGCGTTGCCAACTTTCTGTTTACTTTATTTAAAGTTTTTTCCAATTAATGTAAAGTTTTGTAAACAATTTTATGTACGAATTTCCTGTAACCACCGACTAAAAATTGAGAATGCCTGAAATTCAAAAACTTAAAATTAAAATAGGTTATATCATATAAAATGATAAGTGTTATACTTACAGCTTACAATAGAAAGGAGTTTCTTGATGAGGCCCTTGATTCATTACAAAATCAAACGATAAACAATTTTGAAGTTATCTTGATATCAAATTTTGAATATAACTTTAAAAATTATAAATTTAAAATAAATCATATAGTAATGGAAGGAAATATGGGTTCGTATCTATATAGAGGTATAGAAGAATCAGCGGGGGATATAATATTATTCATGGATGATGATGATTTATTTTTGGAAAATAAATTAAAATACCTTGAAAATAAATTTGCAGATAATGAAATTATATACATACATAATAAACCAATTTTCGTTGATACAAATGGAAAAACAAAATATAAAAAAAGATTTGTGCCCCCTGATTTTAATATGTCATGTATTTCCATAAGGAAAAAAATTATAATTCCATATCTAAACTATTTAAAAGATTTATATGCTGGCCCAGATACATTTTTTTATGCTTTATCCCTATGTTCAAACGGTAGAATTTTAAAAGATGATGAATATTTAACATATTATAGGTATCATAATATAAATACATCTTCAATTACGGGCAATGAAAAGTGGTTAAATGATGACTTAAAAAATTCGGAATTTATGATCAAAATATTTGATTGCAAAAAATCGTATGTATATTTAAATCGGATTATAATGGCAAATAAATTAAAATTGTTTATTTTATTTAATTATGATATTAAAAAACCCAGAAATTTTGGAGAATATATTATCTTTTTTGAGTTATGGTTATATTATTTTTATGACTATATAATCTCTGGAAATAAAAGTCTAAAGTATTTTATATATAAATTGTTAAAATTTTTTGTATAAAATATTCAAAAATTTTCAAACAATAAAATTTATTAGGTTGTTGTGATACATTGATTATGCTCTATATATATGGAACAGTATATAACAATTCCAACAGAATTGAAAAATCAATTGAATCTTTGAATAAAATAAATATGGAAAAGAAATTTTTAATTGTTGATAACTATTCAAACGATGGTTCATATGAAATTCTATGCAAATTAAAAGAAAAATTTAATATTACCATTAAAAGGGAAAAATCCACCAGAGGTAAAGGGAGGCAAATAGCTATGGAAATGGCGTACGATGAATCAACTGATAATGATTTATTTATGATGTTTGATCTTGATACAATATATCTAATGGACTTTTTAGAATTAATCGAGAAATACATAAAAATATTGAAAAAAAACGAAATATTTTTGAATTTTTTATGTTACAAGAAAACTAATTTTGCCATTCCCTGGGAAGATCTTAATGGCGCGGAGGATTTTCAAAGAATGGCACATTCAATATCAGAAGGTTACAAATTATTGTTGGAAAAACCTGAATACGATAAATATCTGTTTGGCAATGAAACTACAAATTATGATGATCGTGAAAAGAGGTATGCCGGGGGTATTGCCTATTATAAAAGAAGATTTTATCAGGTGACAGATATAATGAGGTCACTTGGAATTCGTAATGTTAATAATTTAAAACAATATCTAAAAGATGTAAGGGTGAGAAAAAGATTCTATCCTTATTCATTATTTATATTTACGATCATGAAAATTAAAAGAAGGAAAATCTATAGTTACGATAATGATATAAATTTGTTTTATGTCAGAAGAAATGCGGAATTTATTGATTTAGATTTTATTAGGAAATAAATTGTAATTTTATTGAAATTTTGTAGTTTATTCTTGATCATAGGTATAGTGGTTTTGCAAGTCGGATGATAATAATATATGCACAAAGTACGACCTTTTAAAACCCGGGTACAGATATTGAATTTAAAAATATTAACCGATACTTATTATCGCACCACAGATATGGAGCAAGATGCTTTGGGAAAATATGTATACAACTGATTGGGTTTGAATTTCATTTTTCTATTTATTGTGAAAATTTATGGTTAATGAAAAAACCAATTCATATTAAATCCGCCCACGGAAAAACTAGGAAGAATCATAAATATTATAAACGCATTAAAGATTAAATGGTTAATGTTTAAGATAACGTTTATAATGTTATTGAATATTTCCGAGGGGCGAGGTACTGAACGTTTTACATATTATCTTATTAAAAACAAACCCGATGATTTTGTTATAAATGTATTTCAACCTGAAAATTACACAGTCAAAAGACTTACTGATGATGAATTAAAAATTATAAATGAAAATGCAAACATAATAAACTATAGTTATAAAGATAAATCCAAAAATAAATTTAGAAATAGAATATTAATTTCCATACTTGATATTTACCATAATTTATATGATAATAAATATGGTAAGATAATGAATACAATAAAAATGAATTCACCGAATAATTTTAAAGAAATTATAGAATCCAATTTTATATATTTGTATTTAAATAAATTCGCAAAAACTTTTAAAAATTTTAATATAACAATTATAGGCACAAATCATACATTTAAACCCAATGAATATTGTGGATTTAACGGGTTAAAAAAATATATTGTTCAACTTGCCGATAATAATTTCCTAAAATATATAAATGCATTTCATTATTTTAAATCCAGTGAAAGGTACTTAAAATGCCTCAATGTTGAAAAAAATTTATTATGCAATTTAGGGGTTGAGACATCCTTATTTTATCCAAAAGAACATAAAAATAATAAAATTAAATTCTTTTTTGTTGCTTCATTAATATATAATAAAGGTCTTGATATTTTATTACCCGTAATTGATTATTTTAAAGAAAATAATGATATAGAATTCCATATTGCTGGATCCGGCTCATTGGAAGGTGAAATCACTAAAAGAAATTATATTAAATTTTATAAAAATCCGGACAATAACAAATTATCTGAATTATACAGGGAATGTGATGTTTTTATTTATCCAACACATCAAGATATGCTTCCAGCAGTAATTCTTCAAGCAGTGTCATCCGGGTTATATGTATTATGTTCCGATTATTTAAAAGGCAATTTCGATGATTTTGAGGGTAAATATTTGAAATACATTACAAATCATAAGGAATACTATATAGATGAAATAAAAAACATTATTGAGAATAGAAATTTAATTAATCATGATAAAAATGAAGAATATACTTATGTAAAACAGAATTATGATTGGGAAAAAATATCGGATAATTTTTACAGTTCATTAAGGAATATCAAAACATAGAATGCCCATATCTTTTTTAAATATAAATTAGCTTTTATGCATCTAAAAAGTCCTCGTATTCCACAAATTTACAATATTTTTTAACATAGAAAATGTTTAACATGGGAGTATAATTATATGTTTGTTTGAATAATCTAACATATAAAAATATTATAAATAGAATTGGAGTTAATTTATTACCTGTTTTTGAATATTCAATATAGGTTTTAAAATTTTTAAAACTATTCACATTCCATCCTACGAACAGATCAATTCTATTTTTAAACTCTCTTTTTATATAGGAAAAGCCTTCTGCATATCTTTTCTCCCTTGGGCCATCAACATATTGATTACTCCACATAATAATCTTAGGATTATTTATGGTAATACTGTAGCCTAAACTCAAAAAATGAGCCAATCTTTCCCAGTCCTCTCCATAATTTAAATCAGTCCAAGGTACTTTAAAATTTGAAATTTTATAACTTAACTGATTAAGGTAAATATGGTTTTTTTCCATATTTTTAACCGCTTTTTCTATGGACTTCACAAAATTATCTAGGTAAATTGTGTCAAGGTCAAAGGTCATGAACATATCATTTTCATTTGATTCATTATAAGCTATTTCCATTGCTAACTGTTTACCATTGCCACGAGTACACTTAGCTCTCTTTAACACAATATTATATTTCAATTTCAGTTTACATAATAGTTCATAGGAACCGTCATTTGAATAATTGTCAACAATCAAAAATTTCTTCTCTGTATTTATTTTATTCAGAGATTCAATTGATTTTTCAATGGTTGTAATGTTATTGAAAATGGTTGCGTATAAATAAAGCATGCACGCTTATATGAAATTAATATATAATACTATTATTGTTCTTTATTTTAAGATTTAATGTTCTGTTCATTCACAATAAATGGATAGATTCAAACTTTCGAAACTTATCAAGGAATATCTATGATTTATTTTGTATATTTGAATCATTGTAAAAATCTCTCATGTATGTATAAAATTTATCTGATATTACCTTCCAATCATAATTCTCTTTTATATGATTATAAACCATTTTCTTATCAAACAGTATAGTTTTTCTATTTTGTATTATCTGAACCATTCTATTGTAAAAGGTCAATGGATCAGGATGCAAATATTCGAGATTTTTATCAAGAAAATCATCATAGGTACCTCTCTGCTTTTCACTGTCAATAACATATAATCCAGATGATAATGCCTGAAGAACCACAATAGCAAACGTATCCCAGAGTGTCGGATATACAAAAACATCACACTCGCGATATAATTTCTCAAGATCACTGTCTTTGAGTATTCCATGATAAATTATTCTTTTGTTATTTTTGGACATTTCACGCATTAAGTATTCCATGGATCCCCCACCAGCTATATGAAATTCATAACTGAAATCACAATTCAATCTTTTAAGAATTTCCTGTATTATGAAAAGACCCTTGGACTTTTCAAGCCTGGCAACGAACAAAAATTTTACAGTGCCATTATGCATCAATATATCCGGATAATACGCAGAGGTATCAACACCGTTTCCCAAAACCATTTTGTACTTATATGGGTATAAATCAAGTATTTTTTTACTGTGGGTAAATAAATGGATACCATTAAGATTTTCACTGTATATTTTATAATACATATTTGCCCAAATCTTTTTCATGGGATTGGTCAAAAGACCCATTTCCTCTTCTATTTTGGGAATTATTGGAAATCCAGTATGGCCAGTTCCAATCAACGGTATTTTATTCTTAAAACCTTTATAGAAAACTGAATAGAGATTATTGAAAAAATACACGGCATCGGTATCATGTATATCATCAATTATTTTTTTTGATAAATGGTTGTAAACTCTGAGAGTTGGCTTTACGGTAACATTGAGAATATTTGTAAAAATTCCTCTCATCCTTATTTTATGCCATTTTGGAAATGGAATTTTAATAATTCTGCAGCCTTTTGTTATTCTTTTAATTTCTTCTTCCGAAATCCTTTCCTTGTTCATGCGATCGGTTTCTATTATTTGTATATCTATATCCATTGGTTTATTCTTAATAAGTTCTAGAGCAACTCTTTCTGTTCCTGCTCCTGTTCTAAGATCCGTAAATAGGAAAAAAGTTAATTTCATTTTTTATCAGTGATATATAAGTTTTAATTTATATAAATTTTTAGTAAATAGTTAACTATGTTTAATACATGCAAATATAAGTTTCAAATCTACTCCCATTAACATTTTACATCTTTAGGTTTATTAACCATCGTTTACTTATTAATAACATGAAAAGTGACATGGCTATAATAAATTCCGGAGTGAGAGGTAGTGGAATTAGCAGATATTCAGCAGATTTAAGCAATATATTACATGCCAGACTATATTCAATAATTTATGATAAACACAATACATGGTATCCCGGATATAAAATTAAAAGCAGTATTCCAAAGATAAAGGGAAACTATCTATTAAACATTAAGTTTCAGGACATTTTATATAAAAGAAGAATAAAGGATATTGCCGGGAAATACTTTGTTCATTATTCTTCACAGGAAATAAAACCATTTACAAATGTTGGAAATTCAGTTACAGTGCACGATACTCTTGGACTAAAAGGCGGTAATAAAATAATAAAAAACAATCTGAATAAATATAAAAAATTTGAAAATGTTTTAACTGTGTCAGACCATGTGAAGGAAGAGCTTTACAACATGGGGTTCAACCGTGTAAAAGTTATACACCCGGGAATTAGGAATTTTTATCCAAGAGAAAATAGAAGGGATTTAAGAAAGAAATTAAATCTTCCACAGGATAAATTTTTATTGTTGAACGTTTCAAATACCAGACCCAGAAAAAATCTCACATTTTTGAAAAAATTTTATGAAAATCTCAATAATGATTATAAACTAATCACGGTGGGTAATGACATTGGAAAAAATTTATCATTCAATCATATTAATGACAAGATATTGAATGATATTTACAACGCATGTGATGCACTTATATATCCATCAACGGATGAGGGGTTTGGTTATCCAATGGCGGAAGCTTTTAAAACCGGATTGCCCGTTCTTGCATCCAATATTGATACTTTTCAGGAAATTGGTAGCGATGCGGCCTTTCTTGCAGATCTTGATACGGAGGATTTTTTACATGGCCTGAAATGCATTTCACAAAACAAAGAGTATTACTCTGAAAAGGCACTTGAAAGATCAAAATTATTTGACTGGGATTTATATAAAAACAATGTGGAAAATTATTTTGCCAGCATTACTTAATGTTGTTTATCTTTTTCATTTCATTATTGTACAGTTTGTTTATGGCCTTATTTTTCAGGAATATAGAAGCTATCATAATTTTATATTCATACATTCTTTGCTCATTATATGTTCCGGTTGTTAAAAATTTTATATAATAGGTTAAATGAAATTTATCCCTGTCGAATATTCTTTTCATAAAATGAGTGAATATGATTTTATGAAGCAGAAATTTTTTTATTTTTTTATTTTTGAATAGATCATACATGGCATTATATGATGTATTAACACGTTCAAGGGATTTTTTATTAAAATTTATATATTCTTCAACGCTGGAGAAACTGTGAGTTATGCTCTCATGCATTCTGTAATGGGTCAATTTCATATCATCAATAACAATTCCCCCCTTTGATTCAATTGCGCTGAGATACATGAACGTATCTAGGCTGTGTTTTATTTTTTCAAGCATATCAGTATTTATTATTTTTTTCTTTACAGAAATTGATGACATATTGAAATCGGGATTGTTATATGAAAAATTAAGTTCAACATTATTGTCATCCACAATTGTATTATTGTTGTGATAATAGACAATATCACTTTTCCCGAAAATGGACATGACATGCTCGAGCTTATTATCATAGTACATATCATCATCATCAAGGAAGGAGATGATATCACCCCTTGCTATTTTCAATGCTTCGATTATTTTTTCTGAATAGCTTGGCTTTTCGGAAAGTATGCTTTTAATTCCATTAAAACTTATATAATCATCAATATTTTTATCAGAAAAATTTTTTACAACAATTATTTCATAATTTTTTTTATTAAGAGTCTGACTTATGGCAGATTTTATGGCATCCATTAAATACGCCTTCCGATCATAGGCGGATATTATTACTGTAATCATTATTACCACATATTAAATCAAATTATTAAACTTTAATTGCATTATTCTAAATTGCCAGATAGATGTGAATATAAATCATTTAGAATTAATTTCCAATCATATTCCTGTTTTATATACTCATGCATTTTTAACTTATTATCATAATTTGAGGAATATTCTATTTTTTTATTGATATTTTCAAGTGATTTTAAAATACCATTCTCCTCAGGAGATATATACTCGAGATAATTCATTTTTTCTGCAAAATCAAATCTTGGCCTTAATGTGCTGGAAGCAAGTATATATAAGCCGGAAGATAATGCCTCCAGAATAACATTTCCATAGTTTTCAAGTGTTGATGGAAAAATAAAGACGTCAGAACTGCCATATAAATCAATCAATTTAGAATCGTCAATGTACCCATAATAATGCAACCTATCACCAGTATTTTTTTTCACAGGCTCGGATAATGGACCTTTTCCAACAACTGAAAGGTCATATCTCTTATCAAGCATATTGAATGCATTTATAATAGCTTGTATTCCCTTTGATTTTTCGAGTCTTCCGACAAACAAGCATTTAGCTACAGAATTTTTATTCATTTTTGGAATGAATTTATCTGAATCGATTCCATTTGGCACACAGAATGTTTTTATCCTGTCCGGAATGAATTTTTTATTATAGCAATTAAGTAAATGCACAGTTTTTATATTTTTAAAAAGAATATTCTTTTCCACCATTTTGTAAATGATTCTATTTAAATAATTAACTCCAGTGTAATTATGAAAAAGATTTCCATGTTCACTCCATATTATATTTTTATGTTTTTTGAAGAGGAAATAAAAATCATTATTTGCCAGGTATATCATATCAATATTTTCTTTTATAAACTTCAGTTTTTTAATGTTCATCAGAATATCAATACTAAGTATAAAAGGTGCAAGTATTCTAACGGCAAAGTTTAAAAATCCAGAAGTTCCTATATTTAATTTTGAGTAAACGGATTTTAAAACAATTGTATTTTCATAAGTGCCCTTATTTTCAAATTGAATGAGTGTTTTTTGAACCTTATCAGAATCATATGACAGATATCTTTTAATTGTTTTTTCCATTCCACCGATGTATTCAATGCTTGATGGAACAACAAACCCGATTTTAATCATTAGACTTAATAATAAAATATATAATAAAAACTATTGTATGTATATTCCACATTAATTTTCAATTCTGTCCTTAACAATTTCCATACGTTTATCAAGAGAGTCTATTTTTTTCAACTTGGCCAAGGGATAGGCAATAATATAAAGCACACTATTCACATATATGCTTTCATGATTTCTCACTCTGTTTTGTATAAAATTTGTGTATCTTTGACCAACAATAATGTAATCTCTTGTTCTAAATATATTTCGTTTCAAAAGGCTAAAAATACTATGTGAGTATCTTCTTTCATTTCCAGATATCATACCATTTATTGGGATACTGTGTACATCTCCATTATATAATTTTAATTCCCTTAATAAATTAAGTTTACTGCATAATTTAAAGAAAAATGAGTCCTCAGCAGTGTTTAAGTCGGGAAATCCTTCTAAATTCATAAATAATTTTTTCGTTATAAACATTGCCCATGCACCCTTGTTATCACCCCTCAAAAGAAGAACTTTTCGGTATTCATCTGAAATATATTTTTCAAGATATTTATTAATATTTTTAATATAAACATCCGCATCAATTATTAATATCACATCATTTTTGGCCATTTCTACAGCACGATTCCTCCCCTCTCCTCTCGTGGACTTTAACTTTATAATTTTAATGTTATTATTTTTAAGAGATTTTAACCCTTCAAAAGTACCATCAGTTGAAAAATTATCAACAATGCAGAATTCAATATTCGAATAGTTACTTGATAGATCTTTAACTGTCCTGATCAGAGTTTCAGATGATTCATAAGTTGTTATACAAATTGATATGGGATATCTTAGTTCAATCATTTACTTTTAAATGGTTTCGTTCCTTTTATTTTTTTGCTTATCGTAGAAGATTCAAAACAACCTCTGTATAATAAATTCCAGAAATAATTCTCAACCTTTATATCTTTGATTTTGATTATAATGACTATGGATCTCTATTCCTGGAAATTAAGAATTTTAACAGTGTTATTCGGTATTGCGATAGCTATGACTTTCTCATTGTTAATCTACGGTATAATGTATTACTTTTATGGTATTTCTGGAATAAATGTTATTTATTTCCTACTGATATTTGTCTTATTTATAGACATAATCCAGTGGTTATTTTCACCATATATAATTGGGAAAGCCTATAAATTGATAAAGGTAACTTCAAATTCTGATTATGCTTATTTGAGGGATATAGTAAATGATGTTGCAATTAGAAATAAAATGAAACCACCTGATGTATATATTGCTATGAATGGTACGCCAAATGCATTTGCTTATTCTTCTCCAGTAGCAGGAAAAAGAATTGCGTTTACAAAATCCTTGCTGGACACATTGAATGATGATGAAATAAAAGCGGTTGCAGGACATGAACTCGGCCATTTAAGACATCATGATGTTGAATTGTTGATGGCAATAGGCCTGATACCAACGATAATATTTTATTTGGCATATTCGATGATTTTTTCTGGCATGGGTAGAAGAAACTCTGGAAATTTCTTGATCATGGCAGTAATATTATTTGCATTGAGTTTTTTATTCAATATAATGATTCTGGGAATAAACAGAATGAGAGAATCCTATGCGGATATTAATGCAGCAAAAACGATTCCAAATGGCTCCGAGAATCTTCAAAATGCACTTGGAAAAATATATTCAAAAACAATGCCGGTTAAAAATAAAAGGAATTCAGCCACAAATATGTTATTATTTTCAGATGGAATAGAAAATGATCTGGGAAGAGACTACAGATCTCTTGTAGAAAAATGGAAAACAATGAAAACACCATTATCAATATTCAGTGATCATCCACACCCTGCAAAGAGAATTCAGACTCTGGAAAAATACAGAAATAATTATGACATGAATAATTTTGAGGATCTTACATTCTATAAATAAAAATATTTAATATTGAAAATTTCATTATGGAACTGTAATGGAAAAAAACTTAAAAAAATTGGATATCAAATACATAATAACAATAATTATTGCATCTTTATTTTCAATTATATTTTCATTTTATTCAGTATATCAATACTATTCCGTTGGAACATCTGCTTATGACCTCGGCCTTCATGCAAATATTTTATGGAATGCTCTTCATGGTGATTCCTTTTACACAACGATGCTTGGAGCGAATTTTTTATCAGAACATTTTGCACCTTTTGAATATGTACAGCTGCCAATATATTACCTATATCCAAGCCCCTTATCGATAATGATTTTTCAGGATGTTTTGCTTGCCCTTGCTGGAATACCACTTTATAAAATTGCACAGAGTATTTTTGGGGATAAAATAAAAGATAATAAAATTTTTTCATTTGTTCCATTAATCATAGTTTTATCGTATGAAATATCTCCATTTACAGCGAGCATATATGAATTTTCATTCCATAATATGGCTTTTTTACCATTCTTTATGTTTATGGCCATATACGCTTTTCTATACAATAAAAAAATATTAAATTTATTTATGATAGCATTTGTGATAAGCCTACATTCAAACTTTGCTTTCATAGCAATAATGATAATTTTATTTGAAATTATATACAGCAGACAGAATCCCCAAAAGAATTTAATATTTTCAAAAATAAAACATGGATATACAGTTACAGGCTTATTTATTCTTATATTATTTATAATGTATATTTATCTGGAATTTGCTGCCTATTCTAAGGGTATTATTTCAGGAAATCCCCATGTTTCCCTTGCAATACATACTGGAGAAACGGGCGGCGTTTCAAGAGGTATTGTTGGCCTTCTTTTAACATTATTTAAAAACCCGGTACTATTTTTCTCATTTGTATTCAGAAATTATATGATGAAATTAACATATATTGCCCTTCTATTTGCCACAACCGGCTTTTTAACAATAATCTTCCCTGAGGCCCTTATAATGGGCATACCCTATCTCCTGTACGCACTCACATCTTCCTATGGCTCATATTATTCTCTTGGTTACCAGTATGCTGCTATGATTTATCCTGTATTTTTTATAGGCACAATATTTGCAATAGATAAAATTGTAAGATACAATTCAAATAAAAAAATAACCAAAATGTTTCTTTTATATAGAAAGGTTGAAGTCAAAAAAGCCGTAAAAATAGTCACAGTTTTGTTGGTTTTTGGAATTCTTCTGGGACTTTTTTATAATCCATTAATCCCCTATAATAACAATGCCCCTAATGATATAACGGGTTACCATAATTCAGGAATCTCCAATTTTTTAATAAAAGAAACCAAACACATACCCAAAAATTCAACAATTCTGGTTGAAAATACATTGATGCCATATTTTTCAAATTATGAATTTGTTTATGTAACCCCATATTCATCATTGCCCAATTACACACAATTTAATTACATTATTTACCAAAATAATACATACTGGGCAAATGCAAGTGGTCCCAGCATTCAGAATATTTCACTTCAATTGATGGAAAATCATCAGATATACTTATATAAGGAATACAATAATGATGTTTTCATTTTCAAAAAACGTTAAACAAAAATGTTATGTAATTTATTATATTTATTATTTTAATGCGAATTTTAAGGAAAAAAGGTTTATTATATATAGTTATAACTTTAATAATAGTTTTAATGTTTTCCTTTCCCGTTTCCAATTTAAATCATGTATACAATAAAAATCTAAAAGAAGAAAAATCTTCCACAATATTTAATCTGGTTAATCCTCAGGCACATTACAAAAAGGAACCGGCACCAATGGGAATTGCAGATTATGGCATAGGCCCCCATAACCAACCATATAAATACAATTCATCATCATTTGAAGGAGATATACATATAAGTTCGTTGAAAACATATAATAATACCAGTCATAGTTCTTCAATGACATTCCAACTAAATTTAATTCTTGTATTTCACAACAATTCCCATAAATATGTTTACTGGGTTCAAGATGTGGCATATTTAAATACATCAACCAGATATATACAATTTATTTCAAATATCTGGAACATGAGTTCTTCAAATGCTAATATGCATAATTCAACCATTTCAGGTGGAAAAATTGGGAGTTCAACCGGCACTCTATATTACTATGCCTTTGCAGGGTCTAATGAACCTGGAAATAATATCAAGTTGAATTATCCGACCAACGTGAATTTAAGAATAAATAGCATTGAAAAAAACAATGTTCCTGTTGTATCGTTTGAATACAATGATGGTCAAGGCTGGCAGATATACAATAATGCAACATTTAAGTTTGCAACAAATTTATCAGGTGACCATGGATTTGTTGTCAATGGTTACAACTATACTCCCAATGGACATTTTTATGACTCTGAACTCATTCTTGGAGGTCCAGGTGGAGGGTCATCAACACATAATTTAAAATCAAACTTAACTCTTGAACTAAAATACTGGAATAACCATAATTACCAGGAGATTACAAATGCATATAATTATGGTTCAAATACAGCAGAAACTATTGGTAATACCAGTTCAAATGCTCTATATTATACATCAAATGGAACAATGCTTGAAAGGATTGGCAATGGTACAAGTTCTTTATATCAAGTTTACAATTCGAACCATATATCGCTATTGAATATTGCCACAACGATTCCATCTGGAACAGTATACGTAAATGGTACACCACATAAATTTGTGAATTATGGAATAAATTTAACACTGGCCCCTGGAAATTACAGAATAAAGATTATGGTAAATTCCCATTTGTATAAAGAATATAACATTACATTGTCGCCGGGAGAATACCTGCCGTTGAATCCAAATAGTTACATTGTGAATTTTATAGAGAATGGATTGCCAGCAAATACCAGCTGGTCCCTTATATACTATGGCAATAAGACCTCATCAAATAGCAACATTATAACCTTGACTGCAATAAACGGTACACATAAAATTTCAATATTGAATTTAACAGGTTATTATACAGTGAATAGCACAGTTAATATAAATGTTTCAGGAAAAAGTATAACTGAACATATATATTTTAAAAAGTGGGCTTATATATATTTCAATATCGATGTGAACAATTTCAATGTAACAATGAACAATAAGGAATTCACAGTAATGCATAAAAATCTTAAAATAAACGTATCTGCTGGAACATACACTATAAAAATTGAAAAGAATGGCTATAATAACTATTATAGGAATATATCGTTGAGCTCTGGACAAAGATATTATGTGAATGCCAGCCTTACAAAACATGTTATAAAAACACCATATACTGAGGTGTTTGGATCCACCGGATTTTTGGCCATTGCCTCAATTATAGGAATAGCAATTCTTGCGGGAAAAAGAAGGAAGAGATAATTTATTTATAAGCTAAAAATAATATATTAATATCCTATCTTATATGATGGAAAAAAATAAAATCAAAAACTCTGAAACCCATGATCTAAAGGATGAAATTTATGAGTACCTGTATAAAAATAAAAATGAGTCATATACAGTGGAGGAAATATGCAAAAATTTGAAGTTGCATGAAGAAAATAAAATCCTTCTTCATATGGATTTGACAAGATTGATATGGGAAGATAAATTAGAATATCGAGATATATACAATCAGGAACATAAATTTGTCAGGTATTATTCAGTAAAATCAAAACGTGTTTAATAAAAATATTTTTACATTTTTAAATCCATATACACATATGGAGTGATCCTTATCTCATACATAACTTTTATAAGGATAATTTCGATATAGTTTGTATTGTCAGGTATCTCAGAGTCATTTAGTTCAGGTGTGATATTTCAGTATTCGGCTGTTCTTTCAATGTTTCTATCGTCCTCTTTATTTTATTTCCTTTTAGCCCACATCCTTCCAACTAGCGTTGTTGGATCAATTTCATTGATGTATGCTATAATGAATATAGCCGCTGTTGTATTTGTGTTTGGATTATCCCAGGGCATTCAACATTTCGTTTCATATCATCTTGCAAGAAATAACAACGAGGAAGTCAGAAAATTGATAAGAAGAACTACCATTATAACATTTATCCTTGGAACACTTGCATTTTTCGGAGTATATTATGCCTCTCCATCTATATCAAATTTATTTTTTCACAGCAGTGGATATATACCTTCACTGAGGATTCTCTCAATTGCAATATCCATGTCTGTTGTAATAAATATATTCGCTGCAATGCTTCTTGGATTGAACCAATATAAGGGATACTCAATAATTTACACATTTGTTTATATTTTTACATACTTTTTCCCATTGCTACTGTTTTATGTGTTAAAAAATCCATATTATTTAATAATGGGTCTTTCAATTGCAAATACCATAAACGCAACAGGCTTTATAATAGCAGTTTATAGAAAATATGCAGCACTAAAAACACATGACAATTACACTATAAATGTTCATAATGAATTGTATAAAAATATAATATTATATTCTCTGCCCCTATTTTTTTCATCAGTTATGAATACAAGTGCATCATATATAGACAGAATAGTCGTATCGTATTTTCTTCATCTTTCAAATTTGGGAATTTATAACTTTGCATTAATAATAGCGTCAGCTGCAGCGATAATTGTTTCTCCCATATCCAACTTATTGCTTCCAAAGTTATCATCATTTTTTTCATTAAAAAATATGGATGGATTTAAGAGCAGCATAAGAATGCTATTGAATATAGTTTCTTTAATATATATTCCTGCGGCTCTTGGTATTGCAGCTTTATCAAAAATGATACTGTATGAATTTGCAGGTCCAGCTTATGTAATGGCATATTTGCCATTGATGGTCATAATGTTTGTAACATCATTCTTTATAGGTTCAAATGTACTCTCTTCCGGAATTGCAAGCGTAAGGAAAACAAGGATCTTCGTTTATTCTTCAGCCTTTGCTTTATCTGCCAATATCATTCTATCCATACTATTGATACCAAGATTCAACATAATAGGAGCGGCAATATCATATTCATCAATGAACGCAGTAAATTTCTTCATAGTTTATCATTATGCAAGGAAATATGGCATTTCAAATTACGATTTTAATAGAACCATAAAAATATGGATCGCATCAATAATTATGTTTATAACCATATTTACGATTCAATTCTACTTCCCATATTCTATGTTAAACATATTCGCATATATCATCTTTGGGACATTGATTTATGTTGTTGAAATAAAGGTATTTAGACTTATCAGCAGGGATGAAATGGACTATATTGTGGGTATAATACCTGATAAACTTAGCCTGTTGAAATATTTCCTGACAAGGCTTGCATTCACAGAAAAGAGTGTAAAACGTGCATGGGCATTTAAATTTCTAAAATAACATAAAGAGTGAATAATTTTAATTAATTGAAATGTTTAAAATTATTGATTTAATAATAATTATACATATCAAGATGTAAGCTGTTTACTGAAACTGAACCTTTGGAATCGTTTATGGCAAAATATACATCAGGGCTATATTTTGAAATATTATAATTAAATGTTATATTGCTGGAAGCATTGAATGACCTGTAAAATATTTCATTGTGAGAATAAATTGTGATATTAATACGTGATCCGGATGAAACCCCATTTAAATTTACAGTAAAGTTGTACTTGCCTGGAAGCAGGAATGTAAGGTTTTTGGAATATAGATTACCACTTTCCTTTTTAAGCTTGTTAAGATATGAAACATTCTTATTCAAAAATGGACCACATGCTAACCCGGCGTTCTGATTAAAATATTTTCCACTGTAATTCATTTCATATGGAACAAATATGGCAGGTTTTCCTGTGTAATTTCTTTCCAGAACAATCACATTATACCCCTCAGCATAAATTTTATAATACCCGCTTGACATGTATTTTGACGCAAGGTTTGCCAGTGAAATATTTTGAGAATTTTTAATATATGTCTGCGAACTATTGAAATCCACTATTAAGTATCTGTAATGTGGCACAGTCAAATTTATTGGAGAATATGGGAATGCTGTGGCATTTAAGTTCTTGTAAAATAATGGAAATATGCTATTGCCTGTTATCAGAGATGCATTTTTTCCAATATCGTTTGAAATATTATAGAGAAAGCTTTGCTTTTCTCTCATTATGCCATAATTGTCATTTATAACCGTATGGATAGAATTGGGTTCCACTGACAGTGGTGAAACTGGGCTAACAACAATAAATGCAACTATTGCAAATATAACCATTGCAATAAAGGAATTTTTGAAATTTCTCTTAATTTTTTTAATCCTTGCCGGATTTTTATTTATCCTTATTATGACCTTCGATGCACCTAGAATTCCTGAGATAAATACAAATGGTATTAACATCATTGAATACTGAAAACCAATAAAATAATATGGTATATATGTTGACAGCATGGCAAAAATAAAATATGGTATAGCGGGTAATAAACCGGGGGGATAATTTACAAAAATAAAATCCACGCCCATGAATGCAAGAACCAGAAACATGATCTTGAGCAGATAATTGGACTGAACATAATAAAATAATCTTTTAGGATCATACATAAAAAGATAAAATAACCCGGTAATGGATTTTGATGCAGCTCCGGTTGAGCCTGAAATAAATATCTGAACATCCCCAATGTTATTTATGTACCCCTTTATAAATGATGCAAGGACATAATAAGCCAGCAAAATAATTGTAAACAGTGCAAAAAATGAAATCCCCTTGATCTTTTCCATTTTACTTCCGTATCTATCTATATTCCATATAAATTCCATTAAAAGAACCATGATAACAATAAAAATAAATGATGAATGAAGTGATACAATTAAGGCAAGAAATACTCCATTCATGAGCTTATTATTTTTCATAAAAAAATAAAATGATGTGAAAAAAAAGAATGGAAGGAAAACCATCAGATGGAAATCAAAATATACTGGGCTTTCTGTTAATGGTGAAAGTATGAATGCAATGGCCAGTACAAGTGATAAAAGCTCTATATTTTTTGGATATCCTGACTTTTCTCTCGCTGAATACATGGTTATTTTTGAAATATAATACAGTGGAATTATTGAAAAACTCAAAAATACTGATTGAAGAATAAGCAAGGTATATGGTGATGGATAAAAATAATATGGTATAACCAGTAAAAACAAGAACGGTGAGAAATGCTCAGCCAGATAACTTTGGCCAAGCAAAGCCGTATAAAAAAAATGTCCGTGGATTGCAGAATACAAAGCCTGTGAATACAAACCAAGGTCAAACCCATATGCATTAATTGTAATTGCTTTCATAATTGAATAATATGAAAATAAAATGGAAAAGATCGCTGCAACCAGAATAGATATGTAAATGTAGGAATTGCCAGAATCCTGTAGAAATTTTATAAATTTGCTGATTTTTATATTTTCCATCCCTTACCATAACGATTCTGTATATAATTATTTTATCTATTTTATTATCAATACATGATATTTAATCAAATTGCTCTGGAAATGGATAATTATTTTAATCAAATTGTGTTAATTAATTAACATAATTTATTAACTAGAATATCAAGAAAGGGTTTGCATAATAGCGGCTTATGAAATTATGTTCCAAGGGTAAAATTTAAGATACAAAACCTTTATAATTTATAAATAATTATACAATGATAAAAATTGAAAGCCCTTATACTTGGTTCTTCTGATCTGGAATTCGATGGCGGTGGAGAAAGAAATGCTATTCAAACTGCCGGTATTTTAATGGAAATGGGGTACGATGTAACACTTATGGGCTCAGGTCTTCCATTTAAAAGAAAGGACCATGTTGATGTAAAGTTCAAGTATATTCCATCTGCATTTGGCCATGATATCTTTTCCAATAAGAAATTGATGAATATTACAAATGGAATAAGCATGGGTTTTGTTGGAATGATTTCCCTCAAAAAAATATGGAAAATGATACGGGGCTATGACCTTTATGTTTTCCAGACTCCTGATTTTTTATTCAAAAATTCAGTTAGAATGTTTAAAAAGTATGGTTATTCTCCTAAAATAATACTTGAAAATCATGGCTCGTATTTTGAAATACTTGACCAGTACAAACTCTTTGGAAATTTATTGAAAATAGTTATGAATAGATTCATATTTTCCGGAGTGTCTGGGAAAATAACTGTACAGGTACAGAATAAAAACCAGTATGGCTTTTACAAGGAAAGGGGATTTGATGATATAAGGCTGATACCACAGAACAATATCGATTTCAGCAGATATTATATATCCAATCACAGGGGATTCAATGTCATATTTCTAAATAAACTTACCAAAAATAAGGGAAAAAGCATGCTCTATAAAATTATAAGAAAAATGAATGATAAAAGCATACATTTTGATGTAATTGGGTATGGAAACATAAATAAACTTGAAAGAAAATTTAAAAAATATAATGTAACATTTCACGGTTTTGTTGATGAAAGTAAAAAGGTAGAACTGCTGTCGAATGGTGATGTAATGCTGAATTTATCAAAGTATGAGGCATTGAGTATTTCATCAATTGAAGGACTTGCCTCAGGACTCTTTGTGATCGGCCCTAAAATATCTGGACTTGAATATCTAAAAAGCAATGTTGACAGGATAATTTTAACAGATTATAAATGCAATAAATTTATTTCAGAAATTAAAAAAATAAAGGATTTAAAATCCGATGTGGAATATTATAAGACTAGAGAAGATATAGAAAATAAATCATCCAGAATATTTGACCAGAAAATAATAATTAACAGCATAAAAAAAATGGTCAATGATACGGATAAAAAATACAATGTTGATAAGATCTCAGTAATTTTTACGATAAATCAGCATAATAATTATCATAATAAAATTGATAAATTGCTCATGTCCATTGAATTGCTCAATATTCCAGTTGATGAAATTTTCATACTTAATAATACAAAAGATAACATTATTGCTGAGCCCGGCTTGCATGTGGTAAACAATCAAAATAAATACATAGGAACTGAAGAATTGAAACTCATTTATCTATCAAAAAACAACCATGTCATGGTTATTAATGAAAGGAATAACCCTGATGATATGGTAAATTTGTTCAAAAACATTAAATCCAATTATGATCTGATTGTTGGGTCGAGATATGTAATGCCTTCTTTGAAAAATATAAAGGATATCTTTGACCTTTCAATCATAATCGGTACTAATATCTTTTTTCCAAACATTAATTCCATCAGAGATATATTGAGTGATTTTTATATCGTCAATAAAAGCATATTTCCCAAAAACGAAACATATGAGGGCATATATAAATCCCTGTTATATTTTCTTATATTTTCAAATACAAGAAATATCAAGGAGGTGGGAATACATTCTACCAAAAACAGGCTTGTAATGGATGATGGTTCCATACTGTATTTTTCCAAGGAAATTGTTATATGCTACAGGGATTATCATAGGTTAAGGTTACTGGATCAGAAAACAGTTTATAAATAAGAAATTCACGGAGGAACTCTGCACAAAAAGGGCGAAATAGAATGGAAAGAAAATAACCGGTCAGCTTATGGAAATATTCTTTATTTTTATATAGGCAACTGAAAATTTTCCATTACCGATACTCTTAAATTATTAAAAAATATAAACAATGGATAAAAATGCATAAATCTATAGTTGTAGCAGGGCTTGGACGTGGCGGCCCATATTCACATGCCACAGTTGCGGGAGATACAGTTTATATTTCAGGGCAGACTGGCCTTAACGAAAACAATAAGGATGATTTCAAGTCACAGTTCAAGAATGCCATGGGAAATATAGAAAAAATTGCAAGGTCGGCAGGATTATCATTAAAGGACATTGCAAAGATAGGTGTTTATATAAGTGATAAATCATACTTTAAGGAAATGAATGATATTTTTGGAGAATATTTCAATGAATCACCACCTGCAAGAACCACTCTTGTGGCGGGTTTTGTTGCTGACAATATACTTGTTGAAATAGAAGCAACGCTTCATAAATGATTTAGGTAAAATTTTATTTTTACAAAAAAAAAGAAAACTTTAAAAAATTAATTTTTTTATTCCTGGCATATCTGCCCACCGTCTATAACTATTTCAGTTCCTGTTATGAATGAAGAACGGTCAGATGCAAGAAACACAAAAAGATCTGCAACCTCCGATGTTTTTCCAGACCTTCCAAGAGGTATTTTTTTAATATAATTGTCTATCATCTCCCTCGGAAGGCCTGACTTATCCTGAAGTTCTGTTCTTATCCATCCTGGGCATACAGAATTTGCCCTTATCCCGTATTTGCCAAGTTCAAGAGCCATGGTCTTAGACAGAAGAATTATGGCAGCCTTGGATGCATTGTAGCCTGTAAGACCCTCCTCAGCAAGTATTCCATTGGTTGAGGACATATTTATAATGCTCCCCCCTCCTGATGATATCATTTTCTTGGAAACCATTCTTGAAACAAGAAATGTGCCCTTTAAGTTTATATCCATAACCTTTTGAAATGATTCTATATCCGTGTCTATAAAATGCTTGAATGGGGCGATTCCTGCCACATTCGCAAGTATATCGATTCTTCCACCTGAAAATTGCTTTTCGGCAAAGTTAACAAGGTCAAGTACACTGGATTCATCTGTTACGTCAGCAGACTTAGTAAATATCTCGCCCATGCCCTTCAATTTATCATACACACCATCAAGAGCTTTCTGATTGTTGTCTGTAACTATTACACGGGCACCTTCCTCAAGGAATCTTTTTGCTATTTCTGACCCAATTGCTCCACCTCCGCCTGTAATTATTGCATTTTTATTTTTTAATTCCATTTTTATCCATCTCCTTTTTGAATTTTTAGTAAATACTTAATGATTTACATGAACGGTTATCTACATTTACTGGTACTGAAATATACAGTCCAGAATGCAATACCGGTCAAAATACAATTGGCTGTATACTTCAGGAAATTATAATGCCTTAAATATACAAAAATAAAAATTATTTATAATGGCACTTTTTATGTTATTTTGAGCCGCCTGATCCGGCAGAATCTATATTTTCCTGTGATTCAGCAACCATATATTCTATTGCGCTTCCGCCCATACTTTTTGTCTTCACCTTATATACGATGAATGCGAATATTACAAGAAGAATTATCACATCCACTATTAAAAAGGCAAAGTAAGGTTCAGCCAGGTCCGAAACAATTCCAAGGTAGAATGTATATATGAATAGTACTGTTCCACCAATTGGCAGGGCTAGTCCGATTACCCATTTTCTGAATATTGAATATTTTATTTCTGAGTTTTTATTCAGGAATGGGAAAAGCCCGAATTCTGGAATGAAATGATGGAAATACCAGAGTATTGTTCCGGCAGATCCACAAACAAACCATGCTGTTGTTATTGTTGCCAGGTTATATCCATAGAAATGAACCATTATAACTGCTATTGAGAATGCCATGAACAGTATAATTATAAACTGGAATATTATTGAATTCACAGGTGTTCTATTTTTCTTGCTCAGTGTATTTAGCCATTTATTTTTTATAAAGCCATCCCTGGTCATTGCCCATAGCAATCTGCTCTGTGCACCTGCACCGGCACCAAATGAAAGCATGCTTACCACAACAACAAATAAATTCAATATCAACAGTGCATATGCGGGAATATAATGTATCCATGTAACCAGTTCAGGCAATATTGCAGATGAAACTGTGCCAAATTGTGAAGCTGGGACTGATGCAACCTCTGAATAGGCTGATAGAGCTATTACTATTGCTGAAAGCCCGAGGCCAAGATATACAGAACGCCAAACATCCTTTCTCCCATTGACACTTTCTTCGGAGAAAAACAGTGTTGTGCCGTATCCCACGTAAAGGAAGAAGCCATAAATTGCTGTCCCCGCTGCTATACCCTTAAAACCTGAATAGCTGTTTGAAGGATTGAGAAGTGAAAAACTGTTATACGGGGTTTTAATAATTACAAATATTATGAATACTACAACCACTAGAGTTGTTATGGTTGTTATGGCAATTAATATCTTGCTCAATCTCCCAGGATGGAGCCCGCCCATCACATTCGTCACAAGTATGATCATTGTTCCAAGAAGTATCCATCCCCATATTGGTATAGTTATGCCATAGAGCACCTGCAGAGTGTCAATAATTATGGCGGACATAGCAAAAAAATTGGTTGTTTGCCAGAAAAGATAAAAGACATAATTTGTCATAGATGTATATTTTCCAACCGCTCTGCCAAATCCAAGTTCCGCCAGTCCGTAATACCCTCCTGCAAAGGTTGTTATTTTTGTATATTCAAGTATTGGCAATGAAACTACAAGAAACAAAATGAAGCCAAGAATTACTGGCCACATTGCCGCTGGACCAGATGTTCCTATAAATGATGCAACCTCCATTGGACCTATAATTGCCAGAACGCCAGCCATTGAAATTATTGTCAGGCCAACCAGCCCTATAGACCCCTTATTTAATTGTTCAGATTTATTCAATTATATCACCTACCATAATACAGTATAAATGTAGCGAGTATAAAAATACCAATATTAAAATGTTAATATATATAAGAATACATAAATAAAAATTATTTTCACTTATAATTATTTAGTTATATTTAATAAGTCCTCATGATTGTTGAGTCTAAATTTGATGTACTGTAATATTCAGATTTTGTAAATAATAAAATTAATAAGATTTATACAACATAGCAAAAAATTACACAATATTATTATATTACCTATTGATTTAACGTTATATGGATAACATGAATGACAGTTTTAGGATGGTCAAATTACAGATCAAACTTGAACACAATAACTGTATGTCCAGATTTAAATTTGGTGACTTTCACGATTTAAAAATGTCCACTATAAGCTCCATTCCATTAAAAGCAAAAAATTATCTGTTCACAATTCAGGATTACTACGGCGTTAACAGTGATAGAAAGGTATCCCTGATAATAAAAAATTTAAAAAATAATTCTTCCATGTATGCCCTGAAAAACTGGTATTTAACCGGGAATATTCTCCGGGTATCATTTGTGGAAAAATTGTCTGATTCCCCATATGGCCTACTTAGCTCATTTGATATTTTAAAATACAAGGAATCATCCCAAAATGGTGTCGATAACATCTCAACCATAATCCTTAAAATTAACGAAAGTGATGCTCTGACTAGCCTGAATTCCCTGGGAAATGTTATGGTAAGGGAAAGGGGTGAAATAAATGAGGTTCAGATTGGGTTCAACTTTCTGCTTTCAGAAATGGAGCTTACAACCTTCAAAAAAGCATTAATTATGAATTATTTTGACAGCCCAAAGCAGAGCCATTTAAAGGATATAGCAAGAGAGTTGAACATATCCATAGTTGCAGCCAATAGTTATATCAGGTCTGCGCAGAAAAAGATAATAATGAATGAATTCAATAGTTTATATGATTGAATTCTCCACGTTTTAATATTGCTTGATATAAATTTTGAGTTAAATTATTTTAAAGTTTTTATTATTCCCTTTTTCCCCTCCCCTCAACGGATACGGTTCTAGGATTGTGAGATTTTGAAAGTAGCCATGCCCTGTCCCAGAAATCAGTGGTTGTGCATGCATGGTATGGAAGCATTACAACCCTATCCCCTATATTAAGGTCAAGATTTTTTGAGTTAACAACTGTATGTTCCTCGGACATTCCTGTCACATTTCCCATTTTTCCATCTTCCGTTATTATGGTTGGGTAGACACCCTGATCAAGTGATATGGACTTATATCCCGCGTCAAGAACTACCCTTTCCTCAGGGTCCTGACTTTTGCTCATTACCTGTGATACAATGCCCATGGATATATCCGAAATGGAGCATAAATTCATTGCATTGCAGTGCATATCATAATAAACATATGTACCCGGTTGCAATTCATTCACAAAATCATATTTAGACCAGATATAAGCTGTTGGTGTACCCCCAACTGATATTATGCTCTGATTCATTTTATTTTTTAGAGAATTTGCAAGAGATCTCAATTTTACTGATTCAATTTCAACATCTTTTTCCCTTTCCATACTAACGGGATTGTGGATCTGCCCATCATATACCATCCATCCTGCAACATTTATTCCACTCATATTTTTTAGGGAATTATTGAATGATTCCATGTTTGATATGGGTATTCCACATCTGTGCATTCCTGCATCAATATCAAGAAGAACATCAATTCGGGTACTGTGATATATGGAACTTTCTGACAATCTTTTTGCTCCGTATAGGCTGTCAACAGCAACTGATATATTGCACCCCTGAGAAGCCAGTTTTGCTATTCTATCCGTCTTCCTTCTGTCAACAATTTCATTGCTTATTAAAATATTATTAATACCGCCATTAAACATTACCTCTGCCTCAGAAACTTTCTGGACACATACTCCAGATGCTCCTTCGGAAATTTGCCAGGAAGCAATTTCAGGGATTTTATGGGTTTTTGAATGGGGTCTTAAATGTTTATTATTTGAATCTGCAATTTTCTGCATATTTTTTATGTTTATTCTGGTTTGATCTTCATCTATAACCATAAATGGTGTTTCTGACTCAATCATCAATGCATTATTTACATTCATGCCTGCAAATAACGATTGGATATAATAATATATTGAATGAACTTTGGTGTATGACATATTTTAATTTTAAAAAATTGGACTCAAAAAGGTTATGTAACATAATAGCTGTAAATTTATAAGATCTTCATATTCTTCTATATACCACCATATTTATATATCTACTTCCTGTCCATGGGAAACATTCATTTTAGTATTTTTGTAATTATATATTTTTTAAAGGTTTTATCCATTATTTGCATTTAACCATGCATAATCATTATATAAATTATCTAAGAGATAAGAGCAAAATAATATACTATATTTACAGACAACCATTCCAAATGGATCATGTATAAAACGATGATTCAGAAGAACTTTGGCTCCTGACACTGCATGAATCTAATAAATACATTAGGGAGGCAAAACAAATCCACTTATACGAGCGATAGTCAGTTAAAATCAGAAGGTTTTAAAGTATCGTAGGATATCGTTTGGAAACGGCAAAGTGAAATCGATTACTTTTAGCAATTGAATATTGACCCGCTTTATTTGTTTTTATATTTTTCATGTAACTAGTCCGTCTAACGTGCATGCCGTTTTTAATTTATCGTTATCCTATCCTTAAAATTGAACAGTTTGCATGTGAACTACCTCACGCTAAAGCGGTGAAGCTTCCTATATCAACCACAAAGCTTGCCTTCACGCCTGGAATAGTGTTCAGGTATTCCATCATGTAGGTATAGGTTTTCATGTCCATAGGCGTAAATTTCCTACGTTCCGCAGGTACCATATATTCTAAAATATTTATTGATGCATTTAGATCCCGATCAATAGAGATATTGCATGATCCACAGTTGAATATTCTTTCCTTCAGAGGCATCTTCTGCCTGTGGCCACATATTGAGCATACCTGTGATGTGGGTGTATATCTTGGAACAACCTTAGGAGTACGTGATTTTCTCTTTAAATCATCCATTATTCCTCCTATTGCTGATCCTTGAATCTTTCTTCCCCATAATCTCATCCATCCTTTTATGGGATCATTCTGGAATGCAATTGTCTCAAAGCTATTTGTTATAATATTAACTATCTTATTTCTAGCATCCTTCTTCTTCTGTGTTATATACTTATATTCTTTATTCAACTTATTCAGTGTTTTATACCAGTTCTTCCCATACTGTTTTCTACGTGATAGTTCTTTATGAAGTTTTATAGCCTTCCCTGTTAGTGGTATATCTTCATTAATGATTATTCCATTTGATAGTGTTAAAGAACTTTTAATACCGAAATCAATGCCAATACCATTATCAGAATATATTATATCTTCTGGTTTTGTAAATGTTGATATATGGATAAAATAATCACCATTTCTGGATTCAAGTGTTGCATTGGCTATATCAGCATCCTTTGGTATCTGTTCAATACCGGAAACCTTTAACTTGCCTATCCTCTGGATTCTAACATATTTGCCTGAAATGTTGTATGTATTTCCATACTGTTTGAGTGGGATGGTCCTGATCCTTCTTTTGAAATGCAACCTTCCAATCTTATTACCATTCTTCTTTGAATTTGAAAGACCCTTTATGCTATCCTTAGTTTTATCAATAATCTCCTGTTTCATCTGTGATGATAATAACAATATGTCTCTATCTTCATAATGGTCCTTTACCTTTATCTTAACTTTATTAATCCTATAATCCTGATTATAGATATCATCTTCCGATAGGATATAATTATAAAACCACTTTGCTTCAAGAAAGATACGATTAAGATTCTTTACCCTTGTTCTGCCCAGATGGGATATATCTATTTTCAGTTCATAGGATATGCATGTCTGTGATTTCCTCCTTTCCCTTGTTTCACGTATAGATTTGCTAATTTTATCTGATTTCTCAGACATGGTTCTGTTCCTCAATATATTTATTTACAGTTTCTAGTTGTATTGCATCAATAGATGAATACCTATTTTTAAAATGACCTATAGGCTTTATCGGCTGTGATATCTTCATATATCGAAAATATGCAATTCAATAATATAAATATTTGCACTTCATCCACATCGCAAGCTCAGTGGCTTTCGTGCTTTAAATCATTTGTAAAATATTATAGTGACATTACTAATACCAATATCAAAATAAGAAATGCAATATACGATGATTTTAAATTGAGAAGCAATTTAAAAAAATTGGATTATGCATTTTATAGTTACTTTAATTTATACACAAGTCTGTATGTATGGTTAACTGATGAAATTAATAATGCCACAAAATCAAAGATTGATAACACTATTTCCAATGCATCTATGTTATCTACAATTTTTAGCACTGTAGTAGTTGCTTATTTTATGCAAAGCAAAATATTGACAGAGGATATTATAATTGATAAAATGAGTGAGTTAAACACTTTAGTTGAACCATCCCATCACAGATTGCCTAAAAACATTAAGGATCTATTGGAGAAGTCCAGTTCTGTATCCCTGTTCTAAGTGATCAAATGACATTGAATATAATTGATACCAATATTGTACTGGATATTATATATGAAAAAAGAAATTACAATAACAAAGCCATGGATTTTTACAGGCAATTTAAAAATTATGAATTGTCAATAGAAAATGTTGTCAAAAAGGAATGTTTAAAATTGTAAATAATAAATCGATAGATTTTTCAAGTAATTTAATAGATTAATGATAAAAAGAATTAATAAAAATATGATACATTTAAATATGGATGAATTTTCAGGTTATCTATTAGAATTACCCAGTACGATGCAGGAATATATAAATATCGATTTAATATTTCATTGAATTCCCTTGATATATACTGTGAGTCGTTATCCCTTCTTATGATTAAATTATCAAGTATCTTATCCCTGTATTCCCTTATAATTTGCATTATCCAATGTTTTATAACATCCTTTTCTGTCATATATGTTATATCTGTTTCTAATCTGGTCATATAGCTATCTTTAGGCTATTTGCTATTATCTTGTGCTTATATCTTTTAAGTGTAAGTTTTTTCATGATGTCTATGTTATTAGAATATGATATGAGTGATGTAAGATCCATCAATAGATATTTTTATCATCGGATAGCTTCTTCATAACACTGTATTTATTTTTGATGATTCAACATTCTTCTAATAAATTAATACATTGCCATAATATTCAATCATATATTTCTATATATTTATATATTAATGTAGGGAGAAATGCTCATTATATTACATAATCTAATATTTTATATGATGTGGGTTCGGTATGTTCGGACAGTTTTTTAAGAGAATTATAGTAATTCAACATTTTTATACCTCCTTAATTTTTTCTCTATATATTTTCTTTCAAATTCCTTCTCTTTTATGGCTATTTCAAATTCTTCAGGTGTAAGGTAATCAAGGGAAGAATGTGGCCTGTTTGTATTGTAATCATTAACTGCCCAGTCAATATAGTTCTTAAATTCTTCAAAGCTGGAGAATTCCCCTGTATAGATGTAATCATCCTTGAATCTTCCAAAGTATGATTCTATATGGCCATCCTCTTCTGGTGTGTGTGCATGTATTGTTTCATGATATATTCCATAGTCCTTAAGGTGTTTTTCAAATCTTGATGATGTAAGCTGTGAACCATTGTCTGATCTTAGGATAAGGCCATGTGTTTTTCCATTTGTGAATACTGACAGGACTGCATTGTCTAAAGCTTCCATCATCTCCTGGGTTCTGGACATCCTTGATGCAAGGTGACCCTTTACCTTCCTTGAACATAGATCTATATATGCTGTAAAATATGCCCATCCATCGTTGTTTATGTATATCTTTGTTATATCTGTTTCCCACATTGTATCTGGTTTGGAAACAACTATTGCCCTGGGGACCCTCTTTACCCTCCTGTTATATGTTTTCAATTTAACCAGTTTTAAATGCCTCATATGCCTTCTTACTCTATTTCTCCCTGTGTTTATTCCCCGCCTCTTCAGCATTGCAGTTATCCTTCTTGTCCCATAGGATGGCCTTTCACCTGCTATATCTATTATCCTTGATTCCAGTTCACTATTGTATTTAGAAGATCGTTCCATCCTTTCATAATACAGCATTGACCTGCTTATTCCTGTTAACCTGGATGCTTTAATCTTTGAATATCCACTGTTAACCATTGTATTCATTGCCTCCCACCTTTCCTCATAAGCTGTGTTTTTTTTAATGTTTCATTGGCCACAGTCAATTCACCTATTATTTTCTTAAGATCATTTATTTCTTTTCTTGATTTTTCATATTCAGATGACCTTCCAGGTTCCAATGCTACTGTTCCACCCTCTATAAAAGAATCCCTCCATTTATATAATAATGATACAGCTGTATTGTATTTCCTGCTTATCTCTGCTATTGTTTCTGTACTTGAAAGCATCTCCATTACTATCCTTGCTTTCTCTTCCTTTGTTTTGAATGATCGGTTATTCATTAATATATCACCTCTGTATTCTGTACTACCCTATTTAAATCTTTCTCTCTTGTTAAACTGTCTGAATGAAAGTGAACCCATAACATATAATAAACCAATTACTTTCTATATGGTCTTAGTTTTAAATTTAATATTCAAAAAACCAGCCACCTTTTTATATTCATGAACCATGCAACATATCCAGAATATAGAAAATAATTATATATAAAATTAAAT
The DNA here is from genome assembly GCA_021846395.1 of Thermoplasmata archaeon. GTDB lineage: Archaea > Thermoplasmatota > Thermoplasmata > Thermoplasmatales > Thermoplasmataceae > Acidiplasma. The sequence continues at coordinate 166,006 of JAJZXB010000001.1, read as the reverse complement.
TAACCTATTTAATAACCAGAAAGTGATAACAAATGGTAAGTAAAGGTATAGAACAAAAAAACAAATTTTTAGATCGAGTATCTAACTTTGAATTAAAATTCATAATGATTTATAAGAATACATTTACATTCAACGACATAGCTAATATAATTACATCAACATTAGGAAAGTTTAAGATAAGGGAAATTGAATTGCCTACATTTAGACTTGGAATAAATGTAAACCAACAAAATTTTATGAATATTGGGTCTTTTAATGATTTTTTTGTTGATATTGGTAATTTGGGGTATAGTAATGGGACCACAAGTGGAATAATATCCATACATAAAAATATTAAAAGTTATGATGATAAAATTATCGATGATGGTATAGAAACATTAGATTATTTTATGAATTATTTAAAGTTAAATATAAATGATATAAAGAATGAATTCAACATTATATTTAAAATAAATGGTAGGAAACTAAAAAATCAATTGTCAATAAAATTAAAAACTATTAATAAACCATCGAATCCCATTTTAAGATTTTATGAAGGGGATATTAACAGTAATGATTTAAGAACAATAACACCATGGGTTGATATTTCAATTCAGGAGAATATATTAAATTCCGGAGAAATAAATGTTAATTACATAAATAGATCTAAAGGATCTATCGAAAAAACACATGTAAATAATGCAATAGATGATGTTATTAATTTGCTTGAATATTATACAGAGGAAGGTGATAAAAGTGATGCTATCTGATACTTCTCCAGACTCCTATTCATTATATGAAAAAAATAAAAATAGTGCAACTATAAATGATGATCTTGAAAGTGTATTAAAGAGCATTCTTAAAGAGATCGTTGAAACAATTAATTATGAATCACAAACGAGTAACATACATGATAATGATGAAAATAAAGTTTCAATACTCGAATTGGAACAGTTTGCAGACAAACAGGTATTGAATTATATAAATAAATACGAAAAAAAACAGGAAAAGGAATTAAAGGTCATTCTAAACTATTTAAAGATTAAATTCGGAGATCAGGATGGGCCTATTTTAAACATACTTGATGATACTGATGAAAATGACATTTCATTCCATATAGTTTTCAGAAAATGTAAAAATAATAATTGGGACATTATAACGCAGGAATTTTGGGATATTTGTGAACAGATCAATTTTAACGATTACCGTTTTGGAATAATTTGTGCAAACTGTCTTTAGATTAACATGAATAAATTATACCCTAAATTTATAATTGAATTAAAAAAGACGAAGTTTTTTAATCCTGATGAGGTAATGATTAGAAGAAACATAAGTTCAGTATATTTTGGTGTTTATAATTATATATCCTATTTAATGCCCAATAATAAAAAAGATAATATTAGTTCAAATGGCATAAAAGAATACTTAAAAACTTCAAAAGTTAAAGGACAAAATAATTCAAGAATTGTTAATTCATGGGAAAATTTGAGACTTTCACGTTTGGCAGCAGATCATCACATCACAAATCCAGTTAAAATTAATAATTCCAAAATAGATTTAAATAAGGAAAAAATGTTGAATGTTATTGAAAGTGGAAAATATATAATAGAAAATCTTAAAAAATAGATTTAGAATTCACTTTTATATTTTTCATAATTCACCTTATATTTAAGTGCATATTTCTCAGCTTTAAGTATCGCTTCCTTCATGCTTATAAAATTGCCCGTATTTTTTCCGGATATGTCGAAAGCAGTTCCATGATCGACGGATGTCCTTAAAAATGGCAGTCCAGGGTTCATGCTGACGGTATGGTCAAAATCATAGGTTTTGGCAGCTATGTGACCCTGATCATGGTATAGTGATAACACCACATCATAATTTCCAAGCGAGGCATAATGAAACACAGAATCTGCTGGAATTGGGCCGAATACATTCATAGTATCTCTTCCTCTTTCAATAGCAGGCGTAATTTCATTAATTTCCTCGTATCCAAACATACCCGATTCCCCACCATGCGGGTTTAAAGCTGCAACGGCAATTTTGGGATTATCAAAACCCAGAAGTTTCATGCCCTCATATGTTTCCCTTATTCCGGAATAAATGTTATCCCTTTTAACGTATTTTACGGCATCTAATAATGATACATGTTTTGATAAAAATGTTATTCTTAAATTGTTAACTTCAAATAATGTTGTTATGAACTTTGATTCAGACAACTCCCTAAGCATGGATGTATGGTCAATGTATTTTGACCCTGCCTTTATTATAGCCTCCTTATTGATTGGTGCAGTTGCCAAGGCATCTATTTTATGTTTCATTGCATATTCCACAGCCATTTCAATGCTATTTATTGATACTCTTCCGGCATGTTCACTGACCTTTCCATATTCAATAAGTTTACCATTTCCCGTATCGATAAAATCAATATTATTGATTCCAGAAAAGTTCAGGCTGTATCTGGACACCATTGAATCAAAGTTATTTTTATCACCAAATAATGTGACTTTAAATTGCCTGTCTTTCATATCCACCAATGATTTGGCAACAATCTCTGGCCCAATACCTGCCGGATCTCCGAGGGTAATGCCGATATTCAACATAATACTTTATTTTTATATTATATATAAATACTGGACTATGTTCATGATAAAAAAGTTTATTATGATTCGTGTATATATTGCTGAAAAGGTGCAAAATCATGGACTACATATTTCGAGATATAATCACATTTAATGAAGCTCTGGATATAATTGATAAAAACATTGGAAGAATGAATGAAATGGAAACAATTGATCTGAAAGATTCAAATGGAAGAATAACATGTTCCGATGTATACAGTACCAATAATTTGCCCATATATTCTCGATCTCAGGTTGACGGTTATGCCATTGTTTCTGAAGATACAAAAAATGCATCCCTGAAGAATCCCGTTAACCTTTTATTATCTGGAGAAACAAATATTGGGGAACCTGCTGTTGTTCACCCCGGAAATGGCAAATGCATAAAAGTTCCTACCGGTGGAGTCATACCGATACATGCGGATGCGATGATTCCATTTGAAGATGCTGAAGTAGTAAATGATGGCATTGTAATCAAAAAACCGATTCCTGTATTCAATGAAATTTCTAACGCCGGTGTGGATGTGACCAGAAATGAAAAAATTATAAACAAATATACCGTAATTGAACCGAGGCATATTGCAGTAATAGCTTCAACTGGAAACAATGAAATAAACGTTTTCAGGAAGATAAAGATTGGAATTGTTTCAACAGGAAACGAGTTGCTGAAACCGGGTGAAAAGTATATTGATGGAAAAATATATGAATCAAATGGGCTGTCTGTTGAATCCGAACTATCAAATTACAGTACGTTTACCGTTAAGAATTATGGAATTATAGAAGATAATTATGAATCCATACAGCGGGCAGTTTTAAAGTCAATAAATGAGAATGATGTTACCCTTACAATAGGAAGCACCTCCGCAGGAGAACATGATATGGTATATAAAATACTTGAAAGCTTGAACCCCGGTGTCATTTTCCACGGTTTAAAGGTCAAGCCAGGCAAGCCAATGGTTTTTGCAAAATCAGGTGAAAAAATAATATTTGGCCTTCCGGGTTTTCCCGTTTCATCCATGATGTTGCTGTATTCAATTGTTATACCAAAGATATTTTTAATGTATAACTATCATTTTGAGTATTTTCCCATTCATGCAAAAACAGGTGAAAGGTTCACCTTGCATGGTGGATACACAGACCTGCTGCTTGTGAAACTTTTAAGGCGCAATGGTGAATATTATGCATATCAGGTAAGGGGAGATTCGGGATCCATATCCAGAATAATGAAATCCGATGGTTTTTCAATTTACAACTCAAATGAAGATCAGCTGCAAAAAAACTCAGAAATCAATGTTATTCCATTCAATATAAATATCCCTGAAATTCTCATATATGGCCAGTACTCACCATTATTGAATAAAATGCCATACATTATAAACTCAAAATCAATTTTCATTGAAAAATCATATGATGACATTGAGGATTCCATTGAAAAAAATGAGGGGGATGTGTATATAATGAATTATAACAATTATATCAAAAACAATAACTATGAAACCCTAACATTAAAAATGGAATATGGCCTTATATATAATGTGCTTGATTATAATTCAATTTCAGTAATGCATGAGTATTCTGGACTATACGAGGCATCAAGGGACAAAATAAAAAAATGTGATAATATCATACACCTTGATAATAATGAAATAATACTGGATTATGTTAAAAATAAAAGATGTGATGCTGGAATAATATATAAATGTGATATTGATAAAAATATTCCCTATAAAAAATTGGATGATATAATGTTTTACTTTCATATAAACAAAAAAAGCAGGTATTATGAAGAATTACACTTGACCATTAAAACTTTAATAGATAATTACAGCAGTTAACCTCATCTTTTACTGCTTTACATATAGTACCGCTGCAAATTGAAACACCCAGATAAGTTCGGGAATCATAACCATTCTTTCCATTCCGCCATTGCCAAGACCTAGATATATACCTGAAATGTAAAGTATCAGGGCAGCAATGGATATTGATCCCATAAGTGCCCATTCATATCCCAGGATATTTTTATTTTTCATCATGGCAAAGAAGGAAAGTATAGATGGGCTGAGAAAGGCAAGGAGTGCGAAAAGTAAATGTATATGGCCAAAATGTTCATTGAACATTCCAACACCCATTGCCCCTATGCCACCAGTGAACAGCAATATAAGAAATGCACGGGAATATTTTTTTAATAACATTGATGCAGCAATTTCACTCAATCCAAGCACAATTATGGCAATATTGAATATATACGGAAGGCTGTCAATTCCCAGATGGCTTATAGTATTGTTTGAAATGCTGTAGCCCTTATCAAGAAAGCCAGCAATGTTTAAAAAAATAAAAAATTCAATATCACCAAATAGAAGCATAAAAGCAGCATACCTGTAATGATTTTCTTCTGCCATATAAATTAAACTTATAGCCATATATTAACCTTTACTATTTTGCAATAATAATCATATTATATCTACAAATGATACCAATTAATGGTTAATCCGGAACTGGCTCAGAAATATGCCAATATTGCCGAAATGGACATGAGTGTTCATGACTTTAAAGGTGCAGAAGAAAATATAGATAAAGCAATAAATCTTAATTTTAGGAATATGGACTATCATCTGTTAAAAGCAGATATACTGGTCAACCAGTCAAGGTTCAGTGAATCCATCAAAGTATTGGATTTTGCTGAAAATCTTGACAGTGGGGACCCGGCGGTACATTCAATGAAAAGCATTTGCTATTCTTGCATGGAGGATTATCAAAAATCAAAGATTGAAGCAGAAAAAGCAATAAAACTTGACCCGGAATATGCATATGCATATTTCAATCTCGGAAATGCATTGAAATTTCTGGGAGATGTTGACGCATCAATAAAAGTATACAGAAAATATGAGAATATGCAGCCTGATGACCCTGAGGGGCATTTAGAGCTTGCAGACATATATTTTGGCAATAGAGAGTATAAAAAAGCATTGCAGGAAATAAATATTGTAACAAGATTCAATAAGAACAATATGGAAGCCCATGATATGAAGCTTGAAATATTGCTTGAACAGAGAGATATGGAGGCATATCTCAATGAACTTAACATTGCATTTACTGTATCAAAGGAGTTCAAATACATCAAGCAGACCGCCAATATTTTCAGAGCTATGAACAGTATCGATGCAGCCATTGATATTTTAAATGAATACATAGCCAGGGACATTGATTCTGTGCCTGCATACAGAGAGCTGGCAAATTTATACATTGAACAGGACAATGATGAACTGGCATACAGTATCTTTGAAAAAGCACTGTCTCTGGATAATAGCGATAAAAACAAGCATTACTGGCTTTATTTTTTGCTTGACAATGAAAAATACAATAAACTCATGGATGAAATTAATAAAATTGGCATAAATGATAATACAACGATGGAAATAAAATACATGGCATTTAATAACATGGGAAACCATGAATCTGCCCTGGAGGTTCTAAAGAATCTGTTGAAGGATCAGGACAGTGATCATTATGCTGCCCTTTATGCAGGGCAATTGAGAAAATTAAAAAGAAATGACGAGGCAATTGATTTTTTGGCAAAATATCAAGACACACCTGAAACAGAGTATGAAAAATTTCTTCTGCTTGTGGATAAAAAGAATATTGGGCAGTCAATGGAATTACTGGCTAGAATTGCAAGGGACAGAAAGTATCCCGATGAATTCGATATTGCCAATGGAATACTAACACTGATTGAAAATACTGATCTTGAAACAGTAGATAATTTTCTTAAAAAAATAATATCAGAACAGACCGTGTACCAGAAGATAATTGGTGTAATGAGGGGGATTAATTACGGTGTTAACAGTGATTACGAAACTGGTAAAACAATGATTCTTGAAATGAAGGATAAAAATATGGATACCGATGTATGCTATTATCTATATGACCTTGAGGATACGGAGAATGAAAAATGCAGTGGGTTTATCGGCAGGCTTATTGAGGAACACTGCAGTGGCGATGGCAATTCCTGATTCGGATATCTGTTACAGTTGTGATTACGTAAACTTTTAGTTAACGTTCAATACCGTTCCTAAATATGGAATTTTGCCTCCATACTGGAAAATAATTCATATTTTATATGTTTAGCAATAAACTGGTTTTTTATAGGCTGAACTCACAGCAAATATGTGTATAAAACAATTGTACGGGCTTGCCGGGATTTGAACCCGAATCTTCGGCTTCGAAGGCCGTAAGGATATCCTAGTTACCCCACAAGCCCACACCCATATTGATTAATAAGATAAAATCATAACTATATTTTGTTCTGTCCACGATTCCTGTTGAATCTAAAATTTAAAAATGTTGGTATGATTCCAGTTAATGCTATCATTGCAGAGAATATTAGATAATATCTGGTTGAACTATATATATCTATAGGCCTGTTTATGAAGAATATACTTCCAATTGATAGATTCACATGAGAAAAGAACAGAATGAATACGGGAAGAAGGGATATGGATATCATCATTCCAAAATTTCTCAATATAAAAAGTGAATTGTTTGCCTGTGTCCTGTATTTTGATTCATGTAAATCTGTAATCATTATCGTGGATGGCGACCAGAACAGTGATCCTCCAAACCCCGCTATGAATAAAAACAGTGGTATAAAGGATAAAAATATCCCAGTTATTAAAATACTTGTTGCCTCAACCAGTATTCCAAAAATTATAAAGAGTTCTCCGTGCCCGTATTTATCGTATAGCAGTCCCCCAATAGGGCTGGATATTATGGAACCAAGCGGGTAGGTGAATATTAAAATTCCAGATTCAAGTGGTGAATATCTCAAATAGCTCTCAAAATAAAGGCTCAGGGAATATATTACTGCAAAGAAGGCAAATGATTCTAGGAGAGATGTCAAGGATATGTAAACAAATTGCCGGTTCTTTAAAAGAGTTCTTGAAATAAGAGGATACTTGCGTTGAATGTAAATAAACAGTGGCAATAATGCGACAGCAATTATGAGATATCCCACGTTGATAAATGAAATGCCGATCAATAATGGAACAATGAAAACCACCATTGATATTGAAGATAAATAATTGATTTTTTCATCACTCACACGATCCCTTTTAATGTATTTTAAAGCAAGAATTATAGCTGTTATTCCTATTGGTATATTTACAATAAAGATGTATCTCCAGTCATAGGTTACCAGAAAACCACCAAGCAGTGGACCCAATAAGGTTCCTACTGACCATGAAATTGAATTAAAACCAATGGCTCTGCCTTTTTCACCAGGTGGAAAGGCATTCAGTATAATGGGTATATCGGTTGATGTCATAATGCCTGCACCAATGCCTTCTGCAAATCTAAAAATGATCGCATAAAAAACATCCTGTGATAGGGCAACACCCAGGGATGATATGATAAAAAGGCCGAAACCAATTATGTAAAATTTTTTGTTCCCAAACTTTTTTATAATTTCTATTCCGGGAATAAGCATCGCCGTTGATGCAACTATATATACAACTATAACAAGGGTTAGATATGATATTCCAGAATTGAAAGTCTTGCCCATTGCTGGCAACGCAAGATATACAATTGTTGAATCTATTGCAGCCATCATCGTACTGGTGGTAGTAATTGCAAGTGTGTAATATTTGGAATACATTTCATCTATTATGCCTTACAGATATAAAAGAAAAAGCAATATACATTATATAAAATATATATATACAGATTCAGCCAATCCTACTTCAATCTTGCTGAAAGATAAATCATACTGTGAAAATAATGAAATGGTGGCCATCATCATATTATTTGATGCCCATACAGAAAATGTTACGGGAATCATGATAATGATTGAATACAGTACATATGTTCCTCTCAACACATTCTGATTTTTTATATATAAAGATAAGTTAATTATCTATAAATAATTTATCCGTCTAATGAATATGACATTCATGAAGAAAAATGAATTGATATTAAAGGGAACAATTAATCTTCTAATACTCACAGAGATTATTAAAAATCCAATGTATGGATATGCAATAGAAAGAAAAATAAATTCCATAATAAATTCGAAGCTTCCAACCGGTACCATATATACACTCTTGCACAGCCTTGAAAATAAAAATTATATTAAATGCAGTGAAAAGAAAAATGCAAATGGCCGAATGTCAAAAATATATGAAATCACCGATACTGGTAAGACATTTCTTGAATTTCATGTTGAACCATTAAACAGTGTGTCTGGCATTGTAAATTATTTGATTGAGGAGATACCAAAAGTTTGTGGAACCAAAAAATAGAGGTTTAAATTATTCCTAAAAATACAGGGTTTTTGACCGTGGTATTATCCGTTGTATGATTAGTTTTTCTGTATTCTATCTTATTAACTGTTTATTAGAAAAAATGATAATTAAAAAAATATATTACAGAAGATGGCCCATTTTATCCTTTTTTGTTTCAAGATAAAACTTATCAAAATCGGTTGGCTGTATTATTATTGGTATTCTCTTTTCAATTTTAATGCCATTTTCTTCAAGATATTTTATTTTCTGGGGATTATTGGTAATAAGATCAATAGATTTGATCTTGAAATAATTGGCCACGTCCACAGCAAATCTGTAATTTCTTGCATCTGGCGGCAATCCCTGTTCAACATTTGCCTGAACAGTGTCAAGACCCTCATCTTCAAGGTTGTATGCTTTTATTTTGTTTAATAAACCTATGCCTCTGCCCTCCTGCCTTAGATATATCAAAATTCCCTTCTCGCCCTGCCCGATCATTTTCAATGATGTCAATAACTGATCACGACAATCACACCTCATTGATCCAAAAACATCTCCGGTTAGGCATTCACTGTGTATCCTGACGGGTACAGACTCTTTGCCCAGCACATCCCCTTTTACAAGAACTGCGTGGTCCTTATGTTCTTCGTTTTTAAAAACATATACTGTAAAATTCCCAAATCTAGTTGGTAGATTAGCCTTTGAATAAAATTCAATCATCTTTGTCAAATATAATTACTTTGTAATATAAAAATATATTTCAAAATAATTTTCATTGCCTTAATTCAATCACAATAACTACAAATTTTATACTTATTTCAGATATTCCTCTGCTAAAATAAGGGTATCCATATTTTTAAAGACGTAAATTTTTAATTCTCCACTTAATTTTTGCTCAATATAATTCTTAACCATGTAATAATCAGATGTTTCAATTGAATATACAAAATACACACGGCTGGCATTAACTTTTCTCAATTTCTCCACAAGATTGCTCTGGTTGGATGTTTCCAGAACCCTGAACTTTCTCCCAAAAAAATTATCAATAAAAACATCTGAAGAAAATATAATTCTCCTTCTGTCATGGTAAACATGGCGGAAAGAGGGGTCATTAACCATGTACACAAGATTTGAATATACAAGTGATATATCCGCCCAGTAAATAAATTTCTCATTCCGGTATTTTTCAATAACAGCATCAAATTTCTCAGGGGTTCCTGTAATGGTTTTATTTTCAGGTAGCATCACTGCCGTTGTATTATTTTTTGATATGGACTCCGAGTATATCGTCAATCTATTTATGTTTCCATTTATTGAGATATATTCCCTTTCACCGGAAATGTTGATATTTTTCCATTGCATCTGGGGAGGGATATCAAATGCGTATCCACTGATATTATTCAGATGCAGCAGTATATTTTCTGGCGATGGAATTAAATCATCCATTTTGCGTTCACTGGCCCTTTCAGGCCTCAATGGATCTGAAAAAATAACCGCATCATCTGCCTCGATTTTGCAGTCAAAAAAGTCTGAGTTTATAAATTCTGCATCTGAATTATATGATTTTTTATTGAGCATTGAGAAAAGGTATCGTGTTTTATCCTTTTCTATTCCTGTCACATTGGAATTCATCCCAAAGAATATTGACTGCATACCTGCCCCTGAACCAATATCAATTATTGTACTGCCCTTCAATTTTAAGGATCTGTAAATCCCAACAATTTCAGGAGTTGAATATCTAGCTGAATAATTATCCATAAATATATGGTCATACAGTGAAAATTTATTTTTTATCTTTATTCTGGATCTTGCCATATTATATAGCAGGCCGAAATTTTTATGTCTGATCTTTCTCTTAACAGTGCTTGAATCGTATCCTTTCTCAAGATATATGACAATATCATCTATCTGTTTGTTAATATTTGTAAGATAACCATCGTCATTTAATAATTTTAATAAAAAATTATTGATATCCATTTTATTCAATATATAACAGAATAATTTATTCAGGCAAAAACTTATTTATTGCATCAACAAGATTGTTCATTTCCATCAATGCAGTGGAACCGTACATCAATACTGCCACATATCCAACTTCCATGAGTTCCTTTTTTGTTGCCCCCATTTTAATAGCGTTGTAAACATGGTATGATATGCACCACTCGCACCTTGCGGCTATTCCAAGTGCCAGGGCTATATATTCCTTAGTTTTCACATCAAGTACGCCCTCGGACATTGCACCTGACATGAATTCCATTAGAGACCCCTGAAATTCTGCATTGTCTTTCCCTACTTCGCCGATTATCCTATTTACTTCATTTAATTTTTCTGTTGCATCCATAATATCAATAGTATTAATTTTAATATGATATTTTAACTTGTTTATGCAATATCTATCAAGCATATTTGGAAAAACATTTTTAACTTTGATTAATATTAAATATACCCTTTTTATAGACTAAAAATGGATAAAATAAATGCTATAATTACAAACAACCCTGTGGGAGGGGTCAAATATGCATCAATAAATGCGGGTATTTCAAGTGGGAAGAGCATAAAATTAAAGCCCCTCTATACTGGTTTATGCGGTACTGATCGTGCTGAGGTTTCGGGAAGTCTGTCCTTCACATACAATCCTCCAGATCAGGATTATATTGTTCTTGGGCATGAAGCGGTTTGCCAGGTAATTGATGTTGGGCCTAATGTTTATGGAATTAAGGAAGGTGATGTTGTTGTTCCTGTTGTGAGAAGAGCTGGGCAATGTGTGAACTGCAGAATTGGCAGGCCTGATAACTGCTCTGATGGTGAAAATGATATTCGTGAAGCGGGAGTCAGAGGAATCAATGGATTCATGCAGGATTATTTTTATGACGACATAAAAAATGTGATTAAAATAAATGATAAATCTATGGTAAAGGTAGCAACATTAACTGAACCCACAAAAAACGTTATGAAGGGTTTTGATGTTTTTGATTCCGTTTCTAAAAGAACACTTTTTGAAAATGAAGATTCAACATATCTCAATAAAAATTGCGTTATCATTGGCACAGGCGGTGAAGCATTTTTATATGCATTCATGGCTAGAGAATACAGAATGAATGTTTTTCTGACAAACAGGCATGATATAGGCGATTACAAAAAGAAGATTATTGACACAATCCATGCCAAATTTTATGATTATACAAAGGAAAAAATGTCGAATAAAATTGACCTTTTAATAGATACAAGTGGAGACCCGGAAGCAATAATAAAGTTTACTGAACAGCTGAATTTTAACGGTGTTCTTATTTTATTTGGAACAAATGGAAAAGCTCCAGCCTGGCAAATAAGTGGGGAATTGATAAATTATATTGTTGAAAGAAATATAACCGTTTCAGGGTCTGTTGATGGGGCAAAAAAACATTATTTGAAAGCAGTCGAATATCTGGAAAAATGGAATTATTCCGAAAACAGTGTTATAAAAAATCTCATTACAGGTGAATTCAAGCCGGAAGATATAGGCATATTCAACAAAAAACCTGCTGATGAGATCAAATCAGTAATTAAGTGGTATTAATGATACTGGATGGAAATGTTATTTCAATATCCAAAATGGATTACATAAAGAAGGAAATTGATTCCATAAAAAATACCCATGGAATTGAGCCAGAACTGAAGCTAATACAGGTTGGAAATGACAGTGCATCAACCATCTATGCAAATGCAAAAATCAAGCGCGGCAAGAAACTTGGAATTAATGTGACACTGGACAAATATGATGCAATTGATGAAAGGGGCCTGGCCAGCATCATAAAAAAACATTCAGAGAATGTGAATATACATGGGATAATGATAGAGTCACCGTTGCCATATAATATTGATTACAACAAAATAATACGGAATGTTCCCTATTATAAGGACACGGATGGCTTGAACCCATATAATCTTGGAAACCTTGATTTGAGGAATGAATCCATAGCTCCTGCCACTGCAAGGGCAGTTATTGACATACTTGAATATTATGGCTTTATGGATGGCAATGTGTGCATAATAAACAGGTCAGCGGTCGTAGGCAGGCCCCTGTCAATGATGCTGCTCAACAGAAATTATACTGTAACACTGTGCCATAGCAAAACTCCGAATATACAGGAGATATCAGTAAGAAGTAACGTGATTGTGGTGGCAGTTGGGAAAAAAAATTTTCTCAATGAAAAATATATCACAGATAAATCCATTGTTGTGGATGTCGGAATAAATTATGAAAATAATCATATTTATGGCGATGCAGATTTTGACGGGATAAATAAAATTGTAAAGGCAATCACCCCAGTTCCGGGAGGAGTTGGGCCCGTAACTGCTACGGATATTTTCCATAATTTTCTAAATGGCCTGAAAATTCAACTGGAGCCTGAATTCAGATAAATTTAAATGTTATGTTGAAATATTCACCAGCATGATAAACATAGAGGATTGTGTGAAACCTTATGTTTTCTCCTCATTTGAGAATGGCGAGGTGAAGCTTTTCATTTTAAATAGATTTTATGATTTTTCAATAAACGATGATGTTTATTATTCAATCAATATGGTTGAAATAAAGGGCAATTACATAATATTGCATGACATGAATAAAACCGTTATAAAATCATACATTGAAAAAATAAATTATTTCAAAATACATTTGAATTATGAAAAAATAAAATTGAATATTGTTAAATATCTTTTAGGCCTTGTTATATCATCCATAATGATCGATAGATTATTTTTGATTGTTGTGCATTGATATTTGCAATATTTTTATAATCCCTGTAAGCTCTTAAAAAACATTATCCGTTTTAGCAATAAAAAAACCTATAATGATGGAAAGAATAAAATTTTAATCCTTTGTGTCGAATATGCAGAGAATTTATTGGAACCAACGACCATACATGTTAAACTATTTTACCGTGACATCCTCCCCACCCTATCGGATGGGGCTTCCTGCTTCAATGGGCGGAGTTGCTTTCAGAAGGGGATTTCACGCTCAATTTGGTTAAAAATTTCCTCAACAAAGATATTTCTGCCTTCCTTCAATATAAAATCCTCAAATGGAAGCATCTCATATATGTTTCTATCTATTGCCAGCATTGTACTGCCATTGCTGTAATAAAATAAATCATCATTCTTGCATGCGCCATCGATTTGAATTGTGAAATCCCTTGACACATGGCATAATCCAGAATCACATCTTGATGGATATTTTTCCATTTTCATTACTATAATTCTGTTCTGTACCCTGCTTATAAGGCAATCTGAAATGCTTATTTTGCCGGAATTTATATTGAATGTTATCATGTTTATTCGAATAATTTTTTGTATGCTTCCATTGATTCAATTATTTCCTTCTTTGCATGCTGTGCATCTTCCCATCCCGTAACCTCTGTTTTTTTATTCTGCATTGCCTTATATGTCTGGAAGAAGTTCACAATTTCATCAAGGATGTGTGGTGGTATATCCTTATAACTGTTTAAATTGCTATAAACCGGATCATCCAGGCATACACACATCATCTTGTTGTCTATATCTCCGGAATCCACCATCTTCATCAATCCTATTGGCTTTGCCCTTAAAATAACACCCGGAAACGTTGGCTGCGACATGAATACCATAGCATCTATTGGATCCTTGTCCGTATAATATGTTTGCGGAATTAACCCGTATTCTATGGGGTAAACATATGAGGAATAAATAATTCTATCAAGCTTTATACCTGGGAACTCCTTGCCAATTTCATACTTGTTCCTTGTTCCCCTTGGTATCTCAACCACAACATATACCTCATCCGGAGGGTTTGGTCCTGCCGGAACCTGATGCCAGTAACTTCCATTTTTTTCCATCCTTAAATATTGCAGTATTATATTTTAATTTTTGTCAGTGCATAAACCTATGCCAACGTTGAATTTTTGATTGACACATCATATTTATTGGCTGTTTTACAGGTTACATTATGAAAATTCAATAAGCAACAGGTATAGTATAGAAACTACCATTGCCTCTATTTACAGCCTTAAATTATATGAAAGCAAAAATGCCCACAATTATCTCTCTCAATTTCCAGCATGAGCATAAATTTTATTACACTTATATACATAGATAACGATGAAAATTTCTGTTTACAGTCCTTTAAGGATAAGTTTTGCAGGAGGGGGGACAGATATCAGCCCTTTCTTTGAAAATTACACCGGTGCTGTTGTAAATACCACAATTGACAGGGGCATTCTTATAAGGTATACAGATGATAGTTTGCCACTGGAATTATCGTCAAGGGATTTTTTAAAAAGCTCAATAATATCTTCTGGGAAAACATCAACGGAAGAAAATATAATAAATTTATTTATTAAACATGGAATAAAAACAGGAAAATTGATAATAAATGGAGATGTGCCTCCAGGCTCAGGCCTTGGCTCCAGCAGTTCACTGATAAATGGATTGCTGAAAATTATACATTCCTTAAAAAAAGATGATGTGAGTGCTTACGAACTGGCAGAGGAATCCTACAATCTAGAAAGAAATGATTTCAACATAATTCTGGGAAAACAGGATCCATACGCAATTTCACTTGGCGGATTTAAATTCATGGAATTTTTCAGAAACGGAGTTATATGCAATAAATTCGAATCCCATAATGATTTTATTCAAAAACTTGAAAGGTCAATTTTGCTGGTTTATACGGGAAAAACCAGAGAAAGTTCTGAGGCTTTGCGGGAACAATCACTCCGGTCATCGGCAAATGATGAAAAAACCATAAAAAACCTGAACTCACTGAAGAATCTGGCATATGACCTTAATTCCTCTATAAAAAATAAGAATTTTTCTGATTTATGCACTATTATAAACAATGGCTGGAAGATAAAAAAATCCCTTGGGGAAAAAATTTCCAGTGAAAAAATAGAGCACATCATGGATTACGCAAGATTAAACGGTGCAATAGCTTCAAGACTCCTTGGCGGGGGTTCAGAAGGATTTGTACTTCTAATTTCTGATCCAGGAAATATAGACCATTTGCAGAAAGCCATGTTATCAATTTCTGACTTTGTTATAAGAATCAGATTTGATCCATATGGAACAAGAACTGTATCACCATTTTAAACCGGTAATTTTTTCATACATATCCCTGTACATTGATGATATTTTGTTCACCAACTCATTAGGTAATGGAGGTATGTCCGGTTCTTTTTCGTTTTTCTCCCTTGCAGAATACAGTTTATCATGATATCCGATATCACGATAATACTGCCTCACCATTTCCTTGCTCAGTTCATTGATTTTTCCATTTTCATATTCCTTTTTATCCCAGAAACGGTCCTCATCCAGAGTTCCAAATGTATCGATAATCACCGGAATTCTGTGGATACCAAGGGCAAATTCCTTCTTTCCATCTACATGTATCAATCCTCTTTTATTTACTGAACTATTTATCCTTCTGTCTATTTTGAATATATTTTCCATTATTTCATAAATTTCTGATTTTTCCAATCCAGATATTTTCTGTGCCTCTCCAAAGTTCAATGATCGGTCAAACTTTTCAAATTTTGTTGTCATTTCAAAATAAGGGTCGGGAAATTCCTGGCCGTATTCAGGCATATTTTTAAATCCCACATCGTGGTAATCGATAGTTCCTGATTTTATTCTGTCATAGAATGTCCCCGCAACATAGTATCTTGCGATGAATTCCAGAGGAATCATATAATTTGAATAATATTCTCTACCTTTATGGAATATGCTGTATTTTTTCACTATCATTTCATTTTTATCTTTTAATTGAATAAAATCAGTTTCTATGCCTATGTCCTTCACAATTTTATACCAGTACGTTGATGTCCTGCACAGTGATTCTCCTTTGAGCGGTATTTCATTTGGTATAATTTTATCAAACACCGATATTCTATTTGAAAATTTAAATACCAATTTGTCACCATCATCATAAACGTCCTTGACCTTGCCTTTTCTAATCAGATCCATGCATGTTAATATATTATCTAAATATAATTTTATTTGTCCTAACTATTGCGACCATTTATCATTTGAAATCTAGTATATGTGTTTTTATCAGGAAAATATAATAAGCGTAATTATGAAATGGTGGTAATTAACTATAATATATCGCTGTTATATTCAAATTTGCTTGAAATGGGTTATATATGCCCAGTTCTTTAATTTATTTTTTCAACAGATCTTCAGCAGATTCCTTCAGTATTTTTGCACCATTTATCAATACTGACTCATCTATTAAAAATTCAGGACTGTGATTTGAAACAACCACATCTTCCTTGATACCGCCACCAAGAAAGTAATATGCACCGGGTGCTTTATCCATGAAATAGCCAAAATCTTCCCCACCCATTGCCGGTTTCGGACGCAAAACATTATCCTTGCCTAAGATTTTTACAGCGTTCTTTTCTATAATTTTTGAAACCTCTTCATTATTGACCAGAACAGGATAGCCCTTTTCAAATTCGTATTCATATTTAATTTTATATGTTTCCTTCAGGCCATTAAGAATTTCTTCTATTCTCCTCTCTATCTTTTCCTGTACCTCCCTTGAAAATGTCCTTACAGTCCCGGTTAATTCAGCATGGGCTGCTATTACATTATTCCTGTAACCGGCATTTAAGGTTCCAACTGTTAGTACTGCAGGTTCCTGTGGGTCTATTTCCCTTGATACTATTGTATTGAGCATTTCAACCAGATGGGCAGAAATGTAAATAATATCTATTGCCGATTGCGGCTCTGATCCGTGGCCTCCTTTTCCATGTATGTTTATTTTAAAGTGATCTGCATTTGCCATCATTTCATGGTAATATACCGCCGCCTTTCCTGCCTCAACGACACTTATTATATGTTGCCCAATGACGTAATCCACGTTTTTCATTGCGCCCTTATTTACCATTTCTATGGCTCCACCTGGAGGACTTTCCTCAGCAGGTTGGAATATCAATCTTATATTTCCATTTATGTTCTTTTCCTCGGAAAACATTTTTGCAACACCAAGAAGCATTGCAATATGTGTATCATGGCCACATGCATGCATGATACCTTCATTTTTTGATTTAAACTCAATATTATTTTCTTCCTTTACTGGCAGTGCATCTATATCTGCTCTTATAGCCACTGTTTTATTTCCATTTCCCCTTATATCACATATTATCCCTGTTTCTGTTATTCTTTCAGGCTTCAATCCAAGCTTTATCAGTTCTTCCTCAATTTTATCTGCTGTTTTATATTCCTTAAAACTCAATTCTGGATATTCATGGAAATACCTTCTTAAAGATATAATATATTCCTCTGTATTCATGAAAGTACAGTAAAAATATTATAATAAAGATTTTGATAAATACTATAAACATGTTATGAAAAAAAATGCCAAGTTATACGTGCATGGATGCTTGTATGGGCAACTAATGTGTATTTCAAGGAATATATTTTAGAACATAATAACCTATATATAATATATATGAATAAAATACAATGAATGCCAGGGAAGCCTACGGAATTAAATTTGCCGGTGAAGTTAATTTATCCGATAATGGTGTTTATTTAACAGTTAAAAAAATTGAGAATAATGAATACATATCAAACATATATCATCTCAATACCGATTTAAGGGAAGTAACCCATGGTGGAAATGAGAAAATGCCATTTTATTTTGATCATATACTTTATTTTATAAAATCTGAAAAGAACATGGAAACACTAATGTGCATGCCAGATAATGAAGAGCCATACAGTCTTTTTTCAGCTTATAAAATTAAAAAATACCATGTTGATAAAAAGAATATTTTTGTTATATCAAAGGAAAAAGGCGATGATGAAAGCCCATTTATTGCTGATAAATTAAAATATAGATTCAACGGTGAGGGGTATTTAAGGTCTCGATATTCACTGTATTCAATAAATAAAAATCATGCTAAAAAAATATACTCTGGAAATTTCGATGTAACTGATATTGAAGGGGATGCAAATAGAATACTCGTAACTACCACTGAAGAAAATGATGATATAGGCTTAGAATATGCTAATATTTACAATATAAATGATAACGGTGAAAAAATGAAGAGAATAAATGATGAGCCAATGTCCATATCGGGAATAGCCATTTCTGAAAGTGGAGATATAGCATACTCCGGACATTTAACAGCAGATACCTCAGAAATTTACAGTATATATCTGAACAAAAAGGCATTAAAAATTGGAAAGGATTCGGCTCCATCGTCCATATCCGATTCATTCATGACCTATAATAACAAACTAAAATTCGATAAAAATACATTATATGCAATGGGTCAATCAGGAGCGGACACTCATTTATACTCCATATCCCAGAATATAATAGAGCTCACCGAAAAGAACATCGTTGTAAAGGACTTTGATGTATTCAATAATAATGTATGTTATGTTTTCTCTACTCCAGAAAAACCCTGTATTGTGTATTACAATGGAAAGAATTACGACATTAACCCATCAATTAAAGGTGAAATGCCTAAAAGAATAAAATTCGGGAATGGTGAGGGCTTTGTAATGTTCAGGTCTTCCGATTCACCAACACTTTTATTTATACATGGGGGGCCACATGACTCATACGGAAACAATTACCTTATTGAATTCCAGTATTTCTATGAAAATGGGTACAATATCGTATATACAAATCCCCCAGGAAGTACGGGCTATGGGCAGGAATATGAAAAAGAATGCAAGGGTAAGTGGGGAGAATGTGACTTGAAATTTAATCTTGATTTTCTAAAGCAAGTTATAAAAGACAATAATATAATAAAAAGATCTGGTGTAACAGGAGGTTCATATGGCGGTTTCATGACCAACTGGATTATTACGCATACAAACTTCTTTAAATGTGCAGTTTCTGAAAGAAGTATTTCAAATATGCTGAGTATGGTTGGAACCAGTGATATTGGCTTCTGGTTTAACACCCTAGAACTCGATATAGAGGATCCATACTCAGAAGAGGGACAGAAAAAACTGATGGATTATTCACCAATAAAATATATTAAGAATGCAAAAACCCCAACAATGCTAATAACTGGTGAAGAGGATTATAGATGCCCCATAGAACAGGCAGAGCAATTTTTCACTGGATTGAAATTGAATAATGTTGATACGGTTCTAGTTAGATACAGAAATGACAATCATGAACATGCCCGTTCTGGAGTGCCATCAAATATGATAAATAGACTGGAAATCAAGCTGCAGTGGTTTGATAAGTACCTAAAAGATAAACCGTTGCATAAAAATTTAATAGAACCATAATCATGCTGAAATTAACAACGGAGCGATTGATCAAAAATACCGTGAGTGCATTAGTTCAAAGAATAATATTTTTCGACCAGCAAACACAATAGGAAAATGAGTACCTTACACAATTTTAATGAATATCTGCATCTGTGAAATCAATTCGAGAAGGTATGGGAGGCAAAATGCCTTTGTGTTTAGAAAAATTCATACTTTTGAATATTTTACGGGCAATAGCTAAGTGTGATGGAACATGTAGGGAATAATGTTGAAAAATTTTAATTATAAAAAATATTAATATCCTATAAACATTATATCAATAAATGAAATATAACAGTGCAGACATAAAAATTGATAATATCTCAATTGATAATATCTCATTAAATTATAATTATAAAAATAAGATAATAGGAGATGAAATAGATCATTTTAAACCCCTAAAAATGAATTATAAAAAAATTTTTATGTGCCCCGATAATCATATAAATTGTTTAACTGCAAAAGAATGGATTAAAAAACAAATAGGAGTCTGGGAGTTTTTTTATGAAAAGAGAGATATAAGAGATAAGGAGATTCATCCAGCTACGTTTCCTATCGCGCCGCAAAAAATGTTATAGAATTATTCACGCATGAAGGGGAGTTAGTTGTTGATCCATTTGTGGGCAGTGGTACCACTCTTCTTGCAGCAAAGGATCTAAATAGAAATTCAGCTGGCTTTGATCTGCAAAGAAAATACATAACACTTTCATCAGAAAGATTGGCAAATCAAAGTTTAACCGGCAATTCTAGACAGATAGCCATTCAGGATGATGCAAGAAATATACCAGAATATTTGGAAAAAAATACGATTTCATTGATTTTCACATCCCCTCCATATGCAAATTTATTAAACAGAAAAAGAAAAAATAAGTCAAGAAGAAATAAAGATAATGGCCAGTTAAATAAAATAGAACAGTATTCTCAGGATCCTTCGGATCTTGGAACTCTGGATATAGATGATTATACTAAAAATATGGGTGATATTTTTGAAAATTTATTGCCTTATTTAAAGCCAAAAGCTCACTGTGTAATAAACGTTTCAGATATGTGGTGGGAGAATCAGAGAATTGCAATTCATGTCAATATTGTTAATGAGTTGACAAAAAGAGGATATGAACTACGAAATATAATTATATGGGATAAAAATAATATAGTAAACCAGATAGGCATCTTTGGCTGGCCAAATAATTATATTACAATGGGAGTTACTTTTGAATATATTTTAGACTTCTGGAAGAAACCAATTTAAAAAGTGAAAATAGATTAGAATGCTCTTCAGCTTGGCGTTAATATTCTTGAAAAACTTGCTATAAGGCTTACAGAATTGTAAGAAATAAAAACTATTTGTATTTATAGATCTCTTCAATTTATATAATTTCAGTATAAAATGAAGATTGCTACGGATTAATGTGGAAAAAAATAAAGAAAATTTCTAAAAAGAATTCATTTGTTAAATTTATTCACCATCAAAAAAATAAGAAATTTAAAAAATACATTGAAAATAAAAATTATTTTTAATGCCTATGGCATTGATTATGTCGCAACATTCTTTAAAATTTTAATTTTCGGAGTCAGTGTTATAAGTATGAAACTCAAAATCATGGGTATTACCATCACGTATAATCCAGCTAAACGGTAGCCAACAAGAGCTATAGCTCCACCCATTAATGTACCGCCTATTAATGCCCCTATATTGAAAATCAGAAACATGAATCCAACGGCTGACCCTCTCCATTGATCTTCAACAGTTTCCTGAGAAAATGCATATACATTACCATATATTCCATATCCTGCACCAAATAGTATTATGCTTACTACCATCAAAAGAAATACTGGTGTGTGTATGAACATCAATATATTTGCTATTAGCATTATAATGGTGGATGCTATGATAACATATTTTCTTTTGAATTTATCACCAATAATAGCCCCTGGCAATGTTGCTAATAACAGTGCCAGACCAAAGGATGAAAAAGCCACAGCCGCTTCACCAGAATTTAATCCATATGCCTCCATGTATGGAGTTGCATAACTTTCAAAGGCAAAAAACGATATTCCGAAAAATAAGAACGAAAATGAAATAAAGATTAAGGGCAGGTTTAATATCTCTAACATATTTTTCTCAGGTTTTATATATGGTTTGTACTTTGAAGGTACCAAAACAACAACCACTATTATCAATAATGCCCCAGCAATACCTGCTATTATAAATGGTATATCAAAGGTTGCGAGAGTGGAATATGCAGCAAATATAAAGGGAGCGACAAATAATCCAAGTCCGAATGCAATACCCTCAGAAGCTATTATGGTCTGCCTCATTTTTGGCCTTATATCTCCAAGGAAAGCCACTATCTCTGGCTGAATCATGCCGGTTCCAAATCCAACAAGAAAACGGTAAATTACAAGCTCATATTGATTCGTAACAAAACCGGTTAAAGTAGAGAATATGGAAATTATCGCAAGAGAAATTATTATGCCATTTCTTGTCGTAATTTTATCGAATATATATCCTCCAATAATACTGAATATTGCGATACCAGCCGCAAAACCTGACGATGCCACGCCAATATAAAATGGACTCACCTTTATTATTTTTGTAATAAATGCCCCACCAAAGAAATACAGATCGGCATCGAAACCCACAAGGAACATTCCAAGGGCTACCGGTATAATTACCTTTAGAGCTCCACCTATAGTCTGCGCTTCTTTAGCAACAGTTACCTGATTGTTATTATCATTCATGAACTCTCAGTGATTTTCGATATTTAATATTTTTTATCTTTCTGATAAAGCTGTAAAATGGAGATTTTATTTTCAACACCAAGTTATCCATATTTAAAAAATTTAGCTAACATAACAGAACTTGATAGTATATTAAAAGTATATAGTATTCAATGAAAATTAACTGTACGTCCAAAATGTAAGAATTGTTATGAAAGCCCAATGTTATTTCGAATTATTTTTAAAAAAAATTATAGATAGAACCCCTACTGTATTAAGTATGTGCCGTATTTAATTTTTCAAATGTTATCTATTGATAAAGTCCGGTATTAATTCCGTCTATTTATATAATAAGTGCAATATTAAAAATACGTAAATACATATAATTAATATATTTCTATGGTAGATTTAAGCAGATTGAATTTTGGTGACGAGTTATTGAAACGTGGCTTTGCAAAGATGACAAAGGGCGGAGTTATAATGGATGTTACCACTGCAGAGCAGGCAAAAATAGCCGAAAAATCAGGAGCGGTTTCAGTCATGGCTCTTGAAAGGGTTCCTTCAGATATAAGAAAGGAAGGAGGAGTTGCAAGAATGGCTGACCCTCTGAAAATAAAGGAAATAATGGATGCGGTATCAATACCGGTTATGGCTAAGGTCAGGATAGGCCATTTAAGCGAGGCATATGTTCTTGAAAATTTAGGTGTTGACATGCTGGATGAATCTGAAGTTCTAACACCTGCAGACCCTTTTTTCCATATAAACAAAAAACTGTATAAGGTTCCTGTTGTTTGCGGTGCCAGAACCCTTCCGGAAGCTGTAAGAAGAATATTCGAGGGTGCAGCAATGATAAGAACCAAAGGAGAGGCAGGTACGGGAAACATCATAGAAGCCATGAGACATATAAGAGCGGTTGAAGATGGAATTAGCACATTGAAAAATTTAACAAGCGACCAGTTATATGCTGTTGCAGAAAATATATCAAAAAGCTATACTATATTGCGAAATCAAACATCAATGGATTTATTTGGGGAGGAAAACAGAATTTCATCATCAAATGTCTATTATGGAATGGATTCGAAAACAATAGTTGATTCAATATTTAAAATAATCAAGGAAATAAGAAAAATGGAGAGGCTGCCTCTGGTCAATTTTGCAGCAGGTGGAGTTGCAACGCCTTCTGATGCCGCACTCATGATGAAGATGGGTATGGATGGCGTCTTCGTTGGCAGTGGAATATTCAAATCCAGGAATCCGGAGAAAATGGCAAGGGCTGTTGTGGATGCAACGGAAAATTATGAAGACTACAAATTATTGGGAGACGTATCTTCGGGTCTTGAAGGTATGGCTGGACTTGAAATAGAAAACATAGAAAAGCTGCAGACACGCGGCTGGTAAATTTTATTATTTTTTTATTTTCATCATTTTATACTCAATTCGATATATTCCCTAAAACCCACTATCAGATCAGATACACTGATAAAATTTGGAATTAATTCTGCAACATAAGCATGATTTATAAATTTCTTAACCTCTGTATTTTTTTTAAAATCATCTGGGTTTCCAAGTATATGGACTCTGCCGGTTCCCTGGATGATTATTGTCAACAAACTCTGGTCTATATTGAAACTCACACTGTTATTTTGCTCAATATTTTTATTTGTGAGATCGTTTTTTTCAGGAAAGAAAAGCATTCCATTATAGAGAGCATAATATACCCTGGAAACCCAAAGTTTTATTCCATCACTAGCGATATTCATAAACCGATTTTCCCTGAGGAAGTTGCATTATATCTCTACCCATACAGGAATAATTGTAGTTTAATATTTATGAACTTTCCATTACAATTTTAGTACAGGCAGACCATTTATATAATATATTATTACGTAGGCGATAAATGATGAGAATGCAAAGAACAAAGTTAATTTTACTGTAATTGCATCAAGAATGTTCAGGTATTTTTGTTTGTTTTCAATCACATACCTGCTTATTCTGAATGCTAATGGAATGGTGATGAAAGCCGCAAGAATGATATAATACATGGGAGAAATGACATAGGTCATGTCATTATATTTATTTTTGTTAAATAACAGATAGGTGTTTTAAAATTTTTAACCCAGATGCCTTCTGGATTATTCTCAGTTATACGGTGCAAGAATCTTATTGCTGATGCCAGTAATCCAAAAAGTATGGAAACGGATATTATGAAGTATGTTATCCTTACATCAAATAAAATCGCTGAATCTGTTAAAACAAATGCCCAAATGAGAAGTGGGGCTAAAAATTCTCCAAAACTGCGTGCGTCAAGTTTAAATGGCGGCAATACATATATCTATAAGACTAAAACCACCAGAATTCCTATTAAAATAAGGTAATAATAACCCGATATAGTGATGATGTATACTCCTAAACTTATGGATAATAATGCTGAACCAATGAAAGCCTCCCTTATTGTTTCAGGCTTACCTTTCATCTTATACACAAGGTATGGCCAACGGGAAAAACTGTATTTCCATTAACCGGCTCTATTCCATGCTGATAATCATAGAAATTCATAGGAAGAATCATGGAAAGCGGCATCAATATCACTATTATCAGAAGAAATACAAAATAAAACGAGTCTTTAAAATGATTGTATGCCAATATAAATATTACTGGCGCAGCGGAAGTAAAATACAGTGGAAGTTTAAGTCCTCTTACATAATCGGAAAATGAATGTGCAAGTGTTCATAAATGTAAATATTAAACTTTGACCCTTGGAATTATGGCATTATAAAAATTCAATGAGTATGCAAATTCAGATGTTATTGACAGCTATTGAATCTGCATTTGTTTCTTCGTTCATCCTTTCAAGACGGGATTTATAATAATCATCTGTATTTATCTCCATTGTTACATTCTTTTCTTTTTCATGCACTGCCCTTAACTTGATGCCGATGTCATATTGATAAGGTGAAGTTATGATGGAATCTCCAAGAAAATTGTCAGAAATTGAGTTGATTGATGCTACAGCGATCCTATTTTCCAGTGAACGTACCTTTATGTACATGTGCCATTCATCATGGAATTTTGAATTGATCAATGAAGGATTGATTATAATATCACAATTATTGTAAAAAATTTTTCTCGGATATGCAGGGAAATCAATATCATAACATATCAAAATTCCTATTTTTATATTGTTTATTTTAAAGATGTTTAAAGAGTTTCCCGGTCGATAATTCTTTTTTTCGCTCATATACAGGTTTATCTTATCCTGATATCCTATTATCTTTCTGTGATCGATGATAAAAGATCTATTGTAAAGGCTGCCGTCATAAAAGGAAAAACTACCAAGAACAGCAGTATTTTCAAAATTTATTCTGTCAATGAGCCTGTTCAGCTTATCATAATCGATATTTTCTGTAATCCATTTTTCCGGCAGAATAACCACTTCATCCTTTTCAGGCTCCAAATTTGAAATAAAATCAAGTGCCATATCATATCCCATTCTTCTTGACTGTATGCCGGTAAGTTTAATTTTCATATTAATGGATGTATATATTATATTTTATTGTTTTTCCGAAGTATGTTTTCAAACCTTATAATATCTTCATCCATGTCAATATCCATGAGGTATTCACCACCAATATCTATTTTGAAAAAATCATCTGAATATCTTTTTACTATTGTTTTTGCCCCCCGGTCCCCGGTTATGCCCTTTAATTCGCCAAAATATTTTCTTGAGAATATAACGGGGTTGCGTACATCACCATTGTGGTATACCCCTGTCATTCCTGCATCATGCACTGAATATTCATCAATGAGTTTATCAATTATCTCTTTTGTTATCAATGGTGCATCACCGAGAATGATCATTGCACCGTCGGAATTGCCTGAAACGTTTTCAATGCCAATTTTTATGGATGAAGACATTCCACTGGAATGATTATTATTTATTACTACCTTAAAATTTTCAGGTATAAGTTTTTTAAAATCACTCATGCCGTTGATTACAATAATTTTTTCATATAACTGTGATTTGTTAACATTTTCCATTACATATTCTATCAATTTTTTATGTTTAATTTCAAACATTAATTTATTGCCATTGAATCTTGTTGAAAGCCCTGCTGCCAAAATTATGCCAGAAACCATTTTCATGCATATTTATGATTTCAATGAATATATTTTTATTCCTTGGTTTTTTTGAAAAAAATTGAGGGTTAATATAATTTCCATCTTTTTTCAGAGTTTATGCGTTTAAATAAAAATTAAATACAAAGAGTTATTATTATGTCATGAACAAAACAAGTATAATACCAGTTGTTACACCGTTTGTGGATAATAAGATAGATAAGAACAAAATATTGAAGCATGGAGAGAACCTGTTAAAAAATAATATGGACTTTTTGTTTCTTGCAGGAAGCACTGGCTTAGGCCCCTCAACAAACACTGATGAAAAAAAATACCTTGTTGATATATTTTCACATGTTCACGACCACGTAATTCTTCAGTGCGGTTCTTTAAATTTGTATGATTCCATGGATCTTGCAAATTATGCAAAGAAAAACGATATATATGCAATTGCTGCCCTGCCACCTTATTATTTCACCGATTTAAAAAAAGAGTGGCTCATAAACTATTATATTAAAATATCCCAGATTTATCCAACAATAATATATAATTTCCCGGCAACAACCGGTTATAATATTACATATAACATGGTAAATGAAATTAAAAAGAATGGGGGAAACGTCATTGGAATTAAGGAAACAACATATAATATGGAAGATATGCTTGAAACAAAAAACAACGTTGATGATATAAAGGTTTATACAGGACCGGATGAATACATACTCTCTGCATTCAGGGAAAATCTTGATGGTTATGTTTCTGGTGCAGGAAATTACGGATATGAAATTATAAAAAAGATATCTGAAAATTACAGTAATGAGGAAGGCAAAAAATATCAATTTTTACTCAATAATCTGGCAAATATGGCTAAAAAATACGCCCCCTGGTCAGCAACCTACGACATGGTTGAGATCATGACAGGCAACAACGTTGACTCTCCAAGAGAACCTATATTGAAAATCAGCCATGAGGAAAGAAAAAAACTTGAAGAAGAAACCCTGAATTTGCTGAATAAATACAATATAAAAATTAAAATATAATTTTACAGAATTATTTTTTATTTATATTCAATCCCAGTTAAAATTTTTAAATTGCCAGCTAAAAATGATTTTTTCATTACCTTATTCATCATTTATTTGCCGTGCATTATTTTGAATGTTGGTGAATATATGCGGTTTTATTTTCATTAAGTACCATGACAGGTATGGTTTTACCAATCAGAATGGAAAGTTCCTTTAATACCTGAAAAAAGGCAATTGACAATCTTCCTATAGAAAATAAATTATAGCGTTACTATTTTTTTGCTGAATAGGCAACATTTTCCAGCATTTTTCCTGTATCGTCATTGTTCATCATATTTTTAACCTTTTTGGCTATCCCATTTATTGTGTATGAGAAAAGCGAGGAGGGGTGCCATGGAATAAGATTTGATTCTGGGCTTATAACCTTGAACCAGTAATTTTCATTTACATTGTCCACCATATATTTGGATTCATAAACAAGTAAAAACTCTGAAAATAGTTCCTTATAATACTTGAATGGCTCATATATAACAGGCTGAACATATTTAAAATTGAGATGCTGCAGATATCTCCTTGCTATTTCAATGTGGGCATTTACCTTTGCAAATCCTGAAAAATATGATTCATTATAAATTCTTATATGAAGTTCCCATGGGGGAATTAACATTCTCGATATTCCATAATCCTCTCCTCTATTGAAACTGGGCACTGCATTGCTAAATTTATGATTAAATTTAAGATGGTCAACAATTTTTGTTACCATATTTTGGGGTATCAGCAAAACAAATGCTTCTTCATCCTTCACCTTTTCCTTGCTAATGTCAAGTGAAAGGTTGTGCGAAAGTGTTATATTTTTTGGAAATAGCAAATATGCCATTTAATACTTAATACCTTCAAATAGATAAAACTTTTTATTATTAATAAATGTGTTCAAGCGTTCTTGCACCCATATGCAATTTATATAATTACGCTGTTATAATTAACAACCAGCAGCATAAAGGGTTTACTGCATAATTAATCACCACTAAATCATTCGCTGTATTGCCTGTTAATAAAACAAAAAATTAATTAGGTTTAAATAATAACATAAAATATACCTGTTATGACAACATTGATGTATTGTTACGGAAACGCATGCCAAGACGCATTTAAAATACCCGTTAGCGTGCATCATCATCATAATCTGTTTGGTAATTTATACAGTTTGTCAGAAGTTTTATCAAAATCAAACAGGTCAGAAAATGGTATTTCCGGATTTACAAACTTACAGTATTATTAAGAAACTAAGATATTCGTTTGACAGTTTCGGATATGTCGAAATTTTTCTCAATTCCATAGAGAAATTCAATGAAAAATTGTCAGATGGAATTCCATTTGTATACAACAATGAGTTTTATCTCATAAACCCGGATATTACCTCAAGATTAACACTGAAAAATTTAAAAAACAATACAAGGATTTTCTATGTTTATGAAGCTTTAAATAAATATAATCAGAGTACATTGAAAGCTGGAATTGAACTTGTAAACAATGATGAAACTGCCTCAAATGAAGAGGTATTGAGGGTCCTCATAAATTCACTGGAAAGTCTTGGAATATATGATTTCAATATAGATATCAGCCTTTCAAATATTTTTATAGATAGAATAGGCAAAAAAAATTATGAAATGGTGAGGCCATATATAATCGATGGAAATATAATGGAGATACAGAATCTTGATATTGATGATGCGATAAAAAAGGAAATAATTGACCTGATTAATGGGCGTGGCAAAGAAACGGATATAAAATTGCTGAACGATTTAAGTGAAAGGGTTAGCGATCCAAGAATAATAATTGATACCGGGACAATAAGATACATGAATTACTATGATGGGCTGATATTTGAAGTATATTCAAGTAATTATTTCATTGGTGCAGGAGGAAATTACAGGATTAAAAATAAAAATGCATGCGGTTTTTCAGTGGATATAGAATCTTTGGCAAAAATTTTGAAGGAGGATAAAAAATGATAATAGCGATACCGAAGGGAAAGTTAATGGAAGACAGCATTAATGCATTTTCAATAGCAGGCCTTGATTTAAATATTGAGGATAACAGAAAACTACTTATAAAAGACAGAAAAAATGAGATGATATTATCCCGTGCAATGGACGTGCCGCTGTATGTTGAAAATTATGCCGATATTGGAATAGCCGGTACCGATACCATTATGGAAAGAAAATGTGATATTATGGTGCCCTTAAAATTGAATTTTGGAAAATGCAGGTTAAGTATTTGCTCACCAAAAAACTACAAACTTAAGGATCTTAAGGGTAAAAGAATTGCAACAAAATACCCTGAAATAACATACAGTTACTTTAAAAAACACGGAATAGATGTTGAAATTGTTAAATTGAGTGGGTCAATAGAACTGGCCCCGCTGATGGGAATGTCGGATGCAATTGTGGATATAATTCAAACTGGAAAAACAATAAGGGAAAACAAATTAATGGAGATTAAGAAAATAATGGATGTTTCGGCATCCCTGATAGTAAATAGGCTGTCATATAAGGTAAAATATGATGAAATAAGGGACATAATTGAAAAAATGGGGGTAAAAGAATATGAATACCAGTGAATATGTAAATAATATAATAGGTGATATCAGAACACGTGGTAATGATGCTTTAAAATTTTATTCTGAAAAATTTGATGGATATTCAGGAGATTTTAAAGTGAATGAGGAGGAATTCGATGAAGCTGAAAAACTGATACCTTATGAAGATATAAAAGTTATAGAGAGAACATATGAGAGGATATATGATAACCATAAAAAACAGATATATCCAGATATATTCAGCTTCAAAAACTCTTCAATGTATGGAATTATTTATAAACCAATTAAAAGAATTGGGGAGTATATTCCAGGGTCCAAGCCCCTCCCCTCAACTGTAATGATGATAACAGCACCTGCCAAAATTGCTGGGGTAAAGGAGATAGTTCTAACATCTGCACCGTTAAAGAATAAACTGAACCCCCATGTTCTTTATATAGCAAAATTCCTTGGCATCAGTGAGGTCTATAAAATTGGCGGAATTCAGGCAATAGCTGCAATGGCATATGGCATTGGAATGAAAAAGGTTGATAAAATATTCGGCCCGGGAAACACATACGTCAATGAGGCAAAAAGACAGGTATATGGCATTGTGGGAATAGACGGTTTATATGGGCCTTCAGAAATATGCGTTCTTGCCGACAACGATGCTAATCCAGAATATATTTTAAGTGATTTGCGATCTCAGCTTGAACACGGTGAAACCTCTAAATCCTGGATAGTTACGACAAATCCAAAGTTTATGGAATATGCAAAAGACAAAAAAATTGAGGTAATGGTTTTTGACAGCATTGAAAAATGCATAGAATGCGTTAATGACCTTGCTCCGGAACACCTTGAAATAATGGTTAAAGAGCCAATGGGCATTATTGACAGAGTGGAAAATGCAGGAGCTATTTACATTGGTGACTATACACCTGTTCCTTCATGCGATTATTTCACAGGGGTTAACCATTTATTGCCCACAGGCAGAACTGCAAAATTTTCCTCTGCCTTAACTGTCACGGATTTCATGAAAAAAACATCATTTGCATATAATTCCAGGAAGGATTTTATGGAGAATAGATATCTAGGTATGAGGCTTGCAGATATTGAGAATATGGAGTTTCACAGAAAGTCCATGGAGGTGAGGGAATGATAAGAAAAACAAAGGAAACAAATATAGAGATAAGGCATGCCGATAAAAATGAAATCGATACGGGAGACCTAATTCTAAACCACATGCTAAATACATTGTTTTTTTATATGGAGAAACCTGTATATTTAAAGGCAGAATACGACTTAAAACACCATTTATGGGAGGATGCTGGAATTACAATCGGAATGTTTTTGAATGAACGGGGGCAGAATATAAAAAGATATGGAACCTCAACTGTACCAATGGATGATTCATTGATTTTATTATCCCTGGATTTATCCAGACCATATCTCAACTTTTCCGTTAATTTCTCAAATGAGGAGGGGTTTGAATTATATATCCTGAGGGAGTTCATATGGGGACTGGCAAGGACAATGAATATGACATTGCATATTGTAAAATTGAATGGAGAAAATCCGCACCACATAACGGAAAATATTTTTAAATGCCTTGGCTTCGCCCTGAAAGATGCACTGCAAAATGTTGATAGAATGAACAGCACTAAGGGATCCCTATGATTGCAATCATAGATACAGGAACGGGAAATCTATTCAATATACAGAAGGTTGCGGGGGGCGAGATAACCAATGATATAGCCAGTATTGAAAACGCCGATAAAATTATCTTCCCGGGTGTAGGTTCATTTCCCTTTGTTATGAATAGAATAAATCCTATCAAAGATGTACTGGTTAAAAAAATAAAGGATGGCACTCCTTATCTAGGAATATGCCTGGGCCTTGAAGTTTTATTTGAATCAAGTGATGAGGGAGGTAGTTCAGGGCTTTCTATTTTTAAGGGCAAAATAAAAAAACTCACGAAAGGGAGGGTCCCCCATATAGGCTGGGATACCGTAAATATATTGAAGGATTCCAAAATCTTCTCTGGCATAAAAAACAACACATATTTTTATTTTCTGCATGGTTATTATTTACCTGTAAATGATTATACAACATCAACAACTGATTATGGCAATATGATTTCATCATCAATTGAGTACGATAACGTTATAGGTGTCCAGTTTCATCCTGAAAAATCAGGGAATGAGGGAGTAAAAATACTTAAAAATTTCAGAGATGGTATATAATGGATATTTTTCCTGCAATTGATATTTATGATGGCAAGGCAGTTTTTTTAACAAATGGAAAGCTCGAATCCATAAAAGTTTATGGAGATCCACTTGAATACGCCATTAAATTTTCTGAAAAATATAAAAGATTGCATATAGTTGATTTGAATGGTGCATTTACTGGAAAACAGAAAAACTTTGATATCATTAAGAAAATTATAAATGAAACGAATGTTTATACTCAGGTTGGAGGCGGGTTCAGAACCTTAGGTGATATTGAAAAAGGAATATCATATGGAATTGGCAGTGTTATTATAGGAACTGCTACAATAGATGATAAAATACTTGAAAGTATAGACAGAAATCATGTTACAGCAAGCATTGATGTGGTTGATGATAAAACAGCCATAAATGGATGGAATGATACATCGATGAACTATATGGATCTTTATAAAAGGCTAAAATCAAAAATAAACAGATTTATTTACACATCAATTAAGAGTGATGGTACTTTCAAAATTAGTTTTGGCAAAAAATTCTGGGAAAATGAGTATTTTATTTATGCTGGTGGTGTTTCAAATCAAACTGATCTGGATTATTTGGAAAAAATGGGATTCAGTGGGGCAATAATAGGTAAGGCACTGTATGAAGGTGAATTGAATGTTAGCTAAGAGAATTATAGGGGCACTTGACATAAAAAATGGAAAGGTCGTAAAGGGGATAAAATTCCAAAACATTAAAACAGTAGATGATCCGGTGATTCTATCAAAAAAATATGAGAATGATGGCATGGATGAACTTGTATTTCTCGATATTTATGCCACAAATGAAAACAGGGATGTAATGTATAACCTGATATCAAGGGTCGCTGAAAATATAAACATACCATTTACCGTTGGTGGTGGCGTGGACTCAATTGAGAAGGTACACAAAATCATCAGATTGGGGGCAGACAAGGTTTTTATCAATACGTTTGCATTGAATAATCCCGATATAATCAAAAAAGTTTCCTACGAGATAGGGTCATCAAATCTGGTCATAGCAATTGATGCAAAGTTTAATGGAAAATATTATGAGGTTTATTCCAACAGTGGAAGCATGCCAAAGAACCTCAATGCAGTGGAATGGGCGAAAACTGTTGAAAATTACGGAGCAGGTGAAATATTGTTGACCTCTATAGACAATGATGGAACAAAATCAGGGTATGATAATGAACTTATTAAAATTGTGTCGGAAAATGTGAATATTCCGGTAATTGCTTCAGGTGGAGCGGGTTCTCCGGATGATTTTTGCAATGCCTTTAAGGCTGGGGCTGATGCGTGTCTGGCGGGATCTGTTTTCCATTATAACATTTATACAGCCAGTGAAATAAAAAATTATTTAAAAGGATGTGGTTTAAATGTCAGAATTTAATTTGAATTTTGGAAATGGTGTGATACCAGTAATAGTACAGGACAGTGAAAGCAATCAGGTGCTGACTTTGGCATATATGAATGAAAGTGCCTTAAAAAAATCAATGGAAACAGGATATGCACATTATTATTCATTATCCAAAAAAAGGATAAGAATGAAGGGTGAGGCCAGTGGAAATACGCAGAAAATTGTTGATATTTACCCTGACTGTGAAAACAATTCGCTGCTGATAAAGGTAGAACAGAATGGAGATGCCTGCCATACCGGAAACAAATCATGTTTTTACCGGAAACTGGGGGAACAAGCTAAAAATGCAAAGAATATTGATTACTCGATGGAAATCATGCTTGAGCTGGAAAAGCTTATTTATGAAACAAAGGAAAATCCCCGTGAGGATTCATACACAACATACCTGTTCAATTCCGGGGAAGAAAATATAAAAAAGAAGGTTGGAGAGGAAGCGGTTGAAGCAATACTGGCACAGGGCAAAGATAGGATAATTTACGAAACATCCGATCTGCTGTATCATTTGCTCGTTTTTCTTTCATTTGAAAAAATAAGAATAGGCGAAATTATGAATGAGCTCTCCAAAAGGCATGAAAGGTAATTTACCCTTTTTTCCAGAATTTTTATGGAAAATTTTGACTTAAATAATTTTATATATTATTACAAATTGTTAATTATATGACAGAACTTAAAAAATTTGAATGGGAAACTGTAAAGAAGGAAGAGTTATCCAGTGAGATATCCAGACAGATGATATATGGGGACAAGGCCATGATTGCCCGTCTTGAATTAAAGAAAGGTGCAGTAGTGCCGGAACATAGCCATGAAAATGAGCAACTCTCATGGATAATAAACGGAGATCTAAAGTTCAGAATAAACAATCAAGAAATCCATGTAAAGAGTGGTGAGGTACTCAGAATTCCTTCCAATGTGAAACACGAAGCCATAGCAGTTGAGGATACAGTAGATGTTGACATCTTTAGCCCAATTAGAAATGACTGGATAAAGGGCGATGATGCTTATCTCAGGAAGAAATAGGAGAATAATACTGAGATGCACTATAAAAATATTTTTTTATAGATAAAATTCATACTCTCCCTTGACACCGTTTAATTTTTTTTCAATTTCTATGCTTCTCAATTCATTCCTTTTAATTTTTCCGCTTATTGTTTTTGGAAGCTCATTAGTGAATTCAATTATTCTGGGCAGCTTGTAGTATGGCAATAAATTTTTAACCGTTCTGTATATGGATTCGGCTGTTTGCTGTTTCTTCTCATAATTTTCCTTCAGTATAACAAAGGCCTTTATTGCCTGGTATTTTAAAGGGTCCGGACTTCCAATAACTGCGGATTCAAGCACAGCCTCATTTGATATTATTGCACTTTCAACCTCAAATGGCCCAACTCTGTAATCAGATGTTTTTATAACGTCATCTGATCTGCTTACAAAGTAAAGATATCCTGAATCATCCATATATGCTTTGTCCCCAGTGAGATAATAGTTATTCACAAACACCTCTCTATTTTTATTTTCATCTGAATATCCTAAAAACAATCCATAATTACCTTTATGGTTTTTAACAGATATGATTCCTATTTTATATGGTTCTGTGATTTCATTGAAGTCATCGTCAAGTAATTTTATGCTGTACATTTTTAACGGTTTCCCCATTGATCCTGGAATTACCTTGATGCCTGGTAGGTTGGCAACCATGGCTGTTGATTCACTCTGTCCATAAAAATCCCGAATAGTGGTGCCAAATTTTTCCTTCCATTTATTTATTATTTCACCATTCAGCGGTTCACCGGCACTTACGGTTTCATGAAGATGCTTTAGTTTTACATCAGTTTTCAACGATAAAAATTGCCGCCATGCAGTCGGTGGAGCACAGAAAGAGTTTACTCCATAGTTATCCAGAACTTCAAGATATTTTTCCGTATTTAATTTTCCGGAATAATCTATTATGAGCGTTGTTGCCCCCACACTCAAAGGGGCAAAAAATGAGCTCCATGCAAATTTGGCCCACCCTGGTGAGCTTAAATTATTGTGCATGTAATCCTCTCTTATTCCTATTGAAGCAAGGGTGCTTAACTGGCCTATTGAATATAGAATGGCACTCTGCTTTACTGCCTTTGGCATTCCCGTGGTTCCAGATGTGAAGTATTTGATAAAAATATCATCTATATTTAATCTTTCAGCATCGGCATTTTGACTTTCCCTGTCTATCTGGCTGTAACTTATCCAGCCCTCCTTATCTGACAGGCAGATTTTCAATGGTGAATTATTCAGTGATCTGTCGATTTTATCTGCATTGTTTATGTCAGATACTATAACATCAGGAACATCCTGTGAGAATCGGAACTTTAACTCATATTCAGTTAAATTTGGTGCACTTGGTATTACGGTGAATCCCCCCTTCAGTGAACCCATCATGACATACCATTGTTCAGTAACTGCCCCGGCCATAATATAGACATTTGATCCTTTTTTTATATTGTGCCTTTTTAAAAAGTTGATAAACTGATTGTATCTTTTCATAAACTCTCCATAGGAGATTTTAATTTCAATTTCAGTACCCATATTGTAATAAATTAATGCATTCTTTTCCCTATTTTTTATAATTTTCTCAAAGACATCTGACACCCAGTTGAACCCCTCACTCAGTTCAACATCCTTCAATTCAAATAAAAGATCATTTCTGCTGTTTACATCTGCTTTCAAAAATTTCTGGTAAAATTCAAGTATTTTCATGCATATTAAACTTAAAAATAGATATAAATTTTATTATTAAATCAGTTCAATTGTGAAACAACTTCTTCAATTTTTTTATAGTCCGGTTCCTTTCCTGGATCCTCGCTAACCCATGCATATTTTATTATGCCATTTTTGTCTATTACAAAAACTGATCTCTTTGACGCTGTTAAATTTTTAACATTTACAAAATTTTCATGAAGGGCGCCATATTTTTTTGATATATCCCGTGTGGAATCACTGAGCAAATCAAACTTAAGATTGTTTTGCTTCGCAAACTCCTTAAGAGAAAAAGGGGCATCAACACTTAAACCTATGACCTTTGCACTGAACTTGTTGAAGTTTGCCATGGAATCCCTGAACGTGCACAGTTCTTTTGTGCATACCGACGTAAATGCACCCGGGAAAAAAGCAAGCACAACTGGCGAACCTTTGAATTCAGAGAGTGTTCTCATTTGCAATGACGTATCAGGCGCTTCAAATTCTGGAGCTTTATCTCCTTCTTTTACCATTTTATCACCTTTTTCCTATTTAAATGGCTTATAAAAATGTAATGTCAATTATATTATGAATAAAAATGCAGGTCTAGTGTTTTTTATTTAAAAAATTTCCAATCCTTTCCTTTGTTTCCATGGTTGAAAATAAAAGTCCAAATATTGTAGCTTCATATTCAAGTGCAGATTTAATATTCAGTTCAGAGCCATAATTCACTGCCATCTTGGCTAGATATGAAGCATTAAATGGCTTCTGGGCTATTTTCATGGAAAGCTTTTCTGTTTCTGAAGAGAGATTTTCTGATTCTGTAAGAACGTCAATAATTCCATAATTGTATGCCCTATCAGCGTCGATTTTTTCACCTGTGAGGATCATCAGCAATGCCTTTCCCCTTCCAACAATCCGGGGAAGTATAACATTTCCACCTGCTCCGGCATTTATTCCAAGATTAATCTCAGGCTGTCCCAGAATGGCGTCTCGGGATGCGATCCTCATGTCTGCTGATAATGCGAGTTCAAATCCACCACCGAGGCAATACCCACTTATCATTGCCAAAATAATTTTTTTGCTTTCCCTGAATTTTAATGCCAGTGAATTTAGAGCTTTATGGAATGCCAGTGCCTTCATGGAATCTATATTCGTGAATGTTGTAACATCGGCACCAGCAGAAAAATTTTTCCCTCCTGAAATTATCAATACCCTTATATCATTGTCATCCTCAATTGAGCCAATAAAGTCCAGGATTTCTTCCACCATTTCAACATTTATCGTATTGAGTTTTTCTTCTCTGTTTAAAATAATTCTGGCAACTGGCTTTTCAATTCTGGTCAATATATTACAGTATTCCATATTTAATGTAAAATTATACCATATATTAAGAATTGCCTTTGGAAAAAATTATGCGAAATAATTGCCTATAAATTCAAAAAAAATTTCTTTTCCCTGGTTTAACGGAAATTAATCACGTTTCATAATTTCCTGACCCACAGGGAATTCTTGGTCTGACTTCTGATCGAATTTTAATTGCAAGGTGACACGCCATCAGCTGAATTCGAAGCCCATTTAAAGCCATACCAGCTAAACGCCTTACGTCGTCATATAGAATCATAAATCAGCTATACTTTTTATAAGGCATATACATTATTGCATTATCTTTTAAAAGCTTACCTTTGGAACTATCAAATGATAGAAATTTAATAAGATTTAATATGCATATTTAATCAATTTATTAAGAAAAATTAATAATGCCACTCCGGCTCCATGTTTATGAAACAATATATTCCTGAAGATCTCACAGAAAAAGAAAGCCATTTTTTTATGGAAGATTATGGCCTCGACAATCTCGCAAAAAAAATAAGGAACCCACTTTGATTGTTTATTCCAGAAAAAAATTGAAAACAATGTAAGGGAGCTTGAATCCTCCTTTTCTAAATTTTTTGAGAAATCCAGTATAAAGTATGCTGTTAAATCAAATAACAATCCACATATTTTTCAAATTATCAAAAAATTGGGGTGCGGAACGGTCACATCATCAATAAATGAAATTGCAATGTCCTTAATGGCAGGTATTACTGGAAATAAAATTTCATTTACAGGTAATAACATTTCAAAGGATGAGTTTGATATTGCCATCCGGGCCGGAGCTGGAATAAATTTTGATTCTCTTGGCCAGTTGAAAATCCTCGATGGGAAAGTCCGAAAATTACTGGTTTTAGAATAAAAACTGACTATGGCAGAGGCCAGTTCATGGGATTAACAACATCTGGAATCGGTGCAAAATTTAGGGAACTGCCAGATCAAGCACTTGAAGGATATAAAATTGCAATGGAAAATGGGTGCAAAAGATTTGGAATACAGATTATGGTTGGATCCATTGTTGCTGAACCTGAACATTTTTTCGGAGTGGCTTCAGATATCTCTGAAATTGCGGTAAAGTTCCAGAAAACACTTGGAATAGTTTTTGAATACGTGGATATCAGAGGAGGGTTTGGCATTCCCTATAGGATCAATGAGAAGAAACTTGATATAAAGAAAGTTGCTGAAAATGTATACAAAGCGTTTAAATCAAATTTTATAGATGCAAGATATAAAATACCGGAACTGGTTATAGAGCCGGGTAGATACATAGTTGCCAATTCTGGCGTTCTTCCTGGAACTGTCTTGGACATAAAAAAACAGGAATTGAATTATGTTGGTACAGATGCGGGAATGAATATTCTTTTGAGACCTGCATTGTACGGTGCATACCATCATTTAATAATTGCAAATAAAGTCAATCAGGAGGCAAACTTCATGGCTGATGTGACAGGACAAATATGTGAAAATACTGATAGAATAGCTTCAGGGATATATATTCCAGAACCTGAAATTGGTGATACTGTTGCAATTTTCAATGCAGGAGCATATGTGGAATCAATGGTAAGTGAAAAAATTAGCCAGTAATATGGAAATGGAAACAGAGATAGTGGGAAAATTTTCAATCAAACAGTTATAAATTCCAGTTATTTTTTGTAACACCAAGGCCAGATTTATTATTAGGGTAATTCATTCCATCCTTAAAATCCAAACCTTCAAATGGTTGTTCAGATAAATAGGTATAACCATCCAGATCGGTATATTTTACGTTTGATGTGGAATTAGCAATGGCCAGTGAAGCCGCAATTCCAAGTTTTGATTCAAGCATACAACCTACCATTGCATCGATGCCCGCTGCGGCTGCGACATTTAAAATTTTAATTGCATTTCTTATCCCCCCACTTTTTGATAATTTAACGTTTATTAAATCTGCAGCATTATATCTTATCGCATTTATGATGTCATATGGTGTTGAAATACTTTCATCAAGCATTACTGGTAACTCCGTTTTTTTTCTCAATTCGGATGTTTCATAAATAAAATTTCTTGGCAGGGGTTGTTCTATAAACAAAGCTTCCTTTCTATATAATAAATTTGACATTTTTAAGGCCTGATTTAAATTATATCCCTGATTTGCATCTGCAAAAAATTTAACCCCCGATTCTATATTTTCCGATATTTTATTTATTTTTTCCATATCATCATCAAGATTTTTTCCTATTTTTATTTTTATAATCTTTGTTCCTGATTTTTGATAATTTTCAAGAAGTTCTAAACTTTGTTTAACAGAACCTATAGGTATTGTAAGACTTGTTAATCTTGGATTCAAAGAACCCCCCAAAAATCTGTATAAACTTATATTATATTCCTTTGCTAATAACTCATAAATTGCCATTTCAACAGAACTTTTTGCAGCTGAATTTCCATAACAAAAGGAATTTATAAATAATGACGCATCTTCAATGCTATCAAATTTTTTGCCCTCCATAGATCTTATTAGATCTTCGGCTATATTAAATAGGACATTTGGAGTTTCCCCTGTTATCTGTTGGATGGTTTCGGCTTCTCCATACCCTGTATTCTTTGAGGTTTTCATTTCAATTATTATGCCCTCATAAAAATTCTGGCTTCCAAGGGATATTGAGAATTCTATGTTGAGAGGGATCTCCAGCTGGTATATGTTTATTTTCTCTATTTTTATACCGGATATTTCAGTTTCTTTTTTATAAACTATTTCCGATTTATTTTTTAACAACATTTTCTCCTCCTATTCCTTTGCTTGATAATACATTTGCAATAATATTTACAGCCTCATTTAGTGTAGAGTCATCAATTAAAACCGGAGGGGTTATTTTCAACACGTTATTGAATTCACCTGTTAACGACAAAGCCACTCCTTGCCCAAAAATTTCATCTCTTATTTCCAACGCAGTGTTTCCATCAGGTTCTCCTTTTTTGTTTGTAATTTCAATACCGATCATATATCCATTTCCTCTTGAACTATAAATAGAACCACCTTTTATAGATTGAAATTTTGATAATATACACTCACCATTTTTTCTTACGTTTTCAAGGATGTGTTCAGTAATAGCATCAATAACTCTATTTGCAATTGATGAAACAAACATGTTTGCAGCCTGCATGTTCAAAACATCATTGTACGGCAATTCCCATTTACCATTGTATAAAACTGCTCCCAGGGGCAAACCAGCTGCCATTCCCTTCCCAAGGCATACCATATCAGGAGTAATTCCATATTTTTTAAATAACAACATTTCCCCAGACCTGCCATACCCCGTGTAAACCTCATCAACTATTATCTTTAAACCTTTGTTTTCTGCAATTCCAATAACATAATTTATAAAAT
Organism: Thermoplasmata archaeon; assembly: GCA_021846395.1. Lineage (GTDB taxonomy): Archaea > Thermoplasmatota > Thermoplasmata > Thermoplasmatales > Thermoplasmataceae > Acidiplasma. The sequence continues at coordinate 124,290 of JAJZXB010000001.1, read as the reverse complement.
TCTTGGGTAATATATTAACACCGCCATCGGATTGTATAAGTTCAAAAATGAGCGTTCCACCTTTGGGAATATTGCTATCGGATATGAGTTTATCATTATATTCAATGGCTCTGGAAACAGAAAAATTTCGAGATGGAACCTTCAAATGTATTATTTTGTTTTCGGCATCATAACCTGTACCATTTGAAACAAGCCTTGTTAGATATGTTAAACCATGATATGAACCCTCAAGAGCATAAATGGGCTTTCCAAATCTTGATAATGCTGTATCACAGGCTTCTGTTCCACTTGTTGTATATGCAACATTTTCAAAACCCGAAAAATTCAATAGTTTTTCTGTTAATTTCTCAGTATAAATATTATTAAAAACAAGCTTGCTTACAGCAGGTTTTATTGACTCTGGTTCAAAAAAATTATATCCAACAGACATTGCTGATCCGGTAAAATCAATAATTTCCTTATTTTTGGATATCACTCTGAATTTACTTGCGGAATCGACAGTAAAATTAAAGGGCTTAAATTCAGGCTTTACCATTATTTAGCTCCTGTTAATTCATCAAGAGTTTGAATTTTGATGTATTTTCTCCTGATATAAATAATAAAAATGGAAATTACTATCCATATGGGCACCATAATATATACCATTGATAATGGAAGTACCAGCCCTATTAATGAATAATATATTGCAACAATCACTATTATGGAGCCCGCTGTTGGAGCCACAATATATGCAATATATTTCATTTTTATGCCTGATCTTTTTATGAAAAACGGAAGTGCTGTATTGGTTACAACATGGTACATTAAAGTAAAAATTGTAATAGCAGTTCCCCATAATGCAAAGCTATAGAAAAGGCCATTTATATCACCATAAAAATACACCATAGGTATCATTGTAGCAAGCACACCAATAACAACTATAATAAAAACCATTATCGTAGCCATATATGGGCTCTTATATTTTTTATGAACCTTTGATAAACTTTTTGGAAGGACACCATCTCTAGCCAGAGCAAATATTGTTCTTGCACCACTGTTTCCAAATATTATCGGTGAAAATATCTGCGCAATAATCACAAATATAAATGCAAAAAATGCTACATCCAAACCATAGAACTTATCCGCTATATAAACACCCGGAGCATATACGGAGTCAACTGTGCTTAAATTGGGACCGGCAGCGGCAACTATGCTATAAACTACAAATGTATCAAAAACTATCATAATCAATAAGGCTGTAACTACGGACTTTTTCAAGGTTTTTGTAGGCAATTTTGCTTCTTCTCCAAGAGAGACAACAGAGCCATAACCACCATATGCAAGGAAAGCCCCTACAACCATTGCAAGGAAAAATCCATGAAAACCGTCGAGAGAATTTGATACATTGAAATAAACTGCACTGTTATATTGGGCTTTTGCAACAATGGCAATAGCAAGGCCACCAAATATAGCCAGTTGCAGTGCACCAATAATTATTGCTGCTAATGATGTTACCTTTATACCGAAATATCCCACAATTAAAAATATTACAGGAACAATCAAAGAAAGCAAAATCAATGAAAAAAATGGAAGTTCTATATTAATCAAAGCAGCCAATCCAACATAGGTGAAAAAAGCAACTACAAGACTTGCAGCTATCATATCTCCAACGACCCAAAAGGCGTTCCACAATCCAACGCTTTTTGATATCACTTTATTTGGAATACCACCTTCGACATATTTATAATAACCACCTGCGTTGCTTATGTGCTGGCTAAACACATAGATAGATATTATAGCAAGAAACAGGACAATTCCCCCAACGAGAAAAGCAAGAGGGGCTGTTTCTCCACCATAAGTCATCGCCGTGACGCCTGTAACAGCAAATGCACCTGCAGGAAATATAACAGAAACGGCATAAAATACTACACCCCAGAAACCTATAGAATTTTTATCTAATTTTTGGTCATTATTCATTATTACTATACGATTGGGTAATATTTAAATGTTATTCAGAAAACATTATTGGAAGTATCACAGAACGGGTTCACGATTATTCCGGGATTAAGTAAACAATTTATGGTTATTACCAGTTTAAAATTGCATAAAACTAGAAGTGGAAAATAATAAAAAAGAGGTAATGAAGAATAAGTAAAGTATGGACTGTTGAAGAGAGATATCATGTAGTAATAGAGTCGTTTGAGAATAATATACCAATAGCAGAGATATGCAGGAATCATGGTATAGCATCATCATTATTCTATAAATGAAAAGATAAATACCTAGAAGGTGCTAAGAAGGGATTATCAACTAAATATCCTGAAGGACATATCTCTACTATATCATGTTATAATAACAGATAAAGAAACTGTATCAAAAATAAGAAAGTTTTCACCGGTATCTCTACAAGAGAAAAAAATATTTAAAATTTTCAAAATGTAGTGATTGAGATTGGGGTAAATTCAGGTAATTTATGTATTATAGCGATAGCTATGAAAAATAAATCTTTAAACCATAACAATATATTGAAAATTCCCATTTATGTGTAGTTCATAATGCTAAATAATAGCAAATTATTACGGTAATTATAGTAATTTTCGTAATATATTGTAAAATTATTGAAATTATTAATTTATCTTTTAAACATAAACACTCCCATTTTTACGTAATATAATTATCTCCAATTTTTACAATAACCTTTATTTTCAATATTATTAAAATATAATAATACCATAGAAATATTAATATAGATATTACGTATGTACGTTATATGAATTATCCGGATTATGTACTGAAATACAAAACAGAGGGTGTTGAAATAAGGAAGTTCAGGGACAAATACTATGCATACAGGATTACCAGTGTTTATGACAGGGAAAAGAAAAGGGCAAGAAAGGTAACCTTAGGGTATTTGGGGATTGTAACAGAGAATGGCATTGTCAGGGCAAATGACAATATAATAAGGTATGACTATGAATATGGGAATATCAATTACATATTATCATTGACCAGTAATTTGATCAAAATACTGAAAGATGAATTTACAAAAGATTACAATGATATACTATCACTGTCAATTATAAGGCTGCTGTCACCATTGCCAATAAGGTCTATCAACTATTATTTGGATAAAACATACCTCAATAAAATAACATCACTGAATCCAAAGAAGATATCTTTATTATTGAAGAATACAGGATCTTCAAATAAGATATATAATGTTATGAAGAGGCTTTCAACCGGAAAAAGGTATCTGTTGATGGATTTAACTGCATTCATATCATATTCTAATAATATAGAATACTTGGAAAAGGGTTACAATAAGGACCATCTGCAACTGCCACAGTACAATCTTATAATGATGTACTCCATAGATTATAAAGTCCCTGCATACATGAGATTGGTATATGGATCTATCAGGGATATCAAAACACTTGTTAAAACAATAGACATTGCAGACATAAACAATGTTGTTATAATAGCAGATTCTGGATTTTATTCCAGTACAAATATAAGCAAGATGGAAACCAGCCATATAAAATATGTAGTTCCATTGAAGAGGAACAATAAACTCATAAAAATAAATAATGATTTCACAGATGTATTCCTATACCACAACAGGCCAATAAAGTACTGGAATGTAATAAATGTTGATAAGAAGCACATCTATGTATTTGAGGATATAAAGTTGAAGAGTGAGGAGGATAGGGCAAGATTGCTGGCAATGGACAACAATAAATCATTGAAGAATAAATACAGTAAACTGGAAAAGCATTTTGGGAAGATATACTTATACTCAAATATCAATGAAAAGCCTGAAAACATATACAATATGTACAAGGACAGGGACAATATAGAAAAGAGTTTTGACATATTGAAGAATATAATAGATTCGGATAAATCATATTTGAGGGACAATGACACCTTAAATGGCTATATGTTTGTGAATTTCATATCACTGTACATCTATTATAATATACTGAATGACCTGAAAGAACGTGGAATAAGCAATAAATACAGTGTTAAGGATATTTTATTGCTGTTTTCTAAGATAAAGGTGTTCAATCTGAACAATAAGGAAGTATTCGGTGAAGTTCCAAAGAAGGTTGAGAAACTGTATGAGTTATTAAAAGTGGACAATGACATATTACGTAAGTATGTCCGTGTTTAGGTTTTAAAATATTTTAAGATATGGGAGAGTCTGAATAAAGAGCTAAAATTTAGTATTTAATATGGATTTATAAACTTAATTAAATTAATTTTATCTGACAATAGATTATTTAGTTCAGTTTCTTCAAGATCTGGCGGATTTAATTTTATATTTTTATAATTTGTTATAAATTTATTATCATTTGTATAAAAATTGATAAAATCAAATTTTATATCTGAATCACTTCCAAGAATTATAAGATTAAAAATATTAATTACAATCTCCATATCAAAACTCTGATTATTCAAAAAATATTTATTCTTAAATTTTGTTTTCAATTTCTCGTTGAATAAAACAATCGTATTGTTTTCCACGTCAAAAGCAGGAGAAATAAAATTAAAATAACTATCTATTTTTACTTTAAAAAATTGAAGATGGGAAATAGGTAATTCAATTAAAGCTTCTTTGATTTCATATAAAGTTGAATCAATAATTTCGTTTTTTAGGGTCATTATCATCTCATTATAAAAAGGAAAATATTCTTCCTTATTTTTATTTTTTTTATAATCATCCAAAAATTTGTCAAGTCTTTTAATACGTTCCAAAGGTGTTAATAAATCCCACTTCGTAGAGTGTTTATCTTTTGTAAATAAAAAATTATTAAGGTCAGATGTAAAATTATTAATATACTTTAAAATTACCTGATTTGCTTCAGCTCTAACCTTTATTTCCACACTTATCTCTAGATTTTTAAATTGCCTATAAAAATCAATAGATTTTTTGTGCCTAGTTCTTTCTTTATAAATTATATCAAATAATATATTTGTATCAATAAATTGACCAATATTTTCTATTTTGGGCAAGGTTCTACCTCTAGTGATTTATTAATTATATTCTTAGATTTTTTATGCATTTTATTTATTGTACCATCACTTAATAAAGATAGTTCTGATAATCTTAAAGTAAGAACATTGTTTGGTAAATTATCATTTAAAAATGCCAAAATAACAGCACTGTAAATGGATATAATTATGTTATAAATAAATATATTTTTTTCACTTTTATTTTTCTGTTGTTTTTTTAAATCGTTTATAAATATCTGCAATATACCGGAATAATAGTTTAAATAAGAATTAATTAAGGAATCATTTTCGTTCCAAATCTCTTTTTCCATAGTATTATTGAATATTATTTTTCTTAAATTACCAATCGATGATATAATAGATTCTAGTTGTTTTAAATATAATTTATTTCTTTCTCTAGGTTTTAATTTTGTAATAATGTCAATAATTGGTTTAAACCTTTGATCTAATTCCTCAATTTCCAATCTAAATTCATCTTCTTCTTTTTCAGATATATCATTGAATGAAATATCGGATTCCATTTTTTTAATAAGAAAATCATTAAGTTTCTTATAATATGGGCCCTCTTCATCTAAGTAATCATCTATCAGATTATTTACATTAATCCAGGAATTGCTATGTTTTTCCTTTAAGCTTATCATCAATTCTTTTAATGGATAAGGAAAAAACTGACCATTAATATTGACTTCCATAAAATAATATATAAAACGACCTATTAAATTTTTTGAAATATAGCATTGTCAAATGTTAGTTGATTTTTTAGTGAAATTATACATAATTTCTTTCGAACTGTATTCAGAGTTCTTTTTCCGATTGTGCAAAGCTTCGCAAGTTTTCATGTTAAAATTTCCCAAGGAAACAAAGGAAATGTATGAACTATATCCTCTCAAACAGTTAGTTCCAAATATATTCATCAACAATATTGTATATTTCCAGAAGTAAGAATATACTTAATTCGACTTTCTCCCTGTCAATCAATTTCCCTATAGAATCTCTGTGGAATACATAATAGATTTCCTTCTTTTTCCTGCTGTATACAGACGGTTTCTCCATATCTATATATTTTTTATTTTTTTACAGTATTCCCGCTAACCCATATTGTTCAGCTATTCTCCTCAGAATTATTCTGTCTCCTTGTTATCATATAGCATAGATCAATTTCCCATTTCATGGAGCTTGTATCCAAATATTGACAATTGGCTATATTTCTCAGGAGTATTGTAATCTTCCATATCTATATGCATTTATAATAAGAGTAATGGGATCTATAACAACTTTCTTTATATCGTAATCTACTATATCTATGTGCATTTATAATACCGTTATTAATAAATCTTTTTGACCACAAAACCTGTATTTAACGTGTTTTAAAAAAATCATAACAAAAATTTAGTAAAAAAATTTTAAAAATTCAAAAATTATTCTATTTTGATGATGTGGGGTTCATGCTTCATATTTACTGTTGATTTGTATTTATTTCCATCCCTCAGTATTATCAACTCTGCTGTATCGTTAGCTTTTGATAAACCCGAAATAAGGTCTTTCATGTTTTCTATTTTACTGTTGTCAATTGATATAATTATATCCCCTGGTCTTATTCCTGCTTCATGTGCTGGACCATAAGCATCAAGGTCAACAACCAGTACTCCGTGTTTATTTTCTCTGCTGAAATACTCATCCGCATTTATTCCAGAAATTCCTAGATATTTTCTCTTGACAGTGCCGTAACTTATAATATCATTGAAAACTTGCTTCACCGTGTTAGATGGTATTGAAAACCCTATTCCCTGGGCATATGGTATAATTGCAGTATTGACACCTAGAACATTTCCATATAGATCCATCAGAGGCCCTCCACTGTTTCCGGGGTTTACGGCAGCATCGGTCTGTATCAGGCCCTCCAGTACAAAATTGGCCCATGGCATTGGACGATTTTTTGCACCTATAACACCAAATGAAATTGTATGGCCACCTGGAAGGCCCATTGCATTGCCTATTGCAATAACCATCTGGCCAACCTTTGCCTCCTCAGAATTTCCAAATTTTAATGGGTGCAGATCACTTCTTTCTATTTTCAATACAGCCAGATCCGTTTGTTTATCTGTTCCAACAACCTTTCCATAAAACGTTTCTCCATTGTACAGGGTTATCTCTATATCCTCTGAATTTTCAACAACGTGGTTATTTGTTATTATATATCCTGAAGAATCAATGATAAACCCTGATCCTGCACCCCTGACAGGTGAAATGGAATAACCGTTTCTTATCAATTGCGTGCTATTTATGCTAACCACAGATTCTCTTGCTTTTTCTGCAGTTTCTGTTATTCTGTTCTGTATACTTTCAAAACCTTCCATAGTTATCAAATAGATAATATTAAACAGGTTTAAATATTAGAAAGTTCTATATAATGTATCAGGTGAATTCAAAATGACCGATCTGATAAGCATTTATGATTTAATAAATAATAAAAAATTAAGAAAAAATTATGATGAGATGATGAGACAGTGGACAATACCAATAATCATTTCTCTGGGAAATAGGGAACATTCTGGCTTTAACCAGATTAAAAATGAAATAAATGGGATCAATTCAAACACCCTGTCAAAAATGCTTTCTATATTTGAAAAACATGATCTGGTTAAACGGGAAATACTGAACACAAAACCAGTAAAGGTTAGATATTCATTCACTTACAGGGGGAGGGAATTCTATAAAATAATAAGCTCACTATCAGATTTTCTAATTGAATGAGTTAAAACTGGAAGGATTGTAGGCATAAATACCTATTTTTCTTTAAATATACTGAGCTTTTACATGCTTGAAATAATTTTTATTGTCATTAGGTAGTTTGAAACCTGCAATTCTGAATGATTGTCAGAATTAAAGCTAAATATGGAATTATTAACATAATTATGTAAAATCCTGTCAATATTTTCAAAAGACTTTATATATCCGAATTTTTTTAAGATAGATTTAAATAATCGTTTAATTTCACATATTATGAAATATGATGTGATAGTTATTGGAGCTGGTATTACCGGTTTGACATCGGCATATTATATGAAAAAAAGGTACCCAGACCTAAAAATGCTGGTTGTTGACAAGGCTGGTACGTTTTCCCAGGGAAACACCGCTAAAAGCGCTGCTGCGTTCAGAGATTTTTTCTCACTCAGGGAGAATCAAATAATGGCACAGGCCTCAATAGATTTCTACAAGCATCTTCAAAATGATTTGAACATTGATCTGGGAATGAAATTCTGCGGATATCTTTTCCTGTTTGATAGTGAGAAAGATAAAGATTTTGTTTCCAAATATCCAAACTCAAGGATCGTCTATGAAGATCTATCAAAAATATTCCACACAGAAATAAATAATGAAACAAAAAAAATTATGGATATTGATTCCATAAAAACTGCAATTATTGATTCCAATGCAGGCATAATAGAACCCGATTTAATGTCTCAGTATTATTACAATGAAATAATACAGATGGGAGTTGAGGTCAAATTTAATACGGAAGTTAAAAAACTTGGCCTTGAGCCGGAGAATTCCATGGATTATCCGGGCGAACCATTCAACTGGCAGAAATCATCAATAAAATATATTGAAACACCGCGGGAAAAGATATACGGAGATTTTTTTGTGCTGTGCACAGATGTGTGGACAACAGCCCTGCTTGACCCTGTGGGAATAGATTCGCATTTAAGGCCCAAGAAAAGGCAGATATTTCAAGTTACCAGTCCAGGCATAAGGGAAATAATTAATAAAAATGAGTTCAATGATTCAGGGGTCTTTCCATTCACGATTTTTCCATCCGGAGTCTATGCCAGACCATACCCCCAGGCTTCTGCCTTCTGGACAAGCCTGGCAGATGAGGTCAACAGGGATTTTTCACTTATGGAGAATCCTGAACCGGAGCCAGAATTCTATACATACAACATAAAACCTATATTTGACAATTACTTTCCTGCATTTGAAAATTCAAAAATAACTTCATCATGGGCGGGATATTACTCATACAATACCCTTGACTATATGCCTTATATATTCAATGCACTGAATATGATTGTCGTTTCAGGAACAACCGGCGGAGGAATTATGAAAGGGGATTCCATAGGAAGAATTGTTGCAGCAAGGTACAATCGTGAGAAAACAACAGACCTTTACAACGGAGAGAAAATATATAACACATATAATGGAAAGTACAGGGCAACGGTAATTGAGGATATGGTCCTGTGACTTTCTCAATTTTTTCCATGCAGGTCAGACCCGGTTTCGTTAATGTGCTGTCAGAATTTAAGTTGTTTTTTGATTTACACCGCAGCAATTTATAATTTTATATTCTATATATTTTCCATAATTTTAATTGAATATGAATTTAACTTTATCATCCTTCTGAATGGAAATTTTTAATAAAAGTTGTTAAATAGTTATTCTCCATAAACCATGGGTATCAATCTATACCTAACTATAAACATTATTTTTTAAAACTATTGCAATTAGTATTGAAATTATAGTTTTGTTATATATAGTTTATAAATCAATATTATAGATATTAAACTATAAGTAATATGCTGTAATTATGTATTATCTGGTGTATTAGCATTGACCGATAGACGTAATTACCTGTATCTTGTTGTTGTAATCCTGGTAATGACCATAACCATGAGATCATCAAATAATATGGTCATAACAACAGTCCCAATGTTATCGGAAATAAATCTTGGCTTTTCAAAATTTCTTGTTGGCTTTATTTCCGCCCTGTCTTATTTATTCACATTTATATCCACATTTTATCTTAATCCAAGACTGAACTCATCCACAAGGCGCCGTATTTTTGTAATTTCAAATGCAGTAATAATCATAATGCTGTTGCTTTATTTCTTTTCAGATGCAATTATTATATGGCCAGTTTCTGCTATTGCAGGACTATCGTATGGAATGCTTATTCCAAACCTGATCACATCCGCATCCCTTGTAAATGATCAAAAAGCAAGAGAAAGGCTCATTTCATTTTATTCTGTTGGTTTAAGCCTGAGCCTTATTGTTGGGCCTGCCCTTGAATATTATATACTTGCAGTCACGGGTGATAATTATCGTGAGGTATTTCTTTATTTTATACCAATTGCAATAATGGGGCTATTGGCATCCCTATGGATAAAATTTCCTGGGGACGGAAAAGAAAATAGAAAGCATGCAATGAAAAATAGGGCATTGAAAGTCTCAATTTTGACTGTGACTACGTACAATGTACCATTTGCAGCTCTGAGCATATTTTTAACACTGTTTGCAATTTCCAGATTTCATGTGTCCGGTTCGTTGGCCTATTCACCTTACATATATTTCTTCTCAATTTCATTTGCTACCAGATTGTTCATGACGTGGAAACCTTTTAAATATATTAAAAGACCATTGATCGTGTCCATAATTATAACATTATTTGTGCTTATTTCATTCCCGTTTCTTCCAAACTTCACATCATTTATTATAGTAATGATGTTGCTTGGAATACCGCACGGATCCATATTCCCTGTATCAACAATAATGATTTCAAGGGGAACCACACTGGAAGAAAGAACTGATGTAAATTCTTATTTTATGGCATACAATAACCTTCTATTTATGATAATTCCACTTGCATTTGGATATGTAATTAGATTCATAGGATATTCTATTTCATTCATGATTCTGGCTATACCTGTTGTGATAACAACAATATGGTTATTTAAGAAATACGGCAATGATGAGACATTTTTCCATAAAAGAATGGATGTCAAAAAAAAGGGGATACCTGTGAAATTATAAAATGTGTATTTTATAAGGAATTTTAAACATAAAATAATGGTATATACTGCTCATCCTCCGTTAAACCGCCATGATGGCTTTTCAATAAATGATATTCATCATTGATTTTCGATTGATAAATAAAGCATCTACCGTCATGTGGGACGAGCAAATAATCACCTATTCTGCCAATAAAGTCCTCATTCACAATACCCAGCATGCCCGATTTCAATATTTCATCTTTTTTAAATACCTCTGTACCTTTAAAATCCAATAAATCATCAATATCCTTTCTTGTTCTTAAAAATAAAGCCCTTGAATCGCCATATGGCATTATATCCAGATTTTTTAGAATATCTCTTCTTTCATTCATTATTATATTTTCTGATGTGGGAAAATGACCGTGATCCGCAGTTAACAGTATATTATATTTATCCTTATATTTCTCAACTTTATTTATAACATAATTAAATATATATTCCGCAGCCTCAAGGACTGAATCTTCATATGTTCCATATGCATGTGCCAGTGAATCAATCGTCGGGATATACAGATATATGAAATCATAGTTCATTGAAACACACCTATCCAGTTGATAAGCTGAATCCCATATGTATCTGTATGTCATATAATTATCACCCATGGTTGACTTTGTAAATACAGATTTATCCAGTCCTCCTGGAAGTATGCTTACGCTTTTTTTCCTTGATTTTTTTAAAAATGGTGTTACGTTGTATATATCATTAAAATTTTTTAATGCTGACAGGGTATCGTTTACATCATAGCCGCTGAATGTGTATCTCATCGTATTTATTATCCCTATTTCTGCGGAAAAATTTGTATACCCTATAACGCCGTGTTCTCCAGGTGTTTTTGCAGTGAATAGTGTTGTTAAAACACTTGCAGTTGTTGATGGGAAGACAGTTGTAATTTTTTTATAATCATTTTTTATGTTCAATTTTTTAACATAATTAATGCCAAAACCGTCCATTAAAATTAATATTGTTTTCTCCTTTTCAAAATTTAAATCAATGGATTTTCCATCCTGTTCAACTCCAAGGGACTCAGAAATTTTACATGCAAGATTATAAATGCTGTTGCCATTGTATTCCGGGTATTTAAATTCCATAATTATGTTAATAAATTATAATATTAAAAAGATATGCCATTGGTTTGCTATGTCAATATAAAAATGCATAATAAAATCTATATTGGGTGGCAATGAAAAAGTTTAAGGATAAATTCTTTATAATCAAGTTAGGTATTGATATGGTTAATAAAATTGGAGTTATAGGTGCAGGAGCAATGGGTTCCTCAATAGCAGAGGTTTTTGCATACAATGGATATGAAGTAATACTGAAAGATGTGAGTATGGACTATTCAAATAAGGGATTTAATAACATCAAGAGGATTCTTAATGATTTTGAAGCGTATAACAAGAAATTGCCGGAAAAAGAAATATTGAGAATGGAAAAAAATGGCATAGAATTGTTGAAATCACAGAAAGATAAAATACTGGAGAATCTCTATAAGCCTGTTAACATTGAAAGTATTTTAAAAAGAATTACGCCATCCGATAGCTATGACTCATTAAATAATTGTGACATAATAATTGAAGCCGCCTTTGAAGATCAGAATGTAAAAAACAAAATATTCGAAGAATTATCAAAGTATACTGGTGAAAATACCATAGTTGCGACAAATACTTCATCTTTAAGCATTACAGAAATGGCATCCCACTATAAATATCCCAATAAGGCCATATTAATGCATTTCTTCAACCCGCCATACACATTGCCGTTGATTGAGATCGCACCTTCAACACAGGGATCTGATGAAGCTGCAAGAGAAGTATACAATTTACTTTCAGGAATGAAAAATCACAGAGATAAAATGTACCCGGTAATGACAAAGGACCGGGCAGGATTTATTGTCAACAGAATACTTTTGCAGGTAATCAATGAAGCCGTTAAGGTATACGATGAAAATATAGCAAGTAAGGAAGATATAGATATTGCAATGAAAAAGGGTGCGGGCTTTCCAATGGGTCCCTTTGAATTGGTTGATTATGTTGGCGTTGATATTGTATACGATGTATTAAAAACATTCAATAATGTGTACGGTGATAGGTTCAATGTATCGGAAACACTGAAAAATCTTGTTCTTGCAGGATATAATGGGAAAAAATCCGGGAAGGGATTCTACAATTATGCTGAACGCTAGATATTTTTATATTTTTCATAAATTTATATATATTTAAGTATTATAATTGGGTGAACAAAATGAAATATGTGGTTTTATTTGATGTTGATGGTACGCTGATGGAGGAATCTCCGACACATACCCGGGCTTTTGATTATGTGTGTGACAAATTCTTCCATGTAAAAACCAATATTGAATCATTTCCAAGACATGGCATGACCGATCAGGGAATACTTTATGGCATTCTGCATAATTCCGGAATAGATAACGATGCCATAAAATCCAGAATAAACGAACTTTTGAATGAACTTGGAGATTATACAATACAAAATATGAAGAAATATGATTACGAGCTTTTACCATTTGTAAAAGAAACCCTTGAAGAAATGAAAAATAATAATTTCATTCTTGGGCTTATTACAGGCAATTTCAGTAAAATAGCTCTTGAAAGGGTATCCAGAGCAGGTATAGGAAATTATTTTTCCTTTGGGGGATATGGTGAAGATAGCACTGAAAGAAGCGATCTGGTACAGAGGGCAATAGAAAGAAGTAAAATGAATTCTGATCCTAAAAATGTTTTTGTTATTGGAGATACCCCAAAAGACATAATGGCTGGCAAAGATGCAGGAACAAAAACCGTCGGGATTGCAACGGGAGTTTATGGAATTGAACAACTGCTGTCTGCAGATTTTTCATTGAAAAATTTAAATGAATATAAAAAATTAATTGAATTTATAAAAAAATAAATTTTTATTCTGACGCAATTTCCAGACTTTTTCCTTTCAGCTCAGGTCCAAGTACAATTTCAGAAATGCCACCAATCATCAGAACTATTCCTGTCACTGCAAATACAAGGTATAAAGAGGGTAACAATGCTAACAAAATGAAGGGCCCTATAATTCCACCTATTCTACCAAAACCTATTGCCGCACCAAGACCTGATCCTCTGGCTTCAGTTGGAAACATCTCACCTATCTGAGGATATAGCAGGGCTGCAGCTGCATATGTGAAAAAGTACATTATTGCAAGAACAACGATAAAAATGGCAAATGTGAAAATGTGTACATACACTCCAAGTATCACGGAAATTATACCTGCAATTATATATGTTAAGGTAATAACTGGTTTCCTCCCGATCTTATCAAGCATGTATGACCAGAAAAGAACTCCAAGAACACCTGCACCAAGCACATACGCAAGTATCAATCCAATATATGCAGATTTAATATGGTAAATATCCACAAATATCAATGGAAATACTGAAAAGGCCGCATAATATGGCCATGTCTCTGTAATGTTTAAAATCCATGAAAGTACAATCCTTTTTTTATATTTTTTAAACATTATTGAAAATCCCTGAACAGCTTTTATTTTACCTGTATTAGTTTCAATTCGGATTTTTTTTGTTTCTGGTGCTATTGTTTTACCTGATTTTCTTATCTCATCTTCTATACCGTCCACGATTTTTGCGGCCTCTTTTGTTTTTCCTCTCCTTAAAAGATATCTTATTGATTCTGGTAAATCAAGCCTAGCTATGAATATTAAAGCCGCAAGAACTACTGCTGAAACAAAAGCAATTCTCCATCCATAACTCACTGGAAGGTAACTTATAGCAAAATACCCTATGAACCCTGCAACGAATGTACCAAAATCAAACATAACTCCATTTCCAGTACCAACTGAGACTCCCCTTACCTTAACAGGTGAAAATTCTTCCATAGCCGCTATTGCTGATCCAAGCTCTCCTCCGATACCAAATCCCGCTATAATTCTTGATGCCAGAAGCATACCATAATCAACTGAAGCAGCCGATAAAAGTGACCCAAATGCAATAATTGCCATGGTAACTATAAACAGAAGTTTTCTACCATGCATATCTGCAAGTGATCCCAGAACAATTCCACCTACCATCTCACCAACAAGGAACGCAGGTGTCAGGGCAACGGCTTCCGTTTTTGTTAGATTGAATAATTTTATAACTGTTCCAAGTGTACTTCCTCCAAGTGATAATACCAGCCCCTCCAAAAACATTCCCCCCGCTAATATTACCCATACTTTCCAGTGCCATCTGCTCCATGGTAATCTATCAAGTCTGGGTAATAAATCTGTTTCTGTATATGACTCATTCTTCATAATTAATATAAGATATACTTGTATATTAATCTTTTTATAAAAAAAATAATATATTTTATAAATATATTTTTTATTAGTATATTTTAAGGAGAACTTATCAATATTATTTTAAAATTTGTGCTTATTTTACCGAAAAGTTCAAAAAAGAAAATAAATTATTTCAAATATTTATATAATTCAGCCAGAAAATAAACATCAAATTCACACATATTACAATAAAAATTTTTCCCATGGGCTAATAATATATTTATATTAATATATTTTATTATACATAATGAATAAATTTAAACTGGAAATCCTCACACCAGATTTATGATTTATAATAAAATAATCGTACATTACATCATCCCCACATTGACTATTTATATAAGTTAAATTTTATTTAGGATTTCATAAAATTGTATGTTATAATTTAATATAATTTAAAGGTTATACCAGAATATTCCATAAATCTTAAATGTACACCTTTTAGTAAACTATTTACATATATTCTTAAGGAATGATATATTATTATAACAATCTTTAAATAAAGTATATGCCTAAAACAATCATGAAAATGTATGAAAGTTTAAATTCACCAGCGACTGTTTATTTTGAAATGAATCATGAAGATTGCTGGACCAATATCACAGAGGATATGGACATTTCTATACATACCTTAATGCATAACGTTTACCCAGAAAGGCATTATATCCTTGCATCAATAGAAACCAAATCCCCTAAAACAGAAACATTCAAGGAATTTATAAAAAAATTAAAAAAATCCAGTTCAGTTTTGAACATAGAAAATATTGAAATAATAGATAAACAGAAAAAGCTCTTCAAGGTAATATTCAAGGAAAAGTATGAAAGAATGATAAGCTCTTCCCTGTTTGAACATAAGGCAATGGACCAGAAGGATTCGATACAGCACAATCTTGAATCAGTAAGTGCCATAGTGCCGGAAGATGAGATAAATGGTCTTAAGTCCGAACTGGATGAACTCGGAAGTCTGAAAAATTTCAGGTCAATAGAACTTAAAAAAAATGGAAATATAAATGAATTATTTGATTTAACAGATCAGGAAGCATGTGCTATTTATACTGCTTTGAAAAATGGGTATTACAATGTCCCCAGAGAAATTTATCTGAAGGATCTGGCAAGAATTACTGGATTATCAAAATCATCATTGGCTGAATATTTAAGAAAGGGCATGAATAAAATTGTTTTTAACTGGGGTGAAAGAAACATGTTTTTTATTGAGAAAAAGATAAAAAAGAGGTGAATGGACGAATTTTAAAGATAAAAATGCAGTTATAACAGGCGGTTCTAAAGGCATAGGAGAAGCAATAGCGTTGGCTCTGGCAAAAAATGGATGTAACATTATATTTTCATATGGCCACGATGATAAAAGTGCTGAAAACACATTGGATGAAATTAAAAAATTTGGTGTTAATGCTTATTCATACAAAATTGACCAGTCAAATTTTAATGAAATTGAGGGATTCGTGGATTTTGTTAAGATAAAATTTAAAACTGTTGATATACTGGTAAACAATGCCGGTATATGCCCATTCAAAGGTTTTTTTGATATCGATAGAAATTTATTTGAAAAGGTATGGATGACCAACGTGGAAAGCCATTTCTTTATAACGCAGGAAATATCAAAAATAATGATTGATAATAATGTAAAAGGTAAAATTCTTTTTATCAGTTCAATAAGCGCCATAGTTGGAGGAGAATATCAGGCACATTATACAACAACAAAATCCGGCATAAATGGTATGATGCATTCCCTTGCTATAATTCTTGGAAAACATGGAATAATTGTAAATTCACTTGAACCCGGAACAATTCTTACAGATATAAATAAGGATGACCTTGCAAATGATGAAAAAAGAAAGTACATGGAATCAAGAATACCTCTTGCTAGACTTGGTATACCAGAGGACATGGCAGGACCAGCTTTATTTCTTATTTCCGACGAAAATACATATGTTAATGGTTCTGAATTGCTTGCAGATGGTGGAATGCTGGTAAATCTACAATGATATTAAAAAATCATAAATTTTTTGAATTGAGGTATTTTACATGTTCCAGTATTTTTGGAATGTCTATTTTCATCGGGCATACTTCACCGCAGCCCTGTGAATGCGTGCATAAAGTTGCTGTTTGATAATCCCTATTTATTATTGCTGTCCACATATTTATTAGCAAATGTTTATCTAAAAATTATCTATGTTTTATTCACAAATATCACTATTTAAATAAGTATTTCGGAAATGTCCAGATAGGACTATTTATATATAATGCTTATTACTTTTTAGTGAGTGATTATGACTGATATTAAAAATTTTGATGATGCTCAGTTAACCAGAACACATAAACAATGGACATTAATAGCTTCTCTTGGAGATTTTCTTGATGCAGGAATGTTTGCGGGAACTGGAATTACACTGGCTGCCATTGGCACATTTTTAAAATTTACAACCCTTGAATATGGTTTACCTGCATTGATAACATTAATAGGTACAGCTTTTGGGGCCCTAATATTTGGAAGGCTTGGAGATAAATTTGGGAGAAAATATATTTATCAAATTGATATGATAATATATGGAATTGCATCAATATTACTGGCTCTAACTGGAATATTTCCATTTGGAAAAACATTTAACATAGCGTGGGCAATGATGTTTTATGGCTTGATAGGAATAGCAGTTGGGGCAGATGTTCCGACGTCATGGAGCCTTATATCGGAAATATCACCAAAAAATTATCGTGGAAGATTAATGAGTATAACAACCACAATGTGGTATGTTGGCGTACTTATAGAACTTGCATTTGCAATTGTGCTGGTTAACTCTGGAATGGTTTTATTTAGAACCATATGGCTTATGTTAGGAATAGTTGCATTTGTTACATGGTTTTTAAGAAGGGACCTGGCAGAGTCCCCAAGATTTGATATGATGACTGGAAAAAATTCAGATATTGATAAATCCGAAAAGAAATTAAATATCAAACATTCTGAGAGTAAAAAAGAGAAATATTCGATTAGAAAATATGTTGAATTATTTAGAAAATACGGTTACTTTATGCTTTTTGCATGGTTTTTATATCTAATGTGGGGTATTCCTGCATCAACATATGGTGAGTTCTTCCCGTATATATTCAGTTCTCTGCATCTTGTAAGTACAAGGGTGACATACGCCTTTGAGGCAATCTACTTTGCAAGTGCTATAGTGCCTGGATTGTTAATATTTTATTATCTTTCCGACAAAATAGGCAGAGTACCATTATATCTAACAAGTGCGTTGATGTGCGCTCTATCTTTCTTTTTACTGGTATATCCACCATTTTTAAAGAGTATTCCAATACTATTAGTATCGTTTCTTCTATTTGGAATTGGTCAAGGTCTTGGCATATGGCCTATAACCAGACTATTATCACTTGAACATTTTCCAACAAGTTTAAGGGATTCGGGGCAGGGATTTGTATGGTTTACAATGAGATTTGAAGCAGGTATTTTTGGACTATTTACACCATTGATTGTTGATAAAGGGATACATGTTGGATATATTGGATGGATTGGTGGAATATTTTTTGCGCTAGCTTTCATAGTTGTTTTGGCATTATCAAAATATAAACCACTATATGTCAAAACTGAAAGGAAATCGCTTGATGAAACATCGATGGATAATCCGGTTGAAATGTGATATTTTAAAATAGAGTTATTTAAATTTTTTATTATGAATATTTATTTCTAACAATACGATAAGGATTATTTTTATTAAAATATTCTTCTAATTTGTGTTCTATTAATTTACCCTCATGAGTTGTGCAGTAAGTATCCTTTTTATTTCCTTTAATTATTAAACCTTTATTTATTAGAGTGGATAAAATATTTTTAATATTGATATTATTTTTTTTAATTTTGTGTTTTTTCGCTAATTCATGAGTGTTAAAACATCCTTTAGGAGATTTTTCTATTCTTGAAATTTCCCTCATAACTATTTTTTCGTTATCATTCAATTTTGAAATAATATCTTTTTTATCCAATATTTTACTGAAATATTATGAGTATTTAAAAACTTATCCAATGTAAATTATCTAAATAATTGAATGGTAAACTGGTCATCTAAATGTATAATATTATTGATCTGTTGCACATTTATCCCATATTTTGTTTACAAAGTCTTTAATTTTAATGCCGGTATAATTGTGAACTACCCCGTTCTAAAGACGTGAAACTTTATATATCAAAGTAGAGACTTTGTTTTCATAGGTGTGTATTCGCTGCATTCAACAGGCGCATTATTTTCTAAAATATTTATAGATGCATTAAGATCCATTTTTTGTCTTTGACTGCATATTAGACATGTCTGTAACTTTCTGTGTTCTCTTCATTCACGGATGGATTTAATAATTGCATTCCTTTATCGGTTACGTTATCTCCATATACAAAAAAAATATGCAATATAACAATATAAACCTTAGAACTTCATCCACATCTCAAACTCAACGTCTTTCGCGCTGTAAATCATCTGTAAAATAAGAACAATACGTATATAATTCTATTCTTTAAGGTTAAATAGTATACTTTTTATACTTTATTTACATACAAATATTATGGGAGCATTTAGTGAAATATTTGGTAAAGTTCCTAAGGTTTTAATTTTGGAAACGTTGACCGAAAATTCAGATGATGAATTAACCATTAGAGAAATAATAGATGAAACTAATGTTTCTAAACGCGGAACATATTTAATAATAGAAAAACTTGTAAAGGAAGGTTTGGTAATTGAAAATGGAACGAGACCAAAAAGATATACATTAAATAAAAATGATTTAAGAGCACTAACGCTCATTAACGCTGAACCGTTATTAATTCAGGGGAAACTTGAATATGAACTAAAGATAGATGATAATATTCCATTAACCGATCCTTATATGGATAATAATTCAATAAAGTTATACGATGATGAGCATATACAGGATGAAACACTGAAAAGTTATCCAATAGGAAAAAATGAAGTGCTCCCGTGTCCAGTGGGTGCATGATTATGAATGTTGAATCACAATCATGTAGGGTTGCTATACGTTTAAAAAGCATATTTCATGTAATAAATATACCTGTTTTATTTGATAAATTCCAGGAAGTAGGTTACAAACCTCTTATACCACCTCCTATGGTTCAAACTTTAATGGAACCAACTAACTTGAGGATTACTTCACCCATATTAAGAAAAGGAATTTCAATAATTGATGTTAATACTGATATGAATTCTATTGGACTTCAAAATAATTCTATCGATTCCCTAATAAATGATTTAGACCCATTTTTTAAAATAATACTTAATATGGCATCAAGTAAAAATAAAATATGGTTTTATGAGTTTCATGCAAATATAAAATTTAAAAATAAAACAATGCGTAAAATTAACATAAATGGCGATTTAATTTCCAAGATGTTAAAATTTGATAATGATTTAAATGTTTCAGGAATAACATTTTGGAGCGGCAATAATCCAGATTCTGAAAATTTTATAGAAATTAAAATAGACCCAGACGTATTAGATGATAATTTTGCTAATTTAAAAATAATTTATAGGAATAAAAACAGGGATACGTTTATGAAAACATTAGAAAATAAATTTAAAAATATAAATGAATTGCCTAAAATTCTTGAGTGAACATCCTTTTTAATTAATATTTTAATTTGCCTTTAGTTTGTTGCATAATTAATTTACCTCCCTTAACTGGTTCAACATATTGTAAAAATAAACCTTCATTTTAAGTTCCCGAACAATGTATTTCAACAATCCATCTCATACCATAATGGAAATATTCCTTCCATATTTTATGAGAATATTTCTTTATGAACCTCGATATTTTAGACCTTGCAGGTGAACCTCTTGAAAGTGTACTTGCATTCTCCCTTACATATTACTTTGCTTTTACTGAATGAATTCTCTGGCAAAACAGAAAGATTGGTCCCAGGAAATATTTGTTTTCTGCACTATATATCAATGGCTTACCCGTGTAACCTTTTGCAAGCAAGACGATTCCATTATATTCAGCTTCTATTCCCCAATCCCCTTTTTTCATAAGTGATTCATAGTATTGACAAAACTGTGCATTAAATCTAAATTAAGGCATGCTATTGGGCTATTATAATATAATCAATATTTGTAGTCAAGTGGTCGTCAATATAAAATGTATTATTGCTTGAAAGTGAAAGTATATGGGAAATGTCTATATCTATAATTTAAATGCAGTAATATGGAAAAAGACATAGATGTATTTTATGTTGGTGATTTGATTGAAAAGGCAATAATTTATTTTACCAGAGATAAAGAAGTCCCAATATTAAGTTTACAAAAGGCAATATTCCTTTTTTTATATTCTTATGCTGTAAAAAATAACCATGATTATAATGAAATATTAAAATTGGCCGGATTTGAGCCTTATAAACTTGGACCTTTCAGTGAGGAGGTTGACGGTGAATGTGATACTTTAAAAGGCTATGATAGACTAGTGATATACAAAACTGGTGACAATACAGTATACAAAAGTAAAAAGAATTTCACTAAAGATTATACCTTTGACAGTATTGAAAAAGAAGTATTAAACAACGTTGATATGTTATTGAGGAAATTGTCACCAATGGAGTTGACTTTTTATGTTTATTTCCACCCGGTTGTGGATAAAAATGTGAGATCTTATTTTACCTCATCTTCAATTTTAAAAGATCAATTAGAAAAAAGTCAAAAACACTATTTAAAAAGTATGGAAAGAAAAGGGATTATTGATGAAGAAGCTAAAGACATGATAATTTATGGGAACAATTAAAACAAGATGGATTGATACCAATGTCATAACTAATATAATAAAAACACTACCTAAATCAAATATTCACATTCACATGAAAAGCAATGACCATATAAGATTGATAATAACTGATGCAGTGGAAATGGAGGTCAATATTTTTATAAAAAATATAAATAATAATATTGACTGCAAATTTACGGACCAGATAAATAAATTATGGTCAGAAATGAAAAAAATAATTACATGTGAACATATACAAATGCCCATAGATAAAGCAAGAGGCCTGGGAGAAAATTCCATTGTACAGGGATTTATAAAAGACAGAATAGACAATAAAAAAATTGTTTCAAATGATATGGATGTTTTAAAATTAATGAAAAAAAATAAAATAGATAAAAAGTTTTTTCAAACTCCGTTTGTATTTTATGAAGAATGCCTAAATGGCTGGTTCGACAACAATACTGACATGATAAAATTTTTAATACTTGCAAATCACGATTTCAGAATTTATGATGTAAAATATATCGGAAATATATTGAGGAAATACGGTAATATTAAGCATTCATAGTTTTTATATAATCCATTGCCATTTTTCTGCTTCCCAGCTCCTTTTTTACATAATCCTTATCATTAAGACTATTAGTGTGTATATTTGTTAAATAAGCAGTCTGGGAGTTATACATCATATTTTTATTATCATATGCATCACCAGTATTTATTTTAGATCCGGTAAATTTATAGGAAAAAGATGAAATATCAAAATTGACTTCATTTGAATAGTTGGTTCCATAACCTGCAATTATTGCATTTGATGCACCAATTATATCGAATCCAAGAAATGAAAGTAAAAATTCTTTAGCAACTTCAGTATCTCTTTTTTTGCTCAGTCTTGGCCTGTTAACATTAAATGCATAATAGATAGGATAATATCCCTCCTTTATGTATTTCTGTTTTAATTTTAATAAATATGCTACAAACCTTTTGAAATTATCCGGATTTGATCTCTTAAAATCAATCATTAAAGGAATGGCATTCAATGTAGAACCATTGTTATATACATCACCAGTGGCTTTTCCAGAATAAAATTTGAGGAATTTATCTGCATCCCTGTAATGCAAATATGCAGGCAAATAGCCCACCAAACTGGTTTTTGTTAAAACGCCGGAAAAGGTATTGTATATCTCTTTTGTTTTATCAAAAATTGTATCAAAACTGTCAAAATAAAATTTTTGCGTATATGGCATACATATTAAATTGTCATTGAATAAAGATTCAAAATTAGATAATAACTGTATATCTTCGAAATTGCTTAATTTGTTAGAATCTACATATTTATCACCAAAAAATGTAATTATATTTATATTATCATTGCTCTCACTGCGTTTTAATTTTCGTTCTATGTTGTTATTAAAAGAATCATATTTTGAACCATTGATTTCTTCATTCTTTATTGATAAAAAAACTTCAGTAAACAATTTATTGGAGTTTGAACCATATTTTTTAAATGCTCTTGAAGGTGAATTATTAATGATATTTTCTCTATTGGCAAATGTTAGGGAAAATACATTTTCATCGTTTTCAATTCCTGAATTGAGGGAAATTTTCATATAATACGATTAGTATCTTATTAATTATAAATGTTTTCAAGCAATCTATGGTAGCAAAGAATTGTTAGGTCACTTTCATACATTTCATAGTGTAGCACAGGTTGGAACGCAGATTTTTTGTATGGAACAATATGCTCATACAATATTTTGATTCGTAGATCCAATATTGTACTTGATTAATTGCAATTATTATTGGAAATTCCAACAGACAGTTGCCGGTATTGTACATCTCCGGAAATGTATACCATTTATGAAATAAGACCTTCCGTTTTATTTATGTGCTATATATCAAAGATAGATAACATAAAAAACTATTTTGGACATTTCCGGAAATATTTTTATAAGCACACTATTCATAATTAAAGGAGTTCTATGAAAATTGAAAGTATAAAAATTGTTAACAAAGTTGATGTGAGACAACCAGCTTTTCCATATGTAAAGCCAACTGATTACTATAAAAACCATCTTGGTGAATCATCACCTACAGAAGCAGCGATGATAAATCGGGTTCATACGCTTGAATTAAAAACAGAAAATATAAGAGTATATTACAATGCAACAGAGGAGGTTGCGAACTTCGTAATTTTGATATCAAAAAAAATTCAGGGAATGGAACTTGAGGATATATCACTGATGTGGGATATGATTTATCGTTACACATTGCCTATAGGGCGTGGTGGCATAGCTATGCATGCACTCAGTGCAATAAATATTATGATGTACGATGCATACTCCAGATTATTAAATGTCCCGGTATATAATATTATAGGTGGAAAAACAAGAAACAAAATAAGGGCATATGCAAGCCATTTACACCCTAACGACAAAAAATCCCTACAGGATGAAGCCCTTGGATATGAAAAGGAAGGATACAAAACAATGAAAATGAGATTTTTATACGGGCCCTCTGAAATAGATGGCGTGGACAAAAATATTGAATTCATCAAAGAAATAAGGGATACAGTTGGATATAATGTGGAACTTGCATGTGATTCCTGGATGTCGTGGAATTACAACTTCGCCTTAAAAATGCTCAAAAAAATGGAAAAATACGATATTGCATGGATGGAGGAACCCTTATTGCCAGATGATTTTGATTCAATGAAATTACTCAGCAGAAAAACTGATATTCCAATAGCTGAGGGAGAGCATCATTATTATTTATATGATGTCAAAAGATTACTCGATTCTGGAATAAGAATTATACAGTGTGATGCGGTATGGGCTGGCGGAATTACGGCAATGAAAAAAATAGCTGCCCTATCAGAAACATATGGAGCTATAGTTATACCTCATACAGGAAACATATACAATATTCATTTTATTGCATCAGAGCCTGAATCAATTACACCCATGGGAGAGTTTTTAACAAAATACAGGGAATGGATGGAACAGAATATGGATGGCATAATATATCCTGAGCATGGTTACTTCAATTTAAATAATAAACCGGGATTCGGTGTTGAATACAATGGGAACATCAGAGATATATAAAATCAAAATATTTAAAACCGGTGAAGCTTTAATTCCTGCCCCAGAAGCATACTGGATGAGCAATTTTAATGAGTCACTGAAAATATCGTTTCATGCCATCTTAGCCTACAATGATAAAACAAATTTTTTGATTAACACGGGCCTTCCAGAAGATTTAGTCGAAAGAAATGAGCAAATGAGAAAATTTTATGGCAAAAAGGCAGAATTCAAAAAAGAAAAAAACATAGATCTTTTATTATCTGATTATGGTTTCAAATCAGAAGATATTCATAATGTATCTTTCACACCAATGCAGGATTATACGACTGGGCAACTGGATATATTCAAAAATGCAAGATTGTTTATAAACAGAAAGGGGTGGATTCAAGATATAATTGCACCAGAAATCCCAAAACATTCATCGAGAAATCTCTTTATTCCTGACAAAATAATGAAATTTATATTATTTACATCATGGGAAAACGTAAACTTATTCGATTCAGATGATATAACAGAGCTTATACCGGGAATACATTCTTTATGGACAGGCTGCCATCATCGATCATCCACTGCATTCATAGTGAACACTGAAAAGGGAAATATGATATTTACAGATTCCGCATTTAAAAAAAGGAATATTGAAGAGGACCTCCCAATAGGTATTGCTGAAAATATATTTGAATGCCATTCTGCCTATTCAAAATTGAAGGGGTATGGTACCATTTTGCCACTATATGACCCGGAAATAGATGATTTAATTCTATAGTTTTTTATTAAGATATATGATACTCTTCAATTTAAAAATATATTAAATATATGAATCGATCTGGAATAATGGACTGCGAAGGACTTGGTTATCTTGAAATATATGATAGAACTGGACATTATATAACGTTGGACCATGAAAAAACTTTGGAATTGTGTGAAAAATCTAATGAGGAAATGCTTCCATTGCCAGATATAATAAGGAAATATATTACAAAGGACCTTAAAATTATTAAATTCAGAAAGTGAATGATTTTACAACAAATACATTAAATATTTTATTTTAATGAATGGAATATGTCAATGAACAACATAGAGGTATGCCCTCATTGTGATAAAAAGATGGATTTGAAAAATGCTCCTTATAAACAAAATGGTGAATACCTTGGAGATTTTGAGGCGTATATTTGCCCTTCATGCGGAAGAGTATTTTACACGAATAAAGGATATGCTGAAATGTCCTCATTTTTAATGAAGAAAAAATAAAATTATTTATATGTGTGATGGAAAAGCACATCATTTTTAGAATCATAAAATGTTTTATTGGAACCTCGTAAAATACCAAACCTTTATACCATAATTTATCACCATTCCATCACCAGTATACGTACCTGTCTTTCATCAGCTTTAAATAATGCCTGTGTTATTTAATCAAAGCCGAAAGTATCTTTTTTTCAGCATTTCTTAGATGAAATAATATTGTTGGTTTTGATAAATTGAATTCGTTTGAAATATTTGTTAAACTGTAATTTCTTGGCCATGAAAAGTAACCGTTATTCAGTGCATCTTTCAGTATTTTCTTTTCAATTTCCGTAATATTTGAAAGTTGTAAAAGGGGGGTCAGTCTTTTTGAAAGGTCGAAAATATTGTCTTCAGAATTTACATTAATATACTCACTCGAAATTATTTTATTTTCCTTTCCAGCGGAACTCAATATATTTTCATAGGATGCTTTGTTCGGTATCAGAATGAAATAATTCTCATAACCATTATATGAATAGAAAGGAAACAGGGGTATCCCATTATTTGAAAAAATTGAATTCATTATATTATGGCCCTTTTTTACACCATTGAACAGATTATAATTTTTTCCATTTATGAAATTTATATTTATAAAATCATTGCTATACAGATCTTTAATATCATTTTCCTTATTAAAATATCCAAAAATTGAATTATAACCATCTTTTGATGGACCCACATATGGCACAAGTATTGTTGAATCATTGTTATCTGTTGATAATGAGAGGCTACATTTCCCTTTTACCTTCATGTTCATAATATGCATCTTTAACCATATATCATATTATATTTAAATATTATTTATAAGAACTTATATCATTAAATATTTTCGTTAATTATATAAAAAAATAAAATTCAATATTGTTGATTGAAAGTTTCAAAGAATTGAAGTAACATAATGGGTTAAAATATTCAGATATTGCTAAATAAATAATAATACAAATACATTTCACAAAAAATATCTAATATATTATACAGTGTATTAATATACAACATATTTATTATTTTTAGTTATGATCACTGATGACACTTTAAGAGAGGGCATGCAAACTCCAGGAATAGCTTTTACAATGGGGGAAAAACTAACTCTGGCCAGATTGATCTCTGAAGCTGGAATTAAAAGAGCCCTTGTATCATATCCAGTTGCACATATTTCAGAATATGAAGTTACAGAAAAAATAATAAAAAATCATTATTTTGACGAAACATTTGGGCTTGGAAGAACTCTTAAGGAAGATATAGATAGAATATACAGTACAGGCGCAAATATATCACTGCATCTGCCCTTTAAAATAGATGATATGAATATTATAAGGGAAAATGTAAGATATGCTTCAAAAAAAGGGGGAAAACTTGAGATAGGCATTGTAGATATTGACCAGTACAATATTTCTGAGCTTATAAAGATCTGCAGTGCCATGGAAGAATCTGGTGCCAATATTTTACAGATACCTGACACCAAGGGGATAACACCTCCGGAAAAATATGGAAAAATAATAACAGCATTGAGAAAATCTGTTAAAACTGAAATAGAAATACACTGTCACAATGATGCTGGTTATGCCATAATGAATGCATATGAAGGGATCAAATCCGGAGCAGATTACATTGATACAACATTATTTGGAACCGGTGAAAGAAACGGGATATCAGATTCGATGATCATTTCAAAAATGCTAAATGATTATGAAATAGAGAAGATAAACATAAACAAATTAAAAACGGCATACGATTATATGCTTGGCTTGATTTTAAATAAGATAGGAAGCGAATTTTTCTTGAATAATTATCCATTATATGGGAAAAATACCTCAATACATACGGCAGGGACACATGCTTCCTTTGGTAATATATTCAGGGGCAACAATTATTCAGTGAATGTGTATACTGGCAGGTCAATGATTAAAAATATACTTAATGAAAACAATATAAATTTTGATCCATCAAAACTCAATATTATCGTTAATAAAATTAAAGACTATTCATGTGAAACAGGAAGGGCTCTAGAATTAAACGACATAATAAAAATCAGTGGTGAGATGAATTGAAAAGAGTTTTGGAAATAGGTCAGGTCGTGGCTGGACCTACAGCAGGATTAATACTTTCCGATCTTGGATATGAGGTCATAAAAATTGAAAAGCCAATAATAGGCGATATTTCTAGGAAATTAAGTGGAAGCAGTTCCGGAACATTTCCATACTATAATAGAAATAAAAAGAGTTTAACGCTAGACTTTACAAAGGAAGAGGGAAAGGTGATATTAAAAAAATTAATTGAAACTGCAGACATAATATTGGAGAATCTTGGTCCGGGATCCATGGAAAAAATTGGGTTTTCATATGAAGATGTTAAAAAAATAAATGATAAAATAATTTATTTGTCCATTAAGGGATATATGGATGGCCCATATGAAAATAGAAAATCTCTAGATTATCCCGTTGAAATTGAATCGGGCATAGCCTACATGACTGGGCTAAATGGAAAGCCAATGAGACTTGGCGCATCAATAATAGATATGACTGCAGCATTAATAGGTATTATTGAAATAATGGAAAAAAGCATGGAAAATACCGGTGGATATATTAAAATTGGCCTTTTTGAAACGGCAATGTTTTTGATAGGACAGCATATAGCTACATATCAGATAGAGAACAGGGATTTGGGACCTATAAATGAGGAAAATTTTGCATGGGGAGTTTATGATTTATTCCTTTCTTCAGATAACAAAAAAATATTTATAGCAATTTCAACTGACTCCCAGTGGAAAAGCTTCTGCAGTGCCTTTGATTTCAATTATAAAAAAGAATATGAAACAAACAATGATAGGTATAATAACAGAAATATATTGATTCCAGAAATACAGAGAAATCTCATAAATATAGATTCCAATTGCATTATAAAGAAGTTGAATGATTACAACATAAGTTATGGTATTTCAAACAGACCATGGGATTTATTGAAAAATGAACATGCAATGAAATATATGGTTCCAGAGATATACAAAAATAAAAAAATTACCATTCCTGCAATGCCATTTTACAATGGTAAAAATAATTATGTGCCAGAACTGGGAGATGATAATGTTAATATTTTAAAATCCGTAGGATATAATGATTGCGATATAAGTGATCTAAAAGCTAAAAATATAATATAATTATTTAATTTATCTAACATATTAGAATATTTCTTTTTATACTACTTATCGTTTATTTATTTATGCAAAATAAACCTTATGAAGGTAGTGTGTCTGATAGACTTGAAAGATTGCCATGGAGCAAGGTGCATCTTTCATTTTTATTGATGGTGTCTGGCGGAGAATGGGCTGAAACTTTAATGCTTCTGGGCAATGGAGCAATCCTTGCTTTAATGGTTTCAATTTTAAAGTTTAGTACCACGGTGGGTACCCTGATAATACCAACCTCATTCTTCCTTGGAGAGTTTACAGGAAGCGTGTTCTTTGGATGGCTTGCCGATAGGAAGGGAAGAAAGTTCGTTTTCCTTTATAATTTACTTGTATTCTCGGTTGGAATGATACTGGCTGGATCGATGTCAAATTATATTTTAATAGCCTTATTCATATACATAGGTGGTATAGGCGTAGGAGGCGAATTCCCTCTTGTTGATTCATTTACCACTGAAATGATGCCAAGCAAAGTAAGAGGCAACAGGCTTGCATTGGTTTATACCATTGCTGTTACAGCAGGACCATTTTTGATTTTTCTTGCATTTCTGCTTAAACTTGCTACTCCTGCATACTCATGGCGTATATTATTCTGGTTTATGGGCATAGTGGGAATTGCCATATGGGCAATAAGAACAAAGCTTAAGGAGTCACCCAGGTGGCTTGAAGTTCATGGAAAATACAAGGAAGCTGATGAAATTACAACAGAATGGGAGGATAAAACGAAAGCCGATCTTAACCTTAAGGAATTGCCACCTGTTACAACAAAAACAACTGTTAAAGAGAATAAAAGCAAATTCAAGGATATATTTGAACCTGATTTAAGGCGAAGAACAGTAATGATGATGATTTTTCAGTTTTTCCAGTCAGGAATATTCTATGGATTTGTAGCATTGGCCCCCTCATTTTTACTTGCAAAAAATTTTACAATAACCAAAACACTTGAATTCACATTCTTAATATTCGCAGGATTCTTCTTTGGTTCCATATTCAACCTGTTCATTATAGATAAGGTTGAAAGAAAGTGGGGAATAATAGGGACTGCTATTCTGGCAGGAATATTTGGTACACTATTCGGAGTTTCGATAAACGTTTACATGGTAATTATATTTGGATTCATAACAACATTCATACTATGGAACTTCTCCAATTTCTTCCACGCATATCAGGCAGAAATATTCCCAACAAGAGTTAGGCCAACTGCAGCTGGAACAGTTTATTCTATAAGCAGGGTATCAACGTCTATACTTGTTCTTTTCATAGCAGCTGTTATATTGCCCCATGGTGTTCTTGCAAGCTTTGCAATAATATGGGTATTCATAGCAATTGTTGTAATAGATCTTGCAGTACTTGGACCAAAATCAACAAAGGAACAGGTAGAAACTATAATGGAATAAAAATAAATTTTTTTTTATAAATTTTTTATATTTCAGCATTTAAATATAATATATCGTTATGGGGATTTTTTACAGTATCGACTTTGAATCCTGCATTTTCAAGTTTAACTTTCAATAAATAGTTATTATTATAAACCTTTATCTCAATTTTACTGAATTTCTTGAGTGTTTCATTTTCCTCTTCAAGTATTTTATTTTCTGAACTCTTTGAATCAATAAATAGATATCCAGAATCGATATTGTTTTCATTCATTATAGTTTTCAATTTAATATCCGATCCATCCTTATATTCATAATCCAATAATTTTATTCTTTTTTCAATGTCGTTTACCTTTAAATTTTTACCCACTATTTCTTTTCTGGGATTTATACCGATAATTTTATTTTTATTGCTCTTTGAATAATCATTTATAGAGAAATACATAAAGGATTCGCCATTATCCTCCGATATACATAGAATGTCCTTATCCTTAGTTGTAAGAAATGATAATCTGTCAAAGATAAATACATCTGCAAAATCATTATCATTATCCAATCCGCACATCATTAAAGGACCTGTTTTAAACTTAAAATTTATGCAATGCGGTAATTTTGTATCTTCAAATGTATAGAACTCTATATTTTTGCTACTGTCTGGATAAAATGTTGATAAAGTGTATAAATACGTTTTTTCATAATTCCATATTGCTCTCTTTCCATTTTTAAGTGATAATATAATTCGGTTCTTTTTTCTGCTAACATCTATTGAAGCAGCAATATAATTTTTATATGCCGATTTATATTTTTTTATGTCTGAAAATAGTTGCATTCATCATTATGGAAATATCATTTAAAAACCTATATTTATTCTTTTTATGACATAATTTTTAAGAATAAACGTTCATAATTTATGAATTACGATTATCATAAATATTAATAGTCAGGCATGAAAATAACAAAATTGTATGGATATTTATATATAAATCATAAAACTTGCTATATTTGCTGAAAACATCAAAATATACAATTTCGGAAATATTTTCTTTACTGTAATTCGCTATTGCCGGAAATTAATACCTGAGAAATAAATTACAAAAAACAAACAATAAATCGCAAATCTATTATAGGTGTATCTGATAATTAGTATATACATAGAAATTGAGTTATCACTTATAATTCCAAGATATCCAGAATAGAAATTATCTAAAATTTTTAACAGGGAGTGTCCACCATATTTATACCAAAAAAGATTTTAGCTATATTTGTGGCAATAATATCTATTGCAATTGCATTTTCCACTATGTCTTTTGCACCCAGAAATACCACATCAGCACATCAAAATCCGGTTTCCACAACTCATCCTGTTACAAATTCAAAGC
Source organism: Thermoplasmata archaeon (assembly GCA_021846395.1). Lineage (GTDB taxonomy): Archaea > Thermoplasmatota > Thermoplasmata > Thermoplasmatales > Thermoplasmataceae > Acidiplasma. The sequence goes on along the minus strand of JAJZXB010000001.1, from coordinate 92,066 downwards.
TCGTCAAATTACAAACAGAATTTAAAGCTAAAGGTATACCCTTGAATGATGCCTCAATGAAAGTATATGACTGGAGTTATGTTGGAGGGGCATTATAATGGTTGTAATTAATTTGGAAAAAATTAAAAAAACTTATTCTAAAAATTTTTTATTTGTAGCTCTTTGTTACTATGGATTCTTGGCAATATATTTGTCCTTGCTTAGACAAATGTTCCATATAGGTGATCTGTACACCATACTGGTCAGCTTACCCGGGATATATTTTTTCTTAGGTATAATGAGAATACACCTAGAACATATAAGCAGAAATAAAAAATAGTGGGAATAAAAAACCATATAGCCCGACTTTACATTGAATTTTTAAAATGTGTGCAGCGAGGCCATGGAAGACAAGAAGAATCCATAGGCCTGATATCCAAGATTACAGGATACCTTTCAAGAAAAGAGAATATGAAAGCAGTAGATGCGGTGATAGAAACGATCCTTAACAACAGCATACTGGATAAACCCTATGATGATATGTGGGAAAGTGCAGACAGAGCGTAAGATTTCAATCAGGTACTCATTTCGGAAATTTCAAAAGGAAGCGTCAGGAATAGTAATGTTGGAAAAATTTATTAACATACCCATTATACAATTATATTCTATTTGATATAGAACAGGTGAAAAGATGGATGAAATATTAATGGTAACAACAAACTATGTTTCTGGAAAGAAAATAACAAAGGTTTTAGGTACAGTTTGGGGAATAACAGTCAGGAGCAGGGGTCTTGGGGGAAATATAATGGCTAGCCTTAGATCTCTTGGCGGTGGAGAAATAAAGGAATATTCAAAAATGTTATCGGATGCAAGAGCCACTGCAATGGCTAGACTCAGTGATTCTGCAACACAACTGGGAGCGAATGCAGTAATAGAGATGAGGTTTGATTCTTCCGACATAGGTCAGATTATGACGGAAATAGTTGCATATGGCACTGCGGTTGTAGTGGAAAATGTATCAGGAGATGTTGAAAACGTATCTCTTTCATGATGTACCTAAATGAAAAATAAAATTAGATATTATATAGAAGCAATAGGTTTGGGCATTGTCTACATGATTATTGCACTTATAGTGCAGCAATTGTTTGAAGATATACCTGTTTTTTATTATATTTTTATCCACGGTTTAAATTTCTCATCCTTTAAAACATTTATTTTATCTCTTGAAATAAACCATGCAATTTTATTCAGCATATATATCGGTTTTCTTGCTGGAATTATGCAGGAAACCGCAACATATGTTGCAGTGGATACAAGGAAAAAAGCCTATGCCTTATTTATAGGGCTTGGGTTCTCAATTGTAGATATAGTTATTTTATTGATTAGTTCCATAAGCATTTTTAGAAATCCTTATGAAATCGGAATAATACTGATAATTTTGAATGCAATTTCATCCCTTTTATTCCATCCAGGTACAGCAACATTTATGAAATGGGGATGGATCACAGAAAATAATAGATTGAGCCTTTTAATAAGCGTATTCATGCATGCTGTGATAGATGGTGGTCTTGTTTATGCTGATATCTTTATATTAACCAATCCCAATATGTATATTAAAACAATGGAAGTGTTCTGGTCTATTGTCATGACCATTTCAATTTTCATGTTTCTTCTTGGATATATAAAACTTCGAAAGGTACCTGAACCTGAAAAAATTGAAAGTATTTAATATTAGATTTTAAAATTACAGTTTGAATAATTTATTTCTTTCCACCTTTACCGCTTTTTCTTTTCCAGGAAAATATTCAGAGTAAAGTATACTTGAAGAAAAAACACCATTCCATGTACCAAAATTCATGATATGCATGGTTGAATATCTACTGTATTCCATTTAATCTCCATTGCCATAATAATATATTTCTGGTTTGTTATTGATCTTGCCCCGAACCAGTATAATGAAATATGCAACGGTTTTTATAAATTTTTTATCCATGGAAATGTCCATTGCCGATTTTAATTTATTAATAAAGTTTCCTTCAAAAGACATTAAAAGTTTTAAAAAAAATGGGCTGTCCACCATGCACTTATTAAAAAGCCTTTAATAATAATTAATGATTTATTATAATGGAATATAAAAGCATATTATTAAATAACGTAAATTATATTTCAAATAAATCTGAATTTTTTCATGATCTTTCAATTGATGATATAATTGAAGGCGTTTTAACGAATAAATATGATATTGACAAAAATATTTTTCTTGCAAGGCCGAAAACAATTGATGATGTAAAATATAGGCAGGAAATATTCTATGACATTGAAACACCTGAAACTTATAAATTAATTGATAATTTCATATTCAATTTTTTTTCCTTAAAAAATGCAATAAAAAATATAGATGAATATTATGATAAACAGAGGTATGGAGTAATTTTATCTGCAATTGAAAATTACATTTCCACATTAATTAATTTTTATAATTATTTTTTATCATTTAATAATTTATCAAGGGGGCTTTCTAACTTTCGTGAATACCTTAAAGTTTACATGGAAAATAATGATTTTAAAGAAATGGAAAAAGATACCAGCATAATGAGAAAAAAAATTTCCGAAATAAAGTATAATATGGAAATTTCATCAGATAAAATAACTGTATTCCTTGATAACGATAATATGGACGACTATACTGTATATATAAAATCACTTTTTGAAAAATTTACAGAAAAGGAGGAGGAAATTAAGAATGAAACGTATATGTCGCATGTTGGTGCTCATCTCCTGAATTTTATATATAAATTTTACAATACTACATTTCTGGATTTGAAAAAATTTTGCAAAAAATATGAAAATTTTATCGATAATGGCATAGATAACTTTTACAATGAAATAAAATGCTATATGGCGTATGAGAATTATATAGGCAAACTCAAGAAAACTGGCCTGAATTTCTGTTTACCTGATATATCCTGTGATGATAGTATTTCTGGAAAGGATTGCTTTGACCTTTCACTTGCACATAAAAATTACAATAATATAGTTGAAAATAATTTTAACTTTGTAAAAAATGAAAATATTATAATTATCACGGGCCCGAATAATGGAGGTAAAACTACATTTGTAAGAATGATAGGTCAAATGCTTTTTTTGGGTAATTTAGGATTGCCAGTTCCAGGTAAACATGCAAAATTAAACTTTTATGACAATATATATACACATTTTGAAAAATCCGAAAATCTTGACAACTTAAGGGGAAAACTTGAAGATGATTTACAGAGAATAAAAATTATAATTGAAAAAAGCACTAAAAATAGCATAATAATCATAAATGAGATGCTGAGTTCCGCCATGCTTTCTGATGCGTCACTTTTAGGGGAGGAAATAATAAAAATGATGAAAGATAAAAGGTCAAGGGCCTTTTATGTAACATTTATTGATTCACTTTCAGATATTGATGATTCAGTAAGAATGTCTGCACAGGTAAATGAAAATTTTGAAAGAACATATAAAATAATAAAAGATTATAAAAATAGAAGCGCTTATGCAAAAAGTCTTGCCGATAAATATAACCTTACAAAGGGTAAATTGATGGAGAGGATAAAATGATTACATCTCTTTTTAATGAAAATGATAATATAAAAGAATATAAATTGCCATGGGAATATGACATTCTTACAAAAGACCTGGAACTGGAAAAAATATTTGATATAATGGGCAATGAGGACAATAATATCCGGGATTTATCAATTGAACTATTGTTTAACCCAGTTAATAATGAAAATGAAATGTATTATCGCCAAAGCACAATAAAGGATGCGTTAAATAACCAGAAAACGGTTATAAATATGTATAAAATTATTTTAAATGCCATAAACGAAGCGAAAAAGAATTTTATCTGGATGTCGGAAAATAATCCATCATTCTCTATAATGACGTCAAAAGATATAATAAATATCTATATTGATTCATTTAAAAAACTTCGTGATATTGCAATTTCTGAAAAAGCCCACTTTAATTCCAAAGGATTTTTTCATCTTTTTAACCTTATTCTTGATGAATTCAATGAAGAATATCTTGATAAAATTAAAAATTCATTAAATCAGATTAATACTGATATTATTTATGCTTCCGGAAAAATTGGAGATTATAGTATGCTTTCGGATTTCAAACTTTTGACATATAAAAAGAGAAGGGTACATTTACCAAACATTGTTTCATTAAAAAATAAACATTATACATATACACTTCCACCAAGGGATATAGCAGGTGCTGAAGCTATTGCTGATTTGAAAAAGAAAATTTTGTATACATTTTCTGAAATTTTAAAGGATTCAGCAAAAAATATTTTGAGTTTCATGAAATCTTTAAATAGAGAACTGGGGATGCTAATAGGATGTATAAATCTTTACAATAAAATTACAGAACTGAATCTTAATGTATGTTTTCCAGAATTTAACAAATATGATAAAATTTCATATGAATCAATGTACGACCTTTCATTGGCATTGAGGATAGGAAAAAATATTGTGAATAATTCAATTGAAAATGTAAATTCAAAATTGATATTTATTACTGGCGCAAATAGGGGTGGAAAATCAACATTTTTAAGGAGCATGGGGCAGTGTATTTTATTGATGGGATCCGGTTTGTATGTTCCTGCATCAAAATTCAATGCAAAGATTTATGAAAAAATATTCACCCATTTCAAAAGGGAGGAGGATACAGAATTAAAGATGGGAAAATTTGGTGAAGAACTTAAAAGATTGAATGGTATTATTGACCATGTAAAAATAGGATCAATAATTTTATTCAATGAATCATTTTCATCCACGGATGCATTCGAAGGATCCAACGTGGCTTCAGAAATCATTGACGCATTGAAGGAAAAAAATATAGATATCATATTTGTCACCCATTTTTACGAATTGCCATATATATACATTAAAAGAAAGACGGATGCCGTTTTTTTAAAGGCTGAAAGAACCAATACTGGAGAAAGAACATACAAAATTATAAAGGGGGAGCCAGAGGACACAGGATATGCAATTGACCTATTCAAAGAGATATTTAATAAAAATATAATTGCCGGAAAATAGTTACTGTTATAAAACTTTAAAATTATTGGCTTTATGGCAAAATAACAAATATAGCTAATGCAATCGTGTTTTTCAAGCACGGGAACATGCAAGATAGGATTCCATAGGCTTAATTTCTGGAAAAGAATTTTCACAATATTATTTATACATGATATATATATAAATATATGAAAGGGAAGGAGTACCGGTCTATTATGCTAACACAGGAATCATATAATGTCCTTAATAGCGCAAAAGAGCTCATGCAAACACATTCCACTTCACGAATAACTTTCAGTAATGTAATAAATGAATTTATAAAAAAAAGCTGATTCTTGAGACTATGGATGAACAAATCAAGGATTACATTTACAGTTTTGTAAATGAAATTTCACGGGAAAATGCATTGAAGGCCGTGATATTATTTGGGTCAGTTGCAAAAGGAACTTATACCATGTATAGTGATATTGACCTTTTTGTGATAATAGATGGAAATGAATTTAACTTTTATAATGGAACTGTGAAAAATGCCATGAATAAGATAGAGAAAAAGCATGAAAAACTTATCAAAAGAGAGATATACCTAAGTATAATTCCCATGATAGTACCACTTTCAAGGACAAAAGAATTCAGCCCCATCTTTCTTGATATACTGGATTATGGAATAGTTTTGTATGATAGAGACCATACTGCAAAAAATTTCATAGACACCTTGAGTGGAATAATACATACAAGGAAAAACATTGAATGTGTGGAGGTGTTGGAATGGAAATAGAAAAAGCCAATGCGGCTATCAAAAATGTCGAATCGTGGTTTAGTTCCGCCAATAGCAATTACAGAGATGGCAATTACAGTGCTTCTTTATAAAGTTTGGAAATGTCTGTGGAAATAGCGTTGAAAGCAATTCTGCTGTATATAATATAAATGTTCCAAAAACGCATGACATTTCGTCATTTGTAATTAAATATTCCAGTGAAAACAGAAAATTAAAAATCATAAAAGAAAATGAAAAACCAATCAGAGATGTTTTTACAGATTTATTGATGTACAGGAATTCAGCAGGGTATATGTTTGAATACAACAAAAAAGAAGAAGATTTTAAGGATCTTGTCGTATATTATCTACCAAAAGTGAAAAAAATTATAGAAATCTGCAAAACGCTAATCAAATGACACTTTCTATTAACCTAAAGGATGATTTTTTTGCTCATATTATTTCTCCGCAGGGTAATTTTGAATCTTCAAAAATTATTTTTATTTTTTTATTTATTTCAGGATTATTTCCATATATATTCATGTACATTTTAAATCCCTCATTTAGTGATACTATTGCCCATGTGGATTTATTCATAACTGTATACGAATATATGGTACCATTGCCATTGGATTCATTTATTTTTATGTTGTACGATCCACATTTTGGACAGACATTTCTTGGATAATAAAAATTATACTTACAATTATTGCACTCTATATACGGTAATTTTTTATCATTAAATTTTTCGTTATAAACTTGATAAATCTCTTTTAAATCCATTTCACTCACCTAAAATCATTGATACAGAATGATTTCTAGACCATCCCCCAATACCATTGATAAATACCCTATTGGCCGATTTAACCTGATTTTTTGCCATATTATTTAACTGCAATAAGCTTTCGTATAGAAGGACACTGCCACTCATATATGCAGGCTGTCCCCTATTTAAACTTCCACCGCCAGTGTTTAAAGGAAATTCCCCATCTGATGATATTGATGTTTTTTCAATGAATTTTCCCGATTCACCCTTTGGAACTATACCGGTATTTTCGAGTTGCAGCATAACTGTAATTGTAAAAGAATCATAAAGCTCATAGAAATCGCATTTCTTTATTTCATTCCTGAATTTATTTGAACTTTCAGAAGCCGATATCTGGGTAATATCATTTTGTTCAGGCGGCAGATCAGTCCAGTGGGCCTCACCATAATTTAGAATTTTAAGTTCCCTCAGTTTTCCGGCGGATTTTGAAACAATAAAAGCATGAAAGCCATCAACGGGGTACACGATTTCAAGAAGATGCAGGGGAGATGATATCACAGGGGAATTCAAAACATCCTCAATCGTGATTTTTTCTGAAAACATTGAATATTTTGAGGCTATTGCATTTTCCCTTTGCTTTACTGCCAAAACTGCCCTCTCCTCATCTGTTGATTTGTACATGGATTTGTGCCTCTGGGCTACAAGCGCATAATCGCTCAGTGGGTTCATAGAATTATATTCCCTAAATAGAGATTTATATGGAGTATTTGTTACATTATCATATAACAATTCGAATGAATCTACTGTAACCTTTTTTTCTCTTACAAGAGAACCTTTTCCACCGAATAACAATAAAATATTATCTATATCATCATTTTTTATAAGCCTTTCAGTCCTATACAGAGCGGACAGTACAGACGGCCCGCCATAATCAAGTGAATCTATGTATTTCGGATGTATGCCAAGATAATTGCATACCTGATCCGGGAAAAAATGCATATACACATTATCATCAAAAATACCTGGCATAAAAGTTGTAATGAAGCCCTGAATGTCGGACCTCTGGAGGCCAGCCATATCAAGTGCCTTGGAAAAAGATTCTTCCATCAGTTCATATACGGACCTATCATATTTCTTATATACTGATTCAGCAAAGCCCCTTATCATATTTTTTCACCCACAATTTTAAATATATCTGACCTTTTTATTTTACCTGATGCGTTCATAGGTATCCTGTCAATAAATAATATATCTTTTGGGATTTTATATTTTGCCATATTATTTCTGCAAAGTTCAATTATTTCATTTTTTGTTTCATCGTTTTCATCATTTTCATTTAAAAGCTTTACATATGCCATGGGAACTTCGCCCTTATATTCATCCTTTACTGGCACAACGATAACATCCTCAACCTTTAAATTCTTTCTTATTACATTCTCTATCTCTGTAGGCCAGACCTTGTACCCCGATATATCAATAAGGTCCTTTTTTCTATCAATAATATATAGATATCCCAAATTATCAGTAGTAAATATGTCACCCGTTTTCATTCCGTTCTTTTTGAAAGTGTTCTTCGTATCTTCCTTATTATGATAATACGATTCAACAATCTGAGGGCCTTTTACCATAAGTTCACCATATTTTCCCCTTTTAATTGTTGTATAAAGTGCAGTTTTTCCGCAACTAACAATATTTTTATACAGTTTCAAATCTCCAGTATAAGGGTATTCCCATAAAGTTACAGGAGATGTGCTTTCTGTTAGCCCGTATGCCATATATATCCACTGCCCAGTCATATCTTTCCAATCATGCTCAGTTTTTTCTGGCATTGGCATGCCTCCTGCTGACCATATTCTCATTGAAGAGAGTTTTTCTCCTATATCATCTATATTTTTCCATGAATTCACCATTGCTCGGTAAGCAGTGGCAACAAACATGGTCATTGTTGTTTTTTTACCTGTAATGTCATTTAATGTATTTTCCGGCAAAAATCTATAATTTATTACAATGGTAGACCCGGAAATCACTGATAGTGATATGCCAAATATTAAGCCAGTAATATGGAAAAATGGAGCAATTGCAAGATTAATATCCCTCTCATTAACATTGAACCATTCCTTATAAATATATGAGGCTGCATATATGTTTTTGTGTTTTATAACGGCAGCTTTTTGCCTTCCCGATGTGCCAGAAGTAAATACCATCATTGCTGTATCTTCAATATCTAAGTTATAGGAAATAAATTCCGGTTTTTTCCTCAAATTAAGTTCTTCTATATGTTCATTGTTCAGAAATTTATTTTTCATATTTTCAGGCAATTTTGAAAATGTTTCTGGGTCGGTATACAGGACTTTCAATTTGGCAATTTTTTCCAGTTCAGAGAAACTATTTTTGAATTCAGAACTTATAATGAGTATTTTTGGATTTAAAAATAGGATCTTATCCCTTATTTCATTGAGAGAATCCAGGGGGCTCAGTGGAACAAAAATGCATTTATTTTTCCATGATGCATACTGTACCATAATAAACTGTGGAATATTTTCTGATATCATAGCTATAATATCATGCGGGTCAACATACATGGAAAATTGAGATGCCAGGCCATTGGTATACATTAAAAAATCATTATATGTTATATCTGCATCAAAATATCTTATAAACACTTTTGATTTGTCATTTTTATTTATCATATCAAGCATTGTCATCATAGAACCAAACCACCTCCCACTTCAATCAGTGTTCCGTTTATGTATCCACTTTTTTCATTCATTAAAAATGATACTGTATTTGCTACATCCTCAGGTAAACCTATTTTTTTTAAAGGTATTTTTTCTATGAATTTATCCTTTATATTGTCTGGAACATTATCAGTCATTGGCGTTTTAATAAAGCCAGGAACAATTGCGTTTGTTTTAATATTGTATTTTCCAAGTTCTCTCGCAAGGGTTTTTGTAAAACCTATAATTCCTGCTTTGGCAGAAGCATAATTTGCCTGCCCTATATTCCCCTGCCAGCTTGCAGAAGAAACATTTACAATTCTTCCGCAGTTGTTTTTTATCATGCTGTCAATGAAAGTTTTTGTTATGTTGAATACGCTGTATAAATCTGTTTTTATAACTTTATCCCATTGATCATAATTCATATTTATAAATAATGTATCCCTATTTATTCCTGCATTGTTCACTACACCATAAATATCATCCTTATTATAATATTCAAATGCCTTCTGACATGAGCTGTAATCGGAAACATCACACACTATGCCTTCTGCACTGTTGTTTTCTGTTTTAATTGTTTTTGCAGTATTGATGACCTCAGAATCATAATCAATCATTACTATATCAAAACCGTCTTCCGCCAACCTTTTACAAATAGCATAGCCTATACCTCTATTTGAGCCTGTAACAACTATTTTTTTAGACAATGAAATCACCACAATATGAAAGTAAATCAGGTTTTGAATATAAAAGTTTCATAATGGGAAAAAACGTTTTAAAGTTACCGTTTATTTTAGAAAACTCTGAAGTTATTTGGCTGATAAATTTCATATTTAGCATTTGATTATTTCAATCAATATTAATCTATATATTAACATGTTAACAGTTTGGTGAAATTACCATTTTTAAACCTTAAATACTGAATATTGCCCTTTATTTAACAACACAGTATAATTCCTACTGCATTTTTAGTTAACATGTAAACATCTGTATTATTATCTCTATAACAAATAAAAGTTTTGGGTATAAAATGAGAGTGTATATTTCAGCACCGTTATTTAATCAAATGGAAAAGGAATTTAATTTGAGAGTTGATTCAGAACTTCGTGCAGTTGGGTTTGAAACATATCTTCCACAGAGAGATGGTTATGAGGGCTCAGAACTTATAAAATCGGGTTATGAATGGAATTTGGTAAAGAATAAAATCTTTGAAAAGGATGTTTCAGAGATTAAAAAATGTGATATACTGTTCATGGTACTTGATGGAAGAGTTCCAGATGAAGGTGCCTGTGTGGAAACTGGAATAGCATACGCTATAGGCAAAAAATGTATAGGATTGCAGACAGATACCAGGAAATTTTCCGAGAATTACAATAATCCCATGATAGATGGAACTCTAAATCTGGGCCTTTATACATCACTTAATGAAGCATTGAAAAAATTACAGGAAATTAAAAAATGAATTAAGGTATATTTGGCAGATATCCAGTTGGATTCACCCCTACACTATCAAAGCCTTATCAGCAATTTCTTTACCATAAATTTAATATGGCATTTGATGTAAGATAGCGTTCCATATTTTAATACTGTTGTTTACAGGTTAACAAGAATACTGTTTTTTGTATAAAAGTGACATTTAAACGTATATCACTATATCGTAAATTTTTTAATAAATCAACACATTCTAATTTGTACTAATTAGCAATATTTATATACGATAGTATTCTAAATCACAATATGGAAGATGAAATCAAAATATATAATATCGTGATAAAACATGACAAATGCTGGACCTCATATACAGATAAAAATTATCACGATTCCCTTATCTGGAAGGACAATACGGGGGGAAATTTATCAGCCTTAAGATATGTTTTCTATAATGGCAATATTAAAAATCTTTTAAAATACATTAAAAGCAGTTATAATTTCGATCGTATAAAATTTTCCACTTCAAACATTAAGAATAATTATTTGCTGTCAATGAAAGTCCCCTATCAGGATTCATCAATAAAGAATATAGCCATGAGCGGCCTTACTTTGATTGATGCTGAAGTATCAGAAGGGAAAGAATTTTACTATATAGCTGGAACAATTAATTCAGTTAAATCCTTGAATGAAATAATAAAAAATGACCATACAATACATATTACTGCATTAAAGGAAATTGATAACAAATATATGTTCAGTTATTTACCATCACGATTTTTACTCAATAAATTAACATTTAATGAATTAAAAATATTGAGGATATCCATGCAATATGGTTTTTTTGAAAAGCCAAGAAAAACGAACATGCAGCAAATTGCTGACATTGCAGGAATTTCAAAATCCAGAGTGTCAACAATATTGAGGAGCTCGGAAAACAAAATATTCTCAATTTTAAATGACCAGGACACGTGATTTGGCAACTTTACCGCATATTCACATTCCCTTTTTATCTATTCCACAATTTATTCTTTCATCTCCTAATCGGTAAAGTTATATTTTAAGTGGCCGACCTTTGCTAAATTACAATTTTTCGATTTTGCCACGTATGATCAAATGTGATCAATTGAAATAAAAAAACCATAAATATTTAACTACAAATAGGGAATTTAAGGAAATTCATTTAACATTTTCTATTGAAAAGGAAACGTCATTCCCCTCTTTATATGCCTTGAATACCTTATCCACATATAAATTCAACTTTCCTGATGTATCATCATCGTACAAGAGTAATATTAGTGCCTGTTTTCTTTCTGCCAGATTAAAAAATGAACTCCAGAACTCACTTTCATAAACCGGGTAGCCTGATTCAGATTTTGGAACTATATCGCCTACGTTGTATATGAGTATGGCAGGGTCCTTCTCATTGGATATTTCTCCCATAATTTCTGCCCATAGCTTTTCAGCCAGAAGAGTTACATCATCCACATTTTTTACAATAATTCTGTTCATATAGTCACTGGTTAAATTTATTCTTGAAACTCCTGTATCTCCATCAGTGATTATTTTTTTATACGGGTCATAAATTGTTGTTTCAAGCATGAATAACTTTCTATCATTGTTAATAATATTTGTTAATAATTTCTTAGAGATATCAATTTTTCCATCGTTTTTTTTGCCGGAGAAAAGAATCACATTATCGGATTTTGAAGTTTCCATTAAAACTTCAGCTTTTGTATCATAATTGATGTCGTTGTCTCCTGTTTCAAATGTTTTGGATTCCAGATATTTCTGTACTATTTCAGGGTTATTTGCACCCCTTCCATTGTTATCAAGCCTCAATTCAACCTTTTTACTGTATTCCATAACCATCAATTTTGGTATATTTGCACGGTATGTGTATATTCTTTTTTCCTTTTTAATTAAAATTTCACTGAATGAAAATGCACTTTCTGGATTAAACACTCTGTATGTAGGTTTTTTAACGTATTTCCATTTAAATTCAACATTTATGCAATCATGGAACTGCTGTAATATATTGTTTTCAGAATTTCCTGGCCCAACAAAATCATTGATATTTTTTGCCCTTGTCGCTTTTTTCTGATATTTCTTTTCTATCAAAATTATTTTTATCTTGAATTTGTCCTCCTTTATTGAATATTCGGAATTATCTGATTTGGCCCGGTAATTTGATAGCCATATTATTATTCCCTGGTTATTGTCCAAATTTGAAATAAATCTTCCGAGCCCCTTGAGATCCAGTCCGGATTCGTCGTGGTCTTCATAATAATAAGGATCCAGTATTTTTTTAGATATATATGAATTGTTTATTTTTGGCAGAGAATCAATTGGATCTATATCCACTGCTTCCTTAATAAAGGAAGGCCTGCTATTTGTATTTAGATAAACATGCATTGTACCGTTCTTCCTGTAATAGAACACACCGAATGACCTGCCGAGGGTGCTCATCATTCTCTGATCATAATCAACATCCCTGACGCCATTTACAACCTCAAACCATTTTCCAGAAGTTTTCATCAAAACCCTCTATATTATAATCCAAAGGGGTACTTAAATTTTGTCATACTGGGTCTTACTGTAAATTATTGCTGCCACTATAATTCGAATTTGTTGAATTTATCCATATCTCCCACGGTCAGATTTCCCCGGAATGCTTCTATATGATGGCAGACAAATTATATAAAATTCAATTATTGGCAGGTTATATAGATCACTTTTTAAAGTTTGGTTTTAAAAGGCTTGATGCATTTTCATCCCTGACGGAAGGTTTAACCCATTCCTATAACCATTAATATTTTCATAAAAAACGTTATAATAAAGTAAGAATTAATGTTTTAAATGTTCTCTATTGGGATCGATATTGGAACAGAAAATTCAGCGTCAGCAATTACAAGAATAATAAATGGAAAAACAGAACATCGTATCATAGGTTCAGATAAAAAAAATATGGATGAGAAATCAATTCCAAGCTATATTGCCTTTGTTGGAAATAATAAAATATATGTTGGCTCTCAGGCTAAAAAACTTGAAAACATATATCCAGACAAAATTGTCTCTCATTTTAAGAGAAAAATTGGCACTGATTACCTTTACAAAATTGACGAAGAATTTCATTCGCCACAGGAACTCACAGCATTATTAATAGAGAGAGTCAGGATTGAGGCTGAGAAATATTTGAATGATAAAATAAAAGATGCAGTTATAACTGTTCCTGCATATTTCAATGATAACCAAAGAAATGCAACAAAAATGGCCTCGGAAATCGCAGGAATAAAAGTTAAAAGGCTTATTAATGAGCCAACAGCAGCGGCAATAGCATATGGTTTTGATAAATTTCTTAAAAATGAAAACGTAAATGAGAATGTAATGGTATACGACCTTGGTGCAGGCACACTGGATGTCACGGTATTAAACATAAATAAAAGAGTATTCAATGTTCTTTCAACGGCTGGAAACATATCTCTAGGAGGTATGGATATGGATAAAATCATTGAAAACTATTTTATAAAAATTTTGAAGGATCGGGGAATAAATTATAAAAAAAACTCAAATAACGAATTTCAAATAAGAAAGGTTTCAGAATATGCCAAGATATGGCTATCATATAACCATGAATTTAAAATAAAATTGAATGATTTAATTAAAAACAATGATGTTTCTGATGATTTTACAATAAAAATAACACAGGAAGAACTGAATAATTTAATTTTGCCCATTATCAAAAAATCCTTTTATTCAGTAGATGAGGCTATGGATAAGGCAAAACTTTCCAGAAAAAATATAGACCAGTTGATTTTAATAGGAGGGCCGACAAAAATACCCTTCCTGAGAAAATCGGTGGAAGATTACACAGGATTGGTTTCAATGAAAGGAATTGATCCGATGGAAGCTGTAGCTCTTGGTGCATCAATTATTGCTGCCTCTCCAAATGATATAAAGGAAATAATCAATTCACAGATTAAATTCAAGGATGTTACTCCCCTGACTCTTGGAAATGTCATTGTAAATGACCTTGTTGTCCCCATGATACCCGCGAATACTAAGATACCGTATACAATTACAAAACCCTTTACAACGGTAAAGGACTACCAAAGGGAGATTGTTATAAAAATTGTTCAGGGTGAGAGGCCCATAGGAAGCTTCAATGAGCTTATTGGTGAATTCAGGCTTACCAATCTAAAACCCGGAACTAGAGGTTCAGTAAAAATAAATGTTACTTATCATATTGACAGAAATGGCATACTGAAGGTTACTGCAAAGGATGCAGATACCGGATCGGAAAATCAGATAATAATCAAGAGCCCTGTAAACATAGACTCCAATAAACTTAACAAGATAAAAAATGAGGTAAATGAGTTTTATTTATCTGATATGGAGATTAAGAAGTTTGTTGAAACTATAAAGGAATCCAATGAAATTTTATATAGGCTTAAAAACATAGCAAATTATCAATCAATTTCTGGAACTAATCAGTATTATAATATAAGCCAGGATATAATTGAGCTTGCAAAAAATATCAAAGAAAAGAATGTTGACATATTGTTAAAAATGATAAAAAAATTAAAAAATAGTTACAATATTATTTAGGAAGATCAAACTCTCCTGCATTCTTAAGAATGTACGGCTTCTTTTTCCAGTAATATAATGTTATTGCAGTACCTCCAACAAGAATCCATAGAATTGTGAATATAAATGATGCAAAGTATGCATTATTAATTCCAGTTGGTGAAGCCAGCCATTTTTTAATAATATCGCTTGCTGAGAAATATATAACTACTAACCCAACAATTGTTGCAAGTGTCGGAGCCAGCCCGTGTTTTAATAAACTGAACTCGTTTATTCTTCTGGAGTAAATTGTAAGCGAAGTGTTTGCAAGCACATGTACTATTATAATTGATATGCCAGTACCTGCTTCAAGAACAAATGCAGCTTTCAATGGGCCAAAAATAAGGCCAACTATGACATCAAGCACAAATGAAAATATTGCCCAAACAATAATAGCATTTGCGGGCGAATGATGCTTTTTGTTTATCTCCCCAATTTTTTCAGGAAATACAACACCGTCCCTTGCCGCTGAATACCACCATCTGCTTACAGCAGTGGCCTTGGAAACGCCATTGGAAAAATAACTATTAACAGTAAATATTATCAGCAATACAAGGCCTACTGGGCCAAGATATCTGTAAAATACAGTAAGCCCGGCATCAGGATGCGTTGCAAAGCTTCCTATGTTTGATACACCCCAACCAACAGTCAGTGCATATGCAGAGGGTATAAGGGCAACAGCAGTGAGAACCATTGCTATGAGAATGGATTTGCCAACATTTATCTTGGGCTTATCAATTTCCTCAGAAACCGTTGTAACCACACCGGAACCGGTAAAATCCAGAATTGAGAAAACGGAGGCAAACATAATTGATCCAAAGCCCAAGCTGTATTTTCCAGTAACTTCAAATGGTATTATTGAGTTTCCAGATCCCACCCTGACAATAATAATTATTGATCCTATCAAAAGGAACATAACCTCCAGCAAACCTGTTATGGCAGTGTAATTAAGTGAGGGCCTTATTCCCAGATATGTAATAATAATTATAAAGGCTGTGAATAAACCACCAAATAAAATCCATAGATAGGGAATTTTTGTAATTGCAGGAGCCATAAGAAATATGAAACTTGACAACCCAAGTATTCCAAATGCTGCACCTGTGATATCATAATACATAAAGCTTAGGGCAGTTACTGGGCCCATTCCACCCTTATCCGTTGCACCGGCCGCATAAGCATAATAGCTTCCTGCATTTGACTTGTATTTTGACAGCTGATACGGGGTAACCATCCACAACGCATATATTACCCATCCAATAATAACAGACATTACCGTTTGAGCCCCTGATATTGAAAATGAAGCAACAAGCAATATTGCAATATCAGCGGCTGGCGCGACCTGCCCCAGAGACTGGAAAGTACCCTGGAAAAGGCCGATTGAGTTTTTTTTCAATTCGGCTTTTTTAACCATGATTCAAACACCAATAAACATATAATCATACGTTTATATTATTAAAATATATTGTAAGATATATCATAAAAATTAGTTGCTAAATGACAAAAAATTAAAAAAAATAATAGTGGTATTTAAACATATGTTTATTGTTTATTAAAAAATATAAATATATTTTAAAATCGAATAAGTATAATAATATCAGTTTATATTCTTTATTTTTGTGGCGTAAAAATTTTCAAAAAACTTCAGTGATTCGGGATTTGCAACGGAATTTATATTGACAGCTTCCTCGGTTTTAAAACCACTTAAAATTTTTTTTACAGGAATTTCCAGTTTCTTGCCACTGAATGTTCGAGGAACCTCCACTATTTTAAATATGTCATCAGGCGCATATCTTGGATTTAAATTTTCCTTAATTGAATTTTTTATCCTATCCTTCAATTCATCGTTCAGTTTTTTACCATTTTTCATAACAACAAATAATGGCATATAATATTTGTAATCCTTCTCTATTCCAACTATGAGACTGTCATATATCTCTTCAATACGGTCAAGAACTCTATAAATTTCTCCTGAACCCATACGAATGCCATTTTTGTTTAATGTTGCGTCTGATCGCCCGTAGATTATTGCAGTTCCTCTGTCGGTAATTTTTACCCAATCACCATGCCACCATAAATCTTTATAATAACTGTAATACGTATCATAATATCTTTCACCGGTACGGTCATTCCAAAAATAAAGGGGCATTGATGGCAGTGGTTTTTCTATCACAAGTTCACCGACATTGTTTATAACAGAATTTCCGGAAGGATCGTATGCTTTAATTAGTGCCCCAAGAGCCCTGCACTGTATTTCACCCGATATTACTGGCTCTGTGGGGGTTCCAGCAAGAAATGCAGAACATACATCGGTACCCCCACTTAATGAACTTAGCCACACATCCCTCTTAATATTATTATATATATAAACAAAATTGTCTGGTGATAATGGGCTTCCGGTTGAACCTATAAATTCTAAATTCTTTAACTCATATGGGCATTCATAATTATTTTTCATATATGCATCTATTAACGCAGCTCCCGTCCCAAAATGTGTTATTTTATTCCTATCAATAAAATTCCACAGGGAATCATAATCCGGATAGGTGAATGATGAATCATATAGATATATTGTTGCACCATGTATCAAGCCACTAACTTGAATGTTCCACATCATCCAGGAGGTTGAGGACAGCCACATGAATTTGTCCTTTATTTTTATATTCATATGAAGTCCGAGCATTTTATAGTGCTCCAGCAAAATGTTTCCGTGACCATGGACTATTGCTTTTGGGGTTCCTGTAGTTCCTGATGAGAATAAAATCCATAATGGATCGGAAAATGCGAGTTTGTCCGGAATATATGATTCTATGGACTGTGGTATCTCATTAAAATCAATGGAATTATCTATAAAATTATCATTGCCCAAAGTATTTATCACAATGATTTGTTTTATGGAATTCAAACTGTTCAGTATATCCTTTATTGATTCGGTTTTATCAAATATTTTTCCAGCATATCTGTACCCATTAACAGCAAAAAGAAGCTTTGGATTTATCTGTTTAAACCTTTCAATGGCAGCTTTCGAGCCAAAATCCGGAGAAATAACAGACCATATTGCACCGATAGAAACAGTGGCAAGAAAGCATACAATTGTTTCATAAATATTGTTCATATATGCTGCCACTGTATCTCCCTTTGATATTCCCAGAGATTTTATTTTAAATATCAGTGAGGATACATCCTTCCATAATTCTTTCCATGTTTTGCTTTTAAGACCATATGCCTCTGAATATGTAACAACAGCATAGCCCTCTTGAGTGGCATTTCTGTAAACATAATCGGCATAGTTAATGCCTGATCCCCTGAACCATTCAGTGTTTACAGTTTTCCCGGAAACAACGTTGAATGGTTTAACATCAATATTGTAAAATTTACATAACAATGGCCAGAATTCCTGAAAATTATTTGAGGACCATTCCCAGAGTTTGGAATAGTTTGAAAAATTCTTTTTTATTTCATTATTGACAAAATTCATAAATGTATACATATTTGAATTTTCAAGATAAGTTATATTCGGTTTCCATAATAAAATCCCTTCATCAGTCATAAATGAATATTATATTTTAAAATATATATTTAATTGAAAGGAGAATTAAAGTTCTTCCAGAACTCCAATTATAATATTCTCATATTTCTCTGCTATTTTACCATCTGTACCGAGGTATTCCCTTGACTGTACTGATGGTTTTGGCATAAGGACTTTTGTTTTATCTCCTTTCTGTATAATCACGATTTTACATGGTATAAAGGCACCAATGTCGACATTTTCATGAATGAGTTCAACAGCAGCAGGAGGATAGCATACATCAAGTATATAGTAAGGCTCAATATCCTCTTTCATTTTTGAAAATATTTCTTTTACATCGATATATGACAGTATAACCATGTCCTTTTCTTTTAATTTTCTATGCAATTCGCCAAATATCGCCTCTGCACCTTTGTTGTATGTCTTTTCAAACGAGTACATAATATGACATTCATTGACAATATTTAAATGATTACCTTAAAACATTAAATTATGTTTTTAATTTTTATTGGCTTCATCAACAACCATATATTGTATTTTTTTACCCTGTTTTATTTGTTTATAAAGTGAAGAACCAGTATCACTGTTCATTCTCAATTTTATCATTCCCTTGGCGGATGTCCTTGCCTGTAATATGAGGAGGGCATCAACATAGATTTTAACAGTCCTATTTCTATAGCCGATATCTATAAAAATCGTTTTGTTTTTAATTTCAAATACAGCATCCTGCATTACATTTATATCCTCATCAAGAGTGTCAACATCAATTTTAACTCCGAATACATTTTCAAAGTTCGTTACTGTTTCTCCTTTTTTTCCAATAAGTCTTGGAACCAGACTATCAGGAACCTTTACAAGAGCCCGATTATCCGAAACCATTTCAACTGAAATTTTTTCTGTATTCAGGAATTTCACTAGATCGTCTCTTATTTTTCCCTCAGCCAGTTTCAGAAGGGGATTTGAACTGCTTGCAGAGCCAACAGGAACAACAACAACTTGATTTCCAAATGTATAAATTTCACTGACTTCCCTGTTTTTTATGAAGTCCTTTACAACTATAACAGGCCTTGCGAGGTCCTCTTGATTTAATCCATATGGTATTTTAACAACATACTCCGTTGTAAGAACCTGCGATACCTTTCCAGCTTCTATGAATAAAATAGTATCAACAACCTGGGGTATTAAACCCAGTTCGATTCTTCCAATAAATCTCTGAATTGCATCATCTGCCTGGGTGGCATGAACGACACCGATCATTCCAACACCGGCAAGCCTGAGATCTGAAAAGACCTTAAAATCCGAAGTGATTCGCATCTCATCAAACACAGTGTAATCTTCCCTGACCAGCAATAAAATATCTCCAGTTTTTTCCATGTCGCCTTCCAGACCCGTATACTGGGTTATACTGTCAGATACCTGTAGATCTCTTGGCTTTTCCATAGTTTTTACAATCTTGTTTTTTGACGCGTAAAACTCTGCCAGTGCTGTGACAAATGTACTCTTGCCAGCTCCAGGGGATCCTGCAACCAGTATCCCACTGGCTTTGCTTTCCAGTCTTTCAAATAATTTTTTATCAATATTGTAATCTTCAATGGATGTTTTTTTAACTGGCCTCACTGCAGTAATTTCAAGAGCATCTGAAAATGGTGGCCTTGTAATGACTATTCTTATATTTTTAAGCTGAATAACTGTGGCACCGAACATATCCATTTCTATAAATGATTCATCCTCAAACTTGCCTCTCTTAACTATGTCGCTGGCAATGCTTTCAAGTTCATCGTTTAAAACAATATAATCAAGTTCCTGCAGCTGTGAACTTCCAGGAAAACCTTTTTTCAGAAGCGGTTTCATATTTGATTTTAAATGCACAGATGTTGTATTTTCATCAAAAAATTCCTCTATGGATTTAAATTCCCTTTCAAAGGATTTTAAATATTCAACATTCAGGCCCTTGATTAACGCAATATCTCTCTGTATATTGTCCCCTGTAACTAGAGTTGCATTGTGTTCAATTGCAACGTCCCTGATAATATTGTCAATTTCTCCACTATGCGCTCTTCTTATCTGCCAATCCTGGGGGCGCCTGCCATAAATTTCAATATAAATTTTATCCTCTCTTTCAAGTTCCCTCAATTTTTTTAATTCACCAAGGGCGGCAAAACCAATTGATCTGCCTTCATTTGCCTGATGTTCCACTTCTGCCAGCATGGCTTCGGCCAAAATGACTCTAGAACCTTCATGCATTGATATATATGAGGTAAATCTCCCGTCTATTATAACAGAGGTATCAGGTACGTAGTCCACATTCTCTAATTGTATATTATTATGTAAAGTTTTGTGTCAGTTTCACACACACCTCTAATTTTTATTAACCGAAAAATTAAGATACAAATGCATAACAAACTTTATAATTGCGTTTAGACATTAACCTCCGTTGATATCCAAAAAATCACCTTTACTGCTACTGGGTCAGATTATTAATTCCCTGTCCGGTTATATAGGATTGTTCTTTATAATACGATTTGTGGGACTCCAGGAATGGGGATTTCTTAGTTTTTCCCTTGCGTTTATCGGCATTGTAAGCATATTTTCTGATCTTGGATATGGTACGGCGCATCTGAGATCTCTGTCTTCAAATGACGGAAATGAGGGGATATACAATAAAGCATTTCTGATAATAAAGCTTGTACAGACATTTATAACAATATCTCTTATCCTTATTGCCCTATTTTTGTGGGTCGACATCCTACATCATGGATTTCAAAGTATTTTAGAACTCTATACAATTTTTCTATTGCTGCCTTATTTCTTTTTTTCACAGATGAGAATATTCCCATATATATACTTCAATTCAAGGATGCAAACGGGCAAAATGGTTTTGCCACAGATCATTGAGGCGGTTATAAGAAATTCAGCACTTATATTTATAGGAATTATGTACTTATTTAAGATTCCAGGGTATAATTTAGTTAGTGCAACATTACTTTTCGCAGTAATTTATAGCATTTCATACGCTCTATTTTTTGTTTCCCTGTATCTTCTTGGTAGACCATGGAATATTCAAAAAATTGATAAAAATACATTCAAAAAAACATTTAAAAGTTATACCAAAATAGCATACCCTTTGGCTCTGGTTACGGTTCTTGGAACTGTGAGTGGAAATATAGATAAGGTTTTAATTCAATTTTTCTGGGCTGCAACTGCAACTGGGGCCTTTGCGTCTCTCCAAAAAATCACCTCGCCAATTATTACATTTTCAACAGCCATTAGTGCCCTTTTCATTCCACTTCTTATGAGGCAGGCATCAAAGGATGAGGTTAATCATGATATTTCTAAATATGAAAGAATAATATCCCTTTTTATTTTGCCCTTTGTTATCATTTTTATTGCATTAAGAGTATATATAGCAAACTTTTGGAGCAGTTATTTAATACCCTATTCTGAAATATTGATCTTTCTTGCAATGGCAGATTATCTTATTGTAATAAATACACCCTATTCATCAGGCCTTGTTGCAAGGGGTTTAACTAGAAATATTGGAAAAATCACAGTAATATCAATATGCATCAATATATTTTTTGATTTATTGTTGATACCCTCAAATATTTTCGGCATAAGGGTCTTCTCACTTGGGGTGGTTGGAGCCGCCATAAGCACATTCATAGCATTTGCAGTGGAAACCGCACTTTATCGCATAGACATTATTCGAACCCATGGGTCGTCTATAAATTACAGGATATTTATTCAGATAATACCTGCAGCAATACAGTTTATATATTTATACGGAATAACTTCTTACATTAAAATTTACGATATAGTATCATTTGTTCCTGTTGCCGTTTCCTCTGTTGTACTATTTTTTATTATTGCAATTTTGATAAAAGAAATAACGTTTAGGCAATTGATTGAATTCATATACTCAATAAACCCATTCAAAATTAGAGAAGATATAAAAAATGAATAAGTTTATATTTAATATGAAAAATACGGGATATGGACAAAATATCAATAGACTATTTCCATAAAATAGACATAAGGGTTGGCAAGGTAATAGAATGTGAAAAAGTTGAAAAATCAAGAAGTTTATTGAAAATTATAATTGATGTTGGAGATGAAAAAAAGCAGATTATTTCAAGCATATATGAATATTATAAACCGGAAGAGATGGTAGGTAAAAATCTCATTATTGTCAACAATCTTGAACCTGCAAAATTTATGGGCCTTGAAAGTCAGGGAATGCTTCTTGCCATTGAGGATGAAAACACAGTCTCTCTTTTGAGCCCAGACAGGGAAATGGAACCTGGGAGCAAGGTGCACTGATGCCTCTGCCGGATAAATACAGACCAGAATCAATAGAGAATTTAATTCTGCCTCCTGAAATTATAAATCAAATAATGTCCTGGATGAATTCGTGGAAAAATCATGAGGAAACAAAAAAGGCAATTATTCTTTTTGGTAATCAGGGTGTTGGTAAAACCTCTCTGGCGATGGCAATTGCAAAGCACTTCGATTTGCCATTAATTGAAATGAATGCATCTGACCAGAGAAACCGGGAAAGCATGAAAAAAATAGCGTTGATGGCATCAGAGTATCATGATATTTTACAGTTAAATGCAAAATCTCCAGACAGGGTGATACTCATAGATGAAGCGGATAATATTCTAGAATCAAAGAACCCTTCAAAGGGAGGTGATACAGGTGGGCTTGCCGAATTGCTTGATATAATAAAAAGGGCAAAGAACCCCATAATAATTACCATGAATGATTATTATGAATTTAGACGGAAAAATTATGCAAGGGAGATTATTTCCTCATCAATTTCAATAGAAGTTGCACCTTACAAGAAAAGGACAGAAAAGAATTACCATTTATTTTTGGATAGATTGCAGGAAAGCCTGAAAAAGATAGCAGAGATTGAACACATAAATGTTGACAGCAAAAAACTGAATGGCATTATCAAAAAAAATGAACCTGATATAAGGGCAATATTGAATGATCTTGAGCTCCTTAGAAACAACAGCCCTTACTCCGGAAATATACGAGATACTCATGAATCGATTTACTATATAGTCTCCAAAATATTCAGATCAGGAAATTATGATGAAATTTTAAAATCTCTTAGTTCAATGGATGATGATCCGAGATTTCTAATGGAATGGCTTGACCAGAACATGTATCCTGAATTCAACCATCCTGCTGATTTAATGAATTCCTATGAAATTCTTTCAACGGCAGATATATACTTTAACAGGAGATTTACTGATTTTTCCCTTTCCTCATATGCTGGCGAAATTGCCGGTGGAATATCATTTGTTGCCGTGAATCATGATGTTAAACATTATATAAAATACAACTTTCCAGAAATCATACAGAAAATGAGCAACCGGAAAAACAATTCAGAAAAATACAATATGAAAAGTTTTCTTGATAAGGTTTCAATAATAACACATACATCAAATAATGAAAATGCCAGAAATTTATGGTTTTATAAAATCATCAAAAGAAATGACAGGTCCTTAATGGCAGAATTGACAAAGGGGTTATCATTAACCGACAAAGAGAAATCCCTCCTAGGCTAATATGATTGGAAGGTCCACTGTAATCTCCATCCTGAAGGATTGAAGTTTTGCTGCTTGCCTTAAACTTTCTTCTATGAAAAACTTATAAACTGTTCCTGTAAAAAATATTATTATTTTTAACCCCAAAAACTATGTATTTCATTTTGACACCAGAATTCATTGCTTCTTGAAATTTGTGTGAAAAAACTGGGTCTCTCTCAATATTTGGTTCAAATGATTTTGCGTTTTCGTTGAAGATAAGAAAAAGCACATACGCATTATAGCCTGCATTAACCAGGTTCATCAATGTTTCCAGATGGTGGGTGGCCCTTTTACTGACTGCATCTGGAAACATGGCAATACCATCCCTTACAAATGTGCATGATTTGACTTCAATATATGAATTGTTATATAAAAAATCGATTCTAGAATCATTAACTGGAACTTCAGACCTGTATCCTGCTTTTAAAAAAAGCGATGCAATTTTGCTGTGAAATCTTGCATCGTTCAGGGTATAAACATTATTATTTTTTATTAACGTAACGGAGTAATCGGTTTTAACTCCCTTCACTTTTCTGATAAGTATTTCATTTCCGGGAATCAATAATTCCTCCAGTCGTCCCGGATCGTGAAGATGCACATTTAAAATATTTCCTTCGTATAGAACATTGACCATAAAACGGTTTGGCCTGTTTATAAATGTGGATTTGAGAAGATTATCAAACCTCTTAACTATGGTTCCACTATCCAATTTTATAAAGGGATCTTCGACCATATTAACGTGATGATAAAATGATATTTAGCCTTATTACTGAATAACCAATCTTACTTTTTAAAGATGGGCTTGATTCCGTATTTTAGGTAGAAAATATAATAATCCACAAAATGAGCGCTTAAAGATTGTAACTGGCCAAATTTTGTTCAGAAACCAATCTTTATTGATGCTGTTGCTTATTATTACAAAAATAATAACATTCATTCCAAAAATGCGGTAAAATATGCAAAATAAAAAAATTTTATTATTACGTAAGCATTATCAAATATGGATGGTCTCCCTTTCTTTACCATGGATG
This sequence comes from Thermoplasmata archaeon, assembly GCA_021846395.1. GTDB lineage: Archaea > Thermoplasmatota > Thermoplasmata > Thermoplasmatales > Thermoplasmataceae > Acidiplasma. Next base: position 66,568 of record JAJZXB010000001.1, on the reverse strand, counting down.
ATTTCGACTTTAACAATAGCTATGTTTATTTACGAATTGATATTAATTCTCCTATAAATCCCATTACGGGCGAAATTATGGATAATTCCCGACTGAAGTCATATACAAAAACAATTGAAGAACTTTCTAACTCCAGATTGGTAATTACTGCGCATCAGGGCAGGCCTGGGGAAAGTGATTTTATATCACTGGACAGGCATGCAAAATATCTGTCAAATATTTTAAATAAAGAAATAGAATTTATTGATTCATTATTCGGGCATAACGCAAGGGATGCAATAAATAAAATGAAATCGGGAGATATAATTATGCTTGAAAATACAAGATTCTACAGCGAAGAAATTGCAATAAGCCCGGATAAATTTGAGATAATGGAAAACACAAACATTATCAGGAATCTTTCAGGGTTATTTAACTATTATATAATAGACGCATTTGGAACGATACACAGACCACAAACAAGCCTTATGGGCTTCAAAAAATCCGGCCCCATGATCGCTGGAAGGCTGATGGAAAGGGAAATTAAAATGATAAATAAATTTAAGTATTCCGATTTGCGGCCTAAAATAGCAATTCTTGGTGGTTCTAAAATTTCGGATGCAATAAAGGTTTCAAAATCTTTATTAGAAAACAACGTGGTTGATTATATTCTATATGGTGGTGTTATTGCGAATGTCTTCATATGGGTAAAGGGGCACGATATTGGAAAAAAGAATAGAGATTTTATTATGAACAATAATAAAAATTATGAAAATATTATGGAAATTGCCCGATATATTCTCAATAAATTTGGCGATAAAATAATCCTTCCTGATGATTTTATTCTGAACCCTTCTGAAAAGCACATAAACATCAATGGAAATATACCTGATACAGAATTGTTGGCAGACATCGGTATGGACAGTATACTCAAATTTGAGGAATATATAAAAAGTGCAAAGAACATTTTTATAAATGGCCCCCTGGGGATGTATGAGATCAGCGCCTATTCCCTTGGAACGAGGGAAATACTCAACGCTGTTGCCATGAACAGAGGGGTGAAATTAATAGGAGGGGGGCATACATTGAGTGCTTTGAATAAATTTGAACTTTCAAAATACATGGATTATATCTCAACTGGGGGTGGCGCATTAATAAATTATTTATCCGGTGATTCTATCCCAGTAATAGATACGCTTATAGAAAATAAAAAAATATTTGGTGGTGTTAAAAATGGCAGATGAAAATAATATAATGGAACAGATAGATTATTTGAAGAATTTAATAGAAAATATAGACAAGAGATTAAATTTACTGTTAAAAACTGTTGAGGAATCGAATGAAACGCTTTCATTTTTGAAGAATGAAGAATATATAAAATCGGAAGATGTGAAAATATCCATAGGGTCTGGAATGTTTGCAAGAGCATCAATCAGCTCAGATAAAGTTCTGACACCCATTGGTTCAAATATTTACATTGAAAAAAAGAAAGAGGAAATAATAAATGATCTTAATAATAACATAAAGGATTTCAATGTCACCTACAATAATCTCATATCCCAGAAGGAGAAGGCAAAAAATAATTATGATGCCCTTGTATATGCAATTCAGAATTCAAGGCAAAGAGGTAATTGATGTTTGATAAATTGAGAAAGAAATTCACCGATATTTTCACTTCGGAGAATAATGAAAACATAAATGACAGGGCAAATCTGAATAATGAATCAGATGAACAGAAAATAATAAGGAGAGACCATATCGATCAGCAGATAGAAGAAACACTTCTTGAATCCGATGTTTCATTTGATTCAACCCAGATGATTATTGAATCTCTTAAGAATAGCATGGGTAAACTAAAAAAGAGGGTAGATTATAAATTTATTGAAAACGAGCTGAAAAAAACCATAAAGGGTGAAATAACAAAGAATAATGGTGGCTCAATAAATATTTTAAATGCGAATAAAAAACCTTATGTTATATTGTTTCTTGGAATTAATGGTACAGGAAAAACAACAACCATCGCTAAAATGGCATATTTTTTGAAGGAGCGTGGAAAAAGTGTTGTTATAGCAGCTTCCGATACATTTAGGGCTGGGGCAATAGACCAGATTTCAATTCTTGGAAAGGAAATAAATGTGGAAGTTATAAAGCATGATTTTAAAAGTGATCCAGCTTCTGTAGCATATGATGCCATAGACCATGCCAGAGCAAGGTCTATTGATTATGTTCTGGTAGATTCGGCCGGTAGAATGCAGACAAACAAAAATCTTCTTGATGAAATGAAGAAGATAAAAAAAGTGGCAAAACCAGATCTCACAGTACTTGTGCTGGATGCAATGATAGGGCACGATGTAATAGAACAGGCAAACACTTTTTTAAAGGAAATAAACTTCGATGGAATAATACTGACAAAACTTGATACGGATGCAAGAGGTGGATCAATAATAAGCATATCAGCGGAAATTAAAAAACCCATTCTGTTTATTGGGGTTGGGCAGAAGATGGAAGATCTCATGCCATTTGATCCAGACTGGTACTTAAATAAAATATTTTCATCTAAATAAATTCATAATATTTATAATTGATTTGTAATCCATATCAGTTTTTATTAACGGGATGTTTTCTATTTCAGAAAGTTTTATTGCAAGCTCATCCACGTTTTCTGGCTTTATGTATACAACAGCCGCAGGTTTTAACGGGTGTGCTCTGACCGCGATCATTGGGCTTCTTCCATAAGATACATCTGTTATAAATATAATTCTCTGACTTGACCACCCATATAATTTAGTGTAATCTGCGTAGGAAAATTTCAGGATTGCCTTGATTCCATCTATCATTGTATAACCGCGTATATTTCTCTTTATATCTGCCTGCGAACATGCCTTGCCACGTATTTTTGGCAGAATATATTCAAGGCTTATATCGTGATTATAATCCTTGATATCAAGAAGGGCATCTGATGGTATTCCACTATTGTATCTCCGGACAATATGCCCGCCCCTTTTTTCATCAATGTTTATAAGAGAATTTACAATCTTTTTAATTGAAGATGCTCCCGGAGATTTTCTCCGTCCTGATTCATAATCGCTTATTACCGAAGGTGAAACTTGCATAAATTTTGAAAGTTCCATCTGTGAAATGTTGAACTCCTCTCTCCATTTTTTTATTGTAATTCCCGGGTTTGCTGAAATAGTTATCTCTCCTGCTATTTTTTCCACAATATCCATTATGGCATGATGCATTGCTCAAATAAAAATATATCTATTCGATTATAATTAAAATACACTTCACTTTTTTATACAATATTATGAAATTTTTAAAATATAGTTTAAAAAAAAATAATATATATTGTTATAATGGTAGAATATGGAATTTGAAATTGGAACATGGATTTCAACGCATACCGGAAAATACAATATGAGCAGCAGTGGTATGGGTGGTGTATTATCAATTAAAAAATATGCAGGCTTGAATCCAGAATATGGTGAAGATGATCTTAAACAGATGATAGCTAACCTTCATGATGTGGATAAAAATAACATTGTTATCACGCACGGAGCAACTGAGGGCTTTTTTCTTGTAGCATATTATTTAAGGCACAATAACCATAATTATTATGAAGTAAATCTGCCTGAATACGAACTTATCTACAAGGTTCCCGAGATGCTGGAATATAAAAAGGGAAAAAATGATGTTTTTTTCGGTAGCAGCCCAAATAACCCAATTGGAAACTTAATTGGTGACCAGAAAAATTTTAAGGTTCGTGTAATAGATGAAACATTCATGGAATTCTATAAAAACCTTGACAGAATAAAATATGACAATTCGTTTATAATAAACACATTCACCAAGATATATGCAGGCGATGAATTGAAACTGGGCTATATAATTACACCGGAAAGAGAGGATGCACAAAAAATTGAAAAATACAAGGGACTCTTAACTGAGAGTGTGTCCATATATAATATATCAATAGGAGTTAACATATTGAAGGACAATGATAACATCGTAAAATATGTGAGGGAGATTATAAATAAAAACCATGACATTCTCATTAAGAAGAGAGAAAGATTGAAATTTTATAAAAACATTATTCCCCTCAACGTTCCGGTATCATTTGTGGATTATTCTGACTATACCAGACTACCTGCCGACCAGGTTAGTGAAAAATTATCCTCCATAGGTATTATTGCCGTACCGGCAAAACTATTTGGTGTTGATGGCCCATATTTAAGGATATGTACGACAAAATTGAATTTTGAAGAATCATATTCAAAATTGATTGAGGCATTGAAAAACATGGAAAATTAAGGCCTTATGTATGTACCCATATAAACCGCCTTATCCTTATTTCTCACAATGATATATGCATCGTTTGCATTAATTTTTTCATTTTCTATTTTTTTATCCTGCATATATAAATTGAAAAAATATCGGTGAATTCCATTTCCCCTGGGAGGGCATGGCCCCCCATAACCTATTTTTCCGAAGTCGTTTTTTCCCTGGTAGAAATTTTCATCCGTAATGGGCAATTTTTCAATATTTTCATGAAGCAGGTTTACGCTTGATGGAATATTGTATATTATCCAGTGTGTGAATAAGCCAACTGGGGCATCGGGGTCGTTTAATATTACCATATAATATTTTTTTTCAGGTATTCCGGATATGGATATTTCAGGTGATATATTTTCGCCATCACAGGTATATCTTCCCGGTATTTTTTGATTGTTCCCAAAAGCGTTGACGCTTATTTTCATAAATGTATAATCAATCTATTTTTATAAATTTATTGTTTTATTTAAAATTAAGTTATTGTGTTATTATTGTCCTTTTTATGTGCTTTTTAATTCTTAAAGAATTAAGCACAACGGTTGACGAACTCATGCCCATTGCCAGTGCTGCAAATATGGGAAGCATATAGTATATTCCCAGCCCAAGAATGGGGACAAGTATGCCTGCCGCAACAGGGATTAATGCTGAATTGTATCCAATAGCCCACCCTATATTCTGTTTTACTTTGCCTATGGTATAACTGCCTATGACCTTCATATTGTATATGTTGTTTAAATGGTTGTTGAGCAATATTATATCGCCGCTTTCCTTTGCTATATCTGAACCGGAAGCCATGGCAACACCAACATCAGCTGTTTCCATTGCTATTGTATCATTTATACCATCTCCAACAAACATGACATAGTCACCATTTTCCTGATAATTTCTCACTATACTGGCCTTTTCATCCGGTTTTATGCCGTAATGATAATCCGATATATTTAAATAGTCCGCCACTTTTTTTGTATTTTCAAGAGAATCTCCTGTGACAATAGCAGTTTTAATTCCATTTTTTATCAATAAGCCTATATCATTTTTTGCGTTTTCCCTTAAATTATATGATATTTTCATGGTGGCATATATTTTGGAATTAATTTTAAGAACGAGGGAATTATCATCTTTTCCTATTTCGATATATTGACCGCCGTAATACCCCGTAACTCCATAGCCAGGAATTTCCTTAAAATCCTTTATGTCATAAATTTCATGCTTAAACTGCGATGTGTAGTTTATTATTGCCTTTGCAATGGGGTGGTTGGATTTTATTTCCATTGAATACAATAAGGAATATATGTAAATTTTATCATAATTTGTTGTAAACCCGGTTATTTCCGGATTATTATCTGTTAATGTTCCGGTTTTATCAAATATTACCCTATTTATTTTTGAAAGCCGATCCATTGAGCTTGAGTTTTTTATCAGTATACCATTTTCAGACGATTCGTTTGATGAAATTAACAATGTTATTGGGGCGGCAAGACCGATAGCACATGGACATGCTATAACAACCACCGAAACAAACACAAGAATGGCGACGATCGTAAACATTGGATCGCCCAATGACATCAAGTAAAAGTACCAGAATACTGATGATGACAATGCAATTATTAGAACCGCAGGAACAAAATATGAAGAAAATATATCGGCAATTTTCTGTATCTTTGCTCTACCCATAGATGCCATCTGAATCATGGAATATATTTTATTAACCGTTGAATTTACTCCAGTACCGGAGACATCCACTTTAAGATCGCCGTTTATGTTTTTTGTTCCAGATATGACTTTATCATTCATTGTTTTAACCACTGGGATCTGTTCTCCAGTTATCATTGATTCGTCTATTTCTGATTTTCCATCGACAATCACACCATCAACAGGTATTACTTCTCCGGGTCTTATGAGTATATTATCATGTTCCCTTATTTTATCAATTGGTTCATCAACAATGTTTTGACCGGTATATATGTGCACCGTATCTGGAAGCAATTCAAGCAATTTGTTTGCGGCCGAATTTGCCCTTTTTTTTGTAAGGTTCTCAATATAATTTCCAGTCAATATAAGCGTAATTATAAAAGCGGAAGCATCAAAATATGTATAGTTTACCGGGAAAATTGAGGAATCAAATGTGATTACAGCTGAAAATATAAATGCTGTCAATGTTCCAAGGGTTATCAATAAATCCATATTTCCACTCCTATTCTTTATTGCCTGATATGCACCTTTATAGAAATTTAATCCGGAATAAAACTGAACTGGTAGAACAAGAATGAATGAAATATAATTTTTTAATGAAAATGCAGGTAAATAATTTATTAAAAGTATTGGTACAGAAAAAGACCATGCAATTATTAATTTTAATTTTAGAGATTTTTCTTCTTTTTCGGGTTCATTAAATTTATCAAAGCAATTCTGTGAACAGAAGTAATATCTCGTTCCCTCTTTATCAATATATAAATCTGAGCTATTCGAAACGTACATTCCACATACGGGGTCTATGGGCAAGGAATCATCTTGTGTATTTTAAGGGATTTTTGTTAAACTCTTCTTTGCAATGCTCACAGCAGAAATAATATTTCTCTCCATTGTACTCTGACTCTATCTTTTTATCAACCTTCATTCCACATACTGGATCTATTATTGCCATAAATGAATATTCATATTCTATATATATGAATTTGCTGGGCATTTTAATTAATATTATTCATTATTCTGTGCTTTTTGCTTTTTTATAAATGTTTTTTTGCATGTATCGCAGCAGAAATAATATTTATTTTTATTTAATTCGTATATTCGGGGATTTCCAAAAATCTTATTGTTACAGTAATCACAGTATAAATCAATATCCTCATCATTGAAATTTGTAACTTTTTTTCTGGCAATGTGTATTTCATCATATTTTATAATACTGTCCAGTGAATTTTTACTCGAAACAATTAAATATTTCCCATTCATGAGCTCATAATATTCAAGAATAACATCTGAATTTATATCATCAATGGAATCAACAACTGAAATAATATAAAATGAATTCTTTTTTTCCATTGTTTCTATAGTATACTTTTTGATGTAATTTTTATTAAGGTACTTTATAATTTTTGATACAGTATTTCTGCTTAAATTCAGTGATTTAGAAATTTCAGAGATACTTAACCTTGAATTATTCTTCAGTAATTTTAAAATTTTTGATTCGTTATAACTTGGATTTTTTCCAACCATATATACTAAATAGTTTTACAATATTTAATAATATGCTTAGAATAATAATTTTAATTTAGCATAATGCTCAGTTATTAATTTAATTTTATACTAAAATGAATAAAAATATATTTATATCCTCATATACTTATATATTAATGAAAACAATTAAAATTGGTAATGGTCTTATCAAAATAGATGATAAAATTACGAATATTGTAGGAAATAAAATTTTATTCATAAAAATTATACTGGAAGAAGGGCCGTGCAAGGATGACCTGTGCCCATTGATCAAAAAAATATCGTATGAATTAAACGACAATTTTAGGTTTAATGACACATATAAAGTGGATAATCCAACAAAACTGGAATTGATAAAAGAGGTATATGACTCAATAAATAAAGGTAGAGAAGAAATTTATATTAAAAAGGGGTTTAAAAATAAAATTGAAATAAAGGGCTTTTCACTGCTCAGTACTTTCTGACTTCTTTTCACTCTTGTTGAATGCCCGTTCTGCCCGCCTTGCAAAATATATTCCACCAAAATATAATGCTATCATGGGCGTTGCTATCACAATCATTGTAAATCCCGTAACTCCTGGGGAGAAGATCATTCCATAAATTAATGAGCCTATAACTGCATATCTCCAGTTATTTTTCCATGTATCCGCCGTTACAATTCCAAACCTGCTTAAGCCGGTCATAAATACAGGAATTTCAAAGGATAAGCCAAATGCAATAATATACATAAATAAAAATGAAACAAAGCTTGATACACTTAATGTTGGTGCTGCACCCAGGCCCGTATCAAAGAATGTAAATATACGGAATAGTTCTGGAGCGATGAAATATATGCCAACAAATGCTCCTGCAAAAAAAAGCAATGATGCCGGTATTATAATAGATTTCAGTAATGCCATTTCCTCGTTCTTCAATGCGGGTGCTATAAACTTGCTAACATGATATATTATAATGGGCATCGTTAGAATAATAGATAGTGCCATGCATGTATAAAAATCAGCCATGACGCCGTCAACTGGTTTTATGATAATCAGTTGTGTTCCAGGAGGCAATATATGTTCCCTTAATATAAATAAAACCTGTGCACCTATATTGTCATATGGATCGGGAAAAACAAAAAGAAAACGTTTTCCAAAGACTGTTACATATTCAATTTTAAATACAACAAAAAGCAAAAAAAAGAAACTGAAAACAATCAAAATCCTGATAGCTCTATACCTTATTTCCTCCGAATATTTTACCAGATAGTTTAGAATTTCACTCTCCATATTAATTGGATTTTGTTATCTGTTCAGTTTTAGCAAGTTTATCACTAATTTCCTTAATTATCTGGTCTATTGTTTTATCCTTTATATCAATGTTGAGGTCTTGAGCAACTTTCATATAATCAACCTGACCTTCCTTAACTTCTTTACTGGGATTGACAGAATTTTTTATCTCATTTTCAATATCCATCTGTCCCTTTTTAAATTCCCCTGATGCTTTGCCAAGGTTTCTTGCCATTTCCGGTATTTTTTTTGTACCGCCAAATATAATCAGGGCGATTACGGCTATAATCACTATATCCATGTAGGAATCAAACATTAAATATCACTAATACTATATTTAATGGATGTTATATAAATTTTTCTAAAGTAAGATTTTAGTCCTTTCATGTATCTCTTCATTTATAAAAAATCGGGATAATCGATTAAAAATATAAATAAAGAAAAAACATTAATTTATAAATCAATGTTAATATACATTTAAAATTTAAATTTAAAAAAATAGATAATATCAAAAAAATTACATATAATTAATGAATTAATCATTTATTGAATGAATATTATTTATGATTATATAATTGTGTCATATAAGTTACATTTTTAAATGCTTTTATTTTAATGATGACAAATCTTTTATATAAAATAATGCTAAACAATTATGGAAGAAAGTAAAGAGAATATTCCTGAACCAGAAAGAAGGGCATTTTTAAAGGGTGCAGGTCTTTCTGTTGCTGCTCTTATGATAGGTGGATTATCTATTGAAAGATTTGCAGTGCCTAAAGATAGGTCTGTTCCAGTAATGGATAATTTTCCTCTGGCAATACTGGAGGATCCCAGTGGAAGTCCAATCACTGTTAGTGACGTTGAAAAATATGCGGCTACAACTACAACAAAAACTACTCCTATTCTAGTATTCAATTATCCTTTACAGGATGAGCCGACATTTTTGCTTGCATTAAAAGGTATTAAAATAACTACACCAAAAACAACGCCTTCATCTGGATTTAATGCTGTTTCCCCGGGAACTAATGCACCGATGGATGGAATTATTTATGATTCCGCCCATAATACTTCAATTATAGCTTTAAGTGGAATATGCCAACATCTTGGCTGCGTTCCGCCTTTTCTTGATTATCATCCTGGACAAAACGTGCCATTCGAATCCGAACTGGTAGGATACAAATTAAATGGAACGGGTGCAAGTAAATGGCCTGATTACGGTCTTGTATATTGCAAATGTCATGGAAGTCAGTTCAATCCTGTGTGGGGCGGCAGAAACTTATACAATAATGGGCCAGCGGCAAGCCCTGCTAACCATTCATTGCCACAAATAATGCTTGCTACAGATAGCAATGGTTACATATATGCTTATGGTATAAATTCATCTAATGCTGTGATAAGAACTCACCTAAAGTATCCGGGTGGTGAAACATATGGGCCCGGAGTTAAAAGTGAGGATTTAACTGGCGGAACTTCAATAGTAAAATCAAGTCGTACTGTACCTTCATCAATAAATTATTATAATGGAACTTCCCTCACTTCATCAGGACCTACAACACTTGGTGTTAATCAGATAAGCAGTAGTGTAGTGCTTTATAAAACAACAGTTGTGAGCAACTCAGGGGCATGGAAGGGATCATTCTAGGTGATAAAATGGATAAAACAGAATATGAGCATAATGAATATGATTTAACAAAATTAATAAAAGAAGAGAAGGATCTACCCGCAGGTTCATATAAAATAGGTTTCAAGTCTGTAACTTCAAGAGGTTATAAAATAGATGAATGGACCGGTGCGTGGGTTGCAACCGCTTTGATTTACCAGATAGTCAGTGGCATTGTATTATTTTATTATTATAGCCAGGTCAATCCATACGCTTCAACTCAATATATGATAAATAATGTCCCATTTGGGCACATAATACTAACATCACATCTATATATGGCTTATGCCATGATAGCCCTTGTTTATTTCCATATGATGAGGCAATGGTTTGTTGGATCTTATAAGGGAAAATGGAGATGGCTTCAGTGGATTCTCGGTGTTGTTTTATTCCTCCTAACAATACTGACTGCCATTCTTGGATATATGCTTGCAAATACTGCAATAGCAATGGCTGCCCTTCATATAGGTATATTATTCATGCAGAGAAGTGTTCTTGGCAGAATACTTCCAGGAGCGTTAATAAACTGGATTGAGGCAATACTTGTGGGAAATTACACAACAACCGCCACATTTTCACATTTACTTGCATTTCACGTAGCAGTTTTTACAGTACTCATGCTTGGTATATTTGCAGTCCATTTCATTTTATTTGAAAGATCTGGACTGGCAAGTGAAAAAGCCGAAAAAGGAAAAATGATACCCTGGTTCCCAACAAACCTTTTATATGCAACTTTTTCTGCTATAATTCTTGTTGGAGTAATAATAATATTTTCAGCAGTTTTTCCACAGAAATTATTACTTGCGTACGGTTCACTGGAATATGGAACTTTTCCTGTTCCCGACTGGTACATAACACCCATATATAAACTGATGGATGTTGCGGGTTATGGTTTAGGCACTGGAGGTGTTCCTCTTGTAATTGCTATAGTGATATTTTTATTCTTAATTCCATTTATAGATAAATATCATAAAAAAGGAGCACTTGAAAGACCATGGATAACTGCGTTTGGTATATATTTCATTATGGGTTTATCTGTAATGACAGTATGGGGATATTCCCAACCCGGATTATCGCAGACAAGATTATTGACGGAATACATGTGGTGGGCAATGACGCTGGTAACATTTTTGCCCATATATGCCATGAGATTTGCAAAAAAGGATGGTGAAGAAATTGGAAACTAAAAATATAATATATATAATAGGAGCTATTCAGCTTGCTGTTGTTGACCCAGTAATGTGGTATTTTACTCAGGTTAACCCTTACAAATATGAGAACGCCTGGGCCATAACGCTGGTAATAAATCTATTTTTATTCGCTGCTATCGTGTTTTTGATCATGCAGAAAACAATAAAGGAGAGGGTTTAAATGGATAAAAAATCATTATACATGTATTATTATTCTATGATAATTTATTTATTTGGCAGCGTACCCTTCATACTTTATGCTGTTATAATGAAACCAATAGCTACACTCTATCACGAGGAAGTTTATAACATGACATCTCCGGTGCTTGGAAACTTTGGAGCGTATCTGAATTTACTTCTTGCAATAACACTTACGTTCATAGCCGTTTCAATAATACTGATGGCAATATCATTGTATCATAATAAAACAAAAAATGGGAAGATATCAAGAAGAACGATAATAACACCTGTTATTCTGTACATATTTACCTTTGCAGCAATTGGGGTGGCTTTAATATGATGGAAAAATTAAATAAAATGGAAAAAAGTTCGAGATACATGATGATAACTGGTATTGTATTTTTAATAGTATCTATACCAACGTTTCTTGACTATAATATGTTTCCAAGATATAATACTGACATAGGACCACATCAGCTTGGAAGCTGGGTATCATTTTTCTTTAGCTTTGTTGGATTCATATTATTGATAGTTGCTTTTGGACAGGAAGATATGTAAAAATATTTTTAATTTTTTATTGTTTATTATATTCTCTGGCTTTTTTGTACGATGCTTCTACAGCATTTGTTATTGCGGTTCTTACATTACCTTTTTCCAGTTCATATATTCCAGCTATTGTAGTTCCTCCCGGAGTCATAACTTCATCCCTTAATTCTGATGGTGGAATGTTTTTACTTTTCATTAAATTGGCAGTGCCAAGAAAGGTTTCAATTGTTAAATATCTTGAAATATCTTTTGGTATGCCAAGTTTTATTCCTGCGGTAATCATTGAATCCATCATTATTGATATAAATCCCGGTCCGCTTCCACTTAACCCTGTGACTGCATCGATATAACTTTCCTTTATTTCCACAGGTGTTCCGAAGTCATTTAAAATTTTTAACAGTTCATTATGATATTCATCGTTTATTCTGTCAATGCAATATGCATTTACAGATTTCTGTATTACCATGGGAATATTTGGCATAACTCTTGCTATATAAGCGTCTTTTATATATCTCTTTATATATTCAATGCTTATCCCTGCCATTACCGAAATAATAAGCTTATTATGCAAATAATCCTTTATTTCATTCAATACCGATTCTGCATTTACTGGTTTAACAGCAAGTATTATTATATCACCATTACTTGCATTTTCTAAATTTGTTTTGTAAGTTTTAAATCCACTTCTGTTCCATATGTTTAATTTTTCATATGATCCTGAGCTTAAGTGCAAATCATAATCATTTTTAATGCCTTCAGCTATTGATTTTCCAACAGTACCCAGACCAATAATTGATACTTTCATAATGAATAATAACCAGAACGTATATTATATTTCTTATGTGGGATCTTCTACTGTACAAAGGACTTTACCTCCTGGCACAAGGACCTTCTTCACTTCTCAGGCATGAATCTTGGTTTAATAGACATATATTTGTAACTGCTGTTACTGTGATAAAGTGTCCGCAGAAAGTGTGTGGAAATTTCTTTTTTTGAATGGTGTCAGTTTTCTCAGAGAGATCAGTATTTTATCTTTTATCCAGAATCCGGAACAATATTTAATAATACATCATCAATACTAAACTGTATGTTATCAATAGAGCTTTTAATTGTCCTAATGGGTCTTCTGCTGATGCTTATTTTTATATCAATACCAGTGTATGCCGCTTCAAAAATTATAGTTCACAATAGAAGTGCAACTTTCCCAAATGCAATATTGGCGTCTTTAATTACGTTGATAATAATTATTTTTATTTCAGTTTTTATAAATATACTATTCGCTCCATTACACATATTCGATGGCCTGCTGTCATTTATAATAACATTTTTTATTGTTCTTTATGCATATAAAGAGATATACAGCATAACTATCATCAGAAATTTTATTCTGGTTTTATTTGAAACTGCTTTATGGTTTTTCCTTCTTTTTTTGACAGGAATAATTGGAATAATTGCAGGATTTATCTAGTTTCAATAAGGATACAGTATTATAAATATATATAATATGAATATTAGGGAAATTATCAGTGATATTGATCCAGTTATATAGTTAAGTAACTTTTTATTATATATAACAAAAAGAAAGAAATTGACTATTTCCTTCATTTTAAGCTTCGATTTACCTTCGGTTCTTTTTACAAACTCTACCGGGTATTCTGAAATTTTAAATCCATTTCTATTCAGTCTGTTTAAAATATCCACCTGACCAACATAGCTATTCTCTAAATCTACCTGGGTTGATAGAAAATCGCATGCCTTCCTGCTGTATATCCTGAAGCCCGATGTGCAGTCACTTATATTTACATCAAAGGAAAAGTGAAATAGTAAGTTTGCAACCCTGCTTATGCCTTTTCTAATAAATTCATCGTTTGATATGCCATTCTCAGTATATCTGGAACCTATGACGAGATCTGATGATGTATTTACTGCGAGTTCAATCATGCCCTTTATATCTTCGGGCTTATGAGAAAGATCGGCATCCATAATTACCACATAATCTGAATTAGAAAGCCTCATTCCGTCTATCTCTGCACTTATAAGACCCATTTTATTTTGCCTGAACAGAAAATGAACATTTGGAAATTGCTCTTTCAAACTCGCTGTACCGTCTGTTGACCCGTCATCTATAACGTATATTGATTTAAAACTTTCGTGATTCAACTTTTTAATCAATCTTATAAGATTATTTCTTTCGTTCAAGGATGGAATAATAATGCTTGCCCTATCATATATCATATAGTTAATTACAGTTATTATAAATGTGTTATTTAAGTTTTTGTCTTACATTAGCCGCCATAAAAAATTAGAAAAAAATTAAAGAGAGATTCTTCCTGGAATCTTTGGAAACGTTGATGCATCTTCAATTTTTTCAAGTCCGCAAACGAATCTTGTAAATCTCTCTATGCCTATGCCAAAGCCGCAGGACATCTTTATTCCCTGCTTTGCAAGTTCAATAAACCATTTAAACTGCTCCTCGGTTTGATCCTTTTTATGTATCCTCTCAAGTATTTTTGACAGTTCAAATTCTCTTTCACCGCCGGATGATGCCTCCTGAAATCCTTCTGGCCATACAAGATCCATATCCCTGAGTATTCCTGGTTTATCGGAATATTCTCTATCGTAAAATTCCCTCTCCTTTAAAGGTATGTCCACTATCCAGATTGGAGAATCTGATAACTGTGAGACTTTTTTTTCAAAATCCTTTCCATATTTTTCCTCAGCCTCTGTATAAGTTATTTTTGGAAATGGTTTTTTGTAATCAGGGAGTTTTCTTTTAAAAAACTCAAGTTCTTCGGGGTGTTCTTCCTTTATACGTTTTATTGTGTAAATAATAAGATCCTCTGCAAGATCCATCATTTCCTCACGTGTTTTTTCAAGAGCTTCTATATCTATCTGTGTGAATTCATATAAATGCCTGCCTGATGTTGCCCTGTCCTCGTTTTCGAGTCTTATGTTGGGTGACATGATGCATATCTTCTTCAGTTCCTGTACCGCAATTTGCTTATGGAAAATCATGCTTTTTGTCAGCCACATATCTCCGCCATATGCAGATATCTTGGGATCGTAAACCGGATGGTTCAGTGGATCTGTAAGTGGAGATACTATAATTGGAGAAATTTCTGTATATTCCCGCGACCTCAAAAAATCCATAACATATGACCGAATATAACTCTGCACCTTTATAGCATGCTGCACTCTTTTATCAGATAAATGTTCTATTGCTTTATCTATTTCTTTTCTAACATAGTCATCTTTTTCATTTATTGCTTCCATACATACATTATTACTTTTCAATTTATAAAGATTATACCCTATTTTCTGTTAATCAATCCAACTATTTAAATACATAATTGTCATTTTGGTATAATGTTGGAAAATATCGATAAAAAAGATATGAAAATAATAGATTATTTGAAAGAACATGGACGAGACAAAATATCTGATATTTCAAATTCTCTTGATATTCCCCGAGCCACAATATTTGAAAGAATGGAGAGACTAAAAAAGGATGGGTTTATTAAAAAATTCACAGTTGACCTTAATTATGAAAAACTTGGTTACACTGTACTGGCATACATACTTATCGAATACGATCCAAAGGCAAAAACAGATCAGAGAAGTCTCTGCTACAACCTCTCGAAGCTTGATCATGTTATTTCAGCATCAATAGTAACCGGAAACTGGGATATAATTATACTAACCTCACATAAATCCATGAAAGATCTTTCAGCATTTGTTCTTGAAAAATTAAGAGTTATGGATGGAATTGGTAAAAGCTTAACCGTACCATTATTCGAAAAAGTATTATAAAAATAAATAATACACCCTTGTTGCTGGGATAGCCTAGCCTGGTAGGGCGCAGGTCTGGAAAACCTGTGCTGTAATAGCTCGGGAGTTCAAATCTCCCTCCCAGCGCTTTTATAAAAAATCAATTAATTGATGTACTTTAATTAAAGACAAAATTTTATTAAATGGATTATAGGAAACAATAGTTAAAAAATTAAGTTTTATTTTATCTTTTCAGCATTCAGGTATAATTTATCCATCCTTATATCTTCTATTCTTGTTAATCTTCCACCAACAGTAAATACCTGATTTTCAGTTTCTATTATATATGAATTTTTATACCCAGGTATGATATCTGTGCCCTTTATTATTCCGGAAACGTCTACATCTCCATTCTGTGTTGTTCCAATCACTCTGCCGTCAAGCTTGTACCCATTGTTTAAAAACATATTAATAGCCTCACAGGAAATCCATGAAGTATTGAAAAGCCATTTGCTGTGTATAAGAAATTTAGAGATATATATAGAAGGTTTCCATATGATATTATTATAATAATAATTTATTATATGAATCATTTCCTCCTCCTGAAAATCAATGGCATATTTGCTTTTTATATTCAAATTATCAACTTGAACAATGGCTTCATTTCTATCCATTATAATAATTTCTGGAGATATTCCTGGTCTTCTTTTTATCACAGCTATATTCATAAGTTCATTTATATCATAACGGTCTGAATCTGGAAATATGGTCAGGAATATAGACACGCCTCTTTCAGCAGCATCAATAAGATATTTATCAAGATATTTTAAAAGTGAGAGTTTAAACGAGGCAATTATCTCATTTTCTGCCCGGGATATCATATCCTTCATCTGTTCTCTGATCAACATCTCATTATCAAGATACCACAAATAGGGGTTATATTTTTTAAAATTTGGTGCTGAATTTTCAACAACCTTTGCCAGATTCATTTTATAGGTGGTAAGATCGTCAATAATTTTATTAAGCGCTATTTCCACTGGTACTGCCCTATATATTTTCTTTTTCCCAGGGCTAACTTCAATTAAACCCTTTGTCATTAAATTGTTAAAAAGATCATAAACTCTCGGTTGAGGTATGCCTGCTGTGGAAACTATTGATGTTGATGTCTGGGGACCATTTAATAGAAGAGTTTTGTAAACCTTTATTTCATATGGTGACAGGCCAAATTTGGATAATTTTTCAAAAGCTTCTTCGTCATTCATAAAACATGATTACATGCATATAAATAAATATTTATATAAAATAGTATAAATTTATAATTTGCCAATATCATTTACTATATTGATGTCAAGTACTTCTTTGCCTGGTTCCCAATCAGCGGGTATTGCACACATATGTCCTGCTCCCTCTGGTGTATCATGCAAAAGTTTTAATCCCATGAAAGCACCATATATGTGCCTGACATCCTTTCCCAGTCCATTATTGAACAGTGCAATATACTGAACCTTGCCTTCCGGATCAATTATTACAAGTCCTCTCTGTGCCTGGTACCCTTTGGTATCCAAAAAACCATAATTTCTTGCTATTTCTTTTGTATAGTCATCTATTAAGGGTATTTTGCTTTTACTCACTCTTGGTGAGGTATCGCACCATGCCTTGTGTGAAAATACTGAATCTTCACTGATTCCGAAAATCTGTGCCCCCTCTTTTAAGAATTTGTCGTAAGAACCCATCAGGGCTTCAATATCTGTTGCACAAACAAATGTAAAATCTCCAGGGTAAAATGTCAAAATGACCCATTTACCTCTGTAATCTGACAGATTAGCTGTTTTTATCTCCTTTTTTTCTGGAAAATATATATCTGATTTAAATTCCGGAGCTGATTCTCCTATCTGTATCATATCTATCAATTGAATATAAAAAAATAATATATTAATTTAATTATTCTATAAAGCTAAGTTATATTTTAATATTTAATCAAATATCATGAAATGTTGATATATTGAAAAACTCGAATTATAATTTTTATAGAACGATTATTATTTCTCATGCTAATGCTACAACAAATTTATTTAGGTATACCTAATGTGGTATAATGAAATTCAGAAATAATGAGGAGGACTACATTAAATCAATATACGTTTTTATAGAATCATTTGGAGAGGCAAATGAAAATATGATAAGTGTCGACTTGAAAGTATCAATGCCCACTGTTTCAGAATATCTCAATAAACTTGAAAAAAGGAATATAATAAAAAAATTGAATAGAAAAATACTTTTAACAGGTTATGGCTATGCTCTTGCAGTTCCCGTTGTCAGAAAACATAGAATTTCAGAAGTTTTTGCTGTTAAAATGCTGAATGTACCATGGGAGGAAAGCCATGAGGCGGTAATGGACATTGAACATACAATAAATGAAAATTATTTCAACAATCTTTTGAGGAATCTGGGAAACCAAAAAAAATGCCCACATGGTAATCCTATAAACCCGGATAAACCGGTTTTGGATATCAAATTGGAAGAAGCAATTAATGGGAAATATAAAATTTCAAGAATAACTTATGAAAATAAAAAACTTCTCCATGAACTTGCAAACCTTCAGATTTTTCCTGAATCACCCATTGAAGTTATAATCGATGATGAACCGAGAATTGTCGGTGACAATGGAGAACTTAAAATTACTGGAAAAAACAAATCGTCCATAAGAATTAAAAAGTGATTGATTTGAATGAAAATTTTAGAATGCATAAAAATAAAATAATGTTGTATTTAAAATTTTTCGGACCTGCATGGCTTGTAATGATGGCAGATATGGATGCCTCAAGCACCATAGGCGCTGCTGAAACTGGCGTATTGTTTAAATATGGATTAATATGGTTCATGCTCATTCTAATCATTCCTCTGTACCTTGTTCAGGAAGTTTCAGGTAGAATTGGAATTGCTACAGGAACTGGTCTCGGCGATGTAATAAGAAAAAATTATAGTAAAAAAACGGCAGTCATAATGTCCTTTCCCATGGCATTAACCGATGTGATTACATACATAATAGAATATGTGGGAATTGCAATAGGTCTGGAATTAATGGGAATACCAGTACTCATTTCACTTCCAGTTATCTATGCAATTCATTTACTTGTTGTAGCAAAAAGAGAATACCATAAAACTGAAAAAATCCTTATTCCAATTACTTTGATCTTAATTTTCAGCTTTGTGGCAGTTTTATTTTTCCGTGGCCCAGTAAATTCCTCCCCATTTTACTTTGTTCCCTCGACTTCATATCTCTTTATTCTAGCAGTAAACGTTGGTGCCGTAATAATGCCATTTATGCTTTTTTTCCAAGCGTCTGCCACTGCAAAAAAGATTAATCATGTTCAAAAATCAGTTTCAGAAAATTACAATATTAAAAAACATGCAATTCATTCAATGAAAATTGAAACATTTCTTGGGGCAACGGCTTCTGAATTGCTGATGGTAATTGTCGAGATGGCCTTTTCAGGTGTTTCCACAACAACCAACTTTGCCTCTCCGGTTCAATTAGCCAGTGCCCTAGACGTAATAGCAGGGTCATTTTCCCAATATCTATTTGGAATTGGATTGATTGCTGCTGGTTTCATCGCTTTGATTGTAATTTCACTGGGCAGTGCGTGGGGAATAGTAGAATCGCTTGGAATTAAAAAAAGCAATACATTTAAGGTTTATATACTGGAAAGCTTGCCTGCGGTTATCGTGGGCATGGTTATCCCAGCAACGATGCTTATTAATACAATTCTATATTTACTGGTAATTTTTGTATTTGATCTGATTGGACCAGGAATTATTATGGGATTGATAGCGGGAAATAAAAAAATAATGAACAATTATTCAAGCAACATAAAATATAGAATATTATACTGGATAAGCCTGGTTTTTGTTGTAATGTTTGGAATTATGGCACTATACTGATTTGCCTATTTCATGTCATCATCTATTTTGTCCTCAATGGCCTTCTTTGTTTTACGTTTTTTTGCAGTATTTGAATTTTTAACATCTATATTGTTTGATAAAAGATATTTGTATTTTTCAAGCAAGGTTTTAAAAATTTCATGTGAAGCATTCAGGTTCTCCATTATGTCTCTATCACTTTCCTCCCTGAACTGCATTGACCTTATTTTCTGTTCATTATTGTAATTTTTTATTTGCATTTCTGAAATTTCACTTTCTCTTTTATTATATTCAATCATAAGATTATCGTATTTAGACCGGAGATCATTGAGTTCTGCATCAATAGATTTCAAGTCGGTATCATTATTGCCTATTTTTGTATTCATTTCCATAATCTGTGCTTCTTTTGCTTTTATCTGTTCATTGGCATTTTTTAATTCATCCGTTAAGACCTCAATTTTATCCTGACATTCACCATTTTGTGAAGACATTAGGGTTTGCATTGTATCCATTTTATCTTTCAAAATATTTATCTGTTCTGAATATTCCTCATTGAGTGACCTTGTCTTTGATAATTCATCATTAAGCATATTTTCTTTATCAGAATATTTATCTATCTGGTTTCCCTGACTTAATAGTTCATCATTAAGCGAGTTGTTTTGCTGCGTTAACTCCTCAATTTTTGAGGTTAAATTTTTTATTGATTCATCGTTTGAATTTATAATTTGCTTTAATTTGGCAATTTCGGTATTTAATTCCTCTATTATTTTTTTTGAACTTGGCATAAAATGTTATTATTTATATAATATATAATACTTCTTATTAGATCATTTTTTAAGGCTGGAAAGGAAGTCAGAAATGTGTGAATTAAAGGACTTGTTATCGTCAAGATAACAGGCATGCTGTCTCCCAACATTATAAAATTCTGCATTTTTATTGTATTTCATCAACAATTGATAATTATTTACAGGGGATACCATATCATTTTTACCCCACATTAACAGCATTGGTTTATCACCGATATTATTGAGCTTGTCCTGGTATTCTGAAACACCCACTGCTCCTGTCAGGATCAGGGCATTAACCTTTTCAGGATGGTTGACTACAAATCCAACAACAGCTTCGCCACCCATTGATGCTCCAAGTATTACGGAATTTTCCAGCTTCATGGCATCAGTAAATTTATCTATAAATTCTGAAAGGGAAATATTCATATTTGATGATTTGCCAAAACCAGGAAAATCAACGGATATTGCATGAAAATTTTCAGCAGCTATTGTTTCAATGGTGCCAATTTCCTCGTATGTTCTGCAATTGAACCGTGCACCATGAAAAAGAAGAACTGGCAAACCTTCGCCAGCTTCAATATAATGAATGTTTGCATCGTCAATATTAATAAATCTATCTTCCAACATAGTCGATAATCAGCATATATGTATTAAAATTTTCTCTAATAAACTATGTTGGGCATTGAAAACCGGGATTATGATAATATTTTCACTTGCAAATGCTTTAAAACACGTAGAAGGGGACGATAATGTTCCTTATACTTAGGCATCATGATTTAATAACATAATTATTTACTGTGTAATTGCACCCTCCATGAATATCTTACCTTTTCCAGTTAATCCCAGTAGGGTCATCAACAACACCCCTTCCCTTTTTATATTTATCTTCTAATTATGATATAACAGTTATGCCATCGTTTGATGTGGTATTTGCCATGATATTTACCGATATATATTAATCATGCTCTCATATGTTTATATATAGATATCCCAAATTATTCAGTGAATAATATTATTTTGCAATCCAGAATCATGGAGGATTTCAAGCTTATTTCCAATAAATTTAGAAATAATATTTGTATAGATTCCATGTGCAGTAAGTAACAATATAGATACCATTGTAATAGAACATAATCAAGAGAGTAGTAATTATTTTTTCCCTTATAGATCCGACATCCATCCCATTCTTATTAGCTCTTAAACTTTAAAGTTCTGACATTTGAAAAAGATTTGGAAATATATCCTTTATTTTTGCAATTATTCCCGTATTTCTGAATATATCCCGCAAATAATAGTCCATCAAATACCCTTTTATTTAGGAACTATTTAAGTATTTTTGTAAAATTTTCAAATTATAATTAATTTATTCATAAAAAGACGAAATAATAATATTAATCGGGACAAATAATAATGTGAAATATTCAATTTATAAATATTATATATTTTTAATTAATATATAAATTTTATGCATCATTCTGACATTGTAATATATTATAATATTCGTCCTTTGAACCTTAAAATTAAAGGGTTTTAGTTCAACTTACAAAAATAAGAAAAGTGATATTAAAATATTTGCTTGCGAATAAAAATATAATATTTCGTCAATTGTCTTTTTTTTTAAAAATGTCGTAATAGCATTTAAATATAATAAAAAAATGAATAAATAATGACAGATAAAAAAACGGAATTAGCTTTGTGGTTTGGTGAAATAGACAAAAATGATGTGGATCTTGTTGGTGGAAAATCTGCTAATCTTGGAGAGATGGCCAATAATAGCAAGGTGCCAATACCGGATGGCTTTTCAACAACGTCAACAGCATACAGGAATTTTATTTCCTATAATAATTTACAGGGTAAAATTAATGAAATTCTGGAAAATCTCAATGTTGATGATTCCGCTGTCCTTGGACGAGCAAGTAAAAAAATTAGAAAAATTTTTAGGGATTCAAAATTTCAAAAGGATTTTGAGGATGTTGTAAGAAAGTACTACAATGAACTAATAACAAAACAGGGCAATGCCTTTGTTGCCGTAAGATCATCTGCCACAGCAGAAGATTTGCCAGATGCCAGTTTTGCAGGAGAACAGGAAACATACTTAAATGTTAATTGCGAGGAAGATGTGCTTGAGAAAATAAAGGAGTGCTATGGTAGCCTTTTTACTCCTAGGGCCATATACTACAGAGAGAGAAAACATTTTTCACACTTTGATATATCCCTTTCAGCTACTGTTCAAAAGCAAGTATTCTCTGAAGCTTCTGGTGTTATGTTTACCCTTGATGTTTCAAATGGGGACAATTCTAAAATAATTATAGAATCCAGCTATGGACTTGGAGAATATATCGTTTCTGGAATCGTTACACCTGATACATTTTACGTGGACAAGAATTCCAATGAAATTGTAAAGAAAATGATATCCAATAAGGATAAAATGCTTAAATGCCTTGAAACTGGCGGTACTGAAGAGCTGGTTGTTGACACTGGGGTTGCAAAAAAACCATCGTTGAATGATGATGAAATAAAGGAACTTGCAGGTTATGGTAAAGCTCTTGAGGATCATTACAAACATGCTATGGATATTGAATGGGCTAAGGACTCCATAGACCATAAAATTTACATAGTGCAGGCAAGAAATGAAACAGTGTGGAGCAATAAAAATGGTGAGAGAAAAACGGAAGTTAATGTTGAAAATAATGAAGAAAATCAGGTTATATTGAAGGGTTTGCCAGCTTCTCCAGGTTATGCAACAGGAAGAGTAAAGATTCTAATGGATCCCTCTGAAATGGATAAAATTTCTAATGGAGACATACTGGTTACAAAAATGACTGCACCGGACTGGGTACCGGTAATGGAAAAAGCAAAGGCAATAATTACCGATGAGGGGGGGTTGACATGCCATGCTGCAATAGTTTCCAGAGAATTGGGCGTTCCATGCCTTGTTGGAACCTCATCATATGGCAAAAAGGCTACGGAAATTTTAAAGGATGGGCAGTCAATAACCATTGATGCAAGGAATGGTGTTGTTTACTCCGGAGAAATTGATACAAATGAGCAGGAAGAAACAATGCATTATCAGGAAAGTGACATAATAACCGGAACAAAAATTATGGTGAATATGGGAGAGCCATCACTTGCAAATAAAGTGGCAAAATTGCCATCAGATGGTATTGGCCTAATGAGGGAGGAGTTTATCTGGACGGAAATCGGTGAACACCCTCTTTCGTTGATAAAAAATAACAGGGGAGATTATTTCGTAAACAAATTGTCTGATTATCTTGTAAAGGTTTGCAGGGCCTTTTCTCCAAGACCGGTTGTTCTTAGATTCAGCGATTTTAAATCTGATGAATATAAAAATTTAAAGGGTGGAGCAGAATTTGAGCCTGTGGAGGATAATCCTTTATTGGGCTGGAGAGGGGCCTCAAGATATTATGATGTGAAATATGAAAAAGCATTTGAACTGGAACTGAAAGCTGTAAAAAAGGCTAGAGAGGAAAATCTTCTGAGAAATCTCTGGATTATGATACCATTCACCAGAACAGTTGCAGAACTTAAAAAAATCGTTAAAATTATGGAAGAAAATGGTCTTGAGAGAACCAAAGATTTCAAGTTGTTTTTGATGGCTGAAATACCAAGCAATATTTTACTGGCTGATAAATTCAATCCATATGTTGATGGATATTCAATAGGTTCCAATGACCTAACAATGCTTCTTCTTGGTTCAGATAGAAACAATGGCAAAATGAGTTCCATGTTTGATGAGAGGGACCTTGCTGTGAAAAGGGCAATAAGATATTTAATAAAAATAGCACATAGGGATGGTAAAATAGTATCAATATGTGGGCAGGCACCTTCACAGTATGATGAAATGGTTGATTTTCTGGTAAGATCTGGAATAGATGATATTTCGGTTAACCCCGACACGGTTGTTCATGTGAGAAAACTTGTTGCCGGTGTTGAAAAAAGGATACAGCTTGAAGCTGCCCTTGGAAAGGTTGAACTCGATAAGGACTGGGATCTTCCATAAATTTATTTAAAAATATTTTTTTGTTTGAGCTCATAATTTTTTCTGAAAATGTACGCATTATTTTTTTTCTCGAAATTGATGATCGTATAATTATTATTCAAGAGTTTCTTAAATATATCACGGTATTTTAGCTTGATTTTCAACGCAGTTTGCAGATCATTCTTTTTAATTTTCTGAAAGTCAGTGAACATTTTCATGCCTATAATTTCTTCATCATTAAAGTCATTAAAGGTCAGAGAGTAATTTTCGTAATTTAGTTCATTAATATATACAGGATCCTGATAGTTCTTATCATATATATCATTTATATACCATTCTGCAACCAGTCTATCTGTTGGAAGCCCACTGTTAAGGCCATCACCCATATTACCATAGAAATTGTCAAGATATGACCGTGAAAAAGCACCAAGCTTATTGAGATTAAAATGTGCATTTGTACTCATCATGGGGTCAAATGTCCACGCTATTAAGTTATACCCATAACTCTGTGCATATTCTTTTTGTTTCATTTTCAATAAATAACCAATTCCTGAAGTTTTTTTCTCTGATATAACGCCGGTCATATGGGAATACAAATATACCTTGCCATTTCTGTATCCAGGATATGAAAAGCTCATCCCAACCAGCTCACCTCCATCATAGGCAGCAAGAACAAAGCCACCGTGATACGCCATGGAATGTATCGTATCTTTAAAAGCATGCAATGCATTGTTTGAATTCCATGCAGATTCGATAACTGGCATAAAATTTATTATTTCATCAGAGTTTGATATCATTTCTATATTCATAGACATATCTTTATTGCAATTAATGATATAAAAATTTTTAACGGAAAACATAGTATATAGTTTATTAACAGAAAATTTAAAATTATAGTAAATATTTTGAAATTGTGAATAATTCAATAATTTTTATTGACTTTGATTACTTTTATGCCCAGGTAGAGGAAATATTCAATCCAGATTTAAAGGGTAAACCAGTTGTTGTATGCGTATATTCTGGCAGAACCGAAACGAGCGGTGCTGTAGCAACATCAAATTATATTGCCCGGGAAATGGGAATTAAATCGGGTATGCCATTGCCAAACGCCTTAAGCATTGGTAAAGATAAGGCTGTATTTTTGCCAATAAGAAGAGACTTTTATAAGGAATTTTCCGATCGTGTTATGGGTATAATATCATCATTTTCTGATATAATAGAAATTGCAAGCATTGATGAGGCATACCTGGACGTTAGTGATAAATGCCGTGATATTAATGATGCTGTTTTAATGGCTAAGGACTTAAAACAGAAAATTTTTAATGAAACTGGGCTGAGGGTTTCCATTGGAATATCTATAAACAAAGTTTTTGCAAAAATTCTTGGGGATATGGCAAAGCCAGATGGAATGAAATGGATTGGGCCAGAGGATGCTGACTTATTTTTGCGGAGTCTAAAAATTAAACAGATCCCTGGCATTGGAACTATTTTATCAGGAAGATTGAATGAAGCAGGTGTGAATTATTTAATGGATGTCAAAAACATTGTGAAAGAAAAACTTATGGACATCCTGGGACATTCAAAATATAAATACATAATGGACATAATAAACAATAATTACAATCCTCCGGTAATCAGCAGAACTAAAAAAAATTTTGGAAAATATGTAACATTGAGCGAGGATACTAGAAATATCAATAATATTATGCCATACCTATTGAGAGATGTTGAACTTGCATTTGAAAAATTGCCTGGAACACCTTCTGAGATTAGCGTAATTGCAATAACCGAGGATATGGATATAATTTCACGATCGTATACCGGGATGCGAATAGATAAAAAAAATGCCATGGATATATCCGTAAATTTACTGAATAAAATACTTGAAGGTGACGCCAGGAATATCCGGAGAATTGGAATAAGGCTGGGCAAATTAACAAAAAATGAAAGTCTGGATGATTTCTTTTAGGAAAAATTTACATACTGCATTGCATATCTATGAATTATTGAGATATATATACATATATAATGCATCACTGGAAAATGAGTTCAGGGATGATATTCTAAAATCAATGAAAAAATTAAATCGTGATATATACGACATAAGAATAGGCAAAGGCCACATGGAAATTTCTTCATTTTTAATGTTAAATGAAACAATTGCCAGATTATTTGGGAATGAATACAGAATGATCGATGTTGATTCATTAAAAAATGATGATTTACTGGAAAGCGCCATAAAATATATCTCAATGGAATATTACTGGCTTGCACATGAAATTCTTGAAAATATATGGCATGAAGTTGATGATAAATTCAAAAGTACATACCAGTTTTTAATATTACTGTGTGTTGCAAATGTGCATGAACAGCGTGGCCATCATCAAATCGCAAAAAACGTGATCAATCGTGCATTGAAAATGGATACGGAGAGTTCACTGAACATTATTAATATCAATACCCTGAAAAATATGGCCCATGATGAAAAATGGAATGCTATAAATTTATATTTTTTGTCACTAAATTGATATAATATTATCCATATGAATAATTTTTTCCTGATATGAATATTTATATTTCTTAAACAAAATTATAAATAGAATGACATGGTATAACACATTACACATGACTAATATTATGGACACTTTTATAAATATCCCCAAGCAAAAGGAGGCGGAATTTTGGAATATAGACAAAATAGGACATATAAGGTATTTATCAAATTATGGCAAACCATTTAAAATTTTTTCTGAAGATGATACCCTGCGAATACTTGATAGGATTAAATTCAAAAACCATGGCAATAATTTAAACGATTCACCCATGGCTGATACTTCCGTTGATTTTATGGGTTTAAAAATGTCTGTTCCCATATATCTTGGAGACATGTCATTCGGTGCATTAAGTGGAAATCCAAACATAGCCATAGCAAATGCAGCAGATATTACTAAAACACTTGCGGGAACTGGTGAGGGTGGACTTCTCCCAGAAATTAAAAACCTGAAACGAATATTTGTTCAATGGGCCTCAGCAAGATTTGGAGTTGATTACTATACCATTAACTCCGGTTCCGGAGTTGTTATAAAGATTGGCCAAGGTGCTAAACCGGGAATAGGCGGGCATCTGCCTGGAACAAAGGTAACAGATAAAATTTCACAGGCAAGGAGAATTCCAGAAAATGTTGAGGCAATTTCTCCTGCACCACACCATGATATATATTCCATAGAGGATTTATCACAGAGAATAGAGGCACTTAAAATTTTAACGAAAAAACCAGTATTTGTGAAAGTGGCAGCAACAAATTACATACCATTCATTGTTACAGGCATTGCCAGGTCCGGTGCGTCTGGAGTTATAATAGATGGACAGGGAGCTGGAACAGGTGCAACACCAGAGGTCATAAGGGATAACCTTGGAATACCAATAGAAACTGCTGTGGCATCATCACATGATATTCTAATAAAGGAACATCTGAGGGATAATTTTAAGATTATTGCCGCTGGAAGAGTTGCAAATTCAACCGATGCTGCAAAGTTGTATGCACTTGGAGCAGACATGGTAAGCATGGGCACGGGAATATTAATCGCAATGGGGTGCGTAATGGTCAAAAAATGCAACCTTGGATACTGCCCAACCGCATTGACAAATAAGCTCGGAACAAGTAAAATTTTTGACATTGATTTCGGTGTCAACAATATTGTTAATTTTATAAAAGGATTCAGGCTTGAACTGGCAAATATACTGGAAAATCTCAATCTCTCTTCAATTAATGAACTCATAGGAAGAAAGGATTTGCTGTATTCTGATGGCATATCAAACAATACATCAAAAGTGTTGAACATTAATTCAGTAAACGCCAGTAATACACACTATAAACAATCAGAGTTCTCGTACAGTACAAGATATCTGAATGAACTTATAAACAAGGGTGAAATACCAATTACAAGCATGGGAAGCAATGCTCCGCCGGATGTTTCCATACCTTCAAGAATAATAGATTGGCTTAGAATTGATGGGGCACAGGTTACAAGGCCTTCAATAGACCCATACAGAGAAAATATAGACACGGGCTTTTATCTTGCAGACGGGAAAATTAGGCTCTCAATGCCTGTGATATTTGATATATCTAGTTCATCTGATGAAATAAAAGATGCAATTTCATGGGCATCTCAATTTACCGGTACAATTGTAATCAATAATAAAAAGTCCGAAAAATATGGAAAAATTACTGTGACAAAACATAATGGAACATATAAATGGAATGATATACGGTATTCAGTGGACCACTCTAAAGATAATGTATCCGGTTATATAATTGAGGATGCGTCATTCAACGAACTTTATATCTCCGAGCTTGATGAAAAATTAAAAGGAGAAGGCCACAGATATGAAAGGGATATAATTCCAGTTATAGAGAATTTTAAAAATAGCGGAGATATAATAAAATATATTGCTCTGGGTGCTGATTCCATTATACTTCCATCAAAAATTTTTGAAATTGGCCTTGGAAATAACCATTCAAATTTGAATTTGAAGGCACTTAATTTGTTGCTTACCATAAAAAAGGAAATAGCATTGATAGCCGGAGCAATGGGAATATCAAATGTGCAGTATTCGCTGAGTGGCAACAGAGAGCTTCTCAGGGGCATAAACCTTGACAATGATGTGGAAAACGTTCTTGGCGTTACGGAGGCTGGTTCAATATGAATTATTCCCCTTCCAGCTGTGGATTGTTTGGCATACTCAAAAAGGATGGCTCAAATAAAATTAACGGCTCCAAGGTTGCAAAATCACTTGATATTATAAAATACAGGGGAAGCAATAAGGGGTCAGGATATGCATCATTTAATTTAAACCAAAACAATTATTATTCAGTAAAAACTTTTTACAGAGGCAGTGAGGATGAACTTAAACGCATTTTTAAAGATAAAAATATGGAGGTTTCAGACTGCCTGGTAGAGGATGCAGGCAATATCAAAAGTTACTGTTTCAACGTATCTCTTGATAACATAAATAATATTGACGAAATCAATGATAATCTATGGCTAGACAATAAGGGCAGAGTTTACAGTGTTGGGAAATCCCTAAATGTATTCAAAGGAGTTGGATATCCACTGGACGTGGCTGAACAGTACAGTATATATGGCAAATATGCTGATATGTGGCTTGCACATACACGGCAGCCAACAAATTCACCCGGAAATTACCCATACTGGTCCCATCCATTTTCATCGTTTAATATAGCAATTGTCCACAATGGGGATATCAGTTCATTCGGTTCAAATAGGGAGTATTTGAAATCACTTGGCATCAAGAGTTTTGTTGGTACAGACAGTGAAGTAATAGCTTACCTTTTCAGGGAATTATTAAAAAAATTCGATATTACAGAAACAGTGAAAATACTTTCAAATTCCATTGATGACCCCAAAATAAAATACAGGTACAGAGGATCTGTGCTGGATGGCCCATATACACTTGTAATAGGGTATGAAGCTGATGATGACCTCTATATGATGTGCCTTACTGACAGCACCAAATTAAGGCCTGTTATTCTTGGTGAGGATGATAATAATTATTATATTGCAAGTGAAGAAAATCAGATAAGGCTGATAAATGAAAATGCAAAGGTATGGTCAATGGAACCTGGATCCTATTTTATTGTTTCAATGAAAAAAGGGATAATAAGCTCCGGAAGACAGAACAGGGATGAGGGCACAACATATACTCCAGAAAAATATGATATTGATGCACTTGAAATAGATTACAACAAACTGGATCAAAACATACTGAATACTGGCAAAGATCATGTAACTGTTAAAAATGTTTTTGGGCACAGGTATATAGGCATGGAATTTCCGGATAAGCGCAAGACGCTTGATTTATATGGCTACTGTGGAAATTGTTTGATGAATTTAAATATAAACAACCATGTTAATGTTTATGGCAATGTGGCTGATGATTGCTGTGATGGAATGATTGGCGGCAAGGTCGTGATACACGGAAACGCAGGTGATGTTCTGGCACAGGCATTCCAGAATGGCAGAATATATGTTAATGGAAATGTTGGCAACAGGGCAGGATTACAGATGAGATCCTACAGCAATTTTAAACCATATTTAATAATCAATGGTGGTTTCGATGATTATCTTGGTGAATACATGTCAGGTGGCGTCATCTTATCGTTTTCAAACACAGAACAGATAGATGGAAAGTATATAGGGTCTGGCATGATTGGCGGCAAAATTATAATAAGGGGCAATGTAAATAAAAATAAAATTGGAATTCAGACAGACAGAATTATAAATAAAAATATTTTAAGGTCTCTATATAATGAATCCCTGATTGATGAGGAATTCTATTCTGAAATGAAGGATAAATCCATTGTAGATATTCTTGAAAATATGCCAGAAGAGGGAAGAAAATATACTGATAAGCTGTTCAATAAACATGAGATTCCATTTTATGAATACAGATATCTGAATAAAGATGAACAGAATGAACTTGAGGAGATTGTGAGAGATTTTGACACCGAAATGGGAACGGATAATATAAAATATCTTCATAATAAATTTACAATCATTACTGCAGAAAAATAAGGAGTTTTTTGTATTTTATAAAAATATATATTTAATTTTTTCAAAAATTTTCAGCAAAATGACAAAAAATAATTAGAAACGTATATTAAATGTGTATTTATTTAATATTTATGCTGAATGATATAATTTTTTTGATCTCTTCAGATGCGACGTGGCTTAACAATGGAAACAATGGATGGATGCTCACAGCATCAACTCTGGTTGGCTTGATGAGTGTGCCGGGGCTGGCTTTATATTATGCGGGGCTTACAAAAAGGAAATACATGGTAAATGCAATGATGATGGCTCTTTATGCTTTTGCTTCAGTTCTCATTATATGGGTAATAGCAGGGTATAATTTTGGCTTTGGTACTGCGAGTGTTTTGAAATTCCATGGGCTTTACTTTTTTGGAATACCTTCGCCAGCTATGTCCGGGACCTTTATAGGCGGACAGGCTATTGTGGGACCACTGAAACAGGCTTTAACAATACCCAATGCAACTGTTATATTTTTCCAGTTTGTGTTTGCGGCAATCACTCCAGTATTGCTTATGGGTGGAATTCTTGAGAGAATGAATTTTAAGGCCTGGATGGTTTTTGTTCCTGTATGGTCACTGATTGTTTACAGTCCTGTAGCTTACTGGCTTTTTGCCGGTGGATGGCTGAACCAACTCGGAGCTGTTGATTTTTCTGGCGGGTATGTTATACATTTGGATGCTGGAATAGGTGCTCTTGCGGCCGCCATAGCTATAGGGCCAAGAATAAAGGAAGAAATGCATATGAAGGCGAATAACCTTGCCCTGGTAATGCTTGGTATTGGATTGATTTGGCTTGGATGGGATGGTTTTAATGGCGGAGATCCATATGGGAGCACCATAGATGCTGGCATAGCAGTACTAAACACAAACGTTGCAGCCGCAGTGAGCACGATAACATGGATGTTCATGGATATGAAATTCTTCAAAAAACCATCATTAATAGGCGCTTCTATAGGGGCGATTTCAGGACTGGTCGGAATAACACCTGCGGCAGGATATGTCAATATTTATGGAGCAATGGTTATTGGAATTGCTACTGGCATTATACCATGGATATTTTTATACAAAATTGAGCCAAAATTCAAGGTTGATGATACCCTTGGAGTATTTTCCTCGCATGCCGTTGCAGGTGTGGTAGGTGGTCTATTAACTGGGGTTCTAGCGGACCCAATAGTGACGCAGTACGTGGATCCGGGCCTCACAGGTGCAATTTATGGAAACCTCTATCAGCTTGGCATACAGGGATTTGCTGCTGTAATTGTAATATTATACGTTTTCGTCATTACATACGGACTGCTGAAGTTAATAGGGGTATTTATACCGTTGAGGGAAGCTGAACATAAATTGAAGATTGGCGATATGGCAATACATGGTGAAAGTGGCCTTGATATGTCATACCCCCCAGTTCCGACTGAACAGGTAAGTACGGATACGAATGCTGACAGTAAGAAAGTGCAAAAATAATTTATAAAATAAATTTATAATTTTTTTAAAATATCTATATAATACATTAAATCATCAAAATCTCTGAGAATGTGAAGTATATCGACATTTATTGATTCCATCATAGTGAGTGCCCCAGAAAGATTGCCGTCATTTTCATCATCAAGTTTTTTATCGCTCAAACGATTATATTCATTGTTGACAATAACTTCTATTTTTGATCTGTATTCCTCAAGTTTTTTTTCCATTTCAAGTTCAAATTCTCTAGTTTCAGTTTCCATTAAGCTTTATTTTTAAACCGTATAAAGTTTTTATGATTTTTCTGCCCATTTTTATTTGTAATATGCTCCCTCTAAACAAAAAAAATAAAATTCCTGCATTTACCCTGTATTTTTCCCAAATTTTGATAGGATAAATTTATAAAATAATTAAATTTATTCCATTACTGCTCCTTTGGCAGAAGATGAAACCAATTTCGAATACTGGTTTAAAATTCCGGTTTTATATCTTGGTTCAGGCCTTTTCCATTCACTTTTTCTTTTATTGAGCTCATCTTCATCAATTAAAAGATTTATTTTTCCATTTTCACCATCTATTTCAACAATGTCATTTTCCCTTACAAGAGCTATTGGTCCACCATCCATCGCTTCAGGTGCAACATGGCCGACCATGATGCCCCTTGTTGCGCCGGAAAATCTTCCATCCGTTATCAGTGCTACCGTTTCTCCAAGTCCTTCGCCTACAATCTCCGATGTAACCGAGAGCATCTCTCTCATTCCAGGACCGCCCTTGGGCCCTTCATATCTTATTATAACTGTATCTCCAGCTTTGATTTTTCTTTCCCTTATCGCTTTAAATGTTTCATCCTCAGAATTAAAAACCTTGGCAGGGCCCTTATGATATCTCACTTTAGAAGCGGAAATTTTAAAAACTGATCCGTCCGGTGCCAGTGAGCCTTTTAAAATTCTTATACCGCCGGTTGAATTGATTGGATGTTCAAAATCCTTAATCACATTATTCAAATTCATTATTTTTATATCTTTTAAATTTTCCTTTATTGTCTTTCCGGTTACAGTGAGCTGGTCACCATTTAAAATTCCATGTTCCATCAAAATTTTCATTAAAATTGGAACACCCCCTATTTTATTCAGATCAGCCATAACATACTCACCAGATGGTTTCATATTCACAATTTCGGGTATTTTTTTCGATAATCTATCAAAATCATCAAGGTTCAACTTTATTTTTGCCTCATGTGCTATTGCCATTAAATGAAGAACAGCGTTTGTTGATCCCCCGGAAGCCATCAGGACAGCTATTGCATTGTAAAATGATTCTTCTGTTAATATATCTCTTGGCTTTAAATCGGTTTCTATTAAATCCATAACGGTTTTGCCCGTTTCATATGCATATTTGGCCTTTGCACCGTCAACTGCAGGAGGAGAAGCACTTCCAGGCAGGGCAAGGCCCAGAACCTCTGTCATCATTGCCATAGTATTTGCAGTATATAGACCCCCACATGATCCGGCTGTAGGGACAGCATTGTCTTCCATGAGTTTCAGGTCAGAAAGTGACATCAAACCATTCATGTATGATCCAACTGCTTCAAATAAATCGCCAACAGCTATCTGTTTACCATGATAATATCCCGGAAGTGTTGTACCACCGTACATAACCAATGAGGGTAAATTCATTCTCGCCATTGCCATCATCATGCCCGGAGAAGTTTTATCACATCCAGATAGAGCAGCAAATCCATCATAATTATGTGCGTTTACAGTTAATTCAACAGTATTTGCAATAATTTCCCTGCTTACAAGAGAATATTTCATGCCTTCGGTGCCCATTGCAATTCCGTCGATAACCACAGGAGTGGTAAATAATCTTGGTGTTCCATTTTTATTCCTTACACCTTCCTTTGTGTGCTCTGCAAGAGATAAAACGTGAATATTGCATGGCCCTGCTTCATTCCACGCAGCAGCTATTCCAACCATGTAATTTTCAAGGTCTTTATCATTCAAACCCATTGCTTTCATGTAGGATCTATTTGGTGACCTTTCAGGCCCACTATATGTTATATCTGATCTTTTCATATTATATCAATGTATTATGATATTTAATTTTTATTAAAATATACAGCGTTTTGTCGGACATTACCTTACAAATTAGTGGAAAATCACAAAAATAATATATTATCTTTAAAATACACTACCTGATGTTTTCATTAAGTTACAGGAAAACAATGCACAAATTAATACAGTATTTAAAAAATAGTTTAAAAATAAACAACTATGAAAAATTAGCCATTTTTATGGAAAATAATATGGATGAAATCAAGAAAACATGCACTGACAGTGATAAGATTGAAATATACGAATACCTAAAGGGAATTGAGATTCCAGAAAAAATTTATGACCTTATTAAATCCATTGATCCCACAAACCATATAGTCTATCTACACAATTTAAGGGAATATTACAGAAAAAATGATGGGTTAAATTTTATGGAATATATAAAGGATAAACCATTTATGCTTAAAAATGAGGAACTAAAAAAATATTTTTACGATTTAATCATCACAATGAATTCGTTTTCAAAAATATATTACTCTTCATGCGTAAATGTCTATAATGAAGAGGACGTGAATCTGTACATATCGAATTTTTATCATTTTGATGATATGAAAAAGGTTATAGATAATTATCTTCAATTTGGAAACTATGCCAGTGCAGAAAAAATATTGACCAAATGCATAGAAATAAAAAACGATCTTAACTGTTACTATAATTTAATTGATATATATGAAACAACAGGGGAAAAGGATCTGATGGAGAAGATGGTAAATAGAATAATTCAAATGAACAGGGAAAAACCAAATAAAAAAATAGCAGACTATCTGTACTTTCTTGGAAAATACAAACAGAGTATCGAATACATGGATATAACTGACAATACAAATGCCAGACTTGGTTATGCTTATTATTATTCAGGAAATTATGAAAATGCTCTTGTCATTTTTAAAAACATATATTATAATATTGATAAAAACGTTCTTGATACAATAATAGACATAGAATACAAAATTGGGGACTATGGAGCAGTTGTTTCCTATATAAATTCCCACGAAAACCACAATGACAAAAAATTATTATTGTATAAAATTGAGGCAGAAATAAAATTATATATGTTTATAGAAACTGAATACGATATTAAAAAATATACAAAACTATATGGTTCTGACTACCAATTATTGAATCTTGAATTGCTATATTGCAGGGAAAATAATGACGAGGATAGGGAATACAGGATAGCAGAAGAAATTATGGCACTGGGAACTCTAAATGAAACAAGCATTGATATAATGGTAAAATACCTTTATAAAAATGAGAAATATTCCGAACTGAACCAGTTTATCACCAGTAATAATGTTTATGACAGGTACAGAGCACAATATGCAGCATGCTTAATATTTACAAACAATTTTGAGAGCGCCTTTAATATACTGAGTGAAGATAAAAGCCTTTTGAACAGCAAGTATATTGTTGATTCCATATTTGAAAAAGCCCGTGATGATAAGAGTCTATCCATATTTGAAAAACTTGATTACAAAAATTCTCTTCTCGAAGTAATAATTTTATATATGCGTGGTATGGAACCGGACAATGCTGGGATGCATATAAAGGATATTATAAAAACTGGGTCAATAGCATGTGCGTATATACTTTCCATGAATGGCTATAATTTTATTAATAACAGGCATGAAGACTATGTAGATGAAATTCTGGAGAGGGAAAATTTTGAGACCGTAAGAATGATTATTAAAAATGTAAAGAATGTCTATAAAAATAAAATAAAGAGCGATATGGAGGACTCCATATTCTTTTTGTATCCTCTTAGCAATGCCCTGATAAATATAGGTTTATATGATGATGCCGAAAAAAATCTAACGGAACTATTCGGTAAAAACCCTGATCCATTTTTTTATTATTTGCTTGCAAATATTTATTTTTACAAAAATGATTACAGTGAATCAAAAAAATATATTATTGATGCCCTTGATGGATTGACAAATGCACGCTTTCTGTCATTAAAAATAATTTTAAATTTAATTGGGGGTGAAAACCTGAAGGATGTCTTTAATACAGTTGTTGAATATAAATTGTTTTCAGCGTTTAAATATGCATATAATACAATTTTAGAAATGAAATATTCTCTACCTGAAGGCAGTGTTTCGCATATCAATGGCATGAAGATTAATGATATAAATTTCTATAGAATAGGGCGCCATATAAACTCAGAGCCTGTAGAGAAATTAAAATATTCAGCATGCATAATGAAATTCAACAACATAACTGTAGATGATATTGTCCAACACTATTATCTTCTTTCAAGGAAAAATGAAAATAGTGGCATTAAATTTCTCGAGCATTTAAAAGTAAAAAATGATGTGATATACTCTCTGATTGGCGATTATTATTTCAATAAAAAATATTATGTTGAATCAGCCATAAATTATGTCAATTCATATTTAAGATCGGAAAAAAAGGATATTTCCGAAAATTTTGCTAAAATATTGTCAGATAAAAATATACTCACTTCAGTTATTGAAAACTCTGGAAAAAATAATTTTTACGCAATAGTACTGTTATATTTGAAGGGCAATTATTCATCAATAGAGTCATATGTAAATGAAATAAACCTGGATAACAGAAAGGGATTTGAATTCATTGTAAATAATCTCTGGTCAAAAAGCAGCATCAGATCCAGAATAATGGAACTTTTTATTCAAACCAGAAACAGCATTCTTGGGGAAATTATATGCTCTAAACTTGATAATGATGAGGACTACAATATGGAAAAATACATCCTTCAAATATTGCATAATTCCAATCCCAATAATATAAAAATAATTTTGAAACTGACTGAAACATTGAACAAAAATCAGGAAAAAGAGGATGCAATGGAATTTTTAAAATCCTCTTTTATTAACCTTAAAGAGAGAATATTATTTGACAGGCTGCTTGAACTATATTACAATTCAAAAAATTATGATGCAATAATAACCATTTATAAAAAATATTTAAAATTCATCGATCAGAACAATATAAAATATATTTTCTATTCACTGATAAAATTATTTAGATATCAGGATGTGGCAATTCTTGAAAATGAATTTATGAATTCAGTAGATGCAACCCTGAAGGAGGACATAAAATATAAATTGAGAACAGCATTTAAATTTAAAAACGTCCTTATCCATGCTAAAAAGCTTTTTAAAACAGAATTTGAGAAAAACAGATTACTTAGCCCGGATGAAGCAACTGATATAATTCCAGAATACTTTATTGACTATGTTTTTAATTTCATCAGGTCTGGTGAACCCTATACCTTTATTGATAAATATGCTTATAACTATATGTCTGTGGATATATTGAAAAAATTATTCAGCATGGGATATACTGAACTTAACCAAATAAGAATAAATCAAATATTCAATGTACTTGGTGATGTGATAAAATCAAAAAACTTCTATTTATTCATAAACATGGCAATAGATAATGTCGTCAATATTGGTGCAAATAAAAATTATAAAAATATTCTAAAATTCATTAATAAAAAAATGAATAACCCCATTGAAATTGTGTGCAACTTTAATATAGGTCTGATTGATGCCATCAATATAATAAATATAAAAGAAGGAGAGAATTAAAATGATGTATAGTAAATATAATGAAAAAAATGATATTCTTATTGCTGTTGTTGTGCTCACTCTCGCATTTACTCTCCTTATAAATGGTGGACTGTTTAAAATAAACCCCTCGTTATTGCCTATATATGCAATTACTGCTTTCTCTGTTACGGTAACTGCCTTTTTGCTGCATGAACTGGCACACAGGACAGTAGCAAGACGCCTTGGAGCAATTGCATATTTCAAATTATGGAAAACGGGAATATTGCTTGCCCTTTTCACCTCTCTATTCGGCTTTATATTCGCTGCCCCGGGTGCAGTGGAATTTGCGGGGCTGTATGATTCCAAAAGCGAGGGAAAAATTGCAATTGCAGGCCCTCTAACAAATATTTTCTTTGGCGGGATATTCTTAACAATTCATATTTTCCTTAATTCAGGCACAGTAGGTTTTATGCTTTATTATATTGCAATCTTAAACCTATGGTTTGCCCTTTTTAATCTGTTGCCGGTGCCACCTCTGGATGGTAGTAAGGTATTTTACTGGAACAGCAAAATATTTGCAGCCATATTTATAATTGCCATTATTCTGAACTTTGTGGATAGTTTTATCCCCTCACTTTTGGGATTTTAAAAAAATATTCTATATTAATTTCAGATAATAAATATAAAAAGGTAAAAAAATTGGAATATTGTGGATGATTTGCCACTGTAGCTATTCACCATAAAAGAATAGCCTTTATTTATGATGGTTCCTTCAACCATAATAATCCGGGAATATAAATAAAACCCTATTTTAGTGAAAATTCTTGCAGGGCATGTGGTATCGGCAAGTACAAGTTTTCCGCCAGGCTTCAAAACACTAAATACCTCCATAAAAAATTTTTTACCCTATCAATATTCCTCAATGATAGGGAACATGTAGCCACATCAAGAAGTGAGTGCCTTGGTCCGTCAATAATAGCATATTTTGCCGTCTGTCTTCTCCATATTCAATCGATGCCAAAAATGAAAATACCATTTATTTCCTCATACTCAGATGCAATCTCATTGAATATTCAGGTATTCTCCTTTGGCATTATAACATTATCCGTTATTTAACATTTAAATTTTTATAATAGATCACGCAAATATTCAGGAAAATAAAATAAAGATTATATATTGTTAATTAATTATTGAAAGGAAGTGATTAAAATAAATAGTAAAGATACATGTAGTTCCTGTGGTATAGGACTTGTTGAGGTTGGATATTCTATTTTTATCTGTCCTAACTGTGGAGAAGAAATGATTGGAAGATGTAAACAGTGCAGAGAACATTCAACCGAATATGTGTGCCCAAAATGCGGGTTTATGGGGCCGTGATTAAAATGGGAGATGTAATGGTTTTGTTAAGGGTACTGCCCACATCTGTTGATGTCGATCTAGACAGTTTGAATAAAAACATAGAAAGCAGGATAAAAGATATTTGCAAAATAAACAGCGTTAACCAGGAAGAAATTGGATTTGGATTAAAAGCATTGATGTTCCAGATAATAATTCCCGATGAAGAGGGAAAAATAGATAAAGTTGAAAGTGCCATCAGCTCCGTTGAAAATGTGAGCCAGGTTGATACTAGAGATATTTCGTTAATTTAAAATGCTTCAATTAATATTGTTTATTTTTTACATAATTTTGCTCATACTTATATCTATTGGATTATTATTCATTGAATTTCATAAAAATATCGATGATTCACTAACGGAAAATTATGAGCCTGAAACACTTGTTATGGTTCCATGCCGCGGTATGGACTTTTCGTTAGAAGATAATTTAAAATCGATAAAAAACCAGAAATATCCAAAATACAGAATGATATGCATTGTTGACAGTAATGACGACCCTTCACTGGAAATAATAAAAAGGCTCAATATTGATTATGTTTTATCTGATTATTCGTGCAAAAAATGCAGCGGCAAAGTAAAGGCTCTGTGCAGTGCAATAGATAAATTTAACAATTTTCCAGTTTATGTTATTGCTGACTCAGATATACTGGTAACTGATAACTGGCTGTCAAACCTTGTCAAGCCTTTAAAGAATGAGAACAATGGATTGTCCACAACCTTTCCATACTTTAAACCAAAAAATGGATTCTGGAGCAGGATAAAAGAGATATGGGGATTTGTAGGCATGGGGTTGATGGAATCAAAATTGACGCGTTTCGGCTGGGGTGGTTCACTTGCATTTAAAGGTTCCCTCATCTCAAATCAATTTAACTTCTTCAGTGAGCATATTTCTGATGATACCGCTCTGACAAAAATATGCAAGAACAAAAATCTAAATATTGCATATGTAAAAAGCTCAATGCCTGTTGTCAATTCACCAGAAAAATTTTCAGAATTTGCAGAATGGGCTAACAGACAGACAGCCCTATCTATCTCATCTTCCAAAAAAATATTTTATTATGGGATGTTATTCTATATGTCGTATATACTCCTTTTTTTCTCTGCTATTTTTATGGGAATTTTCTACAGTTATTTATTTTTTATTTTTCTGATTCCCTCAATAATATACATAGCCAATATACTGAGAAGGCTTGATAGCATAAAATTTGCCAGTGTTATAGGGGCAATAATGTTGCCATTTATATATGTTGTAAATCTACTTATTGCGAACCACATGAAAAATATACAATGGCGTGGCAGAACATACAGTATTGAAGATAAAAATTTATTATAAAGCAATTAATATCTCTTGATGAATTTAAAATTATTCGGCACAAATGGAATAAGGGGAATCCCAAATGAGGATTTAACATCGAATTTTTCCATGGATGTTGGAAAAGCAATTTCAACATTTTTTTATACAGAAAAAATTGCAATAGCCAAGGATACAAGAATCAGCGGCGATATGATTTTAACATCAGTTGTTTCAGGTGTTAATTCCACAGGAACTGATATGATTTATCTTGGTATTCTGCCAACTCCTGCTCTCCAGTATTACTGTAAAATACATAAAATACCAGGAATTATGATCACTGCTTCACATAATCCTCCTCAATATAATGGCATAAAAGCCATAGATGGGGATGGTACTGAAATAGATGAGGAAAAGGAAGCAAAAATAGAAGATATAATATTTGGCAAAAAATTCAGAACTGTTCCATGGGACAGCATCGGAAAATATTATGATGACAATACTGCAGTGGATCTGTATGTAAACAGCATTGCTAAAAGAATAGATTATAAAACGATTCAGAAAAAAAAGCTCAGCGTGGCAATAGATACCGGTAACGGTGCTTCTTATTTTACCAGCCCATTGTTATTATCACGATTAAATTGCCATATTGTTTCATTAAATTCAAATCCAGATGGAAAATTCAGCTCCAGAAATTCCGAACCAAAGCCTGAAAATCTGGCGGATTTGATTAGCTTAATGAAAACTGGCAAATTTGATATTGGTATTGCACATGACGGCGATGCTGACAGGTGTGTATTTATAGATGAAAGTGGAAATTATGTGGATGGAGATAAAAGCCTTGCATTGATTACAAAATATACAATAAAGGAAAATGATACTGTTGTAACGCCGGTAAGCAGTTCAGATGCTTTGAGTGATATATGCCTTGAAAAAAAAGCCAGGCTTATCATTACAAGGGTTGGGGCACCCATAGTTGCGAGATCAATGATAGAGAATAATGCTACAGTGGGTGGAGAAGAAAATGGCGGATTCATATATGGTAAACACCAATACTGCAGGGATGGAGCCATGACAATGGCACTGATGCTCAATCTCCTGTCAGGGGAAAATAAAAAATTAAGCGAATTGTTGGGTGAAATTCCTGATTATAAAATGGTAAAAACCTCAGTTAAAAGAAATAAGGAATGGGCTGAAACTAAGGATATTATCACGGATAAATTTAAGGAAAATAAAATGAATTTTCTTGATGGCATAAAAATATATGAGGATGGTGGATGGGTATTAATAAGACCCTCTGGAACTGAAAAGATCATAAGAATATTTTCTGAATCAAGAAGTCAAGAAATAGCAGAAAAAATAAATGAAAAATATTATAATTTCTTAAATAACCTATAAACTTTTATACATATCGATAAACCTTGTGATTGCATTTATATTACCTGCAAGGCCAAACCATATTAAAAGTATTCCAGTAGCGTATATATCTATGCCGAATATTGAAATATGAGCGGTGATAAATACCTGTATAATTATAAAAACTATTATAAAAACTAGCCTGTCTGCCCTTCCGGCAATTCCAGAATAGTTTCTTTTCAGCCCAAGTGCCTGTGACTGTGTACCCATATAACTTGTTAACAATATGCCAAGTAAGGCAAATATTCCAAGGTAGACATTGCCAAATACGGAAAACATCATTCCAGATATTATGAATATATCTGAATATCGGTCAAAAACGTGGTCTAAAAGATCTCCTTTTTTTGATGATATGTTTTTCATTCTTGCAATTTTACCATCAAGTGCATCAAACAATGCAGATAAAATAATAAATGTGAAGGATAGAAAAAGCAAATATTTGCTGTAGAAAGAAATATAATAAAAAAGCCCTGTCAATCCGGCAAAAATTAACGACATAACTGAAAGAACATTTGGATTAAATTTCAACATTTTTTTTGAAATTGGAACCAGAATTTTATCCGCCTGATCTCTATATGAATCCAGAACCATATTCATCAATTAAATAAAGGTTATTAAATTGTTGTTTTTCCCGTTTTCTTAACCTTATGCCATACTCTTTTTGCTCCTGTAACCTCAAGAATAAAAGTATATGTTGAAATTATTGCATTAACTGCCAGATACATGTATATTAATGGCAAATAAATTACATTGTCCTTTTTCTTAATAATCACGAGTATGAAAGCGGTAAGATATACTGCCAGCCCAATTAATAAAAGCGAAATGAAATATGTTCTCATTGAGTGGACAAATGGATTGTAAAAATTCAATAATGATATGTAAAATGACCCAAAAAACATGATTCCGGAAAAAGAGGGGGCGAGAACAATCATCAGAGCGTCAAAATCACTGAATTTACTTAAAGATTTTTTGGAGTGTAAAAATACCTGATGGTATCCTCTTAACCATCTTGTCCTTTGCCTGAAGTATTCCTTAAAAGAAGCTGGTGTTTCCTGATAAACCTTTGCGCTTGGAATATAAACGGATTTATACCTTTCATTTGATATTCTGATAGAACTTTCAAGGTCCTCTGTGAGAAATTTTTCATTCCAGCCATTTATGTTTTTAATAACCTCCCTTTTGAAATACTGATTTGAACCGGCTACAGGAACAAATAGTTTTAACTGCATCCTTCCTATCATTGATACCTTGACGAGTACTTCATCTATAACTGCAAGCCTTGTGAATATATTTTCAGTTCTGTTTATGTATGTATTGTATCCCTGAACAACATCGGCATTGTAAAAGTTCATTCCCATTATTGCGTTTTCAAGTGTTTTCTCTGGTAGATATGTATCTGCATCATAAGTGGCAATGACCTCACCATGGCACTGTGAAAATGCATAATTTAATGCTGATGCCTTGCTTTTCCCATCTGTTCTGTTAAATACTTTAATTCTTTCATCTCTTGACTCATATTCCTTGGCATTTTTATATGTATCATCGGATGACCTGTCAACAATAACAAGTAATTCTATATTTCTGTATGTCTGGTTGAGTATTGACTCTATACATCTTGAAATTACATTTTCCTCATCTTTTGCAGGTACAAAAATACTCACAAGTGGATGATATGCCATTGAAGTATTGGCATATTTTTCTCCAATATCCGTAAAATTTATATCGTATTTTTTATAATGTTTATATCCATAAAAAAGTATGGGAAATTGATATATCGAATATATCAGTCCAATTATAATCAACAGCATGCCAATTATTTGCAAGATATCCATTGGTATGTGATTTTCTGGTTGTATTTAAATTCTCTTTTTATCATTAAAAACATTAAAATATGGTGTTCCTATTTAAAGTCATGATTCCCAGGGTAATGACCGTGGCAAGCACTGATTCGGGCGGTGGAGCCGGAGTTATGGCAGATCTCAAAACCTTTACGGCCATGAAGGTTTTTGGAACGGCTGTAATTGTTTCCTTAACAGCACAGAACAGTGTTTCCGTTAAATCCATATATGAATTGCCCCTTAATTTTATCGATGACCAGTTTGATGAAATACTGGATGATATTGGAACTGATTCTGCAAAAACCGGCATGCTTTATTCTTCCAGTATAATTGATGAAGTTGCCAGCAAATTCACTCAATACAGCGTAAAAAATATAGTTGTTGACCCTGTAATGATTTCAAAAACAAATGTAAGGCTTTTAAAG
The DNA here is from genome assembly GCA_021846395.1 of Thermoplasmata archaeon. Lineage (GTDB taxonomy): Archaea > Thermoplasmatota > Thermoplasmata > Thermoplasmatales > Thermoplasmataceae > Acidiplasma. The sequence continues at coordinate 21,626 of JAJZXB010000001.1, read as the reverse complement.
GATGATGCCATTGGAACAATGGTAAATAAACTCATGAAAATTGCATATTTGATCACGCCAAATATACCTGAGGCTCAGATTTTATCCGATGTTAAAATTCAAGACAGGAATGATATCAAATCAGCTGCCAAATCTATTTATGAAAAAATAGGGACAAATATACTTATCAAGGGTGGGCACAGTTCCTCATACTATTCAGATGACCTTCTTTACAATGGGGAGGAATTTTTTAATTTCAAAAATAAAAGGATAGATACAAAAAACACTCATGGAACCGGTGACACATTATCAGCATCCATTGCATCCTACCTTGCCCATGGATATAACCTGAATGAATCCATAAAACTGGCTAAAAAATACATTGAAGGGGCCATAAAAAACTCATTTCCAATGGGCAAAGGGTATGGCCCATTAAATCAATTCTGGGTGATAAAATGATTGGTAAAATATCAAGAGAATTTTTTGAAAAAAATATTATAAATAGAATCGGCAAGGAAAGAGAGGAAGTCATTGTCAAACCTGAAAATGGGGTTGATGTTGGAATTATAAAAATTGGAAACAAATACATGGCAATTACTACAGATCCGCTTTACATAGACAAAACCTTTGGATTTGAAAAAGCTGCCTGGTTTGCATTTCACATATTGCTGTCGGATTTGTATACCTCCGGAATAAGGGCTGATTATATGAGCATTGATTTAAATTTGCCCCTGAGTATTTCCGATGAGGATTTCAATAAAATTTGGAATGTTATGAATAATGAATCAAAAAAATATGGCATAGAAATTGTCGCAGGGCACACCGCAAGATATGGGAACACTGATTATCCCATGCTGGGTGGGGTGACTCTTCTGGGAATTGGAGATGAATACATTACAACCAGAGATGCAAAGGTTGGCGACAGGATAATTATGACAAAAACGTGCGGGCTTGAAGCTTCATGTATTCTGTCATATACGTTTCCAGAATATATAAAATCAAAACTTGGCATTGAAACATTCAATGAATTGAATGATTTATTTTACAGTATGACGTGCATAAAGGAAGAACAGTTGGCAATGGATTTTGGGATCAGGACAAAAATTACCTCAATGCATGATGCAACTGAGGGGGGCCTGATGAACTCAATTTATGAGATTGGAATAGCATCGAATAATGGGCTTTCCATAAACAGAGACGACATAATAATAGATGGCTCTGTTAGAAAAGTATGCGAGCTTTTCAATATTGATCCCATGAGATCCATCAGTGAAGGGACCCTGCTTATCACAGTTAATGAAAAATATGCACAGGATTTTTTGAAAATACTGAATGAAAATAACATTGAATCCAGAATAATTGGTGAAATAAAAGATCGCTCATTTGGAATTAAAATGCACGATAAGGGGGCCTACGTTGATATCCATCCTGAAAGCGACCAGTTCTGGGGTGCCATATCTGATGGTATAAACAGGGGACTGTCGTGAATTTGAAAGGACTCTACCTGGTAACTCCAGATTACATGGATGATGGTATATTTGACATAGTAAGAATATCCATAGAACATGGGGCATCCATACTTCAATACCGGGATAAATCCAACAACTACACCAGAAAGATTTATGCTGGCAAAAAATTTAGAAAGATTGCTGATGAATATAACATACCGTTGATTGTTGATGATGACCCCGTGCTTATGGATATAATAGATGCAGATGGAATTCATATAGGCAGGGATGATGTACCGTTTGATTATATTAAAGGAAAATATCCTGACAGAATTATTGGAGTATCAACATATGGCGATATCAAGAAGGCAAAAGAATATGAAAAATTAGGGGCTGACTACGTTGCTTTCGGATCGTTTTTTAGCACCGAAACTAAGAAGGATGCCACATTGTGCGATATAAATATTTTAAACGATATAGGCGGCATTAAAATTCCTGTATTTGTAATAGGTGGAATTAATTTGAACAATTTGGAAGAACTCTTAAAATATAAAATCTCTGGCGTGGCCGTTGTATCATCTATATTTTCATCCAGTGATCCCGCAGAATCAACAATATCGTATATGAATAAACTTAAACAGTACGGTAAAATATAAACAAAAAATAAAATAAATGTAACATATAACACAATGATAAAATATGAAGATAGAACAGGCATTAATAACCCAGCTTATGATATTGCTAAATGTAAAAAACGGTAAAAATCGCCCTTCTGAAATATCAAAGGAACTTGATATAACACTGCAAGGAGTTGTATATCATTTAAAAATACTCAGAGAAAAAAGGTATATTGATGCAGATAATAAAATCACAAAAAGTGGTTTTGATTTTCTTTATAATGGATTAAACAATATCGAAAATTTTGTTCATTCAAGCCTGATAAACATTGATGCCTCTCTTATATGGGAAAGCATTTCAGATGATGATGTAAATGGGGGAGACCGGCTTTACCTGTACATGAAAGATGGCTATCTGCATGCAACGAAAAAGGGTAAAAAAGCGGCATTCGGAAAATCGATAAGACCAACAAAGAAGGATCAATGTGCCGGCGTTACTGATGTTAATGGAATAATACCGGTAAATCCTGCTAAAATTACGGTGCTTTTGCTTGAAAATATTGAAAGAATAGGCAAAATATATGAATATGAAAACAGTGTGGTTGAAAAAATCAATAATATAAACTATGATTTTATAGGGATAGTGGGGGAATTATCTCGAATAATTACGGAAAGTCGGAAAATTGATGTAAAATTTGAATATGCCGCCATAGAATCAAGCTTTGAAGCAGCCAAGCGTGGTTTCAGCACTCTCGTTATCATTTCTGATAGGTTGTTTCATTTTGCCCTAAACAATATAAAGGAATTGCAGACCAAAAATCCAGAAATAGAGATTAATTTTATACATGTTTAAAAATATATAAACATAAATATAATAATATAATTATTCATACATTGAATTAGTCTTTCATATATTTATTGAATAAGTCTTATAAAATGATTTTTTATTATTTTAAAAAATATTTAAATATGACTTCAATATTAAGTGAACGTAAAGAGGTGTAAAAAATATGGAGGACGATGAAAGTGGTAGTAGGAGTGCATATAATAGCGGATTTATATGGTGTAGATGCTGGATTGATATCTAGTTTGGATAATATATCACCAGTTATGGAAAATGCAATAAAGGCAGGAAATTTAACAAAAATATCATCACAGTATTACCAGTTTCGGCCCATGGGTGCCAGTGGAATTGCATTGCTTGCGGAATCTCACCTGTCGTTTCATACCTGGCCTGAATATGGCCTTGTAACTCTTGATATATATACATGTGGCGACCGGAGCAACGCGGATAAGGCCTTTAATTATATTTTGAATGTTTTGAACCCCACAAATATAGAATATAAAAAGCTTGAAAGAGGATCGAAAGTGGAAGATGATGTAACCATTGAAAACCCACAAATGATGCTGTAATAAATGTTCAAAAAAATATTTATTATTATCTCATTTATCTATTTATCAATAATTGACATTTTTATTTATCTCTATAATATCACATTCCTTCATAACCTTCTGTTGATTCCCAATATAATTTTGTCCATCATGTCCATATATTTTGCCAGCGACATATTTCTGGATGTGGCTTCTGATTTTGGCAACAGAATATCCATATCTTCAAGATCAGTTGGCATTTTCATTGCTGGCTTTGCTGCTATTTTTGATGAAGTTTCAATGTCATTAATGGCTGCAATTCAGGGATATGGATCTATCAGTTTCGGTGCTATCCAGGGCTCAAATACCGTAACCTTATTGGCATTTTTCATAATTATACCATTATATTTCAAATCCGGCATATCACGTTTCAAAACAGATGCATACTTAATAGTTGGCAGTTCTTTACTTTTATACATGCTTTCGATATTTTATGTAAAAATACCATTTTACGTTGGCTTTATAACTCTTGCAATTTTCCTGGTCTATATGTACCGGGTGAAAAAGGAGGAGGATAATGTTGAAATTGTAGAAACACCAAATTCAGAATATTCAGTTATTTTTGGCCTTTTATCATTGCTTGTAATAATCATTGCTTCATATAATATGATAAATTCAGCTACAATAATTTCATATGTTTTTGGAATTAATAATTTCCTATCTTCCTATATACTTCTGGGCATTTTTGGCTCCATTCCAGAAATATCAATGATGATTATTTCAGCTGCCAAAAATAGAAAAAATATCTCCATTGGGCTAATAACTGGAAGCACATTATATAAGGAAACATTCGTTTTTTCACTTGCCGCATTTACACTTGAACTAAATTTCAGAGGCAGCTATTTTTCGCTGGTACTCATGATTATTTTATCGATAATTCTAGTTGTTTATACTGTAATTTACAAATAAGTTTATATTTTTTATTGCATTGATAGTTTATGAAGTGTCCGGTTTGTGGTAATGAAATAGACTACCCGTCAATAAAGGATTGGCAATTTAACGATTACGTTGTTAAAAGATACTCATGCAATAAATGTGGTACAACATTTAATTCATATTCCTATAATGGCGATGAAAAATTCACCATTCCAAAAAGAATGCTTTAATGTTATGAATTATTATACTCTGTTGCTTAAAATCCCCAGAATTGATTTTCCTTTCTCTTTATCTTTATAATTTCATCAAGTGTTTCCCTTATATCGGGGCTAATTTCCTGGTCTTTCAACTCCTTTGCAACACTTTCAGGTATATCAACATATATTGATTCATCTGGAAATATATGCCTGTTCAGTATTACTCCTTCTATGGCACAGGCGATCTCTGACCCAATATCAGCAAACGGTTTATTTATGTCCCCATCCCTCAAGCTTTTTATTGTGCCTGCATATTTATTATTAGATGTTATTAATTTATCTCCGACCTTCACCCTGCCACTGAGTACTTTAATGCCTACTATTACCGGCTTAGCAGCCCTGAAAATATAATCGGGCATGATAATGAATTTTGACGGTACGGGTTTTTTATTTTTCTTTGCTTCCTCTATTTCTCTTTTTCTTGATTCAAGCCATTTACCGGTTTCGTCAATCAGTGAATATATAACATCGCCCGTTATAACCTTAATATCATTGTACTGGATTGCATCCCTTGCATCGCTTGAAATGCCTACATTAAAACCCACAATTATGTGCTCCAGTGGATCATTGAGAGTGGATACATTTATTATGTCCTTTTTTGTGATATCACCTATCTGGACTTCCTTTATTGATATTTTATTCTGTTCCAGCTCATATGCAATGGCTTCTAGCGATCCTAGGGCCTCTGCTTTAACCATTACGCCCATTTCTGATAGCTTGATGTTTGGCTGCGACTCCTTTATGAGTTCTTGAAATATTGCTTCCCTGTTATCGTCGAGCCTTATAACAGATGTCCCTGGCGTTACGTCCATTTTATCAGTGATTAGTATTCTTATTCCTGCGGCTGCTGAAACCATGACCTTCTCTATTGTACCTCTCTTTGATGAGTTTATAAGTATAGCTTTTATTTTAGTAACCTGTGGCCCGCTTGAGGTGTTTAAGGCAATGCTGTCCCCTCTTGAAAGAGTGCCCTGGTATAGAATTGTATCCAGAGTTGTGCCAAGTGACTCTTCCTTTTTTACTTCAATTACGGAACCTCGACTGCCATTACTCTCAAATTTTATATCATTTTCAAGGAATTTTTGGGCCAAACCAGTAAGAACCATAAGTATATCAGGAATGCCAATGTTCATTTTTGCACTTATGGGAACAATTGCAAATGTCTTGCCGAAATCGGTTATATGATCATATCTGTCAGATGATATTCCCTGAACATACAGCTGGTTGATTATTTTGTATATTCTGTTGTCCAATTCATTTTTATACTCATCTCTCTGTACTTTTAAAACCTCATAAAATGGTTTATCCTTCTTGGAAACAAAATATGGTATCAAATCTATTTTATTGGCGGCTATTATGAATGGAGTCTTAAATTTCTTCAAAATATCTATGGATTCTATTGTCTGTGGTTTAAGCCCCTCATTTATATCAATAACCAGAATGGCTATATCTGCAAGTGCTCCACCCCTGGCACGCATATTTGAAAAAGCAACATGCCCGGGAGTATCAATGAAAAGGAGTCCCGGTATCATAACTGGCATTTTACTGAAATACACTTTGATTTCATTTTGAAGTGTCTTTCTGTCTATATCTGTAGCGCCAATTTTCTGTGTAATTCCTCCGCTTTCCTTTCTTGCTACGGCAGTTCCTCTGATATCGTCCAGCAATGTGGTTTTTCCATGATCAACGTGACCCAGTACACAAACAATGGGTTCCCTAAAATTATTTTTAGTTGATTCCATACCCCTATTCCATTATTTCATTATTGTTGAAAAATATTGGGTATTCGTGAATGTATGACTCCTGGGAATCCGAAGCGTGCACAATATTTTCTTCAATATTCAATGAAAAATCTCCTCTAATTGAGCCTGGAGAAGCCTGAGAGCCATCTGTGGATCCGCATATATTTCTGCATGAAATTATTGCATTATCCCCTTCCCAGATCATTGCTACTATTGGTCCTGATATCAAATATGAAACCAACCCGGAAAAGAATGGTTTTAAACTGTGGACACTGTAATGCAATTCGGCTTTTTCTCGGGATACTTTCATCAATTTCATGGCTATTAATTTAAGACCCTTATTTTCAAATCGGGAAATAACGTTTCCAACAAGTTTGCGTGATACGCCATCGGGCTTTATAAGTATAAGTGTTCGTTCCATATTCACGCCTTTTTCATATCCTTTATCCGGTGATACTCATTAGTCCACTTTGTATTTCTGGAAGCTCTTTTAAGGTTTATCATATTGACCTTGCATTTCTTTGAGCAGAAATTCATTATCGCTCCATCTCTTCTTACGTATATTATACCTGATGCGGGTTCAATATCATGCCCACAAAACGTGCATTTTCTATTTTCCATTTAAATCACCTTATTGAAAGCCTTCTTGCTTCCCTTGCGGTTTCCCTGAGCATTAAAATATCACCAACTGTTACAGGACCAAGAACATTCCTTGCTATGATTCTTCCCTGATCCTTCCCAGCCAGAACTCTAACTTTAACTGTGGTGGCTTCACCGGTCATTCCGGTTCTACCCATTAATTCCACAACTTCTGCAGGTGTAGCATCATCATCCATTTAGATCACTCTTCTGATTTCTCTTCTTTGTTTTCCTTTGGCTGCCTTGGCTTTTTTGCTTTGGATTTTGGTGCTTTCTTTTTTTCTTCAGTTTTTTCAGCCTTTTTCACGGTTTCTTTTTCTTCCTTTGGCGTTTCTTCTTTGGATTCTTCTGTTACTTCCTTCTTTTTCTCCTTCTTCTCAATCTTCTTTCCTGCTTTGACGTCATTAATTTCGGTTATTATCGTCTTATATGCATCTTCATTTTTTCCAAAATCCACGATCGCTATTGAGGCTGCAGATGCTATGCCAACCTTAATGCCAAGGTCGTTTTTATTCTTAACATATGTATACGGAACTTTTCTTTCATCACACAATGTTGGCAAATAAAACACAACATCCGCTGGTGATACGTCCTCTGCAATAACTATCAGTTTGGCTTCTCCTCTATCAATTGACTTGACAACTTCATTTGTTCCCTTCTTTATTTTACCTGACCTGTAAGAATTCTCTACAAAATCAAGAGTCTCTTTTTCTAACGATTCGGGAGCTTCAAATTTTATGTATGTGTTTTCCATATTAATCCTCCTTCACTTTCTAAACGTATTGTAAACAGCAATATAAATATTAGCTTAATGCCGTTTCCTTTTATACAACACAGGGGGCAGATATAGTGAACATCCTCACATTTAAATCTTTTGGGCTTCCTATCTCATCCACTATCCCTAAGGGGGACCAGTTGTATGTTGAGGAATTGTTCCTAAATTTCCAAAAGAGTGTAATTGGTGCATGTATTATTTTCATTTGTATATGCAATACAATTATGCCTCAGGTCAAAACTATATTGAAATTTAAGTTACAGATATAGATTTTATATTGGCATTTTAATTATTTCATTCGAAACATATAATGAAACAGTATGGAAATCCTCCAGATTATTTGTAAAATTCTTTAATTCAGGTACCCATTTAAAATTGATATCTCTTAATGCACTATTTATTAAATCCTCAGAGAAACCTAAACCATAATATTCCAGTTTTTTATTAACAATGGCTATGTCAGTATCAACATTTTTTTTCAATAGGAAATTTATATCATATAGATCTCGTGCCTTTTTTCTTGTCACCAAAGCTCTGATTTTTTCAGCAAGAATTTCTTTTAAATCAAGTGACCATATCTGAAATGGTGGTACATCATTATACAGCGAATAGTAGGTATTTAATACCGGCTTAATCAAAGGTTTTTCCCTCTCACTAAAATCTATAATTATCCTGCACATGGTTTCCCTTTTATTTTTATACAGGGGGCCATTAATAAGAATTCTAAACCTTAGACTATTTTCATGTTCACCCTCAATTTTAATCTCTGATTTATACCCAAAATTTATGAGAAATTCCTTAATATTCGATATTTTTTTGTCATTTTCAAGTAAATCAAAGTCAAGATCATGCAGAATGGAATTACACAATAAATAATTATATTATTAAATCATGACACTCAAGTATGCAATAAAAATATAATTTTAATTATACGATGAATTTTTATTATGCGAATATCTTTTATTGTGAAAATGTGTACCCGAATCGGTTCTTCTATGGTAATTATTGGTATTCACTTTTTTATCAGCATAATCTTCTTCATGCCTTCTATACTCCTTTATCATCTTCCCAAAATTCATTCCAATAAATCTCTCATCAACAGGTATGTTTATTTTTTCCATATTTATTTTATCAATTTTCTGGATATTGCGTATCATGCCGGTATCACCTTCGTCAAATATGGTCAATGCTCTGCCATTTCTTCCCATTCTACCGGATCTTCCAACCCTGTGAGTGTAAACCTCAATATTGTCGGGGGCATCAAAGTTAACAATGTCCGTTACATCCGCAATATCAAGTCCGCGAGCAGCCACATTTGTAGCCACGAGTGTACCATGTTCCATATGCCTGAAATCATTTATGGCACGTTCTCTTGACCTCTGCTTCATTCCACCATGTATTAGTATATTTTTAAATCCAGTCTGGTCTAAAATTGAATTCAGAAGATTGCCTGTTTTTTGAGTTTTAACAAATATTATTGATTTTTTTGTATTTTCTTCATTTAAGTAGGATAATAGAGTTGAAAACTTATTATATTTTTCTGATATTGTATACATATGCCTGATAGATTCTGGAATAGTTTCTTTTTCTCCAGAAATGATGTATTCCGGCTTATTCATGAATTTAACTGCCAGTGATTTAATTGATTGTGGCATTGTTGCTGATAACAAAATGGTTTGCCTGTTTTCCGGTGTGTGCTTTATAATCTTTTTAATATCATCTATAAATCCCATATCAAACATTAAATCGGCTTCATCAAGAACGAGAAAGTTTATTTTTGATAAGTTGAGGCGCTTCTGATTAATAAGGTCCAGAATTCTTCCCGGAGTGCCAATAATTAGATCTGCACCTGATATTTCGCGTAACTGTTTTTCATATGATGTTCCCCCATAAACAACTGCGGATTTTTTACCGTTGAATCTTGTCATTCTGTCGGCAACTTTTAACGTTTGTAGCGCGAGCTCCCTTGTGGGCAAAAGTATTAATGACTTTGCATAATTTCCCTTGATATTTTCAATAAAATTCATAATGGGAATCATGTATGCTGCCGTTTTTCCTGAGCCTGTTTTGGATCTTATAATAACATCCTTTGATTGCATAATCACAGGTATTGAACTGGACTGTACAGCCGTTGGTTCAGTAAATCGCATCGACTTCAATGATTTTTTTATATTATCGGATATATTCATATTTTCAAAATTTAACAATTTTAACACTTAAAGGTACATTGTATATTAAGATAAAAACTTAATTATAGGTATTTCGTTTTTATTTTTTAAATGTCAAAAATCCCTTTCTTATTTTCTGATATTCGATTTATAAATTTTTTAACATTTTCGAAATTATATAATGAAACCGGATCTGAAAGGGTCTTCAGGATCTATGATTAACTTTGAAAATTGTGTTATCCACGCCCTTCCTGTTATTTCAGGAACAATTTTTATCCGATCCCCATCATCTCTTATATCGATAACTTTGCAGTTATATTTTGTTTCTATTATTGATTCATGAATAAAGGATTCATTATTCCCAATTATATTTTCATGATATAATAATGCTGCTCTTGCTGCAGTGCCTGTACCACATGGAGAACGGTCAAAACTATTTTTTGAAAATAAAACAATACTTTTATAGATATTTTTTTCTCTGGAATTTCCGGTAATCATGGCAAGGGGATATTTTATACCTTTATCCATTTTCACTAAATTTGCATATACACTCTCTCTTATTAAATTTCCATAATAAATTAATTTATCAATATTTTCTACCTTCAGTTCCACACCAATATCCTCAGATTTCGCTATGGCATAATAATTTCCACCGTAAGATATGTCCACGGCAATATTTTTATTCAGTGGTTTTAAATATATATTTTCATTTTCAAGAAAATAGGATTCAACGTCTATAATTGAAACATTTATTATATTGCCATCCTTAATGTTAACTTTAGCTTCAATTTTTCCTGCCATTGTATCATACACTATTTTTGTATACGGTTCCATAATTTCAACATGCCCCAGAGAGGCCAAAACTGTGCTTACTCCGATTGTGGCATGCCCACACATATCCAGATAGCCAGATGTTGTCAAGAATAATAAAGTATAGTCTGAATTTTCGTTTACAGGAGGAAATATAACAGCTCCAAATTGATCCTTGTGCCCCCTTGGTTCAAGCAACATTAATTTCCTTATATTGTCGTAATTACCTTTAAAATATTCATATATCTCTTCTACCGATGTTATGCCCACAGGTATCTTGTTCCAGAAAATAATTCTATACATAGCGAAATAAGTAATACCGTATATGTTAAATAGTTCTTTCCGTTATATAGTTATGAGAAAATTGGAAATCATAAATGCAGAGGAACAGGCGGTAGCAATACGGAATGAGATATCACGCTCTGACGAATCAAGGTATGACCACCGTTTGCATGGAATCCTGCTCGTGAGTGAAAAAATGAGCTGCTATGAAGCAGGCAGGATCCTTGGAGAAGACCCAAAAACCCTGGAAATATGGGTGAAAAAATTCAATACCGGCGGTTTCAATGCACTCAGGGAAGGAAAGAGGAATGGAAGGCCTTCTAAGCTTACACTACAGGAAATGGATGAAATTGATGGCGATCTCCGGAAGAATCCAAAGGAATTCAATTATGAACAGAACCTCTGGGATGGAAAACTGCTGAAGCACCATATTTATGAGAAGTACCATAAGGAACTCAGTGTGAGGGCATGCCAGATGGTATTCCACAGGCTTGGGTTCAGGATGAGGAAACCGAGGCCATTAATTGCAAAGGGTGATCCTGTAAAAAAGGATACCTTTAAAAAAAACTCTCAGAAGACCTAGAAAGGGAGGATACAGATATATGGTCACTGGATGAATGCCATTTCTACCAGAATGGCACAAGGCTTGCTATGTGGATACCTCCAGAGGAAAAGGATCCTGTTGCACTGCAGGAGCCAACAAGAAAAGGTATCAGCATATTCGGTGCAGTGAACATTAGAAACGGGGAGTTTGTTGGAATGTTTTCAAAGAAGTTCAATGCACAAACATTCTTAAAGTTCCTCAATATTCTTGCCAAAAGGGGAAAATGCAAGAAAATGCAGGTGGTGCTTGACAATGCAAGGTACCACCATGCAAAGCTGCTTGAACCATGGCTGGTAGAACACAATGACATAATATCTCTCGATTTCCTTTCACCATATTCTCCAGAGCTTAATCCCATAGAGAGGGTATGGAAACTGCTTAAGAAGTTAAGGCTGCACAACCAGTATTTCCCTGACCTGAATGGCATGGTGAAGATTGTTGCAAAACAGTTCTTATTGTGGGCCAATGAAAATTCTGCCCTGGAAACACTTTGCCATGTAAAAAGTTAAAACATGCGGTATTAATTATTGCGTTATGTATAGTTGGCTCACCTTCTGTGTGGGTATCTATAATATCAAGATTTAAAATTGTTTTTAACATATGTAAACAATAAAAAAATATATTTATATGTTTTTAAAAATATTTAATCCTCTAGTGCAGTTGATTCCATTATTTTTTCCTTTGGTGCAGAATTTATTGCTATTACGTAAAATATGGCTGCGTATATTAGAACAACAACATAATCATATGGATATGCAAGTATATTTAAACCGCCCGTTGGTGTTCCTCCAATGTAAGAGAGCAGAATCATCCCAATAAGATATACAGGTATCCATATTGAATTCATTAAGTTCAAACCCTTCCAGTTTTTGTTGTAAGCGTGGTATAAAAATACCAGTGTCCCTGCCAGTGTTGCACCCAGAGCATATAAAGTTATTGGATATGTAGCCCAGTATATTAAGAATGTACCTATTATAAAAGCAACAAATGACCATAACATTGGGTATGGAATTTTAAAGGGCCTTTCAACATCGGGATATAATTTTCTTAATACGGGCAATGAAACTGCAGCAATAGCGAAATTGGCAACGGCCGCCACAACCACAAAGTCAACCAGTTCATACCATGATGGCAATGGAACCAAAAATACTAAGCCTAAAATAACTGCAAGTATTATTGCCAGAATTGGTGCACCTGATTTTGTTGTTCTCTTAAATATGCCTGGCAATGCTCCTTCTTCTGCAAATCCAAATATAATTCTGCTTGCTCCAGTTAGATATACACCCAATGTCCCACCGGGAGATATAATGGCAAAAATAAAAAATATTGCTATCATAACTGCAAGAAGAGATGCAACTCCCGGGCTCACTGATCCTAAGTTCCCATGTATTATATTAACCAATGGTGATGATAAGCTGCCAACGTATGCCCAGTCGCCAACAGGTTTGCCAAAACCGTTCCAGTTGACGGTACCCACTATAACAATCGCCATGGCAATATACAATACGCTCTGTATTGCAAGAACTGAGCCAATAATTTTTGGCATTGTTTTTGCTGGGTTTTTCACCTCGCCAGCCATATCTGCAACCTGCCTGTATCCTCCAAATGAGAATAAAATACCAGATGCAGGGATAGCTATGAATATTCCACCAGCAGATGGTAAAAATGTTGGTGAAGTGAAATCAGATGGATGGAATATGAATAATGGCAGTATGATAACAAATGCAACAACTATCGCTATTTTTATCCATGTCCATATTTTATTGAATTTTGTAAACTGTGATATTCCCCTCAAGTTAAGGAAAAGGAAACCTATCATCAACAAAGCCGATAAAAGTATTCCATAACCAGTTAATATACCCGTCGTTGAATCATATAAAAATGGAAAATAAAACGATGCATATGTTGATACCGCAACAGCCTCAATGGCAGGAATTGTTACCGCCCATATAAAAAGAGCCCAGCCAGAAATAAAACCACCATATGAACCATATGAATAATATGCTATTCTCGCACTTATACCGGATCTTGGAAACATCGCTGAATATTCCGCGAATGGCAGTGTTACAAGCACAATAAAAATTGCTGTTAAAACCCATGATATTATTACTGCAGGACCTGCATAGGATGTTCCTCCAGCAGCTGCAAATAATATACCAGACCCAACGGCACCGCCTACGCCAAACATTATTGCTTCATGCGTTGTTATTCCTCGTTTCAAACCTGTTTTTGTAGTTTCAAAGTTTTCGTTAACGCCCATTAGGTTTAATCAGTAGCATCTATATAAAAGTTTGTGAATATTTCGTATAAAATTGTGAAATCATAAGTATTAATGGGCTTTTTTAAGAAAAAAATTAATTATTTATCATATTTATGAAAATTTCCCTATTCATTTTATTGGCAGCAGGAACAGGGATAGAGAAATCAAAATAAGTCCTATAATATAATCAGAATACTTGGGCTTAATCCTTTGCAAAAATTTACCAATTGAAATTGTGGCAAGATATGTTATTGCCAATAAAGTAATTATCGATACAATGTAAAACAATAGAATTATCTCACCAGTGTCATACAAACTGTACCTAAAGGAAATAAGTATAATAGGAAAAACAGCTATATCAGGAATTATGCTTATCCCAAGAATATTACTTGATTCAAAGTTCATTTCATTTTCCCTGTATCCATTTATTATAAAATATAGACCTATAATTATGAGAAAAGCCATTGCAATATAAATAATGATTTTAATGGCAATTACAACATATGAATAAATAAAAAAAGATACAATAAACGACAATGCTATAGTAGATAAGGCATGAATGGTCCCTATCCCAAGGGAATAGAGATACTTTCTGGTGGTTGAAAATTTCCTTTTTGCGGATAAAAGTATTAAAGGTAGCCAGTGATCCGGTGCAAGCATATGAAAAAATGCTATTAAAGCTGCTATTGAAAATAATGTTATCAATAATTGCATGAACTCTGATAAAGATATGTTATTTATAATTTTTATTAAGTGATTTTTACATTTATTAAATCTGTTTAAATATAGTCCTCTCTTTTAACCACATTTTTTGGATGCCCTTCCATAAAGTTTTTAACATTTTCAAATGCCTTTATCAATGGTTCATCAAAATAATTTATCAAAGGCCCGCCTGCCATATGTGGTGTAACCAGAACATTTTCAGGTATTTTATCCTCAATGTGTGGTTCATTCCACCATACATCGGTCAGGAAATATTTTTCAGGATTGGCATTCAAAAAATCAAGCATATCTCTCTTTTTAACTATATTAGATCTACCAACATTGATCAGTATATTGCCCTTCATCATTTCCAATTTCTCCCCATCAATGAGATTCTCGGTATATTTATTCAGAGGTAATGATATTACGTTTATATCAGATCTTTTCAGAACATAGCACGGATCAAATGAAAATTCATCTAGAAATTTATCCTTATGCTCCGTTCTGCTATATCCGATTGTTTTCATTCCAAATGCCTTTCCAAGTCTTGCAACCTCCCTTCCAATACCGCCATATCCCAGTATGCCAATTGTCATATTATTCAGTGTCATGTATCTATTGCGTTGATAAACTCCGTGTTTTATTTCATAATCATGGGTGCATATACTTCTTAGGTGTGAAAGCAACAGGGCAAATACGTGTTCGGCAACCGGGAATGAATAGGCATCTGCATTGCTTGAAACAACAATGTTTTCTGGTATTTTTTTAAAATCAAGATGGTTAACTCCAGCCGACAGGCTTTGCATGAAAACAACCTTATTTCCAATTTTAGGTATTCCTGAAAAAACTATTATGTCAGCATTTTCATTATAGCCCGGATATATTTTTTGCCCCAGGAAGTTTTCAAATTTTTCCACATACTGTGTGTTTACAAAATCCATTCTATCTGCATTAATCTGAAGTGAAATTATCATAGTTGCATAAGGAAGTATCTTATATATATCTATTTATGACCATTAAATAAAATAACACATATAAAATACATTATGAAACATATTGTGATAAAAATATTTAATTTTCCACATACGTCTAATGCATAATAATTCAGAAGTATTTCGACAATTGATAAAAATTATATTTAATAATTAGGGTAAAGTTTTAATATAAAACTTATATTCATTTTTATGATAATGAAGGATTCTGAACGAACTGACAATTACGATAAAATCGCAATTGATACATCCCAAAAATATAAGGGTAAAATCAGGACTTTACCCCGGGTTCCCATTCACGGTCTTGATGATTTTTCCGTTTTATACACGCCAGGAATAGCTGCAGTATCCAAAAAAATTGCATCCGATGATGACCTTGTATATGATTTAACAGGAAAATGGAATTCTGTCGCTATTTTAACTGATGGCACAAGGGTTCTGGGCATTGGAAATGTAGGGCCTCATGCCGCAATACCGGTTATGGAGGGAAAAGCATTACTTTTTAATTATTTAGGCGGTGTAAATGCCATACCAATTCCATTAAACGTAAAAAATAATGATGAGTTCATAACAGCTGCCAGAGCAATAGAGCCCTATTTTGGAGGGTATAATCTTGAGGATATTGAATCACCGAGATGCTTCTTCTTACTGGAAAGCCTTCAGAAACAGATGTCAATACCTGTATGGCATGATGATCAGCTTGGCACAGCCTCAATTATACTTGCTGGAGCCATTAATTCCCTGAGACTCGTAAATAAAAAGAAGGAAGATGCAAGAGTTGTTTTCAATGGCGCAGGAGCTGCCAACATAGCAGCCATGTACCTCTTTGAATCTGCAGGATTCAGTAAGAAAAATATGATTGCAGTTGATTCACGTGGTATTCTTGAACCGGAAAGGAAGGATATCGATTCTCTTATGCTGAAAAATCCATGGAAATACAAAATAGCTCTTGAAACAAATGGGGACAGGGTAACTGGAGATGTTTCCAACGCATTTAAAGGAGCTGATATTGTTATATCTGCATCCAAATCAGAACCGGGTACAGTTAAAAGTGACTGGATAAAATTAATGAACAAAGAACCGGTTGTGTTTGCCCTTGCGAATCCTTTACCGGAAATTTGGCCACAGGATGCAAAAAACGCCGGTGCAAAAATTGTGGCAACGGGAAGAAGCGATTTTCCCAATCAAATAAATAACAGTATGGTTTTTCCTGGAGTGTTCAGAGGTGTTCTTGATGCCAGATCAAAAGGGGTTAATTTTGGCATAATGGTGGCGGCATCAAATGGAATAGCAGACTATGTTGAAAATCCCGATTATGATCATATTGTTCCAACAATGGATGATCTGGAACTGTTTCCACAGATTGCTTCAATTGTCGCAAGAAAAACAGTCGAGTCCAAACTGGCGAGAAGGACAGATACTCAGGCAGGATTTTTAAGAACTGCAACCGAAATAATAGAAAGCAACAGAAAGATATATAACAAACTATTTGATGAGAAGTGAGGTTGATTATGGTGAATTACAAAATAAGGGAAATGGAAAAAAATGATATGGATGAGGTAATGGATAAACTTTTAAGATTAAAGAACCTGAATGCTGAATTTGACTATGCATTGAAAGTATCTTCTGGAAATGAGGCTGAAATTAAGGGTAAACTGGATAAAATTATAGATGATAAGGAAAATCATATAGCTCTTGTTATTGAAAGCAATAACAAAATTGCAGGCATTCTAATTTCAGATATCATTTTCAGGATTTATTACGATCCAAAATATGAGGCAAGAATTCGTGAATTTTATATTATGCCAGAATTTAGAGCTCGTGGAGCAGGGTCTGCACTTATAGATGAATTCAAAAAAATTGTAAATAAAAGAGAGATAAAAATGATAACCGCAGAATTTCCATCAATGAACATAATTGCAGTAAATTTCTACAAGGATCTTGGCTTCCGCGAATTGATAAAAATATATGCAAAGGTGGATTAATTATTTTTAATACCATCCACTATATATTTTAATATTCCCCCTTCTTTTATATAATTCAATTCTGCATTGGTGTAGATAAGTGCCGTACCCTCGATGCTTTTATCATTAATTCTTATTTCAAGCTTTTTGTTTTTTGTTATATCATTTATTCCGCTGATATTTATTATTTCGTCACCTTTTAATTCCGGCATTTTATCTATTTTTACTGGTATTACTCCCATGTCAACCAGATTGTTTCTATGTATTCTTTCGAAACTTTCCGCTATAACTGCCTTAACTCCCATCAGGGATGTGACCTTTGATGCCCAGTCCCTTGAACTTCCTGAACCATACTGCTTTCCTGCAAATATTACAAGAGGTACATTTTCCGCCTGGTATTTTATTGAAGCATCATAGAATGACATTTCCTCTCCTGAAGGGAAATGCACAGTATTTCCTCCAGTATGATTTACCATCAGGTTTCTTATTTTTGGATTTGAAAAGCCACCGCGCATCATAACCTCGTGATTTCCTCTTCTGGCACCGAAGGTATTCATTTCAGAAACGCCAAGAGATGATAGGTATTTTCCTGCAACAGAATCTCTGGTGATTGGCCCGGCAGGAGAAATGTGGTCAGTTGTGATTTTATCACCGAATACTGCAAATATCCTGCCATTTATTATATCTGATGTTTTTTCCATATGCATCCACGGAGGTTCCAGCACATATGTGGATTTTTCATCAAAATTAAATAATGTTCCCTTGGTTGCACTCAATGAATTCCAGTTTGAATCACCATCAAATACTTCCGAATACTGTTTTTTATACGCTTCTGGATCCATTGCAAGGTGGATGAATTCCTTTATTTCCTCTGATGTCGGCCAGATATCCTTTAAATATACTGGTTTATCACCGTTGAAACCAACGGGCTCATTATCAAAATCCATATCTATTCTTCCTGCTATTGAAAAAGCAACAACAAGAATGGGTGAAGCCAGAAAAGCTCCAGCAATATAAGGATTTATCCTCCCTTCAAAATTACGATTTCCACTAAGTACTGCAAATGTTTTTATGTCATTCTTCAGAATGTCGTCCTGAACCTCAGGAATCAGTGGTCCTGCATTTCCAATGCATGTTGTGCAACCATAACCCACAATATCAAATCCTATTTTATTCAGATATTCCAGTAAACCTGCTCTTGTTAAATATTCAGTAACAACCCTTGACCCCGGTGCAAGGCTGGTTTTTATATAATCCTTTGAAACCAGGTTATTTTCATATGCTTTTTTGGCAAGAATTCCTGCGCCAAGCATAACTGTAGGATCAGAAGTGTTGGTACAGCTAGTTATTGCTGCTATTACAACGGAGCCATTTTCAACAATATTTCCTTTCTTTTCACCGCCTATAAATGAATCTGTAGTTTTCTTCAGTTCGGTAAGCTGAACCAGTTCATCAGGGTTTTTTGGTCCTGCAACTGCACTTTTAATTTCCGACAGGTCAATTTCAACAACGTCATTGTATTTTTTAGGCCCATTGTAAAATAATCCCTGCTCCTTAAAGTATTTTTCAACAATATCTGCGTTTCTATTTGTTCCGCTTATATATTTTAACGTTTCTTCATCAACTGGGAAATATCCTATTGTAGCCCCATATTCGGGAGCCATATTTGATATTGTTGCACGATCCTGGGCGGTTAATTTTTCAATATCGCCAAAGAATTCTACAAATTTATTAACCACATTGCTGTTTCTCAATTTTTTGGTTATATGAAGAACAACATCTGTTGGTGTTATGCCTTCACTAATATCTCCTTTTACATTAACTCCAACTATTTCAGGAACAGTCATAAAATAGGGTTCATTGAGCATTGATGCTTCTGCCTCAAGACCACCAACTCCCCAGCCAAGTACACCAATCCCACCTATCATTGTTGTATGAGAGTCGGCTCCAATCAAGCTTTCTGGATATATTAACCCATTCTTTCTCACTGCAACTGAAGATAAATACTCAAGATTTATCTGATGTACTATACCATGTCCTGGCGGTACAATTCGAACATTTTCAAATGATTCCTTTGACCATTTAAGAAAATTATACCTTTCAATATTTCTTCCAAATTCATCTTTCATGTTTATTATCAATGGCTCTTCAGGATTCGAATCCCTGAATGAGTCAACAATGACGGAGTGGTCGATGACAAGATCGGATTGTGTACTTGGATTTAATTTCTCAGGATTGATTCCATTTTCATTTAAATATGATCTCATGGCAGCCAAATCAACAAGTATTGGGACACCTGTATAATCCTGGAAAATAACTCTGGAAGGCTTAAATGCCATTTCGCTTCCAGTCTTCATATTTGCCACATTTTCCAGAGACTTTTCGTCAATATCCTCATTATCAAAATTTCTGAGAATGTTTTCTAACAAAATCTTGAATGAATATGGAAGATTCTCAATATCATAGTGATCATACAACTGTCTAAGTGGATAATAGTCATACTTCTTATCTCCATCCATAAATATTTCTTTCCTTATTTCCATATGGCAACATTAACATATTAAATTTTAACTTTACTATTTATACCTATGGTGTGCTTATTATTGAGAATTTCTAGAAATATCAGTATTTTAGAATCTTTTTAATTTGTCAGTTCCTAACAACTCAGGAAAATGCTTATTTTTTAATAATAAGGCAATTACAGGGAATGTGCAATTTTAAACTGGTCATAACCATCCTCTTTTCTGTTGCCTATTACTTCTTTAATAGTCCTCACCTTTCCGAAAAGGGTTCAGCCTTCCCATTAGACTTGCGGTGATATATCTCGTTCGCTTTCGTTGCAGCATGTTGTTTTGCAGTCCAGATAACTCCATACGACTCATCACTGAAATGCATTTACCCGCTGCTATTTGGATAAACAGGTATTTCAGATATCAAACATACATTGGCTAGTCATATGCCCTCCTTGGCGTGCTTCGACATATCCATTCATCCCATTACTGTGAAACCACTTCACAATGCTAATTTTGGGTTCACTCATGTTCAAGCTAGTGATTTTCAATTATTTCTACGTTGAAATTTTTCACTCATGGGTACTTACCATTGACGGCACACATGTCCGGCATAGGTAAAATGCAAATATTTTTATGCAAAAAACACTATCTAAGGTCATGGGAACTATGACTAATAAAACTACTACACACAATAGATCGGTGGCTGGAAGGATAGTTTTTTCGTTTAATGAGAAAGTCATAGCCTTTATTGATGTTGATGAAACATCCTTGAAACCTGACAAAAAGGTGAAGATAGTAGAGGATAAACTAAGTGAAATGGTTAGAAAAAAAGTGATCAAGGATAATGAGAAATTCAATGTGAGGATTTACACGGAGCGATTTCCTCCCCCAACTTTCTTGTCGTCTACCCACGCCCAAACAACACACTCCAAGTAAACAACAAGGGTGTTCTGAGTGGGATCAAAAGATAAATGGGAATCTTGGGTTAAAGATATCTATTCAAAACGGTTTAAAATATTATTGGAAGCGGAGGCCGAGATATCTGGTCTAGCAGAGGAGTTCTTTGCAAGTAGGGAGGATGTTCCCTTTGTTAGATCAAGACCTAAATCTCTTCCCTCCTTACTGGGAAAGGTTCACAGAAAATTAAGAGAAGGGGATGAAAAAATTACAGATTTCGTCTCCCAAGAGAGTCTATCAGACAATCTGTTTGTGAACGAAAAAGGGATCTCGGACCTTGTAGGATTAAGATTGATATTTCTTAGGTTTCCAAACACTGAACCAATTCAGGTGGACTTTATCACCAATTTTTTGGTTCGTGAACATGGTTTTAAAGCGTTGGTCATGAACGACGTGAAAAGCAATGAGAGTGGGTATAAAGCATTTCATTTCAAATTACAGTTTCCCAAGAAGTATGACAGTATCAACCTTGAGATTCAATGTATGGGGATAGTACAACACCTGTGGATGGAGTCAGAACACAATCTTTTGTACAAACAAGAAAAGTCCCTGTCTAAAGAACAACTGGAATATATGAAAGGGCTTTATAATCATTTATCTGGTGTTCTCC